>CAKSPD010000001.1 GCA_934481385.1 uncultured Oscillospiraceae bacterium
CGGATTTAGCTCATCTGGTAGAGCGCCACCTTGCCAAGGTGGAGGTAGCGAGTTCGAGCCTCGTAATCCGCTCCAAATATGGCGCTATAGCCAAGTGGTAAGGCATGGGTCTGCAACACCCTGATCCCCAGTTCAAATCTGGGTGGCGCCTCTTAAAAAATTGAAATCCATAGGTTTTTACCTATGGATTTTTTCTTTTATCTGAATCTGTGCATAAATTTCTTAATCGGGTTTCTTATTCTTATGGAATCTATATAATTATAAATTCTGTCCGTATCGCATTTTGACTGCGGAAATTTTCTTATTTCTTTTTCAAGGTCTTTAAGATATATGCCGACAGGACTTTTAAGTTCTATATCATCAGCAGTAAATACTACAACTGAATAAACGGGTACATTATTGAACTTCCCTTTTCTGAGATGATATTCAAGGTTTTTGACATGCGTTTTATTCTGGTACTGCGGATTATAGAATTTATATGTTTTTTTGCCGATTTTATGAGTAAGCTGTTCACCCCTTCCGCTGACAGTTCCTGAAATTCCTTTTGTTTCAACAGCACACACGCCGAAATTTCCTATAAGTATATGGTCTATTTCAGATGTTTTGTCATAAAGAGGGAGATAAACATTATTCATAATTTTATATTTCTTTTTCTTTGCAATTTTTTTCAGAATTTCATATGTTTTTCGTTCAGCATTTCTTCCCTTTTTCTTATTGTCGCTGAAATAGTCAGCAAAAAGAAGAACAATAAGAAGCAGAACAATCATGCTTAAAATCATCAGGAGTTTTTCCATTATTTTTCTCACTTCCTCAGGAATATATTTTTAAAGCCGGTTAATAATACTTTCAGGACATCGTTTCCGCACAAGGAAAGAATGTCAGCAAAGCCACTGAAAAAAGAGGTGTTTCTCCATGTGGGACAAATTCGCTTTAATTCTGCTTGTAATAGGCGGATTAAACTGGGGACTGGTCGGAATTTTCGGATTTGACCTTGTGGCATGGCTTTTCGGCGGTGCAGGAACTGTTCTCAGCAGAACTGTATATATACTTGTAGCCATTTCTGCGGTATGGTGCATATCGTTCCTGTTCAGAGAACAGCGTCACACATCAATTTCGATGACAGACTGACTTTTTATGAAATAACCGTATTTTTTGAATAATGATGCCGTAAAAAATACGGTTTATAAAAACAACAAAAGGGAGGTCAAAGCCTCCCTTTTTTTACGGGTTAATATATTAGTCGCTTACATAAGGAAGTAATGCGATATATCTTGCTCTTTTGATAGCAGCAGTAAGCTCACGCTGATGATATGCACATGTACCTGTAACACGTCTTGGCAGAATCTTAGCTCTGTCAGTCATGCACTTTCTGAGCTTAGCGAGGTCCTTGTAATCAATTTTCTCTACTCTGTCAGCACAGAACATACAAACCTTTTTGCGAGGTCTTTTAGCTGCACGAGGATTTCTTTCCTTTTCCATGACTTACATCTCCTTTTCTAAAAATATAAAGCCTGATAAATTCTCTCAGAATGGCAAATCATTTTCGCCAAGTACTTCTTCAAAATCGCTGAGATTGCCAACTGACATACCGGTATTATCTGCGGGAGCAGAATTGAAATTCTGAGCAGGAGCATTGTTCTGAGGAGCTGAATTATTCTGGGAATAATTATTCTGAGGAACAGGATAACTATTATTATTGTTTACAGTTTTTTCGCCTGTAAAATAAGCATTTTCTATCTGTACATCAGTTGTATAATGTTTCACATCAGGGTGATTCCTGTCATTATAGCTACCTGTACGGAGAGTACCTTCAACGCAAATCATTTTACCTTTTGAAAAATACTTATTGATAAATTCAGCAGTCTGTCTCCAAGCAACACAAGATATAAAATCAGATTGTCTTTCGCCTGAAGATTTATCAGTAAAGTTTCTGTCAACTGCAACAGTAAATCTGCAATGAGCAACACCATTCTGAGTCTGGCTGAAATTAGGGTCAGCAGTAAGTCTGCCCATTAAAATAACCTTATTAATCATTAATAACAACCTCTCTGGAATACCAAATTAAAGAACAGTGATGAGAGAACGAAGTACGCCGTCACTGATGTTAAGACGTCTTGAAAGCTCTGCCGGAAAATCGGGTTTTGAAGTAAAGCTGTAAATTACATAGTAACCTTCAGTTTCGTCATTGATAGGATATGCGAGCTTACGCTTACCCCAATCTTCGTTAACTTCAACAGCTTCAGCATGTCTTTCGATAACGCCCTTGAATTTTTCAGCAAGTTCCTTAACGGATTCTTCGCCGTTAGCAAGGCTGTAAATAACCATAGCTTCATATTTAGCAGATACCTTAGCCATTAAAAACACCTCCTTTCAGAATACGTCCGCCACTCACAACGGACAAGGATACTTTTAATACTATACACTATTTAATAAAATTTGTCAAGGGTTTCGGAATATTTTTAAAAAATAAAATTTAAAGTGCATATAATCTTATTCTTGACAAATTACGGTTTATATGGTATATTTTTATGTGAAGCATTACCGCTGTTCAGATAAAAAACAGCGGTTTTTGATTACTATATACAGGGGTGATTTTTCAGATGAAAAAAATCAGAGTAAATACAAGCTCTCCTTATGATGTTCTTATTGAAAGAGGTATGATTGAAAACTGCGGAAAATTTATTGCAGATACAGTCAAATCACGCAATGCCGTTATAGTTACTGATGATAAAGTAAACAGTCTTTATGGAAATACTGTAAAAAAATCTATGGAGCAGAACGGCTTTAATGTTGATATATTTGAATTTCCTAACGGTGAAAAATCTAAAAATTCAGATACGCTCAACAGAATATATGATTTTCTCTGCGAAAAAAATATAACACGTTCTGATATACTAATAGCACTCGGAGGCGGAGTTGTCGGAGATATTACAGGTTTTGCATCTGCAACTTTTTTAAGAGGAATAGATTTTATTCAGATTCCTACAACACTCCTTGCCCAGATTGATTCATCAGTAGGCGGAAAAACTGCTATTGACCTCAAAGGCGGTAAAAATCTTGCAGGAGCTTTTAAACAGCCAAAACTTGTCATATGCGACAGCAACACTCTTAAAACTCTCTCCCCTGAATTTCTTTCTGACGGAATGGCTGAAGCTATAAAATACGGAATGATTCGTGATAAAAAGCTCTTTGATGAAATTGCATCACACAACATTGAAAATATCGATGAAATTATGGACGATATGGTTTATACATGCATTGATATAAAAAGAGATGTTGTTGAACATGATGAATTTGATACAGGTGAACGAATGATTTTAAATTTCGGTCACACTCTCGGTCATGCTGTCGAGGGATATTATAACTATACAACATATACACATGGCTGTGGTGTTGCAGTCGGAATGGCTATGATTACAAAAAAATTATGCTCTGATGAAGTATACAGCAAACTTATAAAATGTCTTGAAAATTACAGACTTCCAATAAATGTTCCGGTATCAGCCGATAAACTTCTTCCATTCTGCTCAAAAGATAAAAAAAGAAGTTCAGGAAATATCAGCTATATTGTATGCCACGAAATCGGAAAAGCTGAAATAATCAAAACTTCTGTTGAAGATTTCAACGCTCTTATGGGGGACTGATTCACTTATGGATATAAAAATTCAGCCTTCAAAATTAGAGGGAACTGTTAAAATTCCCTCATCAAAAAGCTACTCTCACCGTATGCTTATATGTGCGGGACTTTCTGACGGAAAATCAGTTGTAAGCGGAATTACATTCTCAAAGGATATTTATGCAACAATTTCATCTATGACGGCTCTCGGTACAGAATTTGAAATAAACGGCGATACTGTAACTGTTCAGGGAATATCGGAACTTCCTGAAAATGCTGTTATAGATTGCTGTGAAAGCGGTTCTACACTCAGATTTTTAATCCCGATAGCCTGTGCATTGGGTATTCCCTCGGAATTTCTCGGGCAGGGCAGACTCCCTCAGCGTCCTATTGATATATATATAAGGGAACTTTCAAAGAACGGCATTGAATTTGATTACAGCAATACTATGCCTTTCAGCCTTTCAGGAAAACTTAAATCAGGTGATTTTTATCTTGAAGGCGATGTTTCATCGCAGTTTGTAACAGGTCTTATGTTTGCACTTCCGGTTCTTGACGGTGATTCAAAAATAATAATGAAATCACATCTTGAATCAAAACCATATGCAGATATGACTGTGTCTTGTTTAAATCTTTTCGGAATAGAAATAACTGAAACGGATTACGGATATTTCATAAAAGGAAATCAGAAATACATTTCACACAACTGTACTGTTGAGGGCGATTATTCTCAGGCTGCATTCTTCTTTACTGCAAACGCTATCGGAAACAATATAAAGCTTGAAAATCTTTCTGAAAACAGTGTTCAGGGCGACAAAAAAATTCTTGAAATTATTGATGAAATGTGTTATAATGGGAAAAACGGCAGACTTGGTCACTTTAAAACAGACTGTTCAGATATTCCTGACCTTGTTCCTATACTTGCCGTTCTGGGTTCTTTTGGTTCAGAAAAGTCATTTATACTAAACGCAAAAAGACTTAAAATAAAGGAAAGTGACAGACTTCTTGCCATATCTTCCGTTTTAAATGAAATCGGAGGAAAAGTTACTGCTCTTGATGACGGTCTTATTATTGAACCTGTTGATGAGTTCAGGGGCGGTGAAATTGACAGCTTTGGTGACCACCGTATTGTTATGTGCGGTGCTGTGGCATCAACACGTTCAAAGAATCCTGTAATCATCAAAGGTGCTGACGCAGTATCAAAATCATATCCCGATTTCTTCGGGGATTTCAAAAAACTGGGAGGAAATTTTAATGTCATCAATCTGGAATAACCGCATATCAGTATCTATATTCGGAGAATCACATGGCCCTGCAATCGGTGTGATTATAGATAATCTGCCATCAGGCGAATATATCGACTCGGAGGAGCTTGCAAGATTTATGGCAAGGAGAGCTCCTAAAAAGGACGGTACAACCACTTCAAGAAGTGAAAAGGATATGCCTCAGATTATATCAGGTATGCTCCACGAAAGAACAACAGGAACTCCTCTCTGTGCATTTATACAGAACACAGATACACATTCAGGAGATTATTCAAATATATCAAAACTTGCACGCCCCGGTCATGCTGATTATACAGGTGCTTTAAGATATAAAGGTTTCAATGACGTAAGAGGCGGAGGTCATTTTTCAGGCCGGCTTACTGCTCCCCTTTGTTTTGCCGGTGCAGTATGCGGTCAGATTCTCGAAAGACGTGGAATTTATACAGGAGCTCATATTCTCTCTGTACACAATATAAAGGATTCTGCTTTCAACTATGTAAAAGTAAGCAGAGAAGATATTCTGAATGTGAGATATAAAGAATTTCCTGTAATAAACGATAAAAAAGGCGAACTTATAAAGGCTGATATTCAGAAAGCAAGAATGGGCTGTGAATCACTCGGAGGAATTATTGAATGTGCATCAGTCAATGTTCCGGCAGGTATAGGCTCTCCCATATTTGACGGACTTGAAAATTCAATAGCACAGCTTATATTTGGCATACCTGCCGTAAAAGGTCTTGAATTCGGTGCAGGATTTGAAACTGCAAAAATGGTCGGCAGTCAGAATAATGATGACTTCTACGTTGATGAAAGAGGTCATGTTCTTACAAAGACAAACAACCATGGCGGTATTCTCGGCGGTATATCATCAGGAATGCCAATAACTTTAAGAGTTGCAATAAAGCCTACTCCCTCCATTGCAAAACCTCAGGAAACTATCAACATGAAGGATATGTCAAATGAAATCCTCGAAATAAAGGGCAGACACGACCCATGCATAGTTCCGAGAGCTGTACCATGTGTTGAATCTGCTGTGAATATCGCTTTGCTTTCACATATGCTTGAATACCCTAACTTCTGATAACGGTGAAATTTATGCAGGACGAGAATATTTTTAAAATGTCAAAATCAGCTGATACCGAAATCAAAGATACAGGAATGTCAAACATACTTATATGCTATCTTCTTCATAAACTTGGCAGACCTGTTGAAACTGAACAGCTCTATGAAATTGCTGTCGGCAATGAAATAATCAGCTATTTCTTTTATCAGGAATCAATTGACTATCTTCTTAAAAACAATATAATTAAGATTGTAAAAAATGATAATCTTAAAGACTGTTATGTGAATGATGAAAGAGGAACTCTGTGTGCAATAGAACTGAAACGCTATATTCCAAAATCATACAGAGATAAAATTGTTCTCTCTGCATTGAAATATTTTGACAGACTGAAAAAAGAACAGGAATTTGTTGTTGAATATATAAAAGTAAAGACAGGCGGTTATTATACAAGAATACGCTGTCTTGACATTCTTAACGATTTAATGGATATAAAGCTTTATGCTCCTGATTATTCACAGGCAAAGCTTATCGGCGAAAAAATTATGCTTAACCCTGCCGGATTCTATGACAAGGTTATGTCACTTGCACTTTCAAACAAAGAGGAAGAATATGACCTCTCTGAAATATAAAAAAATCCGACAGATAATGTCGGATTTTTTTATCTGAGATATTTGTGTTCAAAATACGGCACTGCACATCTGAATGTTTTTCCGTTGAGATATGACAAGAACGAATCCTGTTCAAAATTAAATTCAACAGAATATGCACAGAGAGTCTGTATAAAGCATTTATATTTCTTGTTTATTTCAGGTATGCCATACTTTCCGTCCCCCAGAATAGGAGAACCGATATGCGAGAGATGAGCTCTTATCTGATGTGTTCTTCCTGTTACAAGCTCAATTTCCGCAAGAGTAAGTTCAGGATATTGCTTGATTACACGATATTTTGTAACTATTTTCTTATAGCCCTCCATAACTGTATCGCTTATTCTGACTATATTTCCGTTGGGCATTTTTTTATGATATGCCGTAAGAGTTCCCATTGGTGAGGGCAGAGGCTTTACCGTTATGCAGTGATATTTTTTTATAACCTGATTTTCCCTTATGGCTCTGTTAAGTTCTTTCAATGACTGGAAATTCTTTGCACAGATGACAATTCCGCATGTATTTTTATCAAGTCTGTTGCAGAGTGCCGGTGAAAAAGTATTTTCATTATAAGGCGAATAAATATTCTTTTTATAAAGATAACAGAGAATACGGTTTATCATATTATCATGATTATTTGTATCATCAGAATGAACAGAAATTCCTGTCGGTTTGTCTGCTATGATTATATTATCATCTTCATAGACTATATCTATATTATAATCAGCATCAAGAAATGAAAGATTTATTTCACGTTTAAGAAATTCATCTTTTACATATATTTTTACATTGTCCCCTTCTTTAAGCATTACTGATATACTGCATGGTTTTCCGTTAAGCTTTATTTCTTTTTTTCTGAAAAGCTTGAACATCATACTTTTAGGAAGTTCAGGCAGAGCCTTGATAATAAACTTATCTATTCTCTGACCGCTGTCATTGGATTCAATAATAAATTCCTTCAAAAAAAATCAGCTCCCATAATATTTATAATTATTATTATATCATATATTCAGGAATAGTCAAACCAAAACTTTAACTCCGGCAATATGCACAGTTATTTTATTTTTGGGTTGTATAATGTTACAAAAATTTATAAACTCCTTGACTTTTTATACAAAAAAATACTATAATTGAAAATAGAGTTTAATGAACGGTTTTACTTTATATTTAAAATTATAAATATTTTATGGAGGCTGATTCCTGTGAATACAAAAAAAATTATATCTCTTATATCATCTGTGACTATTCTGGTATCCGGACTTGCCGGAAACAATATAATTTCATATGCCGAAGAAAATCAGACTGCTGTTACTACTGCCGTCATTACTGAAAATATATCTGATGAAACAACTGCAACAACTGCTCAGAACAATGAAATAATAGATGTATTTTCAGTATATGATGCTCATAAAAAATATATTGAGGCTTCAAAACCTAATCCCGATGAAAGAGTTGTAAGAAACGGTATCGATGTTTCAACTTTCCAACATAGTATTGACTGGAATCAGGTGAAAAATTCAAATGTTGATTTCGCAATAATCAGAGCCGGATATGGCAGAGAATTATATCAGGTTGATGCAAGATTTCATGAAAATGTCCAGAAGGCTCAGGAAGCCGGTCTGGACTGCGGTGCTTACTGGTACAGCTATGCAACTACTCCCGAACAGGCTGTTCAGGAAGCTGAAACCTGCTATCAGATTATAAAGGATTATAAGTTTGAATATCCGATAGTTTTTGATATTGAGGACGAGTCCCAGAAACATCTCAGTACGGCTACTATTTCTGCAATTATTGAATCTTTCTGCTCTACTCTTGAAGGAAAAGGATATTACGTTTCACTTTACAGCTATGCAAGCTTTTTAAATTCAAGTGTATATCAGTCCACTCTTGATAAATATGATGTGTGGGTTGCACATTACAACGTTTCATCTCCTTCATATACCAGAAATTACGGTATGTGGCAGTATTCAAGCAGTGGAACAGTTGCGGGAATAGACGGAAGCGTTGACCTTGACTATTCATATAAAAATTATCCTTATCTTATGCAGAAATATCATCTCAACGGATTTTAATAAAAATTCTTTCGGGGCATATCAGATTTTTTCCGATATGCCCTTAATTATTCAGATTTAATAAAAACCAGACAAGGAGAAATAAAATGCTTTACTTCTATACAGGCGGTGCAGGGGGCGGAAAATCCTATGCACTCATACAGAAAATAAAAGAACTCTCTGAAAACAATACTAAAATGTGCGTAATTGTTCCTGAACAGTATTCATATGAATCAGAAAAAATTCTTTATAAATCTCTCGGAATTTCAAAATTCAACAGCATAGATAAATTTTCATTTAAAACACTCTCTCAGGATATTATAAAAAAATACGGTGACTCAAGAATAAAAAAAGAATACGCAAACGACAATAAAAAAACAATTATGGTAAATCTTGCTATGAACGAAGTTTATGCAGGTATGCCTGAAAATGCCGGATTTTACAAAAAACAATATAAAAAGAACAATTTTGCAGAAATTATATCCGATTTTATAACCGAAATAAAACAAACAGGTATGACTTCTGAAATGCTTGAACTTACAAAAGAACAGTTCACCGGCAGACTTCATGAAAAAATGCAGGATATTTTCGCAATATACAGAGAATATGAAAGACTTATGAATGAATATAATCTCAAAGACAGCCTGAATGATATTACAGAATCTGCTCATACTGCTGTTGTCAATAAATATTTCAAAGGGAAAACCGTATTTATTGATGAATTTGATGACTTTACGGGTGACCAGTATCAGATGCTTAAAGTAATTTTTTCTGATGCAGATGATGTATATATAAGCCTTAATACCGAAAATGTAAATGCTCCGGAATACACTCTTTTTGATACAGCAAACAAAACTTTCAGAAATATTGCAAATATCTGCCAAAAATATAAAATATGCGTTTATGATTCAGGAAAAAGATTCTCTGAAAAAGATGACCTTTTTTTCCTCAACCGCAATATATTCCGCAACAATACCTGTAAATACAACTCTGATTCAGAAAACATAAAAATATTTGAATCACGAGATTTATACAGCGAAACAGAATATGTATGTGCTGAAATCAAGCATATAATATATGAAAATCCGTCACTGAAATACAATGAGATTGCAGTTATCTCAAACGATATAAAAAGCTATGCACCGATAATTGAAAATGCCTGTCGCAGATACGAAATACCCTGCTTTATAAGTCTTGAAAAAGATGTATCCCATACTGTCATTATGGTATATATATCCTCACTCCTTGATATTATTTCATCAGACAGCTATAATACTGAAAATATCCTCCGATACCTTAAAACAGGACTTTCAGAAACTGACCTGATTGAAATATCAAAGCTTGAAAACTTCTGCTATAAATGGAATATAAAGGGTAAAAAATGGATTGCTCCTTTTGTTGCTGATGACGGCTGTCCGGAATCAGACGATTTTATCGAATGTGAAAAAATAAGAAAGAAAGTAATCGAACCACTTGAAAAACTTAAAAATTCAATATCTGATGAAACTCCCGCTGATGTCATATGCCTGAATATTTACAGATTTATCACTGAAACAAAGGCTGACCAGAAAATAAAAGAAATAGCAGATATTTATAACAGCCGTAATGAAACATACCTTGCAAGTGAACAGCTTAAAATATGGGAATTTCTAACCAATATTCTTGATGATTTGAATTCTGTTCTTTATGGCAGAATAATTCCGGTAAAACAGTTCATATCACTTTTCAAACAGCTTTTAAATCAGGCAAAATATTCAATTCCTCCGAAAACTCTTGACGGAGTAATAGTTGCTCCTGTTGCAACCGCAAGATTGAGTTCACCGAAAATTGTTTTCATTCTCGGAGCTAATGAAGGTATCTTTCCTATACTTCCCACAAGTGACAGCCTGTTTTCAAATGATGAACGTGAAAGACTTTCTGCTATCGGATTCAATAAAAACAAATCGGCTGTAAATTTTATCTCTAATGCAAGACTTACAGCATACAAAGCTCTCTCATTCGCATCACAAAAGCTCTATATATCATATTCTCTTACAAGTCTTAACGGCGAAAGCATATATCGTTCACAGGTAATTGAAAACATCATAAAAATGTTTCCGTCAGAAAAAAATATACTTCTGCACGAATCCGAAATAAAAGAGGATTTCTATGCAGTCACTCCGAAATCAGCATATTATCATCTTATGCAGAACAAAAAAAATTCAAGCCCTGAAATAAATGCTATTCAGAAAGTTCTTGAAGAAATCCCCGAATACAGCAGTAAAATAGACTATGTATATAATATAAATCCACAGGGAATAAGCTATCAGCTTTCGGATAAAAATATTCTCTCCGGACTTGCAGATTTCAATAACTTCTATCTCTCACAGACAAAGCTTGAAACATATAATAACTGTCATTTCAGATATTTCTGCAAATACTGTCTTAATCTCAGAGAACGTCAGAAAATTGAAATGAATGTTATGAACTGGGGTATACTGCGTCACAACTGTTTCTGTGCATTGCTTTCAGAAAAAAATCCCATATTTACTGATATGACGGAAGAACAGATAAGAAAAATAATATCAAATGAATGTACAAAATATAAAAATCAGACGTTCCGTAATAATTTCGCCGAGGATTCAAGAGCCTTGTTTATATTCAATAAAATCATTGAACAGATTTTAATTGTTGCACTTCATTTTCAGTCTGAACTCAGAAACACTGATTTTGAACCCTCTGCACTTGAAACAAATCTTATGCAGGAAAAAGGTCTTTCACCGCTTGTTATAAAAAGTGAAAAGGGAAATATAATATTCACCGGTACTGTTGACAGAATAGACACTTACTGTTCGGAAAACGGTAAAAAATATATCCGTATAATTGATTATAAATCCTCCGAAAAAACTATCGAAAAGCTTTTTATCGACAACGGAATAAATATGCAGATGCTTTTATATATGCTTGCTGTAACACAGAACGGTAAATTCAAGGACTATATACCTGCCGGAATGTTATATGCTATGGTTTCAGTCAGCTATCCAAATGCTGTTTCAAGGTCAGAGGCAAAACCTCTTAATATAAGCTCAGCACTTAAATTTAAGGGAATTGCAAGAGATGATTCAGAAATTATTGATGCTATGGACAAAACGGACAAAAAAATATATGTTCAGACATCATCAAGAGGTAAATATAATCCGCCTGTTCTGCCTTTCAGCAGTGAACAGATTAATGAACTTCTTGACTTCTCTAAAAATAAGCTCACAGAAATGAGAGATTCACTTTACAATGGTGATATAGCTGTTGACCCTCTTATCAATAAAAAAATCAATGCATGCAAATACTGTGAATTTTCTGATATATGCGGAAATAATCCGGTATTAAAAAGCCATGACGGTGAAAATACACCTACTTCAGACACAATCGAAAAAATTTTCGGAATACAGGACGATAAAAATAAAAAGGAGTAATTGAAAATGCCTTGGACACCTCAGCAACAGGACGCTATAAATTCTATAAACCGTTCTGTAATAGTATCAGCATCAGCAGGAAGCGGAAAAACTGCCGTTCTTGTTGAAAGAGTTATAAACCAGATTATAAACGAGGAAAATCACATTCCGGCTGATAAAATAATAATCGTTACATTTACAAATGATGCCTCTGCTGAACTGCGTCAAAGACTTAACCTGCGTTTGCAGAAAGAAATTTCAAAAAGTTCTGACAGCCGTTTTCTTCTTCAGCAGTATACTCTTTTCCAGAATGCAAAAATATCAACAATAGATTCATTCTGTTTTGATATTATACGAAACAATGCCGAAAACCTTGATATAACATCAGGATTTACCATTCTTGAAGGAACTAAAGCTGATGTTATGAAAAATCAGGCTATTAATGATACTCTTGAACTTTGGAGCAGGTCAAAGCCTGAAAAATATAAT
This sequence comes from uncultured Oscillospiraceae bacterium, assembly GCA_934481385.1. Taxonomy (GTDB): domain Bacteria; phylum Bacillota; class Clostridia; order Oscillospirales; family Ruminococcaceae; genus Ruminococcus. The sequence continues at coordinate 12,557 of CAKSPD010000001.1, forward strand.
ATTCTCTATGACAAATTCTGTCTTAAAGATGACAGCGGTATTAAAAATATCATATTGGAAACTGATAAATTTCTTGAATCAATCCCCGACAGAGAAAAATGGCTTGAAAATACTGAAAAGGAACTGAAAAAAGCTGATTTTAAAAATTCCGTATATGGAAAACTGCTTTCAGAATATTCAAAAAATCAGCTTGATTCTGCTCTTGAACTCGCTCTGCAAAATCAGAGTCTTATACTCAATGAACTGAAATTCAGCCTTGATTCAAAAGCTTTTACAGCTATTTCAAATCAGTGTCAGGACGATATTGATATAATAAAAAACTGCATCAGAAATAACTCTGTTCCTTCAGATAAATTTAAAACACTTGTAAGAGGAATAAAAACAATCTGCCCCGAATATGATAAAAACCGTTCAAAATTCAAGGACATAATAAAAGCATATTCTGAAAATATATCCTGTATCGATGAGGATATGAAAGATATAAGAGATGTATTTTCTGTACTTCACGAAATTCTTCTTGACTTCTATCAGATATTCTGGGAGGCAAAATGTCAGAAAAATTCAATATCATTTGATGACGGTGAAAAAATTGTTATAAAAATGCTCTCTGATACTGATGAAAACGGAAATATTGTTCAGTCACAGCTTGCAAGAGAACTTTCTGAAAAATATCAGATAATTATGATTGACGAATATCAGGACTCAAATGACAAACAGGACAGAATATTCAAACTGCTTTCAAAAAATTATGTTCCCGAAAAAAATATGTATGGAGATAATGTTTTCCTCGTAGGTGATGTAAAACAATCAATATATCGTTTCAGACTTGCAAATCCTGATAACTTTATAAATACTTTGAAAAATTCCGTTCCGTACAGCAAAGATTTAAATGACAGCAATGTTTCGGTATTTCTTAACAAAAATTTCAGAAGTTCACCTGAAGTAATAAACTATGTAAACTATGTCTTTTTTAATGTAATGTCCGAAAAATGCGGTGATGTTGAATATGATGATTCTGAAAAATTATATTTCGGTGCTGAAAATGAATACCCTTATCCCGATTCCGAACGCAAACCGGAAATTATAATCATAAATCAGAACACTGAAGAAAATCAGAATAATGATTATTATGAAGAATCTGATGTTACACCTGAATCAGAATGTATTGCTGAAAAAATTGCAGATATGATAAAAAGCGGATATGAAGTAAATCTTCCTGACAATAAAAAAAGACCTTGTGAACCTAAGGATTTCTGTATTCTTGCAAGACAGACAAAATGTTCATCTGCTTTTATTGAATCACTCAAAAAACGCGGAATATATGCAAGAGGCGAAGAACAGACAGGTTATCTGAAATCAAGAGAAATCGCAATTCTCCTTGATATACTCAGAATAATTGACAATCCCCTGAATGATATTCCTGCTATTGCTGTTATGATGTCACCTATGTTTATGTTCACATCACAGGAAGTTGCAGAAATAAGAGTATCAGACAAAAATATATCTGTATACCTGAATGTTCAGAATATATGTGAAAATCAGTACAGCGTTTCAGAAAACCTGAAACAAAAATGCATAAAATTCAGAGATGTTGTAAGAGATTTCCGTACATATTCCGTTATACACAGCATTGAGGAACTTATTGAGGAAATCTATGATTCAACTGATTTTCTTTCCATTATGCAACAGTTTGTTGACGGTGAAAGAAAAAAAGCAAATCTGCGTATGCTTATACAGTATGCAAGAGGATACGATGAAAATGCAAATATCGAAAACGGCGGAAATCTTTCAGGATTTTTACGCTATATCGATAATATCCAGTCGGGAAACTATGACCTTCCGCATGGAAAAATAAGTGCTGTATCTGAAAACTTTGTCGCTGTAAAAACTATTCATAAATCAAAGGGACTGGAATATCCGTTTATCTTTCTTGTAAAAACTGATATAGAATTTATCCCCGACAATAAAATGAACATTATATGCAGTCCTGAAAATGCAGTAGGTTTTAAACTGAATTATCCGGAAACTATGACCAAAATCAAAACTTTTCCGTTTGAAGCTCTTTATATCTCAAATAAAGAAAAGAAAGCCAGTGAAGAACTCAGACTGCTGTATGTTGCACTTACAAGAGCAAAGCAAAAACTTTTTGTATCTCTGCCGTTAAGTGACAAATACTTAAATACTCTGAAAAATCTTTCTGAAAATCTCAGAAAAAATAATTATGATACAAAAAAAACTGCCTGCCTTGCAAACAGTCTTGGCGAATGGATTTGGCTTACACTTCTTGTTCATGAAAAATTTTCCGATATAAAACAGGAAATCTGTCCGGAACTTGAAACAAATCCGCTTTTCTGTGATGACCTTTTCAGTATATCATACTTTTCCGAATCAGATATAGAGCATTCTGTTACTGATGAAATCATAAAAAATGCTGATTTTGCAGTCAAACCTGAAACACTTGAAAATCTGCGGAATATAATGAAATTCAGCTATGACCTTTCACGTTCTGAAATACCTTCAAAAATGACTGTAACACAGTTAATATCCGATGAACCTGAGGCAGAAGGCGTTACACTTAAAGTTCCGCAATTTATGATTGAAGAAAGCCAGCCTGCTACTGAAAGAGGAAATGCTATACATAAATTTCTGCAATACTGCAATTTCTGGTCTGATGCTGATGATACAGAGGACGAAATCCAAAGTATGATTGACAGGAATTACTTTACTGAAAGTGAAGCGGAACTTATTCCGAAAGAGCTTATTAAAAAATTCTTTAAATCTAAACTTTGCGAAAGAATAAAATCTGCTGTATCATTTGAACGTGAAAGAAGTTTTGAGATACAGGCAAATGAGCTTAAATATAAAAACTCCGAAAAATCTGACTTTTTAAATTCAGACGGAATGATTATTGGTGTTATTGACTTACTTATTCACGAACCGGACGGAATTGTTATTGTTGACTATAAGTCAAACAGAAACACTTCTGAATATTATCTCAGAAAAAAATATTCGGCACAGCTTGAAATATACAAATCTGCTGTTGAAAAAATCTATCAGAAACCTGTAAAAGAAACTCTTATATATTCAACAGAACTTGCAAAAACAATATCAATATAAAAAAGAAGAACGGTTGATTTTTCAATCAACCGTTCCTAACGGACAGGGTGGGATTCGAACCCACGGTACGTTGCCGTATCACTGGTTTTCAAGACCAGCTCCTTAAACCACTCGGACACCTGTCCAACTACTTGATTATTATATCATAAAAAACTGCTGATGTCAAGTGTCACAAACATAAAATATTCTCTGTAATTAATGATTTTTTTGTTAAATATGACATTCTGAGAATAATTTCTGCTCATAAACAGATAATATAAAAAATTGCGAAAGGATTTGATTATAAATGAACGAAAATTACAATGAACAGTTAATGGAAAAAATCAGAAAAACAAGAAAAGCTCAGGAAAAATTTTCTCAGTTTTCTCAGGAACAGGTTGACAGAATTTTCAGGGCAGTTGCTATGGAAATGAATAAACAGAGAATATACCTTGCAAAAATGGCTGTCGATGAAACAGGAATGGGCGTTATGGAGGACAAAGTCATAAAAAACAGCTATGCTTCTGAATATATCTACAACGCCTATAAAAATACAAAAACCTGCGGTATTATTGAACGAAATGAATCAGCCGGAACAGTCCGCATTGCTGAACCTGTCGGAATAATTTCTGCTGTTATCCCGACTACTAATCCGACATCAACAGCAATTTTCAAAATTCTCATAGCTCTTAAAACAAGAAACGGTATAATTATATCTCCTCACCCGAGAGCTAAAAAATGTACTGCTGAAACTGCACGTCTTGCACTTGAAAGTGCTGTAAAAGCAGGTGCTCCCGAAGATATAATATCATGGATTGATGAACCTTCTGTTGAACTTACAAATATTCTTATGAAAGAATCCGATATAATTCTTGCAACAGGCGGTTATGGAATGGTAAAATCTGCATATTCAAGCGGTAAACCTGCTATCGGTGTGGGTGCAGGAAACACTCCTGCAATAATTGAACGTTCGGCAGATATAAAACTTGCTGTAAGTTCAGTGATACATTCAAAGACATTTGACAACGGAATGATTTGTGCATCAGAACAATCTGTTATAGTTGATTCGGAAATATATGATGATGTAAAGAAAGAATTTGCTTTAAGAGGCTGTTATATACCGGACAGTGAACAAATTCAGAAGATAAGAAATATCATTGTCAAGAATAATCGCCTCAATGCTGATATAGTCGGACAGTCTGCATTCCGTATTGCAGAAATGGCAGGTTTTGAAGTTCCAGAAGAAACGAGAGTTCTCATAGCTGAAACAGATTCCTATGATATATCATCTGAACCGCTTGCAAATGAAAAGCTCTCCCCTGTCCTTGCTATGTACAGATATGATGATTTTGACGAAGCACTTGAAATTGCTGACAGACTTGTAAAAGACGGCGGATATGGTCATACATCTGCTATATATATAAACGAAAAAGCAGAATCAGAAAAGCTCTGCAAATTTGCAGACAGAATGAAAACCTGCCGTATACTTGTAAATACTCCGTCAGCTCAGGGCGGTATAGGTGATTTATACAATTTTGACCTTGCTCCTTCTCTTACACTCGGCTGTGGAAGCTGGGGCGGAAATTCTGTTTCTGAAAATGTAGGAGTAAAACATCTCCTTAATATTAAAACCGTTGCAGAAAGAAGGGAAAATATGCTCTGGCTGAGAGTTCCTCAAAAGGTATATTTCAAAAGAGGCTGTCTGAATACTGCTCTTGAAGAACTGCGTAACATAAAAAAACGTGTATTTATAGTTACTGATTCATTTCTCTATAAAAACGGAATGATTTCACCTGTAACTGATAAGCTCAACGAAATGGGCATAACTTATACTGTATTTTTTGATGTTGAGCCTGACCCCTCACTCTCATCAACTAAGAAAGGTGCAGAAAGTATGCGTTTGTTTGAACCTGACTGTATTATTGCTGTTGGTGGCGGTTCTGCTATGGACGCAGGCAAAATTATGTGGCTTATGTATGAACACCCTGATACAGAATTTTCAGACCTTGCAATGCGTTTTATGGATATAAGAAAGCGTATATATTCTTTTCCGCAGATGAATGTAAAAGCCTGCTTTATAGCTGTTCCGACTTCTTCAGGAACAGGTTCGGAAGTAACTCCCTTTGCTGTAATCACTGATGAAAAAACAAATATAAAATATCCTCTTGCAGATTACGAACTTATGCCGAATATGGCTATAATAGATACAGACCTTATGATGTCTGCTCCGAAAAGTCTTACTGCTGCATCAGGAATAGATGCTCTCACTCATGCTCTTGAAGCATATGTTTCTGTAATGTCATCTGATTACACTGATTCCATTGCTCTTGGTGCTATGAAAAATATATTCATATATCTTCCTCTTGCATACAGTGACGGAAGCAATTTAAGGGCAAGGGAAAAAATGGCTGACGCATCAACAATGGCAGGAATAGCCTTTGCAAATGCTTTTCTCGGAATATGTCACTCTATGGCTCATAAGCTCGGGGCATTTTTCCATATTCCGCATGGAATTGCAAATGCACTTCTTATAACAGAGGTAATGCGTTTCAATATATCAGAAGCACCTGTGAAAATGGGTTCATTCTCTCAGTACAAATATCCGGACTGCCTTAACAAATATGCTGAAGCAGGAAGATATATAGGTCTTGATGACAGCGGCAGCAATGAAGAAATCTTTGAAAGACTTATTGACCGCATAGAAAAGCTTAAACGCTCGATAGATATAAAGCCTGCTATAAAAGACTATAATATACCTGAAAGCGAATTTCTTGAAAAGCTTGACAGAATGACGGAACTTGCATTTGATGACCAATGCACCGGTGCTAATCCACGCTATCCGCTTATAGAAGAAATAAAAAATATCTATCTCAAAGCATACTACGGAAATTAAAAAAAGGACGGGGATTTTTTAAATCTCCGTCCTTAAATGTTATTTTTGTTTTTTCTGCGGTTCGGGAACTTTCGGAACTTCTTCCGGATAATATTCAGAAGTGCTTACAGGCATATTTCTTTTTCTGAGTCTTTCATGAACGAAATTCGCAAATATCGGATATATTACCGCAAAGAACGGTACTGCAAGAATCATTCCTATAAATCCGAACATTCCGCCTCCTATCAGTATTGAAACAAGTATCCAGAATGCAGAAACCCCGAGTTGATTTCCAAGAATTTTAGGCCCTAATATATTTCCGTCAAACTGCTGGAGAATAAATACAAATATTACAAATTCAATCGTTCTTTCAGGATTTGAAAGAAGTATCAGCAATCCAGAAGGTATTGCACCAAAGAACGGCCCGAAGAACGGAATCATATTTGTAACGCCGATTATTATGCTTATCAGTGATGCATACGGCATATTTCTTACATTCAGATATATAAATGCTATTATTCCTATGATAAATGAATCAATAGCTTTTCCGACAAGAAAATTTATAAACTTGTCATTTGCATCAGATGTAAGACGAAGTATTTTTTCACTGTTTTTTGTGTTAAATAATCCGCATACGGTTTTTTTGGTCTGTGCAACAAAAATTTCCTTGCTTGAAAGAAGATATACAGAAACTATAAGACCGATTAAAAAGTCTTTCAGTCCCATAAGCAAAGACCATGCTCCGCCTGTAAGACTTGCAAGAAGTCCGTCCTTTGAAAAAACATTTTCAATCTGTGGCTGAAGTGTATTTACAAGTGAAAGCAATACGGATTCTATATTGTTGAACTGACTGTTTATGAACTCCATAAGCTGAGGATTTTTCGTGCTTAGCTTTTCAAACATATTCTGGAGAAATTTCTGTGAATTATCAAGATAGCTCTGCATATTATTCAGAATATTCTTTACGCTGTCAAGTATTTCAGGAACTACATTTCCTATAAGTGCAATTATAACAGTTAAAAATATTGTAAGCACGATTACTATTGATAATCCTCTTGTGAGCCTTTTTCTCTCTTTTTTTCTGTTTGTAAGCTTTGAAACATATTTTTCAATAAATTTCATAAGGGGATTAAGAAGATATGCCATAACAAGTCCCCATATTATCGGAGCAAGTATTTTAAGAATCTTGCTGAGATATACCTGAATTATTGAAAATTTAAATATCATTATCAGCACAAGCAGGCAAAGTGTAAATGTTATAAGTACATACGCTGATATGGTATTGTACTTGTAATTGAATTTTATTTTCATATATCCTCTCCAGTTATTCGGAAAGCATTTTTGTTACAATCTCTTTGACCTTTCCGGGATTTGCCTTACCTTTCGATGCTTTCATACACTGTCCGACAAGATAGCCGAGTGCATTTGTTTTTCCGTTTTTATAGTCATTTACGGATTTTTCATTCTTTGAAAGTATATCCTTAGCAAGTTCTTCAAGGAATCCTTCATCAGAATTCTGTGCAAGTCCGAGTTCATCGATAACTTTGACAGGGGCTTTGTCCTCATTGATTATGACATCAAAAACTTTCTTTGCGGAGAAATTTGAAATTGTACCCTTTTCAACCTCGCATATAAGCTTTACAAGATTTTCAGCAGTAAGCTTTGTGTCAAGGATACTTTTTCCTGTATCGTTTGTAAACTTTGATACATCTGAAAGAATCCAGTTGCAGACGTTCTTAGGAGAGCATTTGTTCATTGCTGTACATTCATCATAAAGTTTTGATTTATCAATTGACTCTGCAATAAGTGTTGCATCTGTCTGAGAAATTCCATGTTCCTTTACATAGCGTGAAATTTTCTTGTTAGGGAGTTCCGGAATACTTTCCTTGAGTTTCTGTATTCTTTCTTCATCAACAACGATTGTAAGCAAATCAGGTTCAGGGAAATAACGGTAATCCTGAGCATCTTCCTTTGTTCTCATAGTAACGCTGATACCCTTTGCATCGTCCCAGCGTCTTGTTTCCTGAATAACAGTTCCGCCTGCCTCAAGCAGTTCAATCTGACGCTTTGCTTCATATTCAATACCTCTTACAGCACCGCTGAAACTGTTTACATTCTTCATTTCGCAACGTGTTCCGAATTTATCCGAACCTTTTTCCCTTACAGAAACGTTTACGTCACATCTTATTGAACCCTCCTGCATTTTGCAGTCAGATATATTTATATACTGGAGTATTGACTTGATTGTTTCAAGATATGCCTTAGCCTCAGCAGAACTTCTTATATCAGGTTCAGAAACGATTTCTATAAGAGGAACACCGCATCTGTTAAGGTCTACAAGTGAACCGCTGAAAGAATCATCGTGGAGAAGTTTTCCGGCATCTTCTTCAATGTGTATTCTTGTAACGCCTATTCTCTTTTCAACACCGTCAACCATTATATCAAGGTATCCGTTTTCGCAGAGCGGAACTTCTGCCTGTGAAATCTGATAAGCTTTCGGGAGGTCAGGATAGAAGTAGTTTTTTCTGTCCTGCTTGCATACACTGTTTATTTTACAGTTCATAGCGTGTCCCATTTTTATTGCATAGTCAACAACCTTTTCATTAAGTGTCGGAAGTGTTCCCGGCATACCCATACAGATAGGGCATACCTGTGTATTTACTTCAAGACCGAATGCATTACGGCAGTTGCAGTATATTTTGGACTCTGTATTAAGTTCTGCATGAACTTCAAGTCCGACTACTATTTCATAATCTTTCATTATTTTTAATTCTCCCTTTTAATTATTTTCAATGAGGGTATAAATCAGAAAATCAAAGATTTTCAGCAATAACCTTAAATCCGCCTGAAAGCTGTTCATAAGCATAGGCTGTATCAAGAAGTGTCTGTTCACAGAACTTATCAGCTATGAACTGAAGTCCCATAGGCATATTCTTTGAATCAAATCCGCAGGGAACACTTATTGCAGGAAGTCCCGCAATGTTTACTGTTACAGTGCAGACGTCATTATAGTACATCTTAATCGGGTCACCGATATTTTCACCGATTTTAAATGCTGATGACGGAACTGTCGGAGTTGCGATAACATCACATTCCTTAAAGGCATCTGAAAATTCCTGAGAAATTTTTTTCTGAACAAGTTTTGCTTTTTTATAGTAAGCATCATAAAATCCCGAGCTTAAAACGAAAGTACCGAGCATAATTCTTCTCTTTACTTCATCGCCGAAACCTTCACTTCTTGTCTTTTCATACATATCTGTAAGGCCGTCATAATCCTTTGCACGATAACCATATTTTACACCGTCAAATCTTGCAAGGTTTGATGATGCCTCCGCTGATGCAATGATATAATAGGTATTTATTGCATATTCAGTACTTGGGAGTGAAATTTCCTTTATTTCAGCTCCGTTCTGTTTCATAAGTTCAACAGCCTTGTAAACGGATTCCTTTACTTCTGAATCAATACCTTCTCCGAAATATTCTTTCGGAACACCTATTCTGAGTCCCTTTACATTGTTTTTAAGATTTGCATAGTAATCAGGATATGAAATATTTTTAGAAGTTGCGTCCATTTTGTCATAACCGCATATAAGGCTCTGGAGCATTGCAACATCTTTAACGGATTTTCCGAGAGGGCCAATCTGGTCAAGTGAAGATGCAAACGCTACAAGTCCGTATCTGGAAACACTTCCGTATGTTGGTTTCATTCCGACTGCTCCGCAGAGTGCAGAAGGCTGTCTGATTGAACCGCCTGTATCTGAACCGAGTGTAAGTATTGCCTCACCTGCTGAAATTGCCGCTGCTGAACCGCCTGATGAACCGCCCGGAACACATTCTGTATTATAAGGATTATGTGTAAGGTGCATATATGATGTTTCTGTTGATGAACCCATTGCAAATTCGTCCATATTCATCTTGCCTGTTATAACCATTTTGGCAGAGTTTATCTTCTCCATAACAGTGGCATTAAAAGGCGGTACATAGTTTTCAAGCATTTTTGATGAACATGTTGTACGGAGTCCCTTTGTAGAAATATTATCCTTTATTCCTATCGGGATACCTGCAAGAGCGTGAAGTTCTTCACCTTTTGCTCTTGCCTCATCAACAGCCTTTGCCTGTTCGAGAGCATTTTCATTTATGGTGACATATGCACCTGTTTTATCCTCAACGCTGTCGATTCTTGATTTTACATCATTATAGAGTTCAACTGCACTGCATTCCTTTTTAGAGAGCATTTCCGAAAGTTCGGACGCTGTTTTTTCATACAACTTCATTTATAGACTTCCTTTCAAAAATTATTCTACTGTTTTCGGCACAACAAGACAACCTGCCTGTACCTGCGGAGCATTTGCCATAAGTTCATCTCTTGTAAACTTATCAGGAACGGCAACGTCCTTGCGGAGTGTCATAGCATTTTCTCTGTCGAGAGTGAGTTCTTCCTCAATGTCAGGAAGTCTGTCAACCATTGCAACGATTGACTGCATATCCTTTTCAAATTTTTCAAGCTTTTCGTTCTCAATTCTGAGATGTGCAAGCTTTGCGATATGTTTAATATCGATATTCATTATTATCTCTCCTTTTTTAATTACTGCATTTATCAACAAGCTCAGATTCACTTATAACAGTTATTCCGAGTTCATTTGCTTTATCAAGCTTACTTCCTGCGTCCTCACCGGCAACAACAAAAGATGTTTTCTTTGATACTGATGAAGAAACTTTTCCGCCAAAACTTTCAATAAGTTTTTTAGCCTCATCACGTTTCAGAGTCGGAAGTGTTCCTGTAAGAACGAATGTAAGACCTTTAAATCTGCCGTCACCTGCTGATTTCTTTGAATAAATCATATTCACTCCGAGATTTTCAAGACGTTTTATAAGCTGTATTCTGTGCGGTTCTTTCAAAGCACTGACAATATTTTCAGCCATAATATCGCCGAATCCCTCGATTTCTGATATACTGTCCTTATCAGCGTTAAGAATATCATTCATTGACGAAAATTTTTCACATAAAAGCTGTGATGCTTTCTGACCTATATTTCTTATTCCAAGAGCATAGACAAGTCTGTCAAGATTTGATTTCTTTGATTTTTCAATTGAATCAATAAGATTCTGTGCAGATTTTTCACCGAATCTTTCAAGCATAATCAAATCAGATGCTTTAAGCTCATATATATCAGATGCAGATTTAACAAGATTTTTCTGAACGAGTAATGTCATTACAGCCTGTCCCATTCCGTCAATGTTCATAGCTCCCTTTGATGCAAAATGTATCAGGTTTTTAAGGAGCTGTGCCGGACATTCAGTATTGGGACATCTTAAAACGCTTTCGTCCTCATATCTTACTGACGGTGTATGACATACGGGACATTCTGACGGAAGTCTGAACGGCACTGAATTTTCATCATGTGATACAGATTTAAGAACTTCAGGAATTATATCTCCTGCTTTTCTGACAATAATTCTGTCACCTATTCTTATATCCTTTTCGTCAATAAAATCCTGATTATGGAGAACTGCTCTTGAAACGCTTGTTCCTGCAAGTGTTACAGGCTCAAAAACAGCAACAGGAGTTATTGCACCTGTTCTTCCTACATTGACTTCTATATCAAGGAGTTTTGTTTCCTTTTCTTCGGGAGGAAATTTATATGCCACTGCCCATTTCGGAACTTTCGATGTAGCTCCCATAATTTCACGCTGTTCAAAACTGTCAACTTTTATAACGACTCCGTCTATATCAAAAGCAAGGTCAGCTCTCTGATTTCCTATTCTGTTTATTTCATCGACAATTTCATTATATTCACTGCAAACTTTATATGACGGAATTACTTTAAATCCGAGTGATTTCAGATAATCAAGGGACTGTTTATGCGAATCAAGCTCATAACCGTCAATCTGCTGAACGTTGAAAACAAAAATATCAAGTTTTCTTTCAGCAGTAACTTTAGGGTTTTTCTGTCTTAAAGAACCTGCTGCGGCATTTCGTGGATTTTTAAAAGGCTGTTCATCGTTAAGTTCCTGTTTTTCTGAGAGTTCAGCAAAACTTTCTCTCGGCATATAAACTTCTCCACGAACTTCTATAAAATCGGGAACATTTTCAGATTTAAGTTTCAGCGGAATTGATTTTATTGTTTTAAGATTTCCGCTCACGTCTTCTCCGACAAATCCGTCACCTCTTGTTGAACCTCTTGTAAACAAGCCGTCTGTGTATTCAAGGGATACAGACAAACCGTCAATTTTGGGTTCTACTGTAAATATCGGATTTTCAAGTGATTCCTGACACTTTTCGAAAAATTCCTTCACCTGTTCAAATGAAAAAACGTCCTGAAGGCTTCCCATCTGTACAGTATGAGTCACCTTCTCAAAAGTATTGAGAGCAGTTCCGCCTACTCTCTGTGTAGGAGATGAAGGAAATACAAATTCGGGATATTCTGCTTCAAGCTTTTTAAGTTCCTGCATAAGCATATCATATTCATAATCGCTTACTGTCGGATTATCAAGAACATAATATTCATACCCGAATTTTTCAAGAGTTTCAGAAAGTTCAATTATTCTTTTTTCAGCTTCCTGTTTGTTCATTAATTTATCACTTCGCTTTCAGATATTATTATACCATTATTTACACTGTTACGCAATTAAATTCTGAAAAATTTTCAGATATTTTCAAAAATTTTCCCTGTGATAATCAGGAACATCTCCTACAAGCACATTTTCTGCTATAAGAAATTCAAATTCTGCCTTTGAAGAAAAGCTGTAAAGAGGTACAGAGGAATTTATTTCCGTACTGACAACAGCAGAAATTCTGTGACATGTCTGATTTATTCCTGCTGATGTAAATTCACTTTTAAGCTTTACATCAACATTTCCTGCGGAACAGATATTAAGCGGAACTGAAAAACCTTTTCCTGCAAGCAGATAACTGTCCGTCAGTGAACCTATCGGAATTTTTACCTTTATATTTTTATTTTCAGAAAATTCCTCCGAAATTCTTACAACCAAATCCGACTGAACTTTATTTATATTTCCTGACAATGATTCAATACTTACAGCCTTGCCGTTTTCATCATAGATAACTGCTGAAAAATCACTGTACTGATAATTATTTTCCTCAAGATAATCTGAAACGGCTCTGCTTATAATCTTATTTGCCATAAGCTTTGAATAATGTTCACCCTGTTTTAAGGCTGAGGGAGATATATTTTTCTCTATGCTCCTGAAAAGAAAAATTATCACTGCAACCGAAATAAATATTAAAATCAGTGAAAAAGGTTTTAAATGTTTTCTGTGACTGCGTTTTCTCATAAAGCTCTCCTATATATAAAAGACGGTTCAGAAGAACCGCCTTTTTGTTATGATTTATCAAATCCACAGCCACAGCCGGTATCATTTTCAATTGCTGACGGTGAAAATTCCTCTGTCGGAAATTTGATTTTATCAAATATATCACATGGAGTATCCCTTTCGTTGCGACATTCCTTTTTGGGAATACTGTATTCATAGCTCGGAACCATAAGGGTTACAGGACGTGTAAGCTCCACAACAGAGAATAAACCCATTGTAACTATTACAGTACGCTTTTTCTGGCATCTGCTTTCACCGGAATCATCATTACAGCATACTGTTCCTATGCGTGTTTCAAGTACAATCGGCTCTACAACCTGAACATTTGCATCAGGATAATTTATTGTTTCACAGCAACAGTCTGTTGAACCTATTTTCTTGCCGTTGCTGAAAAATGTTTTCGTATTTGTTTCACTGCCGTAAAGTATGCAGTTCTTATTTGCATAAGCTGTTCCTGTCATAAATACGGGTTTATCGCATGCCTTTTCATATGCAAGCATTTCAAGCTTGAATGTATAGGTAATATCTATTGAATAAAAACCTCTGTTAAAAGGTACAGGCTCAATGTTTATACATATATCCGATACCTTAACGCACTTGCATTTTACAACATTTATATTGCTTGGCAGTTCTCCCATATCGAGAATTACAGCAACATTATTCATACAATCCCTGTCACTGCAACTGTCAAATATGCGGTTTACCTTTATCGGCACGAGTTCTCTGAAACCGTTTCTGCCGTTCTGGGAACATTCAAATTCTTCACTCATAAATGAACCTCCTGAATTTGTATTGAAGTATTTTTATAAATTACTTCTCTATACATAATATTCAGGATTATTATAAATAGTGACTGATACGGAATTTTTTTCAGCTGTTCTTGTCAACCTGATGGAACTTTTTAAGATTGCCGATTTTTTCGTTTCTCTCATCAAGAACCTTTTCAACTTCTGACCATTCAAGTCCCTGATTTGCACAGAGTACCATTACATGATAAAGGAGGTCATTAATTTCATTTTTAAGTTCATCGTTATCACCGTTTTTCGCAGCAATTACAGTTTCAGTAGCTTCTTCTCCTACTTTTTTGCAGATTTTGTCAACGCCTTTATCAAAGAGATAGCATGTATAGGAATTTTCCTGTGCTGTACCGTTTTCAAAATCCTTTTTTCTCTGCTTTATAACTTCAAATATTTCTTCATAAACTGTCATAATTACTTATTCTCCTCATCATTATTATATATTTCATTAAAGAAACAGCTGTAACTTCCTGTATGACATGCAACACCTGTCTGTTCAACATTTACAAGAAGTGTATCGTTGTCGCAGTCCCCGTATATTGATACAACTTTCTGCAAATGTCCTGAAGTTGCACCCTTGTTCCAGTATTCCTGACGTGACCTGCTCCAGAACCATGTATATCCTGTTTCAAGCGTCTTTTTAAGGCTCTCCTTATTCATATATGCAAGCATAAGCACTGTTTTTGTGTTTACTTCATAGCATATTGCCGGAATAAGCTCACCCTTGACAAAAAATTTATCAAGGTCATTCAAATCAATTCTTATCATCTGATTACCTCACAATAACGCCTTTATTACGGCAATAATCCTTAACCTGCTGAACAGTAAGTTCTTTAAAATGGAAAAGCGATGCGGCAAGAGCTGCGGTTGCACCTGTTTTTTCAAATACTTCTGAAAAATCTTCAATCTTTCCTGCTCCGCCACTTGCTATTACAGGAATGTTGCATGAATCGCATACAGCTTTAAGCATAGGTATATCAAAGCCGTTTTTAGTTCCGTCTGCGTCAATCGAATTAAGGCATATTTCACCTGCTCCGAGCTGTTCAATCTGTTTAACCCAGTCTATAAGGTCAATTTCCATATCAACACGACCGCCGTTAATATATACAGTCCATTTGTTTTCGGCAATTTTCTTTGCATCAATTCCCACGCATATGCACTGACTTCCGAATATATCAGCACCCTCTTTAATAAGCTGTGGATTTTTAACTGCCTGTGAATTTACTGATACTTTATCTGCACCTGCTCTGAGAGTTTCTCTTATATCATCAACAGTTTTTATTCCTCCGCCTACTGTAAGCGGAACGAATACTTTTTTTGCCGTTTCACGAACTACATCAAGAAAAACTCCTCTGCCTTCAAATGAAGCAGTTATATCATAGAATACAATTTCATCAGCACCCTGTCTGTTATATTCCTCTGCACATTCAACAGGGTTTCCGACTTCCTTTATTCCCTCAAAGTTCACACCTTTTACAACTTTTCCATTTCTTACATCAAGGCATGGTATTATTCTTTTTGCAAGCATCTTTCAGCCTCCTGTCTTTTAGTTTAAATCAGAATTCTGCAAAATTCTGAATTACTTTTTTTCTGAATATTCAACAGCCTCTTTAAGATTCAGTGTGCCTTTATAAAGAGATTTTCCGCATATAGTTCCATAAAGTCCCATTTCTTTACAGGCAATAATATCGTCCATTGTATGAACTCCGCCACTTGCAGTAATAAAAGCCTTTCCGCTTGTTGCATCTGCGAGAGCCTTTAACTGTTCTTTATTTACTCCTGAAAGAGTACCGTCCTTTGAAATATCAGTAAATATGAAATACTTCACTCCTGCTGAAATCATTTTATCTGCAAGGTCAATATAATTCACATCAGAAGTATCAAGCCAGCCCTCTGTTGCAACCATACCGTTTACTGCATCAATTCCGACTGCAATTTTTTCACTGCCGAATTTTTCAACGGCATCTTTTACAAGTTTCGGATTTTTAAGTGCAACAGAACCGAGAATTACTCTTGAAATTCCCATATTCAAATATTCCTGAATGGTTTCAAGACTTCTTATACCTCCGCCAAGCTCAACTTTAAGATTTGTTTTTTCTGCAACGTCAGTATATATTTTAGTATTGACAGGTCTGCCCTCTTTAGCACCGTCCAAATCAACCATATGTATCCACTTTGCACCGTCTGATTCAAAGCTTTTTGCTGTTTCGAGATAATCAGATGCCACTTTTTCAACAGTACTGAAATCGCCTTTGAAAAGTCTTACACAGTTTCCGTCCTTTATATCTATTGCAGGAAATATTATCATTTAACAAGTCCTCCGAAATTTTCAAGTATTTTCAGTCCTGTTTTACCGCTTTTTTCAGGGTGGAACTGAGCTCCGTAAACAAATTTTCCGTCATGAACAAGTGCGGGAACTTTTCCGCCGTATTCACAGTATGCTGATATACTGCTGTCATCGCATACAGCCTTGTATGAATGTACAAAATATACATACTCATCATTTCCAAGACCTTCAAGAAGTTTACATGGATTAAGAGTTTCAAGCTTATTCCAGCCCATATGCGGAATTATAAGATTTTCTGATTCAATTTTTCTGACATCTCCCTTGATAAGTCCAAGACCGTCACATTCTTCAAACTCAAAACCTTTTTCAAAAATCAACTGCATACCAAGACAGATTCCCAGAAAAGGTTTTTTCTTTGATTCTGATTTGATAATATCAACAAGTCCTGAATTTTCAAGCATTTTCATTGCAGACGGAAAAGCTCCTACTCCGGGGAGTATTATTTCATCTGCTGATTTTATAAAATCTTTATCAGAAGTAAGTCTGCTTTCAAGTCCGAGATAATCAAGAGCATTTTTTACGCTGAATATATTTCCTGCTCCGTAATCAATAATAGCTATCAAGTTAAATTACCCCCTTTGTTGAAAGAGTCTTGCCGTCCTCATTTTTCTTTACAGCCTGTTTCAATGCGTGTGCAACAGATTTGAAAACTGCTTCGCATTTATGGTGGTCATTTGTTCCGTAAAGCAGATTTATATGCAGTGTAATTCCTGCATTGAACGCAAATGCTCTGAAAAATTCTTCTGTAAGACAAGTATCAAATTCGCCTATTCTTTCGTTTGTATAGTCAACATTGCATACAAGGAACGGTCTGTTGCTTATATCAAGACTTGCAAAAGCAAGTGATTCGTCCATAGGTATATAAGCTGTACCATAGCGTTCAATTCCTGATTTGTTTCCGAGAGCCTTTGCGAAAGCCTGTCCGAGAGCTATTCCTGTATCTTCAACAGTGTGATGACCGTCAACATACAAATCGCCCTTTACATCTATATTCATACTTATTCCGCTGTGTGCAGAAAGAGCAGTCAGCATATGGTCAAAGAAACCTATTCCGGTAGAAATTTTATTTTCTCCCTTTCCGTCAAGAGCTATACTGATTTTTATTTGTGTTTCCCTTGTATTTCTTTCAACAGTTGCAGTTCTCATAAAATCAGTTCCTTTCATATTCAGCAAATATTTCATTGAGAGCTTCAAAGAGTTTATTCATTTCTTCCGGAGTTCCGACAGTAATTCTGAGATAGTTATTTATTCTCGGTTTATTGAAAAATCTTACAAATATACTGCGTTCCTTGAGTGAATTAAAAATATTCTCTGCACTGTATTTTTTATGTGTTGCAAATATGAAATTGCTCATTGAATCCTTAAAGCTGAATCCGAGTTCAGAAAGTTTTTTCTTTGAATATTCTCTTGTTTCGATGATTTTCTGAGTAGTTTTCCTGAAATATTCAACATCTTTTACCGATTCTGCACCGCATATCTGTGTTACAGAGTTCATTGTATATGAATTTATCGAAAACTTGACATCATTCATATATTTTACAAGCTTTGGATTTCCCATTGCATAACCTATTCGCAGACCTGCCATTGAACGTGATTTTGAAAATGTCTGAATTACAAGGAGATTTTCATATCTGTCAATAAGTGAAAGACAGCTTTTTCCTCCGAAATCAACATATGCCTCATCAATTATAACAACAGAATCAGGATTTGATTTTACAATATCCTCAATCATATCCAGACTTTCTTCAACACCTGTCGGAGCATTGGGATTAGGGAATATAATTCCTCCGTTTTCTGTTTTGTAGTCATCGGGATTTATTGTGAAATCATCAGCAAGAGGCTTAGTGATATATGGTATTCTGTAAACATCAGCCCATACATCATAGAAAGAATATGTTATATCAGGAAAAAGCACAGGTTTTTCAGAATTGAAAAATGTAAGGAATGCTATTGACAAAACATCATCAGAACCAACCCCGACAAAAATCTGTTCGGGGCTGAGTCCATAGTATTCTGCAAGCTCATTTACAAGAACTGTTGAATTTGTATCAGGATAAAGCCTGAATGAATTATAATCAATATTTTTAAGAGCATCAAGAACTTTCGGTGAAGGCGGATAAGGGTTCTCATTTGTATTAAGTTTGATTTTATCGGGATTTTTGGGCTGTTCTCCCGGTGTATAGGGAACAACTTTTCTGACATTGTTCTCCCATGAAAAAGATTTATTCATTATTAAAGCTCCTTAAAAAAACAGAAATATTATTCAAATCTTACTTTGATTGCATTTGCGTGAGCAGTAAGACCTTCTCTTTCTGCAATAGTTACAATATCCTTTTTCGCTTCACTAAGAGCATCTTCAGTGTAATATGTATAGCTTATCTTCTTTATAAAGCTGTCAACACCGAGCGGTGAAAAAAATCTTGCAGTTCCGCTTGTGGGGAGTACATGGTTAGGGCCTGCATAATAGTCACCGAGCGGTTCGGAGGCATACTGTCCGAGGAATATTGAACCTGCATTGTCAAGACTTCCGAGAAGTTCCATAGGATTTTCCATATGAACTTCAAGGTGTTCAGGAGCTATTGCATTTGCGAGTTCAACAGCACAGTGACGGCAGTCTGTAATAATTACTGCACCGTAATTTTCAAGGGATTTTTTAATAATATCTTTTCTTGAAAGATTTTCAGCCTGACGGTCAATTTCAGCAAGAACCTTGTCTGCAAGTGTTTCACTTGTTGTAACAAGTATTGATGATGCCATAACATCATGTTCAGCCTGTGACATAAGGTCTGCGGCAACAAATTTCGGATTTGCAGTATCATCAGCCATTACAAGAATTTCGCTCGGACCTGCAATCATATCTATATCAACAGTACCGAAAAGGAGTTTTTTAGCTGTTGCAACATAAATATTTCCAGGGCCTACGATTTTATCAACTTTCGGAATAGTTTCTGTTCCATATGCAAGTGCTGCAATTGCCTGAGCTCCGCCGAGCATAAATATACGGTCTACTCCGCATACAGCGGCTGCTGTGAGAATATCCTTATTCGGAGTTCCGTCCTTACAGGGAGGTGTTACCATTATAATTTCCTTTACGCCTGCAATTTTTGCCGGAATTGCATTCATAAGAACACTTGAAGGATAAGCGGCTGTACCGCCCGGAACATAAAGTCCTACTCTTTCAAGTCCTCTTATACGCTGTCCCATTATAACGCCGTTTTCCTTTGCGTTTATAAATCCCTGCTGACGCTGTCTGTTATGAAAATCTGCAATATTTTCCATAGCGTTAAGAAGTGCATCAACATAATCCTCATCAGCCTCATCAAGAGCATCATTTATTACATCTCTCGGAATTTCATAATATTCAGGCAGACTTCCGTCAAATTTAAGAGTATAATCCTTAACAGCCTTATCTCCGTTTTCTCTTACGTTTTCGATTATTTCTGATACAGTTTCAGTGACTTTCTTATTTGTTTCGCCATGTCTTTTATCAAGCTCCCTGAAAAATTCAAGTTCATCAGAGCCGTTTGCATAAATTTTTTTCATTTAAAGATTCTCCTCTATAAGCTTTATAAGATTTTCAATTTCTTTCTGACGCATTTTAAGACTTACAGTATTGACTATTACTCTTGCGGAAACAGGCATAATATATTCAGCTACTTCAAGACCGTTTTCCCTGAGTGTTGCACCTGTTTCAACAATATCAACGATTCCGTCAGCAAGGTCAAGGAGCGGGGCAAGTTCAACAGAACCCTCTATTTTTACTATTTCAACGTCCATTCCCTTTGATTCAAAATAGTTTCTTGCAATGTTCGGATATTTTGTGGCAATTGTCTTTACTCCGAAACCGCTGTAAAAGTCACTGCCTTTTTTTACGGCAAGGGCAAACTGACATTTTCCGAATCCGAGGTCAACAAGTTCAAAGAACTTACCGCCCATTTCAACGATAGTATCCTTTCCGACAATACCAATGTCGCATACACCATGTTCAACATAAGTAATAACATCATTTGCCTTTGCAAGAACAGCTTCTGCATTTGCATCAGGTACAGGGAGTATAAGCTTTCTGCCTTTTTCACGCAGAGCAGTACAATCAAAGCCTATTTTTTCAAAAAGTCCGATTGTATCTTTTTCGAGTCTGCCCTTTGTGAGAGCAATTCTGAGTGGTTTATTCATTAATATCCTCCTCAACAACAACAATCTTAGCTATTTTCTTTTCCTTTGCATATTCTCTTACAGCGTCAAGAGTTTCAAAGAGAGCAGTTTCAACAACGTCACCTTTTGCACGGAGTTTTCCTGCGGTCTTTATGCCTTTTACTTCATTTCCCGGAGCAGAATATACTATAACATCAGATACAGGCTTATAGCTGTTAATATCGCCGTTTTTAGCGATTACCTTTGCAACGGAATTTACATCAACTGCAAATCCGACAGCAGGAACATCATATCCGAATTCAGAAATAAGTCTGTCATATCTTCCTCCTGATATAACCTTTGCACCATGTCCCTGAAGGTATCCTCTTATGATTATTCCTGTATAGTAATCAGTCTTGTTTACAAGTCCGAGGTCTACGGCAACCTGACCTTCTTTTCCGCAAAGTGCTGAAACATCATTGTAAATACTTTTCAAATCATCAAGAATAAATCTGATTTTTTCATCAGGAATAGCTTTTTTAGCCTTTTCAAAAACTTCTTCTCCGCCGAAAAGTGACGGGAGTTTTTTAAGTGACTGGATTGCAGGACTGTTTCCGAGAGAATCAAGCATGTCATTGAGTGCAGGGAAATTCTTCTTTTCAATAAGCTTTCTGATTTCTTCTTTCTGATTGTCGTCAGCATCAATCTTGCTTACAAGTTCTTTAAAAATTCCTATATGACCGATTTCAAGAGTATATTTCATACCCCAAGCCTCAAGTGAATCTATTGCACATGAGCATACTTCAAGGTCAGCCATTTTCATTGATGAACCGATAAGCTCAATACCCATCTGTGAAATTTCATCACTTCTGCCCTTGAGAGCAGGTTCGGAACGGTATACTGTCTGATTATAATAAAGTCTGAGAGGGAGTGTTGCATCTTTAAGACGTGTAGCAGTCATTCTTGCGATAGGCATAGTTGAATCAGGTCTTAAAACCATAAGTCTGCCCTTGCTGTCAGTGAGCTTATACATATTTTCCTGCGGAAAATAGTTTGAATTAAGGCTGAAAACATCAAAAAATTCGAGTGCAGGAGTTATAACTTCACTGTAACCGCTTTTTCTGAAAATACTGTCGAGTGTATTTTTAATGCTTCTGTGGAGCATTGATTCTTCAAACAAAAGGTCTTTAGTACCTTCAGGAGTGAGAAGGTCATATTTTTTCATAAAATTTCTCCTTTTTCAATAAACTGTTTTTACATGCTAATAATAACACATTATGGCATTAAAGTCAAGCTAAAAGAAAGAAAGCTGATTTGTTTCGGGCATACTTCCGAAAGCACCCATAGATTTAAGAAGTTCAAGAATAGTTTTTGAAATTTTGCTTTGTTTGTGAAATTCCTCAACAGATATGAAATCTCCGTTCTGAGCAATTTCATATATACTGTTTGCAGCATTTTCGCCTATTCCTTCAACAGCAGAAAAAGGTATTCTGATTTTTCCGTCCTCTATGAGATATTTTGATGCATGGGATTTATAGAGATCTACCGGCAAAAATTCATATCCCCTTGCCATCATTTCATTTACAATAAGAAGAACATCAAGGAGTGCATTATCTTTCTGTGAAGCTGAATGGTCACTTACTTTTGCTTTAATCTCCTCAATTTTATTTCTTACGGCAGTTTTTCCCTTTGAAACAACAACAGCATCAAATGCCTCACCGCTTACTGTAAAATAAGTTGCATAATATTCAAGCGGTCTGTAAATTTTAAACCAGCCGAGTTTCATAGCTGCTATAATATAAGCTGCCGCATGAGCTTTCGGGAACATGTATTTTATTTTAAGACAGCTTTCAATATACCATTCCGGAACATTGTGTTCTCTGAGCATCTGTATTCTTTCGGGAGTGAATGTTTTCGGAGCTTTTCCCTTTCGGGTATCCTCCATAATCTGAAACGCCTGTTTAGGTTCAACACCCTTATAAAGCAGATATGTCATAATACTGTCGCGAGTTCCTATAACGTCTGAAATTGTACATATTTTTCTGTCAATAAGGTCTTTTGCGTTTCCGTTCCATACGTCTGTACCATGAGAGAGTCCTGAAAACTGAAGAAGGTCACTGAATTTCTGCGGTTTTGCATCAATAAGCATCTGCATTGTGAAATTTGTTTTCATTTCAGGGATTCCGAGCGTACCTGTTTTGAAATATATTTCCTCCGGAGTTACTCCGAGAGGTTCTGTTGATGTACACATTGCTATTACTTTCGGGTCTGATGCCGGAATATCCTTTATTTTAAGACCTGTCATATCTTCGAGATATTTATATTTTGTCGGAACATCGTGACCGAGTTCATCAAGTTTGAGGATAGTATCATGCATTGAATTGAAGTCAAAGTGAGTTGTTATGACTTCGGAATCAACCATATCAGCAGGGTGCTGAACAGGTGTAAAATCATAAACTTCATAATCAGACGGAACAACAACCATTCCTCCGGGGTGCTGACCTGTTGTTCTTTTTATTCCTGTACAGCCGATTGAAAGACGATTCATTTCTGCCGGATTAAGTTTTATATCCCTTTCTTCAAGATATTTTTTGACATATCCGAATGCGGTTTTATCGGCAACAGATGAAATTGTACCTGCCTTGAAAACGTTTGCCTTTCCGAAAAGTTCTTCTGTATATCTGTGTGCAAAGAACTGATATTCACCTGAAAAGTTAAGGTCTATATCAGGAGCTTTGTCGCCGTCAAATCCGAGGAAAGTTTCAAAAGGAATATCATGTCCCTCTTTTATCATATCAGTATCACATTCAGGGCATTTTTTATCGGGCATATCATATCCCGAACCATATGTGCCGTCTGTTATAAATTCGCTGTAATGACATTTCGGGCATATATAATGCGGAGGAAGCGGATTTACTTCTGAAATTCCTGCCATTGATGCCACAAAAGATGAACCGACAGAACCTCTTGAACCTACAAGATAACCATGTTCAACAGAATTTTTTACAAGTTTCTGTGCTATAATATAAAGAACTGAAAATCCATGCTTTATGATTGATGAAAGTTCACGGTTCAGTCGTTTTTCAACGATTTCGGGCAAAGGGTCACCATATATTTCACGGGCTTTTTCGTTCGTTATTTTTTTCAGTTCCTCCTCCGCACCTTCAATTACAGGAGTAAAAGTTCCCTTCGGAATAGGACGTACATTTTCAATCATATCAGCAATCATATTTGTATTTTCAATTACTACTTCTTCCGCTTTTTCTTCACCGAGATAACTGAATTCCTTTATCATTTCATCAGTAGTTCTGAAATAAAGCAAAGGCTGATATTCGGTATCCTTATATCCCATACTTGCAAGAAGAATTTTTCTGTATATTGCGTCCTGAGGGTCGATGAAATGAACGTCACATGTTGCACATACAGGAATATTAAGCTTTTCGCCAAGTCTTACGATATATTTATTATATTCCTCAAGTTCCTCCTGATTTGAAGCTATACCCTCTCTTATCATAAATTCATTATTACAGAGTGGCTGAATTTCAAGATAATCATAAAAACGTGCAAGAGATTCAATATATTCATCTGATTTGTTTGAAATCATAGCACTGAAAAGTTCACCCGATTCACAGGCACTTCCGAATATAAGTCCCTCATGGTACTTCACAAGAAGTGATTTAGGCATAAGCGGTTTTTTATAAAAATAATTGAGATTGCTCATTGATATGAGTCTGTAAAGATTTTTAAGTCCCTCCTGATTTCTGACAAGTATTATCTGATGATATGATTTCAGTTTCTTTATGTCAATATCAGCTACAAGGGAATTTAAATCATTAAGTTTTTCAGGCTTTTTATCACTGTTTATAAAACGGTTAAGAAGTTCGAGATATACTTTTCCGAGCATCATAGCATCATCAGATGCCCTGTGTGCATTGAATTTTCCGAGTTTAAGATATTTTGCAAGATAACCAAGCTTATGTCTGCCAAGTTCAGGAAGTATGCACTGACAGAATACAAGTGTATCAAGAAGTGCATATTCAAATTTTATACTATGACGTTCACAGACTGCTTTTATAAAGTTATTGTCAAAATTTGCATTATGTGCCACAAGAACAGTATTCTGTCCGCAGAATTCAATAAACTTTTCAACAGCCTCTTTTTCTTTCGGAGCATCTGCAACCATTTCATCAGTAATTCCTGTAAGTTCTGATACTTTTTCAGGAATATGCTTTTCAGGATTAACCATAATATCAAAGCTGTCAATAATACTTCTGTTTCGGATTTTTACAGCTCCGATTTCGGTCAGACGGTCATTTTTATAGCTGAGTCCTGTTGTTTCAACGTCAAAAATAATTATCTCATCATCAAAATTCTTTTCAGTTTCGCCCATAAGAATACGGGGACGGTCAAGGTCATTTACAACATATGCCTCACAGCCGTATATTACTTTAAGATTTTTGGGCTGTTTGTACATAGCATCAGGAAAAGCCTGTACATTCCCGTGGTCTGTTATTGCTATTGCCTGATGTCCCCATTCAGATGCTCTTTCAAGAAGTACAGGAGCTTCTGTTACAGCGTCCATAACTGACATATTTGTATGGCAATGAAGTTCAACACGTTTTTTCGGATATTTATCCATTTTAGGTATTCTCTTTACCTTTATTATTGAATCTGCCATTACTGTAATATCGTGGCCGAAAGTATCATAATCGATTTTTCCGCTTACAAGTATTGTACTGCCTTTTTTAATGGAATCAACAGGAATATTTTCAAGCTGTTTTTTTTCAGAAAAAAGCTTTACTATAACTGAACCGCTGAAATCAGTAACAGACCATGTAATAACTGTTCTGTCACCTTTTATATCCTTCTGTTCTGAACTGAAAACATCACCGACTATTGTTGTTTTCTTTCCAAGCTCTTTTACGGCTTTGCACATTGCAACAGGCTTTTCATGAATTGGTTTTCCTATTATAATTTCTGCTGATTCGGAATCAAATTCAAGATTTGCATATGATGAATCGATAAAATCAGAATTTATCATATCTGCTACGTTTTCTATATTCTTTTCAGGAGGAAGCTGAACGGGAGGTGTTTCTGCCTCAAGTTTTTCAGTCATTTTGTTGTATTCATCATTTGCATTATAATTGTTTTCATCAAATACAGTATTCAGTTTTACTGAAAACTGACTGAATATGAGCTTTGAAAGTTCACCGGAAACATGAAAATCATTGAGAATACTAAGTCCTCCATGTTTAAGCTTTATGTTAAGTGTATCGCCTGAAACGGAATATTCGGCATTATCAAGAAATCCGTTTACAGCCGATACATCACGTTTAAGAATTTTTATAATATTCGGAAGTTCACCAACGCTGAAAAGCTCAGGGGCATATCTGCATTTAAGGCGTACTGATTCCGCAGAAATTGATATTTCAAGATTTTTTTCAAATGATATTATATCCTCACAGGGTATAACTTTTTCAAAATCCGCATTTATATTTATATGAGTAAAATTTTTATTATGAGTTATTCTGAAGATTTTTCCGCTTTTTACTGAATCAGGTATAACGGAAGAATACTCGCTTAAAAACTGTCCAAGATTTATTTCCATATCTTTTAAAGCTCCGAAATTTCTTTAAGGAGTTCACTTACAATATCCTCCTCTTTTATCTTGCGGAGAACCTCTCCTTTTTTAAATATAACGGCACAGCCGTCACCGCCTGCAATTCCTATATCAGCCTCTCTTGCCTCTCCCGGCCCGTTTACAACACAGCCCATTACAGCAACTTTTATATCCTTATCAATATTTTTTACAGCCTTTTCAACTTCATTTGCAACTTTTACAAGATTGATTTTAGTGCGTCCGCATGTCGGACATGATACAAACTGAACTCCCTTACGTTTTCCGATACATTTAAGTATATCCTTAGCAGCCTCTATTTCTTTTATCGGGTCATCAGTGAGGGATACTCTTATTGTTTCGCCTATTCCGTCACAAAGAAGTGAACCTATTCCGACAGCTGATTTTATCAAACCCATTCTTTCCGTTCCTGCCTCAGTAACTCCGAGGTGCAGAGGATAATTACATTTTTCAGATGCAAGGCGATACGATTTTATCATTCGTCTGACATCGGAGGATTTTATTGAAATTACTATATTTTCAAAATCAAACCGTTCAAGAAGTCTTGCATGATTCAAAGCACTTTCAACAAGTGCCTCAGGAGTCGGAGAACCGTATTTTAAAAGCAGTTCTTTTTCAAGTGAACCGGAATTGACTCCTATTCTTATGGGGATATTCTTTGAACGGCATTTGTCTGCAACCTGCTTTACCCTGTCCATATCTCCGATATTTCCGGGGTTTATTCTTATTTTGTCCGCACCTGCATCAGCAGATGCAAGTGCAAGACGGTAATCAAAATGTATATCTGCAACAACAGGAATTTTTACTGCTGATTTCAGTGCAGAAATAAGTCTGACTGCATTCATATCAGGTACAGCAGTTCTTATTATCTCACAGCCTGCCTTTTCGAGTTCAACAGCCTGCCTGACATTTCCTTCAATGTCATCAGCAATTACATTGAGCATTGACTGTATATATATATGTTTTCCGTCAAGAACACAGTCCCCGACTTTTACAGGTATAATATTTCTCATAAACAAACACTTCCTATCCTTTAAGCCTTATAATATCATTATATGTCGCAAAAATCATCAGTCCGAAAAGCAACAGCATTCCGACTGCATGTACATATGCCTCATATTCGGGTTTTATCGGTTTTCTTCTGACAGCCTCAATCAGCAGAAAAACAAGTCTTCCGCCGTCAAGGGCAGGTATCGGAAGAAGATTGAATATTCCTATATTTATGGTTATAAAAACCGTAAGATTCAAAATAGACATAACTTTTTCCCTTACATTTGCACCTGTTTCAGATGCCTGACCTATTACAGAAATAGTTCCGACAGGGCCTGAAATTTCATCAGCACCATACTTCCCTTTCAGAAGGTCACCGAGTGAAATCCATATAAGACGTGCTGTTGATACACTGTCTTTAAGTGAATATGAAATAACGTTTCCGAATGTTTTCGGGAGTGTTTCTATCCCGAAGTCACGGGCTTTTTCGCCTGTAACTTTACTTCCGAACGTTACATTTTCAAGAGTAATTCTTTCTCCGTTTCTCTCTACTTCAAGAGTAAAAGGTTTTTCGGTTTCAGATGCAATCTGAAATGATATATCACTGAAAGTAAAAACTTTAAGACCATTTATGCAGATAATTTTATCACCCTCACGCAGTCCTGCCTCATAGCTTGATGAAATTATCTGATTTGTATCAGAATCAACTGCAAAATTTTTCACCGTTGTGCTTGGAATACTCTTATACATTGATGCAAGAACTACCGTTAAAATTACACCTGTAAGGATATTTACAGTAGCTCCGGCAACAACGACAATTATTCTCTGCCATACAGGTTTACTGCAAAAGGCTCTTTTGTCATCGCTTTCGCTGTCCTCACCCTCCATTGAGCAGAATCCGCCTATCGGAAAAAGGCGAATTGAATATTCCGTTTCACCTTTTTTGAAATGGAATATCTTGAATCCCATTCCGAGAGCAAATTCATTTACTCTTATTCCGCAAAGTTTTGCAGAAATAAAATGGCCAAGCTCATGAGTGGCAATAATCAGTCCGAAAATAAGTATTGCAATCAATATACCCATAATGAACTCCTTCAGTTTAAATATTCTTTAACATATTCTCTTGCAGATTTATCTGCCTTTACAACATCATCATAGGAATTTATTTCAGCATAAGGGAATTTTTCAAGAACAGATGAAACTATTTCACCTATTTCAAGGAACTTTATTTTTCCATTGAGGAAAAGTGAAACGGCTTCTTCATTTGCTGAATTTACAAGACAGGGATAAGCTCCGCCTTTTTTTATCGCATTTATGCCTGCGGTAAGACATTTGAATGTTTCATAATCAGGTTTTGCAAATGTAAGTGTTCCGTAATCAGTAAGTGAAAGACGCTTTACCGGACATTCCATTCTCTCCGGATAAAGAAGGGCATACTGTATCGGAATTTTCATATCAGGAACACCCATCTGTCCTATAACTGAAAAATCATTGTATTCAACAGCAGAATGAAGAACGCTCTGACGGTGTACAACAATTTCAATCTGTTCCGGTTCGAGGTCAAAAAGCCATTTTGCCTCAATAAATTCAAGAGCCTTGTTCATAAGCGTTGCAGAATCGATAGTAATCTTATTTCCCATACTCCAGTTAGGGTGATTAAGAGCATCTGCAACAGTTACATTCTCGAGTTCTTCATATGACTTCTGAAAAAAAGGGCCTCCCGATGCTGTGAGAATTATCCTGCTGAGCTGTTCACGTTTATTGCCCTGAAGGCACTGAAATATCGCAGAATGTTCACTGTCAACAGGAAGTATGCGGACATTATATTTTTTAGCAGATTCCGTTACGAGCTTACCGCCTGCAACGAGAGTTTCCTTATTTGCGAGGGCAATTTCCCTGCCTGCCTCTATTGCTTTTAAAGTCGGAAGAAGTCCGACCATTCCGACAACGGAATTAAGGAGTGTATCACATTCAACACCTGTGGCAATTTCGCAGAGTCCTTCCATTCCGCAGAGAACTTTTACTGATGTATCACTGAGATTGTTTTTAAGTTCCGAATATTTTTTTTCATCATATATGCAGACACATTCAGGATTATATTTTCTTGCCTGACTTTCAAGCAGTTTTATCTGTGAATTTGCAGAAAGAGCTGAAACCCTGAAATTATATTTATCAGCAATTTCAAGAGCCTGTGTGCCTATTGAACCTGTTGAACCTAATATTGATATTGTTTTCATAGTTTATTCATTTTCTCCCTTATATATGTATGGGCGGATAAATATATCCGCCCCTGCATAAAAATTATTTGTAAATATCCATAAAGGATAAAAAAGCATAGAATGTCGGCATTACAAACAGAACACTGTCAAATCTGTCCATCATACCGCCATGTCCGGGCATAATGTTTCCATAATCCTTTATACCGCACTGACGTTTTATCATAGATGCAGAAAGATCTCCCAATGTTCCTATAACAGCACATACAGCTCCTGCAAATGCAAGAAGAATATAATTCACTTTAAGATGTTCACTGCTTATAAAATTTACGTATACAGCATTGAACAGTACAAATACAACGGCTGTTGAAACTATACCGCCTATAAATCCCTCAATGGTTTTTTTAGGACTTATTTCAGGGCAGAGTTTATGCTTTCCGAAAAAAGTTCCCGCAAAATATGCTCCTGAATCAGCAATCCACGCTCCGCAAAGTCCGAGTATGAGGAACACTATTCCATGTTTATCATCAAGAGCCTCTGTTTTAAGGATAGTAAGCATAGATTCAGGAATAAGCATCATAACAGCAAGCATAAAAGCTGTCTGCTGATATGTTGTTTCCTTATGATTTTTTATAAACATAAAGAATATCAAAAACACTGCAAGCAGGCATACAGGAAACATAAAGTATTCAAGAAAATTACCGTAGCTCATAATTTTCAGAACACCGTATGCAACAGCAACAGAAAGCTGAACATAAAAGTTTTCGCATTTTGATGCCCTGAAAAGCTCAAAAATCATTATTGCAACAAGAACTGAAACAGCAAGCGGAAGAACTATCGTATTATGCAGAAAAAATACTGCAACAGCAATCACTATGCCTACCGATGCTGAAATAATTCTTACAGCCATTCAGACACCTCCGAATCTTCTTCCTCTTTTTGAAAAATCAATAAGAGCCTTGTCAAGTTCCTTGGGAGTAAAATCAGGCCACAGAACATCAGTGAAATAATATTCAGCATATGCCGACTGCCATATAAGAAAATTAGAAAGTCTTAATTCTCCGCTTGGTCTTATTATAAGGTCAACATCGGGAGCTTCATGCGTATAAAGAAAATCATTGACAGTATTTTCATTTATATCAGATATTTCAAGTTCACCGTCTTTTACTTTCTGTGCAATCTGTCTTGTGGCGTTTGCAATTTCGGCACGTCCGCCATAATTTACAGCCATCATCAGAGTCATTTCCTTATAATCTTTTGTATCATATTCAAGGTCTTTGATTTTTTTCTGCAAATCTTCATCAAGTTCGCTTATATCGCCGAGAAAAATCATTCTTGTATTTTCAAAAAGATAGTTTCTTACATCAATGATATATTCTCTGAAAAGGTTCATAATGGCATTGACTTCATCTTTCGGGCGTTTCCAGTTTTCAGTTGAAAAAGCATAGAAAGATATATACGGTATGCCTATATCCTTGCAGTATCTTACGATTTTCCTGAAAGTTTTAGCACCTTCGGTATGACCGAAAGTTCTTGGCAGACCTCTTTTTTTAGCCCATCTGCCGTTGCCGTCCATAATGAAACCGATATGCTGAGGAAGATTTTCAGGGAGCTTTTCCTCTGTAATATTTTTTTTATTATTAAATATAGCCATCAATATTCACCGGAAAGTTATATACTCATAACTTCCTTTTCCTTTTCAGCAACAGCCTTGTCAACATCAGTACAGAACTTGTCAGTCAAATCCTGAACTTTCTTTTCGCAGTCCTTGAGGTCGTCCTCTGTGATTTCAGCATTTTTCTTCATAGACTTGAATTTTTCCATAGTATCACGTCTGATTGAACGAACGGCAACCTTACATTCTTCACCATATTTCTTTATGGATTTGCAGAGTTCCTTACGTCTGTCTTCTGTGAGCTGTGGGAAAATGAGCCTTATGGAATTTCCGTCATCAGTAGGATTTATACCGATGTCAGATGCCTGTATAGCCTTTTCGATAGCTTTGAGCTGTGATTTGTCCCAGGGCTGAATAACAAGTATTCTTGCCTCTGATACTGATACGGCTGCCATCTGGTTTACAGGTGTCGGAACACCGTAATAATCAACAGTAACCTTATCAAGAATTGCAGGGTTAGCTCTGCCTGCTCTTATTGATGCAAATTCATTGCCAAGACTTTTAAGACTTTTGTTCATTTTTTCCTTTGCGAGATTAAGCTGTTCTTTCATAGTTTGAATTCTCCTTTTATAAATTATTTTTCAGATACAACAGTACCTATATTTTTACCCATAACAGCATCATAGATATTATCAGGTCTTGAAAGGTCAAAAACGAGCATATCCATTTTGTTGTCACGGCACATAGTAGCGGCTGTACTGTCCATAACACCAAGTTCACCGCTGAGAACCTGACTGAATGTGAGTCTGTCATATTTAACAGCATCAGGATATTTATGCGGGTCTTTATCATAAACGCCGTCTACGAGAGTAGCCTTGAACATTATATCAGCTTCAATTTCAACAGCTCTAAGTGCAGCGGCAGTATCAGTAGAAAAGAAAGGATTTCCTGTGCCACAGCCGAAAATAACTGCTCTGCCCTTTTTAAAATGGTTAAGAGCCTTATTTCTTATATATGGTTCAGCGAACTGCTGCATAGTAACGGCAGTCTGAACTCTTACTTCAACGCCGACAGCTTCAAGAGCATCAGCAAGAGCAAGGGCATTCATAGTAGTAGCAAGCATACCGATATGGTCAGCACGGGTTCTGTCCATAGCACCGCTTGAACGTCCTCTCCAGAGGTTTCCTCCGCCCACAACAATACCAATCTGAACGCCTTCATCATAGCATTTTTTTATGCTTTTGCAGATTTCATTAATAATATCAAAATCGAAACCTGTTTTATTGTTTCCGGCAAGAGCCTCACCGCTGAGTTTAAGTAAAATTCTTTTATATTTTGGACTCATAATACACCTCAAAAAAAATATTCTGATATTATTTTACACTAAAAACCCAAATATGTAAAGTATTTTTTGAAAAATAGTTCTGCCGGAAAAAATTTTTATATTTTTTTACTTGTAAAATCGGCTGTTTTCTTTTATGCGACACTGTTCGACAAATATTTTAAAAAAGAACAGGAGAAATAATTGATTTTCTGAATTTAGCATGTTAAAATTACGTTAAGGAGGTATTAATATATGAATAATAACATAAAAGTTCTAATCTGCAACGATATTGCTGATGACGGAATACGAGTTGCAAATAAACTTAGAACATATGGCTTTTATGCCTATACACGCCATAAAGACGGAAATGTTATTCTTGATTCAATAGCTATTGATAATCCTGACGTTGTTGTTATGGATTCAAACATTCCCTATATTGATTCGCTTTCACTTATAAGACGTGTAAAACGTACAGCTTTAAATTCACCGTTTTTTATAGTCACATCGCAATACGAAAATCCCTATGCTGAAAAAATGCTCATCGACAGCGGAGCTTCATATTTTTTGTTAAAACCATTCGACTGTGAAGGTCTTTGTGAGATAATAAATAACATCATTCAGGACAATGAATGCTGTAATGAAACAATCGAATCAGTCGTAACGGAAACTATCCACAGAATAGGTATCCCGACAAAAATAAAAGGGTTCAGCTATCTGAGAAGTGCAGTAGTGGAATCATACAATGACAGTGTGTTACTGAACAATGTAACAACAAAACTTTATCCGAAAATTGCCAATATTTATAACACCAGCGGAATATGCGTTGAAAGGAACATCAGAAACGCTATTGATTCCGCATGGAAAAACGGCACTCCGTCAGTTTTGAATGAAATAACAGGATACAGATATAAATCCGGAAAAAAGAGGCCTACTAATTCTGAACTTATTTCACTCATCACTGAAAATCTGCTTGTTAAATACAAGTATCCCCTTACAAAAATAAAAATGTAAAAAAACAAAAAAGGACAGCGGACAAGCCGTCCCTTTTTTATTTACTTAAAAAGTTCTCCGTTTGTACAGAGTATCTTTGTACGGCATATTCTGCCTGTTTCAAACTTTACATCAGAAAATTCTGAAAATGCCTGTATAAAGAGTGCAGGATTTAAATTTGTTTGAGTTCCTGCCGGAAGTTTTATATTAAATACAAGTTTTCCGTCATCAATTTTATGTATATCATATACCTCAACATCAGGTTTTATATCAATTGATTTCATTCCCTTTTTGGTTTTCTTTTCAACAGTTATTTCATCTCTTTCAAGAAATCTTTTCATTTCATCAGAAAGCCTGTCGGGAAATTCAGTAAGATATTCAACAGAAAATTCAGACTTTTCTATATCCTTTATACTGTGTTCAGGAGTCATAACATATACAATTTTCAGCCCCTCCGGAAGAATTTCATTGAGAATTTTTTTTACTTTTCCGAATGATACACCTTCAGTAAGACTGAAATCCATTATTTCATATTCACTCTCAAATCCGAGTGAAAGTGCAAGTGCAAAAGTAGCATAAGGGTGCGGATTGAATCCCTCTGTATACCATATCGGAAGTTCCGAACGTCTGAAAGCTCTCATCATAAAACGGTTCAAATCAAGATGTGATATATATTTTGCACGTCCCTTTTTTTCAAAAACTGTTCTTACATCAATCAAAACAAGCACCTCCGATAATTTTGTTTACACCGCATGCAGAACATTTTTCACGGCAATGCGGAGTTGTTTTAAATTCTCTTGCACGCTTGTTTTCCCTTATAAGAAATTCCTTTGATACAAAATAATCCATATGCTCCCACGGCATAATTTCATCATATTCACGTTTACGGCAGGCATAAAATTCAGGGTCAAGACCACATTCTTCAAACGCTTTTATCCATACATCAAATTTAAAATATTCTCCCCAGCTGTCAAACTTACAGCCGTTTTTCCACGCAGTATATATTACATCAGATAATCTTCTGTCACCCCTTGCAAGAACTGCTTCAATAAGACTTACATTCGGATTGTGCCAGCTTACTTTTATTTTCTTTGTCTTTATCGAATCAACAAGAAGTTTCTGTTTATGTTCAATCATTTCCTTTGTATCCTGCGGTTCAAATTCAAAAGGAGTAAAAGGTTTCGGAACAAATGTTGATGTGCTTATTGATACCTGAACACCCTTTCCCTTTGGTCTGTTCGGGAGAGAATAGAAAAGGTCAACAATTCTCTGTGCAAGTTCGGCAATTCCGATTATATCCTCATCAGTTTCTGTCGGCAGTCCCATCATAAAATAAAGCTTTACCATAGCATAACCGCCCTCAAAGGATATACGGCAGGTATTCATAATTTCTTCTTCATTAACATTCTTATTTATGACGTCACGAAGCCTCTGAGTTCCCGCCTCGGGAGCAAATGTAAGACCGCTTTTGCGGACTTTTTTTATTTTTTCAAGAAGTTCTTCAGAAAAGTTATCTATTCTGAGTGACGGCAGAGAGAGATTTATTTTATTTTTTTCAGTATAATCTATAAGCCTTGAAAGTATTTCAGAAATATCAGAATGGTCACTTGTACTGAGTGATGCAAGGGAAAGTTCATCATATCCTGTATTCTCACAAAGAGCCTTTGACTGTCTGCATATACTTTCAGCCGATTTTTCCCTGAATGGTCTGTAAAGAAATCCTGCCTGACAGAATCTGCAACCTCTTATGCAACCCCTGAGAACTTCCGTTACTGCTCTGTCATGAACGATTTCCGTAAAAGGCACTACAAAATTATCAGGATAGTAAACCTTGTCCATATCAGAAATTATTCTTTTCCGCACAACAGTAGGCACACCCTCATCAGCAACAATTGAATTTACTGTTCCGTCAGAATTGTAATTTACTGTATAGAATGACGGAACATAAATTCCCTCAATTTTTGATGCTTCACGAAGAAATTCAGACCTTGAAGAACCTTTTTTCTTATGTTCATAATATAAATCCATAAGTTCAAGATTAACTTCTTCTCCCTCTCCGAGAATCATTATATCAAAGAAATCTGCAAGAGGTTCACTGTTACAGACACAGCAACCGCCTGCAACAACTATCGGAGCAAGAGTTTCTCCCCTGTCTTTCTGCCATATCGGAATACCTGCCAAATCAAGCATATTCAGAATATTTGTATATGAAAGCTCATACTGCAACGTAAACCCGATAAAATCAAAATCTTTTACAGGTTCAAGATTTTCAAGCGTATAAAGCGGAATATCATGTTCACGCATTATATTTTCAAAATCCTCAAGAGGTGCAAAAACTCTTTCACAGCGGTAATTTTCACGGCTGTTCGTAAGTGAATAAAGTATTTTCATTCCAAGATGCGACATACCTATATCATATGTATCAGGAAAACAGAATGCAAAACTGACATCTGTATCTTCAGGATTTTTGACGATGCTCCCCATTTCCCCTCCTATATATCTTGACGGTTTCTGTACATCAAGCAAATATTTTTCAATTTTTTCTCTAAGCATTTCAAACCTCCGTAATTATTTCTGAATACTATTTTAACATCTATATCAAATCAAGTCAAGTATAAGATATATACATTATGCACAAAAAATGATGATAAAATTCTGCAAAGATTTGCAAAGAAAATTATATAATCCCCTTGACAAATTCTATAATTGTGCTATAATATTATTAAACCGTAAGGGTGGTGATTCATACGAAAAAAAGTGTGTACAGCCTTGTTCTTATGGACGATGTTATAAAAGCTGTCGATGAAGAAGCTTACAGACAAGGTACAAGCCGTTCAAATCTTATAAACCAGATTCTTGCCAAGCATCTTTCCTGCATAACTCCTGAAATGCGTATGAAAAATATATTCAATTCCTTTTCAGGTCTTGTGGATTCATGCTTTCAGCTTCAGCCTCAGAGTTCCGATTCATTTATAGCTGTCCGTACTGCTTTGCAGTACCGATACAATCCAACCATAAATTACAGAGTTGAGTTACAGCGTTCCCCCGATAAATATATAGGAACGCTTAAAGTCCACATCAGGACGCAGAGCCAGAGCCTTACCGAACTTTTCTCCGGTTTTTTCGGATTCTGGACAAATCTTGAAATATCCTGCCTTTCAGATAAAATAAATACTGATTATTCCGCTGAAATATGCGACAGCAGATTTTCAAGAAAACTTTTCAATCCGAAAATCAAAGAAGAAGAAATCGGTGGCAGAATATACAGATACATCAATTTTCTTGACAGATGCATAAAGCTGTATTTTGCCGATAAAGATAACTTTCAGAAACAAACTGAAAATATCAGGGCTTACTATCTGAATGAAATTAAAAATTCTATCATCTGATATTATAAAAGGAGGTCCTTTTTATGATGAATTTTGAAAAATGTACCCAGAAATCTCTTGACGCAATCAGAAATGCCCAGAGTATCGCTCTTTCAGCCGGAAATCAGGTTGTTGAACCTATCCATATTCTCGCCGGTCTGACAAGACAGGAACAGGGACTTATTCCACAGCTTATTCAGAAAATGAACATCGATTTGAAAAGTTTCGATTCTGAAATAAGCAAGAAAATCAATTCACTTCCAAAAGTTTCAGGTTCAGGCAGAGCAAGTGATATGAGAATTTCAGCCGATACTGACAAAGTTCTCACAAATGCCGAAAATACTGCCCGCAAAATGAAAGATGAATTTACCTCCGTTGAACATATAATGCTCGCCCTGATTGATTCTCAGGACAGACTTGTAAACCAGCTCTTTACAGTATTCCAGATTGACAGCAAAAAATTTCTCAGTGTTCTTTCATCTGTAAGAGGAAATACAAGAGTAACAAATGAAAATCCTGAAGAAACTTATGACGTTCTCACAAAATACGGTCAGGATTTGGTTGACCTTGCAAGGAAAAACAAGCTTGACCCTGTTATAGGCCGTGACAGCGAAATAAGAAACGTTATCAGAATACTTTCAAGAAAGACAAAAAACAATCCTGTTCTTATCGGTGAACCGGGTGTCGGTAAAACTGCAATTGCAGAGGGGCTTGCACTCCGTATCGTTGCAGGAGATGTTCCGGACAGCCTTAAAGATAGAAAAGTTTTCTCTCTTGATATGGGTGCTTTGGTTGCAGGTGCAAAATACAGGGGCGAATTTGAAGAACGTTTTAAAGCTGTTCTCAATGAAATCAAAAAGAGTAACGGCAACATTATCCTCTTTATCGATGAACTTCATACAATAGTCGGTGCAGGTAAAACAGACGGTGCTATGGACGCAGGCAACCTTCTTAAACCTATGCTTGCAAGAGGTGAATTACACTGTATCGGTGCAACAACTCTTAACGAATATCGTCAGTATATCGAAAAAGATGCTGCTCTCGAAAGACGTTTCCAGCCTGTAATGGTTGATGAACCGTCCGTTGAAGATACAATTTCAATACTGAGAGGTCTTAAAGAAAGATATGAAGTTTTCCACGGCGTAAAAATTCATGATAATGCACTTATTGCCGCCGCTGTTCTTTCAAACAGATATATCAGTGACAGATTTCTTCCTGATAAAGCTATTGACCTTATCGATGAAGCTTGTGCTACAATAAGAACTGAAATGGATTCTATGCCTACTGAACTTGATGAAATTTCAAGAAAAATCGTTCAGCACGAAATAGAAGAAGCTGCCCTCAAAAAAGAAGATGACAACATATCTAAAGAACATCTCAAGGAAATTCAGGGCGAACTCGCTGAAATGCGTGAAAAATTCAAAGCTATGAAAGCTCAGTGGGAAAACGAAAAATCAGGCATCACTGAAATTCAGAAAATCCGTGAGGAAATCGAAAAGACAAATGCAAATATCGAAAAGGCTGAACGTGAATATGACCTTGACAAAGCCGCTGAACTTAAATACGGCAAACTTCCTTCACTCAAAAAACGTCTTGAATCTCTTGAAAACAGCTCAGACAAAAATCAGAATCATCTTCTTCGTGATAAAGTTACTGAAGAAGAAATTGCAAATATCGTCTGCCGTTGGACAGGTATTCCTGTTTCAAAATTAATGGAGGGCGAAAAGGAAAAAATTATTCACCTTGAAGAACTTCTCCACAAGAGAGTTATCGGTCAGGACGAGGCTGTTCAGAAAGTAAGTGAGGCTATACTCCGTTCAAGAGCAGGCATACAGAATCCTGACAGACCTATCGGTTCATTCCTTTTCTTAGGCCCTACCGGTGTAGGTAAAACCGAACTTGCAAAGGCTCTTTCTGAAATTCTTTTTGATGATGAAAAGAATATGATAAGAATCGATATGAGTGAGTATATGGAGAAATTCAGCGTCAGCCGTCTTATCGGTGCACCTCCAGGATATGTCGGATATGATGAAGGCGGTCAGCTTACTGAAGCAGTAAGACGCAAACCGTATTCAGTAATACTCTTTGATGAAGTTGAAAAAGCTCACCCTGATGTATTCAATATTCTTCTTCAGGTTCTTGATGACGGCAGAATTACCGATTCTCAGGGCAGAACAGTCGATTTCAAGAATACTGTAATAATCCTTACATCAAACCTCGGTTCACCTTATATTCTTGACGGTATAGACGACAACGGCAATATAACTGATGAGGCTAAAAAACAGGTTGATGCACTTCTCAAACAGCAGTTCAGACCGGAATTTTTAAACCGTCTTGATGAAATTGTATTCTACAAACCGCTTGCAAAAGCTCAGATTTCACAGATTGTTGACCTTATGCTTGCAGACCTCCAGAAACGTCTTGATGACAAGCATATAACACTTGAAGTAAGCGATTCTGCAAAATCCTATATTATCGACTGCGGTTATGACCCGAGTTTCGGTGCAAGACCTTTAAGAAGATTTATTCAGAGTCACGTTGAAACTCTTATCGCAAAGGAAATCATAAAATCTAATATTTCTTCAGGTGACACCATAAAAATAGATTTGAAAGACAACAATCTTACTGCCGAAACAATCCTGTCCGGAGGAGTTTCCTGATGGCAAAATCAAAATTCGTATATGTGTGTAACCAATGCGGTTATGAAAGCTCCAAATGGAACGGAAAATGTCCCTCCTGCAATGCGTGGAACAGCTTTGAGGAGGAATTAAGGGGCGATGCTTTAAAAGCATCGTCCCTTTCCGGTTCAGCAGACCTTTCAGACAAAATAACAGAACTTGCTGAAATTGATTTCAATTCCGATATAAGATATGATACAGGTCTTGAAGAACTTAACAGAGTTCTCGGAGGAGGACTTGTAAAAGGTTCTATCGTTCTTCTCGGCGGTGAACCGGGAATAGGTAAAAGTACAATTCTTTTGCAGATATGTCAGTTTCTTGGTGACGACCATTCTATTCTCTATGTATCGGGAGAAGAATCCGCAAGACAGATTAAACTGCGTGCAGAACGGCTTTCCGTTGACTCACAGAACCTCTATATACTTACTGCAAACGATGCAGAAGCTATATGCGACACGATAAATAACAGTTCTCCTGAAATTGTAATCATAGACTCAATACAGACTATGACTATTCCGAGAATTTCATCAAGTGCGGGAAGTCTTACACAGGTTCGTGAATGTACAAATCTCTTTATGCATACTGCAAAAGCAAAAGAAATTCCGATAATTATAGTAGGTCACGTCAATAAAGACGGTGCTATTGCAGGGCCTAAAGTTATGGAGCATATTGTTGACGCTGTTCTTTATTTTGAGGGCGAACGTCATATGAGTTACAGAATTTTGCGTGCTGTTAAAAACCGTTTCGGCTCTACAAATGAAATAGGGGTTTTTGAAATGGCTGAATCAGGTCTGAAAGAAGTTCAGAATCCGTCACAGATGCTACTTTCAGGCAGACCGCACAATGTTTCCGGAAGTTGCGTTTCATGTATTATGGAGGGTTCAAGACCTATTCTTGCAGAAGTTCAGGCTCTTGCATCAAAAACAAGCTATTCTGCACCAAGACGTATGACAACAGGTTTCGATTTCAACAGGCTGACTATAATTATAGCCGTTATGGAAAAACGTATCGGAATATTTATGAATACACTTGACATCTATCTTAATATTGTAGGAGGGTTCAGGCTTGATGAACCTGCCGGAGATTTATCCGTTGCACTTGCATTGTATTCAGGTATAATTGACCGTCCTATAAATGAAAAGCTCATTGCTTTCGGTGAAATAGGTCTTGGCGGTGAAATAAGAAATGTTTCACATATCAGACAGAGAATACTTGAAGCAGAAAGAATGGGTTTCGAGGACTGCATTATTCCAAAACAGTCACTTTCAGCAATAAATCCCAAAGAGTTCAGAATAAATATAACAGGCGTAAGCACTCTCAGACAGGCTTTTTCTGTAATAGAATAATTTTAAACAATTTTCACAAAAATACCCTTGACACAAAAGGGTAAATGTGATACAATATAAAAAATTACTAATTCAAAGAGGTATTTAAAATGGTTGTTATTGAAATGGAAAACGGCAAAAAAATCAAAATCGAACTTTATCCCGATATTGCCCCGATTACATGCGAAAACTTTGAAAAACTTGTTAAACAGGGATTTTATAACGGTCTTTGTTTTCACAGAGTTATCGAAGGATTTATGATTCAGGGCGGTTGTCCGAACGGTACAGGAACAGGCGGTCCGGGCTGGAACATAAAGGGAGAATTTTCCGCAAACGGTGTGAAAAATGACCTCAAACACGAAAGAGGCGTTATATCAATGGCTCGTGCTATGAATCCTGATTCAGCAGGTTCACAGTTCTTCATAATGCATGAAGATGCTCCTCACCTTGACGGTCAGTATGCCGCATTCGGCAGAGTTGTTGAGGGTATGGACTATGTTGATGAAATTGCTCTTACTCCGACAGACTACAACGACAGACCAAGAACTCCGCAGATTATGAAATCTGTAACAATAGAATAATAATTCTTTTCAGAGAACGGATTTTAAAATCCGTTCTTTTTTATGTAAAAAAATATCCGGCACTTGAAAGTACCGGATTATAGAGGGATATTTTTGAAGAAATCAGTTTTCATATACCTTGTCATCATACTTAAAGTATACAAGGGTTACAGTAAGGTTTCCGTTCAAGGCTCTCAATTCATCAATAAAAGCTTTCTGATTGAGGTCATCATAAACATCAACACTGTAAATAAGCTCAAAAAGTGTACCGTAATTTGTTGTCTTTACACGTCTTAATTTATAAAAGCTTGTATATTTTTTAAGAGTTGAATCAAATACGCCCTGATAATCAAGATTTTCGGGAATAGCTATTTTAAGAGTCATATGATTAAGGCGACAGCCTCCGAAATTGAAACAGTTCAGTATAAGGTTTACCGCTCCGAGAATAACAAAGAACACAATTGCATATCCGACATATCCCAGACCGCATGCAACACCTGTTGCCATAGAGTAGAATATATATGTAATATCTCTCGGGTCACCCGGAATACTTCTGAATCTTACAAGGGCAAATGCTCCGGCAAGGCTCAAAGCTCCGTATGTTGTGTTTATAAGCAGAAGTATAAGTGCTACAACAGAAGGGAGCATTATCATTGTGAGAACATAACTCTGTGAATAGCCCTCCTTTTTGTGAGTAATGATGTAGATTAAGCTTATTAAAAATCCGAGTATTATTGATACGATTATGCAGAACATAAATGAACCGGCAGATACTACTGAATTTGCTGAATCAACAGTTTCGATAACATTTCCAAAAAATCCGTTTTTAAACATAAGATGATACGCTCCTTAAATTCTTAATTTTATTTTCGATGTACATTTCATAAGCTCTGCCGTATTTTGAAAAGCTTGTCTTGTAGATTTTCAAATCCGAAAGGCATTTTATAAGCCATTCAGGAACAGAGTCAGAAACCTTTACTTCCATAAGACGCTGATTTTCTTCGATAATCTGATTGCCGTAGCTTTCTGATGAAAGTGACAAATCAATACGTCT
Source organism: uncultured Oscillospiraceae bacterium (assembly GCA_934481385.1). Taxonomy (GTDB): domain Bacteria; phylum Bacillota; class Clostridia; order Oscillospirales; family Ruminococcaceae; genus Ruminococcus. Next base: position 54,893 of record CAKSPD010000001.1, read on the forward strand.
TTCAGTAATAAGACGGTCAAAAGTGAGGCGGAAATCGCTGTTATCTTTTCCGAAAAAGGCACTTCTCTGATAGCTTATATACTGTTTTGGAATAACGCTGTAATTTTCAAGAAAAGCATCAAGCTCCTTGAAAACCTGATTTATTATATATTTATCTGATTTCGGTTTTTCCCTGTTATCGAGATAACAGTCGGATTCTCCGAGAGTAAATGTAACACGTCTTTTTGCAACGACTCCGCCTATTTTCTTTTTTATTTCAAGAAAAACAGTATCATCAGGCTTTGCAGGAGAATAATAACTTCTCAGGCGGATTTTTTCCTTATAGTAAGGTTTTGCGAGGGACTCCCTTATAAGAAAATCATCGGGTGTATCATAATAAATATTGTAAACTCCGTATTCTTTTCCGCCGATACAGAATTTATCAGGGTTCATATATTTATAAATTTCATCAAGCATAGCTTCATACTGCTCAACATCAAGAAGAAATTTTATTTCTTTTCTTGCAAAAGTATTTATAGCCATAAAATAATTCAACTCCTTTGCTTTATCTGATATTGTGATTATATAATACAAATCTTAAAATAACATTGAAATTTTTGTATACATTCAAATTTTTCGGATAAAAAAAAAGCATCTCATTTAAGAGATGCTCTGAAAAGCTGTTTCGGATTAAAGGTTAATTTTACCCTTCTTGTCGTCATCAACAACATAATAAACTGCGTTGTCTTCAAGCTTTACATAAATATTAATGTTCTTAGGAGATTTTACTCCTGAATCTTTCTTTGCGTCTTCAAGAAGTTCAGCAACAGAAAATTCTTTTCCGTAATACTGAATATAAACATTTTCAGATGTCTTAACAGCTGACTTTTTAGCCGGAGATTTAGTTGTTTTTGCAGGTTCAGCCTTAACTTCTTCTTTAACGGTTTCTGTCTTGACTTCCTTAACAGGTTCTGTAACAACAGCCTCTGTTTTAACTTCCTTAACAGGTTCAGCAACCTTTTCAGCAGTTTTAGCAGCAGCAGACTTTACAGATGTTTTCTTTTTATTATTAGTAGTAGCCATAAATATTTACCTCCTGATTTTTTGTTCAAAAGCCGTCAGAACATACGGCAGTTCATATTTTTATTATATACCTGAAATAACGGTTTGTCAAGGATTTTCCATAAAAATAGCCAAAACGCTTAAACATAATATGTCATCAGCATATTTTTTTATATAAAATATATTTCAGAAATAAATTACAGATAAATAAATTCTGACACACAGTAATATAATATTACAGCTCCTGCCGGAAAAACAGGGTATCCGTATATATAAATTAAAAAAAAAGCAAGCAGAAAAAATATCACAGAAAAGACTTTAAGAATCATTTCTGCTGTAAAATCCCTGTTCAGCATTTCTCCTATGCAAAGAATAATACTGCCTCCGTCAAGATTTCTGAAAGGCAGAATATTAAAGAAAAACAGCATAAGATTTATATTTTCAAAATTTCTGCAAAATATTCCTGATAAAAAAATCAGAAGGTTGACAAGAACACCTCCGGAAAGTATAATAAGCGAACGGAATGAACTTATAAGATTTTTACGGCTCTGCATAATATTTATTCCCAGACCGCTTATGCTTATGCTTTTCACTTCAGCACCGGTAAAAAACATTGCAATAAGATGTCCCGTTTCGTGAACGGCACATGCAAGAAAAAACATAATAACCGAACTGTAATTATTAGTCATAAAAACAAGTGCCATAAACATAAAGAAAGAAAAATCAATTTTAAAATCAACGGAAAACAGTCTGAATTTTATCATAAATAATCCGAAATATAAGGAACTATATGTTCAGTATCTTTCATAAGCGATTCAAGAATATTAAAAAGTTCACGGCAAATCTGCGGATAAAAAATATTTGCAATAAAAAATCCGGCAGTAAGAATTATGCAGATTACAGCCTGAACAGCAATAATTTCATCAGGCTTATCCGAACTTCTGCTCTCATATTTTTCACGCACTTCATCTATATCAGATTTTTCTTCTTCATATTCTTCATTTTCATTAATAATAATCTGATTATCTTCCTTCATAAAAATCACCTCTCTGATAAAATTTTATTGAAAATTCATCAGATTTAGAACAAAAAAGGCGGAAAGAAATTTCCGCCCCAAAAATTATTCTGTTTATTTTATAAGCTTCGGTTTAAGAGTATCCACGCTTTCAGCAGTAATTACAACCTTTGAAACGTCCTCATCAGACGGAACATTAAACATAGTATCCATAAGGATTCCCTCAAGAATTGAACGCAGACCTCTTGCACCGGTTTTCTGTGCAATTGCCTTTTCAGCAATTTTTGAAAGTGCATCATGTTCAATTTCAAGTGAAAGATTATCATATGAGAAAAGTTTTTTATACTGCTTAATGAGAGCATTTTTAGGTTCGGTCATAATTTTAATAAGACTGTTCTCATCAAGTTCATCAAGAACAGTAATGATAGGAAGTCTGCCGACAAATTCCGGAACCATACCGAATCTTACAAGGTCTTTAGGAACAACGTGTCTGAAAATATTTTCAGTAAGCTCGCTCTTTGATTTCATATCACTTTCAAAGCCTATTGAAGTTTTTCCGATACGTCTTTTAATAATCTTTTCAAGGCCGTCAAAAGCACCACCGCATATAAAGAGTATATTCTGAGTATTTATCTGAATACATTCCTGATTTGGGTGTTTTCTTCCGCCCTGAGGAGGAACGTTTGAAACTGTTCCCTCAACGATTTTAAGAAGTGACTGCTGAACGCCTTCACCGCTTACATCTCTTGTAATTGAAGTGTTTTCTGATTTTCTTGCAATCTTATCGATTTCATCGATATAAATGATACCTCTCTGAGCAGCCTCAACATCATATTCAGCAGCCTGAAGAAGTCTTACAAGAACATTTTCAACGTCATCTCCGACATATCCTGCCTCAGTTATAGTTGTGGCATCAGCAATTGCAAAAGGAACATTTAAAAGCTTTGCGAGAGTCTGAGCAAGGAATGTTTTTCCGACACCGGTAGGGCCTAAGAGAAGAACATTGCTTTTCTGGATTTCGACACCGCTGTTATCGTTTGTTTCTTTCTGGCTGAGTATTCTTTTATAGTGATTATATACCGCTACTGAAAGAGTAATCTTTGCTGAATCCTGACCGACAACATATTCATCGAGAAAATCCTTTATTTCACGAGGTTTAAGCAGATGAATTTCGGAGTATTTGCTTTCGGATTTATCTTTTTTATTCTTTTTGGATTTCTTTTCTTTTTCCGGCGGTTCAGAATCACCGAAAAGCATATCATAGCAGTAGCATACACATTCATCGCATATACCTACATTGCCGGCGGTGAACATATTGCGTACCTGATCTTCGCCCTTTCCGCAGAAACAGCAGGTTGTATAAGAATGTCCCATCATAAAAGAATTACCTCTTTGCTATTACTTTATCAATAAGACCGTAATCACATGCTTCCTGAGCATACATAAAGTTATCACGTTCAGTATCTCTTGTTATTTCTTCGATTGATTTTCCTGTATTTTCAGCAAGAATTTCATTCATTTTCTGTCTTGTTCTGATAAGGTGGTCGGAGTGGATTTTAATATCAGTACACTGTCCTGAAAGACCGCCTGAAATAAGTGGCTGATGAATCATAATTTCGCTGTTAGGCAGAGCCATTCTCTTTCCCTTAGCACCTGCTGAAAGCAGAAATGCTCCCATAGAGGCAGCCATACCTATACAGATAGTTGATACATCGCACTTGATGTAATTCATAGTATCATATATAGCCATACCTGAAGTTATAGAACCGCCGGGGCTGTTTATATAAAGTGAAATATCCTTTTCATTATCCTGACTTTCGAGATAGAGAAGCTGGGCAACGATTACGCTTGCAGTAGCATCATTTACCTGGTCTGAAAGCATAATAATTCTGTCGTTGAGCAGACGTGAATATATATCATAAGACCTTTCACCTCTGCTTGTCTGTTCCACTACATAAGGCACTAAAACACTCATTCTGATTTCTCCTTTCAGATTTTGCAAATCCCCGTAAAAGCTTATAAAGCTTACGGGGACTGTAATTGCATTAATGTATTAAAAATTATTCAGCGTCAGTTTTTTCTTCTGATGTTTCAGAGTTATCTATAACTGCACTGTCCTTTACGAGTTCAATAGCTCTCTGAACCTTCATATCCTCTTTATATTCTTCAGCAGGAATGAAACGTTTAATCATATCGAGAGTAATTTTGTTTGATTCAGCCATTTCAGAAAGGCTTGCATCAACTTCTTCATCAGTAACCTGAATATTTTCAAGTTCAGCAATCTTTTCGAGAGCAAGACGGAGCTTAACTTCGCTTACAGCTCTTTCACGGTATGTATCTCTGAGAGCGTCCATATCCATACCAGTATACTGGAGGTAAAGGTCAAGTTTCATGTTATTCTGATGTAACTGCTGGTCAAAAGCATTGATAAGGGAATCTATTCTTCTTTCATACATGCAGTTAGGAATAGGGCTGTCAACCTTTTCGATAAGAGCATTCATAATAGCATTTTCAAAGTTTGCTTCAGCCTGATTCTTAGCAGCTTCTTCAAGCTTCTTTCTTATGTCAGCCTTATATTCTTCAACAGTATCAAATTCAGTAGCATCTTTAACGAGGTCATCATTAATTTCAGGGAGTTCTTCAAAGCTGATTGACTTTATCTTGCATTTGAAAACAGCTTCCTTGCCTGCATATTCTTCCATCTGATAAGTTTCAGGGAAAGTAACATTAACATCAAAGTCTTCGTCAATGCTGTGACCTGCAACCTGTTCTTCAAAACCGGGGATAAACTGACCACTGCCGAGTTTAAGAGGGTGATTTTCGCCCTTACCGCCTTCAAAAGCTTCATCGCCGAAGAAGCCTTCAAAATCAAGAACAACTTCATCGCCCATCTGAGCCGGTCTGTCGTCAACAGAAACGAGTCTTGCATTTTTCTTTCTGATATTATAAATCTGGTTATCAATATCTTCTTCAGTGATTTCCTTTACAACCTTAGAAGCCTTGATACCCTTGTAATCGCTGATAGTAATTTCAGGCTTTGTAACGCATACAGCCTTGAGTTCAACACCGTTTTCCTTATCAACTGAAACGAGTTCAACAGAAGGTCTGTCAACGAGGTCAAGCTTTGTTTCAGCAACAGCAGAATCGATTTCAGCAGGGAGAAGGCTGTTTATAGCGTCCTCATAGAAAACGCCTTCACCGTATTCCTTTTCGATAAGCTTTCTCGGAGCTTTACCCTTTCTGAAACCTTTAATCTGAATAGATTTCTTCTGTTTCTGATAAGTTTTTTCGACAGCTGACTCAAAAGTTTCAGCATCGATAGTAATAATCAGTTCGGTTGTGTTTACATCTGTTTTATTTGATGATTTTAAACTCATTTTTAAAAATCCTCCATTAAATTTATAGGGTGAACGTACTAATAATTATAGCACATAAAAAAATTTTTTTCTATAGTTTTTTTTGACTTCTTCATTTCTCACAGATTTACAGTACTTTTTGCGGAATAAACTGTAAAAAATCACCTGAAATCAGATTGAAGTCAATACCGTCATATATTCCACGAACAGCATATGAATGACTTTTCCCATGAAGATGACCATAATAGCATTTTTTGATATTATACTTATAAAGAATGTCAAGAATATCATAATTGAAACTGTTTGCGAAAACGGGCGGATAGTGCATAAATACAATAGGTTCAAGATTTTCGGAAAGTGCGGATTTCACAGAAGTTTCAAGTCTGCCTGCCTCTCTTGCAAGAACTTTTGCATCAGCAGGTTCATCAGGCATATTTATCCAGCCTCTTGTACCGCAGATTCCGTAATTTTCGTATTTAAAGTGATTATTGAACAGCAGACTGAGTGTGCTGAAATTATTTTCACTGAAAAAGCTCTTTATTTTATTCTGAGTTGACCACCAGTAATCGTGATTTCCTTTAATCAGAATTTTTTTGCCCGGCAGACCGTCAAGGAATCTGAAATCCGGAACGGATTCCTGAAGATTCATACCCCAGCACAAATCTCCGGCAACAACAACAGTATCATCAGGCTTTACAATATCAAGCCAGTTTTTTCTGATACGTTCATGGTAATCAGACCAGCCGTTAAAAACTGACATTGTTTTTTCCGGAACGCCGAATGACAAATGCAGGTCAGCAATAGCATAAAGGCTCATTAAAGACCGAGTCCCTTCAGTACATAGTCTTTCATATCAGACTTTTCAATAGAATCATTAAATCTTCTTTCCTTTGTTTTAAGGCTTGCAAGTGATGCAGGAACATCAAGTTTTGAGAGTTCGTTAAGACGGTCAATCATATCATACTCATCAAGAGAAGATTTCTTTCCTTCAACAGCCTCAAGAACACTTGCACTGAACTTATAAGGACTTGCAGTAGATGCAATAACTGTCTTTGTAGTGTCGCCTGTTTCGTTTTTATAGTCCTGATATACCTTTACAGCAACAGCAGTATGAGTATCGCATGTATATGAATACTTTGCATAGATGTCATGAATTGTTTTCTTTGTATCATCATCATCACAGAAACCTGCATAAAATTCAGATTTGAGAACTTTCTTTACATCATCAGTAACTTCATATTTTCCTGTTTCAGCAAGCTGACCGAACCATTCCTTAATCTGTGAATCATTTTCGCCTGTAAGGAGATAGAGAAGTCTTTCGAGGTTGCTTGAAATAAGAATATCCATTGAAGGAGAGCATGTTGCGTGAAACTGTCTGTTTCTGTCATAAACACCGGTATTTATAAAATCAGTGAGAACGTTGTTTATATTTGATGCACAGATAAGCTTTGCAATCGGAACACCCATATGCTTAGCATAGTATGCAGCGAGAATATTTCCGAAATTTCCTGTCGGAACAACAACATTTATATTGTCACCCATTTTTATTTCACCGTCAGCAACGAGTGAAGCATATGATGATACATAATATACAATCTGCGGAACGAGTCTGCCCCAGTTGATAGAATTTGCACTTGAGAACATCATTGAATTTTTGTCGAGTTCTGCTTTTACAGTATTGTCAGTGAAAATAGCCTTAACACCGTTCTGGCAGTCATCGAAATTACCCTTTATAGCACAAACTCCGACATTTTCGCCTTCCTGAGTAGTCATCTGGCGTTTCTGCATAGGGCTTACACCCTGTTCAGGATAGAATACAAGAATCTGAGTTCCCTCAACGTCCTTAAATCCTTCAAGTGCAGCCTTTCCTGTATCGCCTGATGTAGCAACAAGAATAACAATTTTCTTATCAAGATTTATTTTCTTTGCAGAAGTTGTCAGGAAATAAGGGAGTATCTGGAGTGCCATATCCTTGAAAGCACAAGTCGGGCCATGCCATAATTCAAGCATATATGTACCGTCAAAAAGATGAGCAATTTCCGCAATATTTTCGGTATCGAAATTCTTTGTGCTGTAAGCGTTGTCAGTGCAGTAATGAATTTCAGCATCAGTAAAGTCTGTCAGATACTTGCGGAATACTTCAAAGGCTCTGTCAGCATATGACATTTTTGAAAGCTTTTCGATTTCTTCAAATGAAATTGAAGGAATTGATTCAGGAACGAAAAGACCTCCGTCAGAAGAAATTCCCTGTGTTATAGCCTCAGCACTTGTTATTTTAACATTGCTGTTTCTGGTGCTTTTGTAAAACATTATATATCACCCTTTTTAAAAATTATAGCCTGTAAGGCCGAAAGCGTCTTTAAGATAATTTATATCAGTAATTTTACCGTCAACGGCAGTAACTTCCGCAACATCGAACCTCGGCTGTAAACTGCAAGGGTATCTGAAAAGATAATCCTCAGCAGTTCTGATAATAAGATTTATTTTTCTCTGATTTACAGCGTCCAGACCCGACACCATAGAATCAGGTTTTCTTGTCTTTACTTCAACGAATACGATATATTCACCGTATGAGGCGATTATGTCAATTTCTCCGCCTCTTATTCTGTAATTGCGTGAAAGAACGGAATATCCTTTTTTTATAAGATATTCAGCAACGGCATTTTCGCCTGAAACTCCGATATTATGACTTCTGTTCATTATGCCTTGCATAGAATTTTTTCAGAAAAGATTTTCTGTGAATATCGCTCACGCCATACTTTTCAAGCATTTCATAATGAAGTTTAGTAGGGTATCCTTTATGTTTTTCAAACATATAGTCAGGATATTTTTCAGCAAGTTCCTTCATATATCTATCTCTTGCAACCTTTGCGAGAACGGAAGCAGAGGCAATTGATGCAGATTTCGCATCACCCTTTACAATACATTCGCATTTGCAGGGCATACCTGAAGGAATTTTATTTCCGTCAACAAGAACCAAATCAGGAACAACTGAAAGTCCCTCAACAGCTCTTTTCATAGCAAGCATAGATGCCTGAAGAATATTGATGCTGTCTATTTCGGAAACTGATGCTGTTGCAATACAATATGAAAATGATTTCTGAATAATTTCGTCAAAAAGTCTTTCACGCTTTTTTTCTGATATTTTTTTGCTGTCGTTGATACCATCTATAAAAACATCTTCATTGAAAATGACGGCTGAAGCATAGACATCACCTGCGAGAGGGCCTCTCCCTGCCTCATCAACACCGCATATTATTTTATTATTCAGACGGATTTTGCTGTCATATTCAAAAAGTGATTTGCTGTCAGTCATTTTTAATATCCTCCGGAAGTTCAAGAGTAATTCTGCCAAGTTTTCCGGCTCTGAACTCATCTATAACAGTTATGGCAGTACGTTCAGTATTCACTTCACCGCCTGAAATCAGCATACCACGTTTTCTTCCTGTTTTTTCAAGAAGAATATATCCCTCATCGGAATCATCAAAATCAATTTTATAACGCTCACGCAGTTTCTGAGGATAATTTTCCGCAAGAAATTTAAGGAGCTTTGAAGCAAGTGTTTCAATATCAAGTATATCATCTTTTATAGCACCCGTAAAAGCAAGACGGCATGCAACATTCTGGTCATCGAACTTAGGCCACAGAACTCCCGGCATATCGAGCATTTCAATACCGGTATCAATTTTAACCCACTGTTTGTCCCTTGTAACGCCCGGTCTGTCCTCAGCCTTGGCTTTTTTAGAACCTGCCATTTTATTTATAAAAGATGACTTGCCGACATTGGGGATACCGACAATCATAAGACGCAGAGGCTTTCCTCTTATTCCCATAGACTCATATTTCTGGACAAGCGATTTTAAAAGCTGATTTTTAACGGCAGGAATAAAATTTCTTACACCTTTACCGCTTTTGCAGTCAGCAGATATTGCAGTAATGTTCTGATTTCTGAAATAGGCAAGCCATTTTTCAGTAATTTTTTCATCAGCAAGGTCAGCCTTGTTTAAAATTACCATTTTAGGTTTACCTGCTGTCAGCCTGTCCATTTCAGGATTTCTGCTTGAAAGAGGAGTTCTCGCATCAAGTATTTCCACAACAGCATCAACAAGAGAAAGATTTGATTTTATAAGTTTTCTTGTTTTAGCCATATGCCCCGGAAACCACTGTATATTTTTCATATCTTCCATAAATCACAACTCCTCAGAATATTTTTATGCTTTTAACCGGAAAGAGTCTTATAACAACTTTTCCGACAATACTTTCTTCCCTGATAAATCCGACACTTCTGTCACGGCTGTCACGGGAATTTCCCCTGTTGTCGCCCATTACGAAAAAACAGTTTTCCGGAACGGTTACAGGATATTTTCCGGTAAAAGAACCGCCGTCAAGATGAGTAAGACCGGATATATAAGGTTCATTCTGAAGAACGCCGTCAATATATACAAGACCTTTTTCAAAATCAATATCTATTGTCTGTCCTTCAGTAGCGATAACACGCTTTACAATAACCTTTCCGAGTCCCTGACGGTATTCGGGAGTATTTTCATCACTTAAAAGAACTGCATTTTCGCAGTCAGCGACAACTATATCTCCGTCTTTAATTGTACCGTAAAATTCGGAAATTATGAGCTGGTCACCGGTAAAAAGAGTAGGATTCATAGAATCTCCGCTTACTGTCGTAGGTCTGAGAATGTATGTAAACAGGAGCATCATTGTAAACATGGCAATGAACATAGTTTCCGCAAGGCTTTCAAAGTCTTTCAGGATTTTTTTACTCATTTTTTCACCTGATTAAAGTGTCTTAAAGTTTTCAAACGGAGCGTATCTTATAATAGCTTTTCCGTAAATCTGACTTTTCTTTATAAAACCTACATACGGGTGACGGCTGTCAGAAGATGCATTTCTGTTATCACCCATAACGAAATAATATCCCTCCGGAACTGTTACAGGAAAGTCAAAAGCACCCTCATCGGTAAGAGTAGGGGCATTTATATAAGGTTCATCAAGAACTTTTCCGTCAACAGTGACAGCACCTGTTGAAAAATCAATATCAACAGTCTGACCGCCCTCGGCAATAACTCTTTTTATTATACATTCATTAAGCTGATAGCTATCTCTTGATATTACCTCATTATTTTCATCAAGGAGATAAGCCTTATCGTTGTCAATAATTATAATATCACCGTATGAAATATCAGGAATTATGGTTGTCATAAAAATTTTGTCATCATTCTGGAGTGTGGGAACCATAGAAGTTCCGACAACATTCACAGGGTGAAGAATGTATGTGAACAGCAGTATAATTATAAACATAGTAATTACCGTTGATTCAGCAATATCAGTAATATCCCGAAGCAGTTTTTTACCTTTTTTTTCAGGCTTGCCGTCATTTTCGTTTTCAGAATTATCTGAGGCATTTTCCTGAAGTTCAATGTTGTTTTCATTTTCCATATCAAAGCACCTCTTATCAGGATATTTTTAGCAAAAAAGGGACATAGCGTCCCTTTTTAAAGCTTTCGTACAGGACAGCCAGACAGGGACATACCCTGACGGAATCCGGAAAAAATTATCTAATCTGTTCTTTAACCTTAGCAGCCTTACCAACTCTGTCACGAAGATAATAGAGCTTAGCTCTGCGGACTTTACCGTATCTTACAACTTCAACCTTAGCAACAGCAGGAGTGTGTACAGGGAAAACTCTTTCGATTCCGCAGCCGTGAGCAACACGTCTTACAGTGAAAGTTTCGTTGATTCCGCCATGTTTCTTAGCGATAACAGTACCTTCAAAAATCTGGATACGGCTCTTGTCGCCTTCCTGAATTTTAACGTGAACCTTAACAGTATCACCAACGCTGAACTGAGGTACTTCTGTTTTCAAGCTTGAATTGCTTATAAGTTTAAGTGCATCCATTTTTTTATTCCTCCTAAAATTCTGGGACATTCAATACTCTTTGACACCGAATCTCTGTGAATGCAGGTAGAGAAAGGAGAGCAGAGGACTGTCCGGTTTAATGTCTTTCGGCATTAACTCTCATCTGCACGAATGCAGACGGATTTCAAATGCTTTTTAATGATAACATACTTTTTTAAAAAATGCAAGTGTTTTTGAAAATTTTTTCCGATTTTTTTAAAAACGTGTATAATTCATCATAAAATGCCGAAAAATCTCTTGAAGTTATCAGCAAGAATCATCTGATTTTCTTCATGTGTAAAGCCGAGGGACATAAGATTATAAAATTCAGATGTATGACGCCACATAGGGAAATCAGTGCCGAAGAAACAGCGGTCAATACCGAGATTGCGTATATATTTCACAGCAGTTTCCTTTGACATAAAATCAAGAGAACTGCTTGTATCGAACCAGACATTATCCATACCTGCAAGATATTTCTGAGCCTCCTCCCAGCGTTCATATCCGCCGAGGTGAGCAGCAATTACTTTAAGGTCAGGGAAATCCTTATGAACCTGAACAAGCTTTTTCGGAGCAGAATATTCATATCTTCTGTCACCGAAATGTATAAGCACAGGGAGTCTGCCCTCAGCTATTTCATACATTTTATAAGCCTCTTTTGAATCAATATCAAATTTCTGAAAATCGGGGTGAAGTTTTATTCCTTTAAGATTAAGCTCAAGAATCTGATTAAAGTCACGTTCCATATCATCTGACTGCTGATGAAGTGTTCCAAGACCTATAAATTCCTTATGCTGTTCACATTCCTTTGCAATAAAGCTGTTTATATTGTGAACCTGTGCAGGATTTGTTGCTGTTGAAAAGACAAGATAACCGGATACATTTATTTTCTTACCGCTTTCGATAAGATTTTGGCTGTTTCCGATATTACGCATTTTAAGGTCATAGAAATTCCCTATGTTTTCAGTAGCAAGACCTGCAATCTTATCCGGAAAAATGTGTGCATGTGCATCAAAAATTTCATATTCTTCATAAGTTTCCATAATAAATTAACTCCTTTTAATTGCTTTTAGAATAACGGTTAAGAATTTTCTTAACATCATTATAGCTTATAATATTGCTGTGTGCAATCTTATTTCTTGATTTATGAAAAAATTCAAGTTCCTTTTGTTTCTGCAACTCCATATTAAGCGTTCCTGACTGAATAAGATACTTGATATTTCCTATATCCAAATCATAAGGTTCAGAATCTTCATTCTGAAGAATAATTCTGAGCTGGTCATAATTATCTGTTATAAAGTTTCTTCTGTAACGTTCAATAACAGGAAAAACATTTTTTATCTGTGCTTCAATCACAACCTGTTCTACAACATTAAGATTTGCAAGCTGAATTTTTTCATCATCATCGTAACGGAATGTTTCAGCACATTCCTTTAAAACCATTTCAGGATTTTCAGCAAATCTTTCCTTATATTCCGAAAGTTTTGCACAAAATTCCGCATGACATTCCCCGAGAAGAAAAACAAGTTCCGCAATATAGTATTTAAGCTCATCACTGCATTTCAAATCAGATACAAGCATAGAGCAGAACAGATAATAATCATAGCTTTTTATTTCATTTTCCCAGTATATCACATCAATGTTTCTGTAAACGGGAATGTTCTTGTCGCCGTCCTCAAAATATTCAAGAATAAATGTTGCACGATTTTTCTTGTCAATACAGCATGTTTCATATTCTTCAGCAAAACTGCACCACTGTTTATAATTGGTTTTATTTATTCCCCTCACCCATACATAAGTATTATTGAGAGATATATCATCTCTTGAAGAAAGAAATTCAGCATAGGAATACCCCGGCCACCTTTCAGTTCTGATACGGTATTTTTCTGATATGAATTCCCCCGCATCATCAGAAGTTTTAAATATCCAGTCTGAAACATCAATCACATCAAGACGATTGCTTGAATTTTTCCTGTGAAGTATATCCTTTATATAATCAAAAAGAAAATCATACCACGGAACATGTTTCGGAAAAAAAAGAGCTGTACTTTTTTCCGCAATCAGATTATCTGATATATTATTTTTGACTCTTACGGCATCTGAAACCTGACACCACCACATAGAAGCCTTACTGCTCAAAACAAATTACCTGCCTTTCAGTTATATTTTTCAAGGGCGACGCAAAAAACTGAGTCGCCCTTACAATTGCTATTCCATATATTTAAGGAGCATATCTTCAATTTCTTCCTGACTTCCGATAATATTGCAGAAATTTTCACGGAAAAAGAAGTATCTGTTTTCAAATCCTCTTACAAGGATTCCGATATTGCAGAGATTTTCAAGAATTTCATCAGGATTATTTTCAGAAACCGATGATACATAACTTTCAGCAGTAAGCTGTATTTCATCAGCAGTATAGCCGTATTCTGAATTTTTTACATAGCACAGATGTGAAATAACAACGATATATAAATAAGATTTCTTATCAAGAACATCAAGGAAAAAATTTTTTATTCTGTTTCGGAATTTTCTGTTTCCGATAATTCTTTTTATATGGTTTTCCGTTACAACATAAGGCGGACTGACCATATCATTGTATAAATCCTCACAGCAGACTGATTCAACGACAGTATGACACCAGTAATTTATAATTTCAGAACAGTAATCCGAATCAGCAAGAATAAGCGAGATTATTTCAGGCTTTTCAAAATATATTCCCATATACTTCATAGGCAAAGAAATAAACTTTTCTGCTTCATCTGAACTGACAGGACTCAAAATATCTGAACTTTCGGAGATTTCATAAGGCTGAAATTTTGCAAACGGCATAGTCAGAAGCATAAAAGTATTGTTTATATCTGCACAGGAACAGCAGTTTTCAAGATATGATACTGTTACTCTGTCTGCAATCGGAAAAGCCTTTGAAATCCGGCTGTCTGATTTTATTTCCTTTGCGATATGACGTCTTTCTGCTTCCGTAAAGGCATAGTCAACAAATACAATAGTATTATTTTTTCTTGCTCCCTCAAAATCTGAAATCAGTTTTTTGCAGTCTGAGTATTTAAAAATACAAAGAACGTCAAAGTTATTTCTGAAAACAGAAACGGGGCATACATTATTTTCAGCAGTTACAGAAAATCGCTCATAAACACCTGATTTCTTTTCTGCTGAAACAACATTGCAGTTTTTCCAGCCAAGTTTTTCGAGGAGTTCTCTGACATTCTTTTCACATACTCCCCTTTTATCCGAAATCCAGCTTGATATAAGATTTGAAGAATCAGTACATATAAATTCATCAGTGCATTTTCTGTAATTTTCTGAATACCTGTTCCAGAAATCACGAAAGAAATCACGTTCAAAAGAGTCATCACAAGAAAGATTTTCACCCTTTGCAACAAGACTCATATAACTTAAAGCAACAGTATATTCACAGTTTTCAATTGCAGAGCTTATTTTCTTGCAGTCCTGTTCAGAAATATTATAAAAGTTTTTCAGCTTTTCAAATTTCAAATCAAGAGAAAATTTAAGTTCTTCTGATTTTTTTGCTGTCATATTTTCAAGACTTTCAATAAGCTTTACATAAAATCCGTAATTGTGCGACTGACAGCATTTTTTATACCATATATCGGCAATTTTCAGAACAAGCTGTTTAAGACTTTCTTTCTGATAGAACTGCCCTTTACATTCTGCAAGTTCCATATTTTCAGTAAAACTGTTTTTAAGCCTGAGAATTTCCCTTTCAGAAAACCGGAAATACTCATCAATTTTTTCGATTTTTTCACTGTAACCGTCAGGAAGTCTGTCATTAAGCGAAAGATATTTATAAATTATAAGTCCTGAACCGTAGTCATTATCTGAAATATTCCTGCCGAAAATTTCTTCAAGTCTTTTCTCAAAGGATTTATATGGTTCAGCAGTATGTCTGATTATTCTTTCAATAAGGCTGAAACCTTCAAGAGAACAGAATGTTGATGACAAATCAGGAATATTATTTTCATCTAATGTTATAAAACCGTCTTTAAGGAAATCTATATAGTAATATTTTCTTGTTTCGGGATTATAAGAACCGTCCATTCTTTCGCATATATCACGAAGTGTTCTGTTAAGAACAGAAGCAAGTGCCGTTTCAGACAAATCAGTTGCCATAATAAGCTCATTAAGTATTCCAAGAACAGTTTCTCTTTTCTGCTGATATTTTTCATAAGCCTTTTCATAGGACGTAAACTGATTTCCCTGAACAACAAATTCAATCCATTCAAGAAGTACGCAGGCTATATTTTTAATAGCATGTGCAGAATGATTACGGACATTGCTCGGAAGTTCATCAGCCTGATTTGCTGTTTTTCTTTCAGATTTAAGTCTTTCCAGTGATTCGTCCCATACATCTTTGATATATTCTGTAATTCTTTCATCTGATATACTTCCGTTCTTTCTGATGAAGTTATCAGAAAGAAAGTTTTCAACATCACTTAATCTTTCAGTATCTCCCTTGCATACAATATCAAGGATATTCATAAGTTTTTCATTTTCAGAATATATAATGGAATTATATTTTTTAATTCGCAGACTTATATATCCTTCCTTTGAATTGCAGTATTTTTTATAAAGTTCGACAGCTTTCGCCTGTATTTTCTGTATTCCGTTTTCCGCACAGAGTTTGTCCTTCATACAGTAATCAGAAAAACTGTCCATACCTATGTTGAATTCTTTTCTGAAATCGCAGAGAATATCAGCAAGTGTTCTGAGTTCAGGATATTTTTCAGCAGGCAGACTTCTCTTTATATCATCTGCAAAGCTGTTTACTGAATAATCATAATGACAGTCACTGTAATATAATGCACGGAGTTTGCAGGCTGTTATGCAGTATTCATACATTTCAGTTCCGTCAGACTGTTCCGGCTGTGGAATATCAAATATACTGCCTGATGTATAAATATAATCTTCAGCAGGATTATCAAGAGCCATACTCATAAGATTATAAAACGGAAGATATTTTTCATTCATCTTTGAAACAGCATTGAGATAAGTCAAAGCAGAGCTGTAATTTTTTGAACAGAGCATTTTTACAGTCTGATTTTTTATATCTTCCGAATCAGGTAAATTTTCAGAACTGTTATTCATAAAATCACAATAGCTTTCATCTTCTTCATCTGGTTCATCAGTTTCGGAAATATCATCATCTTCAGTTCTGTTTTCAGGAGGTGTTTCAGAAAGCATAGCAGATATTATTTCAGCAGGAGTAAATGTTTTTCCGTAATAATCAGTAAAATTATGACTATCGGAGGAAATATAGAAATTTTCCGGAAAAAGATTTTCTTTAAAAATCTTTTCAAAAAATCCAACCCATTCTGAACCATATGATTCTGAAATTACAGCAAATGCAAGTTTGTCAGATGATTTTACTCTTTCCGATTTGATTTTTATAAATTCGCCAAGCTTTTTTACAGCCCGCTTATAGGTGCTTTCATTGATATTATCCTTCAAGGAAGGTGTGATAATTATAAATGTACATTCATCTTTGACATTTAAAATTACGGACTTGTTTTTGAATATTATCGTATTGATTTTAAAATAAACAAGTTCAAGTGTTTCACACTCAATAAAATATTTCTTTGAAAATCCTGATACAGCCTCTGATATAATTTCATAATGATTCATATAAACTGATACAGCAGAGGCATTTTCTGAAGGAAACGGACAGATTTTTAATGTATCTTTCTGACCTTTCAGGATATTAAGCTTTTTCTTTTTAATATCCTCCTTGTTTAAAACGTCAGCACCTTTCTGGGTTATAAAATAATATTTTTCATTTTCAGAATCGCCATTAATTTTTCCGAACATTCCTCTTGAATAGAAGAAACTGATTATTGCATCAACAGAATCACTGTTGCATTTTCCTTTTTCAATAACAGCATCAAAAATAAATTTCATAACATCTTCTCTGAAAATGTTCATCTTTACAGTTCTCTGAGCGAAAAGTTTTATAAACTCTGCATCTCTTTTAGCACCTTTCAGAAATTTGTTTATTTCTGAACTGCATTTCTGAACATCATATTTTTTTGATTCACTTCCGAATTCAACAGAATATACTCTGTTTTCTGACGGTTCAGGAAGTATTCCTAATTCAGACGGCATAACAATCGGAACTTCCTGATTCCGTTGTTTAACAGGCTGTGGTTCAGGTTTTGTTTCAATAACGGATTCTTTTGGTTTTTCGTCAGTTTCTTCACATTCAGGTTCAGTTATTTCGGGTTCAGGAACAGTTTCTTCCGGTTCAGGAATAATTTCCGCCGGTTCAGGAACAACTTCTTCCTGTTTATTCTTCCTGATATTCAAAATACATTTTTCAGCAAGGGCAGGTATTTCATCAGTTTCCATTTCAGAACAAAGTTCCTGTGCCATACTGTCAGAACTTCTGAAAATCTCATTCCATTTATCAATAGTTTCAAGAGCCTCTGAAAAGAGATTTTTATTATAAAGAATTTCCGCCTTTTCTTTGATATAGATTAATTTCTTTTCAGAACTTTCTGCTTTGTCGATAAGTTTTTCAAGATATTCATTCATATCTTTTTCGCTGTCAAGTGCCTTGAATATATTAAAATATATTTCATTAAGTCTGTATTTATCAGATACACAGCAAGAATATTTATCAGCAAATTTTCTAAGGCTTTTGTAGTTCTGCATTTTATTTTCAATTTCAGCAAGAGATGAATAGAAATGAACAATATGAAAAAACATTTCTTCTTTCTGTTCATCACCATCACTGTTATAAAAAGAATAGAAAAAGCAGTCAAGAGCAGATTTATAATTTCCTGCATCAAAATATTTTTTTCCCATATTCGCCATAGCTTCAGGAGAAAATTCAATTTCCTGTACATTCAAAGCACGCTGACCGTCCTTTGAAGTAAATGCAACACTTATCTTTGTAACATCTGTTTCAGAATCAGCAAGCTTTCCGGAAAGTACAGCCTGATTTATCATACTGCGGTTGAAAGTATATTTTTTCCCCGGATTGCTGAATGTACAGACTGAACATATAAGTCCGTTCACATCGAATATATGACCGAACATAACATTATTTGAAAATTTGCTTATATCTGCACCAAATTCATAACGCTGTGAATTATAAAATTTTCCGAGAGATGAAAGCTTTGAATTTATATCTTCATCAGCATTGAATGAATTTTTTATATATAAAAGATAATCAAGTCCCTGTCCGCAGAGTTCAGAGAATGAATAATTCTTAATCAGTTCTGAAATATAGAATATATTATCAGTTTCAATAGAAGAACGTATGAGAATATACATAATATCTTCCGGACATTTATTATTGTTCTGAAGCTGATTATTTACAAAAAGAAACGAATTTAGAAGTGCTGATTTATAATTACCCGAAATATAGGCATAAACAGCAACATTCCAGTAATCATCAGCAATTGCAAAAATTTCACATGCATTACTGAAATCCTGATTATAGGCATACATAAATGCAAGAAGTTTCACAGCATTTATATTTTCACTGTATTCAGCAAAATATCTTTTAAATCCTGCAACAGCAGAAATACATTTTTCTCTGTCATTATTTTTATCGCCTGCCATAAAACTATTAAAATATTTTGTAACGATATTTTTTATATTTTTATCCTCTATGCCGTTATAAAGATTAACTATATAATCATGTTTTATTTCAGGGATTTTAATATAATCATTGTTACTGAAAAATTCCGCTGATTCAGGAACTGTATAAACAATTACATTCTTTTCAGCCGTTTCTTCTTCAGGAATGGTTTTTTCAATATCAGTGTTATCCGGCTGATTATCGGAAATATCAGTTCTATCCGGAATTTCACTTACTTCGGGAACAGAAATATTCTTCAGATTTTTATTTTTCAGTATAAACGATTTTATTTCACTGTATTCTATAACTAAAAGCTCACCTTTTGAATTTAATATTTCGAGTGATTTTTTATGGTCATTTCCGGTAACATATCCGGAAAATTTACGATTGTTGCCGTAAACAACTTTCACAAAATTATCTTCCTGCAAAGAGGACAACCTCAGAAATCTTAAACTTTTCATAAAATTCCTCCTAAAAAAATATTCAACATATTAATTATACAATACTTTTGCATAAAATTCAATAGCTTTTGATATTTTTTATGAATAATTGCCAACTTAATATAAAATAAATTAATCAATATGCATATTCATTTCTCTTGACAAAAAATTTCCAGTGTGATATAATTCACATATCTTGAATATTAAAAGGAGATTTATGATAATGAAATCCGTACTTGTTATTGGAATGGGACGATTCGGCAGACATCTCGCAAAAAGAATGCTTGACCTCGGAAATGATGTTATGATTGTTGATTCCAATGAAAAACTTATTGAAGAACTTTCAGTCACTTTTGAAGATTCTCAGATTGGCGACTGCACTAATGAAAGTGTAATAAAATCACTTGGTGTTGACCAGTTTGACATATGCTTTGTAACTATGGGAGAGGATTTTCAGTCATCACTTGTCATTACGTCACTTCTTAAAAAATACAATGCAAAATTTGTAATGGCAAAAGCCAATCAGGATATTCAGGCTGACCTTCTTAAAAAAATAGGTGCTGATGAAATTGTATATCCTGAAAAAGAAACAGCAAACAGGCTTGCTGTAAGATACAATGCAAAAAACGTATTTGATTATATACCGCTTACAAGTGAATTTTCACTTTATGAAATTCCGATAATACCGGATTGGGCAGGAAAAACCATATTTGATATTGATGTACGCAAAAAATACAAAGTAAATATCATTGCCGTAAAAAAAGGAAATACACTCCAGTCCCTTCCGGGAGCTGATTACAGATTCGATTTTGATGACCATATTGTTATTATCGGGGCATCTGCTGATGTTTTCAAACTTACTTCCAAAACATAAAAAAGGACAGACTTTAAAAGTCTGTCCTTTTTATTACAGTTAATATCATCATTCCTGAATTATGTAAACATCGGTATAATAACTGCCCTTTTCAAGAGCTTCTTCGTGGGAATCACAGAAAATATCGATTGTATCTCCTGAAAATCCTCCTCTGTCCTCGACAACATAAACATGACCGTCAATTTCAAGTTTTGTACCGAAATCAAAGGCACTTGATGCACTGACAGTACGTCCGGCAGTAGCATATTCTCCGCTTGCTGTAAGTCCTGTGTATTCACCACAGCAAATTGAGCATGCACAGTAATGTGTTATTTTAAATGTTCCGAGATAAATTCTTTCTCCGGAAGTTTCGCTGTCATCATCATACTGCCTGTCCGATTCCTCATAAAATTCACCGTCAGAAGAAATAACTACTGATGAACTTTTTTCATATTCTGATACAGGTATTTCATCACTTTCAACTGTATAAACAATTTCAGGTGCAGTTGAAACAGTTGTCTGTGTTTCAGAAGTTGTTGTCTGCGTAGTAGAAGAAACTGTCTGTGTAGTAGTTGTTGTTGATGAAGTTACAGTTGTTGCTGATGAAGCTGAAGTTGAAGAAGTAACAACTGATGCAGTAGTTGTCGTAGTTACAGTTGTAGCTGTGGTTGCAGAAGTTACTGAAGAAACAGTTGTTGTAACAGAAGGAACTGTGCCGTTCACAGAATAAAACGCAGTTTCTGTTGCTGTACTGTTTTCAGGCATAAGATAAGCAAATGAAACAAGTGTAGCAAGAATAACGGAAATTATTCCGAGCATCTGAAACCCTCTTTCATTTGATTTCTTAAGTTTGAATTTTTTGTTCATTTTTTAAAACTCTCTTTCTTTAGTTTCCGGAAAGCTGTCGAAAAATCGACAGTTCCTTTTTAATGCTTATGAATGAGATATATTTAATATTACTGTCATTGGCACTCAAAGTCAAGGAAATTAATCCAATTTTGACTTTTTGCACATATTTTATCATAAATTCAGTCTAAAATCTATCTATGGTGTATTGAAAATTTAAACAATATATGGTATAATATTCTTGTTATAAGAAATCGGAGGAAATTTTTAAATGAACAACAGAACAAAATTACTTGCTGATTCAATTTCAAAGGTTATTGTCGGCAAAAATGAAACTATCAATAAAATTATAATCTCTCTGCTCTGTGAAGGACATGTACTCCTTGAGGACGTTCCGGGTGTCGGAAAAACCCAGCTTGTAACGGCTCTTTCACGCTCTGTCGGAGGAAAATTCAACAGAATACAGCTTACGCCTGATATAATGCCGTCGGATATTGTCGGCTTTTCAGTTGTTGATTCAAAGACGGGAAATTTCATCTATCGTGAAGGTGCTGCAATGTGCAACTTTCTGCTTGCTGATGAAATAAACCGTGCATCACCGAAAGTTCAGTCCGCACTTCTTGAAATTATGGAAGAATACCAGATAAGCATTGACGGTCAGACTCATAAACTTCCTAAACCCTTTATGGTTATGGCTACACAGAATCCTATTGAAACATATGGAACATATCATCTCCCTGAAGCTCAGATGGACAGATTTTTTATGAAACTCTCAATGGACTATCCGTCAAATTCAGAGGAAGTAAAAATACTTGAACGCACTGAATATGATAATCCAATAAAAAATATTGCTGATACTGTTCTAACCGGCAGTGATATTATACAAATGCAGTCGGAAGTCAAAAAGATAAGGACTTCTCCTGAAATTAAAAATTATATAGTAAAAATAGCTGATATGACAAGAAATGACCCTAATACTGCACTCGGTGTGAGTCCGAGAGGAAGTATTGCACTTCATAAAGGTTCAAAGGCATCAGCATATATGTATGAACGTGAATATGTTATTCCTGATGACGTGAAAAATATTGCTGTTTCGGTTCTCTCACACCGTATCATACTTTCACCGCAGGGTAAAAATAATTTCCATACACCTGAAAATTATATATCAGAAATTCTTAAAAAGGCGGAGATTCCTGTATGAAAGAACAGTTCAATCCAAGTCTGAAAAAAAGCAGGGCAAATATATTTAAAAATATATTCGGAATATGCTTTATATGGTTTCTGATTTTTATATTCACATTCTATATTGACGGTGAAACAGGTATGATTCTTATATATTTTGCACTGTTTTCAGCAGTTGTTTCAGATTTGACTGCACAATTCGCACGAAAAAGAATAAAAATAAGCTTTTCATGTGATGAATATGTGCATAAAGGCGAAAAACTCAGAGTAAAAGTAAATGCTGAAAAGGTTGGAAAACTTCCGCTTGCATTTGCTGACCTGTTCATTGTAACGGGTGAGGCTCTCGGAGGCGAGGAAAAACATTTCAGATTTTCAATTGCTCTCAGAAATTCCGAAAGCTTTGAATTTGAAATTGATGCCCTGACAGGCGGTAACAGTAAAATATATATCAGCAATGTTTTTTCATCAGGATTTTTCGGAATTGCTTCATATAAAACAGAAATTCCGATGCAGTTAAAAAATATCGGAATTATCCCTGATATTCCGGAAATCAGTTCTTCAAACTCTCTGTTCCGTGCCATAAATGATACAGTAATTACAAGTGATGATGAAGAACAGGATTCTCCTCTTTCATTTTCAGCAAATTCAGTTGCCGGATATGAACACCGTGAATATATTCAGGGTGATTCCCTGAAAAGAGTCAACTGGAAACTTTCCTCAAAACGCAATAAACTTATGGTCAGGCTTGATGAAGCATCAGCATCAGTTCAGCCGACTGTAATAATAGACCTTTGTCATAAAAATATACTTAATCAGGAAAAAAATATTCAGGGGGCTTTTGCACTTCTTTCACTTTTTATAAAACAGGGTATTGCCTGCAAAGTCTGTTTCAGAACAGAAAACAACGATTTACAGTATTTTACTGCTGAAAGTGAAGAATCACTCAACAATATTCTTATGACAGTTCTCATAACTCCGCCTGAAAATATAACACACTTTGATGAAAGTATCTTTCTTTCTGAAAAAACATGTGCATATCTTGTATTTTCAGCCGAAATTCCCGAAAAGCTTATAAATTCTGATTTTGTAAAAGCTAATAAGGATACTGTTCATTTTATTGTTGCTGATGAAAATATATCATCAGGCTATACCGTAAATATATGGCATCTCGATTCAGAAAACTGTTTCAGAAAGGTGTGAAAATATATGAATATCAAAAAATTTTCAGATAAAATTATTCCGTTTCTGACTGACAGTTCCCTGATTTACACAGTATTTTTAAATACATCTGTAATGTACTATTACAGGGATATTCTGACACCTGTATGGTTTATGCTTTCTCTTGCAGTATCAGCAGTTCTTTTCAAGGTTTTCGATTTTATAGCAAAACATAAAATCATCGGATTTTTCACATATACTGCACTGTTTTTTCTTGGAATATTTCTGATAGGCTCTGCAATAAGAAAAGGTTCTGAAACTTATCCGATTAGTTTTCTGCTCTGGTTCATCACAACTCAGGACGCTCTTGAATACAGCCAATGGTATACAATAGCTGTATTCATATTCTTTACAGGATTTTTCGCATCTGTTGTATACTATTTCACAAAGGTTCAGTACAGAATGTCAATGACATTTCTTGTATTTATGATTCCCTTTGTAATATACGGCAAAGAATCCAAACAGATGCCTGCTGTATTCATAATTATGCTTTCTGTAATGTTTATCCTGAATGTTATAAAATTCAACAATATCAGAAACGGCGATAAATCTTTAAAAGTCGGAAAAGAAAGTATTTTTCAGTCTGTTTCTGTATATATACTTGTATTCGGTATACTTGCATCACTTCTCCCGAAACCAACCATTACTGCCGACAGAACATATCTTGAAAGCCTTATAAATATGGACGCTTTCACTGATATGCTTATAAGCAAAATAAATATTTTCAATAATCAGTCGGAATCAGGAAAGTTCAGCAGTCTGCAAACAAATGACAAAGTTCTCTATTATGCAAATGCTGATGAACCTTTACGCCTTAAAACTCAGGTTTTCACTGATTACAGCTATTCAGATGACCAGTGGTCATTTGATTATGATAACTATGTTTTTAAAGATAAATATTATCCTGATGACCCTTCTGAAATAGTTAAACTTATTGTTTTATGTTCAAAACTTGACAAAGACTTTGCAAAGAAGTATAATATAAACAGCATATATTCTGACATTCCCGATTCTGAACAAAAAACTCTGAATCTTTACTCTATGGAATATGATTCCGGACTCCTTCCTGTTCCTGAATGGCTTATAAATGCTGAAATGCCCGACAACGTTTCTGCCGAATTTTCAAACTTCGGCACTGTAAGGGAAAAGGACGGAAGATTCCCGAAAATGCAGAATTACAGCATTTCCTATTATTCCGGCAATTTTTTGTATAATGCTGATGTATACAGAATTATCAATTCCGTTTCATATGATGATGCAGAATATATGTACACTCAAATGTATGATATTCTTTCAGAAAACAATATGACTGATGAGGCACACACTATTTCAGATGCTTTAAACGAATATGTTTCTGCTTCTGATAATCTCGATTACGGAAACAGTCAGAAAATCTATAACCTTGCTATGCAGATTACTGACGGCATTGATTCGGATTATGAAAAGGCTCTTGCAATTGAAAAATATTTTCTTGCAAACAACTATATCTATGACCTCACCTATAAAAAGGGGAGCGATGAAAATGCTGAAACATTTCTTTTTGAAACAAAAAGAGGCGTATGCTATGAATATGCCACTTCTATGGTGCTTCTTGCAAGGGCTTGCGGTATTCCAGCAAGATATGCTGAGGGCTATAATATGAATCAGCCCGCTGAAATCAAAAACAAATCAGCATATCCACCCGATTATGAAATAAGAGTGCGTGATGCACATGGTTTTCCTGAGCTTTATATTTCTGCTGTCGGCTGGATTTCTTTTGAACCAACCGTTTCAGACAATATCATAGATTACCGGAAATCTGATATTTCAAAGGGAATATATACCTCGGGAATCATACTCGCTGTTTGCCTGATTGCCGGACTGCTTTTATTCAAGTTTTCTCCTGCAATCTTAAATATGCTTTTCCTGCTTAAAATAAAAAGGACAGCTCCTGATAAAACCGTTTCCCTTGTATTTATAAGAGTAAGGCAACTCTTTGGGTTCGGAAAGGACGTGACTGCAAAAGAACTTTGTCAGTTTCTTATCAGCGAATATCAGACAGATATTTCTTTTTTAAGAAACCTGTTTGAAAAATCATCATACGGCAAAATCAGTCTGACCGAAAATGACAAAAAGGAGGTTATTGCTTTTTATTCTGAATTATATAAAAAATTCAGAAAAAACAAGAAAAATAAAATTTAATACGGAGGTTTTTAAAATGCATAAACCGGTCAAAAAACTATTGTCCGGAATAACAGCTGTAATGCTTGCCTGTTCCTGCTTTGTAACAAATCCCGTTTCATCATACGCTTCTGACCCTGACTACAAAAACTGGCTTCAGACAGATTCAAGATGGGGAAGCAATACCATCGGTTCAGGAAATGCTACTATTGCAGGAGTCGGCTGTCTTGCTACTTCAATTGCTATTCTTGCAGTACATTGCGGTGCTGTTACTTCAGATTCATTCAACCCCGGCACTTTTGTAAAAACCATGAATGATTTAGGCGGTTTCGATTATTATGGAAATCTCGCAAACTGGAATATCGTTGAAAAAGCTGTACCTAACCTTGAAGTTGCCGGAAAATATACCGTTCCTTCAGGAACAACTGAATCAGAATACATAGAAAAGCTTGAAGAACTTCAGAACGAAGGATATTATTCAATCTGCTATGTCGGCAACCACTGGGTTTTTGCTGAATATACTGACGGAAACACTGTCTATATGTGTGACCCCGGAAGCAGTTCCACCGATATGTTCTCCAGATACCCTTTCAACTCCTATACACACGATACAATCAGATATTTCAAATATGACAGCGGTGAAACTCCTGATTATCAGAACGGAACTTATGAAATTACTGCTTCTGCTCTCAATTTAAGAGAAAATCCGGATTCTTATTCAGAATCACTTGACCTTATTCCAAACGGTGAAAAAGTTTCTGTTACAGAAATTTCAGACGGCTGGGGAAAAACTTCATATAACGGTAAAACAGGCTGGATTTCAATGCAGTATGCAAAATTTGTTTCAACCGAAATTACTGAAACTACTACCACCACTACCGCTGTAACAACAACTACCACTACAACCACCGTTATGCCGGTTACTACTGCTGTTGTTGATAATTCATATCCTGATGAATATACCGTAATAAATCAGACTGCTGATATAACTGATTCTGAAAATAACGGCGTCCTTTGTACAATTCCGCAAAATTCTGTCGTAAAAGTAACTGAGATAAACAATGAATATGCTCAGATTCTTTTTGAAGATTCATATGCCCTGATTTCTGTCAGGGATATTGCTCCTGTTGCCCAGCCCGATATTATGCCCGAAAAAGGCGATGTAAACGGTGACGGTGTTGTTGACAAGCTTGATATATCAACACTCAATGAGTATATACTTGCAGAAAGTGAACTGCCGGAAAATGTTTCAGCATTTACTGCTGTCGGAAGGTTTACCGCCGATTGTAACAATGACGGAGCTGTTGACAACAATGATGTCATTCAGCTCCTGATAAAACTCTGCAATAATACTCACTAAGGAGGTGTTTCCCGATGGAATGGACAGAAGTCAATATCTATACGTCTGTTGAGGGTATAGATATTCTTTGTGCAAAGCTTATGGATATCGGAATCAAGGGCTTTGAAATTCAGGATTCTGAAAGCTTCAAGGAATTTCTCGAAAATAAGGAAGGAAAATGGGACTATATAGATGACGATTTGCTCGGACTTTCAGACTGTGAAAGCTGTGTAACCGTATATATCCCGAAAAATGCTCAGGGTGCTGAAATGCTTACTGCCCTGAAATCAATGGTTTCCGATATGAAATCAGATGATTCTGAAAATATTTACGGCAGACTTGCTGTTGAATGTTCCGGAATACGTGAGGAGGACTGGGCAAATAACTGGAAACAGTATTTCAAGCCTTTCTGTATCGGAAAAAAACTCTTAATCAAACCGTCATGGGAAAACTGTGAAAATCCCGAAAACAGAACTGTCCTTGAAATTGACCCCGCTTCAAGTTTCGGAACAGGTCAGCACCACACAACAAGACTCTGCCTCGAACTTCTTGAAAAATCACTTTGCAGAGGCGATAAAATTCTTGACTTGGGCTGCGGAAGCGGTATTCTCTCAATAGGTGCAATGCTACTCGGTGCTGAAAGTGCCGTTGCTGTCGATATTGAGGAAAATGCCGTTCAGACAGCAATAGAAAACGCTGAAAAAAATCATATAAATTCTGAAAAATATACAGCATACTGCGGAAATATTATTTCAGACAAAGAACTTTCAGAAAAAATAGAGGGTTCTTATGATATAATTACAGCTAATATTGTTGCTGATGTTCTTATCGCTATGAAAGACTTTTTCGCCCGCTATCTCAGAAAAAATGGTACTCTTATTATATCAGGTATCATAGAGGAACGTATGCATGAAGTCACAGATGCTGTCGAATCAGCCGGCTTTTCTTCTCAGGAATATAATATCAGAGAAGGCTGGACTGCTGTAAGACTTATTAAAAATTAAAATCACAGGCTTTTTTGCCTGATATAAAGGAGAGAGTTTTAATTGGCTATTTTTAACAAAAAGAAAAACATTGAAATGAAATCAAATCCGCAGACTGACGTAAGACAGTCTATTCTTGAAAAATTAAACGAGAATATAAAAGGCACTCTTTATGACAACGCCATACTTATTCCCCGTTTCGGCTATACAATCGATATTCAGGTTGTAAAGCATGAAGAAAAGGACGGTATATATACTCTCCAGACTATCTTCATAATCAAAAACGATTACCTCAGCGAAAAGGACGAACCTATCATTGAACCTATTGCTGCTCAGGGAAAAGATTTTGATTCCGCACTCAAAATGCTCACAGAAAGCTTTGAAGCTCTTATCTGGAAGCCTATAAAAATGATGTTCGACAAGGGAAAGGCACTCCCGATTTCTTCAAATTATCTCGGTCAGCATTATGATTATGACCTTTATGTAAATTCCGTTGTACTTATGGGTGACCCCGAAAGAAAACCTGCTATGCTTATATACTATATAAAGGACGTTCTTTCATCTTTCCTCGGTTCAAAGAAATACTACTGGGTAAGAATTTTCCTCGCCCGTCAGGGTACAAAGGGTACTGAAGGCTACAAGCAGAATATCGAAGTAAGAATAAACGGTATTGTATGCCCTTCTCTCAACAAGAGATTCCAGCCTTATCTCGATTCATGGAAAGACCAGGATATCACTGTTGTTGAAAAGCAGTTCGCTTTTATA
This sequence comes from uncultured Oscillospiraceae bacterium, assembly GCA_934481385.1. Taxonomy (GTDB): domain Bacteria; phylum Bacillota; class Clostridia; order Oscillospirales; family Ruminococcaceae; genus Ruminococcus. The sequence goes on from CAKSPD010000001.1 coordinate 83,620, forward strand.
GTAAACAAGGAGGAAGAAGACCTCTGCCCGTTCACTAAAGAACAGGTTGTTGAATATACAAGAAAAGCTCTGCCTCTTATGGAAAACTGCAAATCTCAGGAAGAAGCTATAAAGATGAAGGAAGAAATGGACAAATATATCGGAAATCCCGCACTTTCCGCTGAAATAAGAATATTTATTCCGGAAATCCTTGCAAAGCTTACTCTCGGATACAACGAAGGTGATGATTTATTCCTGCTCCAGCCTTCACAGAATACTGAAGGAACAGAAGAAAATGCAGAAGAAAACAAACCTGTTCCGATAAGATTTGCCAAAACTCAGCTCCGTTCATATTACTATATTCAGCAGGTTCTTCTTGATTATCTCTCAAGAACAAGACCTGACAAGGAAAAGGTAAAGAATATAGTTTTCAACAGCGTTACTTTCAGAGAACTCCGCAAGCATATCGGTGAACCTAATGAAAAGCTCGGCAGACCTGTCGAAGCAAAGGATTTATTCGTTCCCGGCACTGCTTACAGAATCAGCATTGCTGACTATAAAGTATGGTAAAAAATTCAAGGGTGCATTTTAAATGCACCCTTTTTTATGTTCTCAGTATATCCGCATCATAAGGAGAAAGTTCAATTTTCTGCTTTCCTCTGCTGTCAATAACGCTGTACATAGCTTTCGGAAGTTCTATTGACTGACTTTCAGAAGAATTATTGAAAAATATTATAAATCCGTCCTTTTCTCCTGAACGTGTAGTAACTTCTATTCCGTCCGGAACTCCCTGAAGTCTTGGTATACCATGATATTTCATAAGTTTTCCGACAAAATCCATACAGAAATTGTCATCAGGAACTGTTCCGATATAATAAACCTTGCCTTTGCAGTAATCATTAAGAGTTATTGCAGTACAGCCCATATAGTAATCATTATTGTATTCTGCATATGCCCTTGCAGTATTGAGCTTTAATATATCGCACCATTCAGAACATTCAAAAATCTGCCCCGAATAATCGGATATACTCTGATTTTCGGCAATTCTGTCATATTCTGTAACTTCTGCACCGACAAGCTCACGGAATACGGTAGGAAGATGTTCAGGAATACATTTGTTTTCAGAATCCTTTACTCCGCTTCGTGTAGTCATAACAAGTGTACCGCCGTTAATAACATATCTGTATATATTTTCAGTAACTGTTTTATCATTCACATAAAGGCAGGGGGCTATTACAAGTGAATATTCCGAAAGGTCTTTTTTTGAATCAATTATATCAACATTTGCACCGTATTTTCTGAATGCTGAATAATATTTCATAAGCTGATGCCTGTATGTAAAATCCTCATGCATACCGAAAGCAAATTCACTTTCAGGTGAATACAAAACTGCTATATCTGATTTTATAACAGTATTGCTTATTGTTTCAAGACGCATTGCCATTTTGCAAAGTTCTGAAAACTCAAAAAAACATCTTGACGGTGTACCGCTGTGGTCAATAAGTCCATAGTCAAACATATCTGAACCGGAAAGAGCAGTATTCCATTTATAATATATTGTATCTGCACCATGTGAAAATGCCTGAACGGCATTTCCTTTTAAAGTATTGGGACGTGGAATGGATTTTCCGAATCTCTGTGAAATTATAAAATTTCTGTCAGCAATTCCTCTTGAAAGGTCATATCTGAAATTATTGAATCCGTCATCCTGCGGAAAATTTTCTATGCAGGCATATTTCATACAGTTACATTCATAATAAAAATTCGTTTCGGGTTCAACAGAAATTTCAAGAGGTATCTTAGGCATATTCTTCTTTACAACAGCACCCTGAAAATTAATATACTTTCTTCTGCATTCTGATGAAAAACGATAATATGCAAGTTTTAATGACGGACTTTTTTCCTTTTCTTCCGCAACCTGTTCCCAGTCGGTATATTCAGTTCCGTCAGCAATACTTCCGAAAGCATTATTGAGATTTGCAATATTATCATATCTGTCTTTAAGCCATTGTATAAATTCTGAACGGCAGTTCTTACAGTTGCATATATCAAGATTACATTCAATATGTACTCCTGCAATTGCCTTGTTCTGTGAATAATGTTTTGTAAATTCATCTGCAAAACGGCTTGTATGCTGAAGAATTTCAGGAGAATTAAGGCATATGCTTTCTGCTTTCTGTTTAAGCCACTGAGGAGGTTTTCCTGCCGGAATCCTGAGAACTATTCCTATTCCGTATCTTGAAAAAACAGATATTATTTCATCAAACCATTCAAAGCAGAAATTATTATTATGGGGTTCAAATTTACACCACGACTTTTCTCCCATTCGCACAAGCTTTATACCTGTTTTTGACATAAGTTCAGCATCTCTCTGAATTGCCGATTTACTACGCTGTTCAGGATAGTAGTCTATTCCTGTTTTCATAAAATACCTCCTTTAAACATTATATTCAATAAGCTGACAGTTTCCCATAAACCAGTTATTATAACTTTGTGTTGTAAGGTCATGAAAATATGTTTCAATAATTCTGCATACACCGCCATGACATACTATAAGTACATTTTTATCACTGTAATTTTTTATTATATCATCAAGTGCGGAATATACACGATGAGCAAGCTGTAAAACTGATTCACCGTTACCGCCCATTCTGACTCCGAACTGACTTTTATTTTCAGCAAATCCTTCTGCTGTACGTTCCATTCCCTCATAGCGACCGTAATCCCATTCACGCAGTCTTTCATCAGTAATTATATCAAGATTATTTTTTTCTGAAATTATGCTTGCTGTACGGTATGCCCTTTTCATAGGAGATGAAATTATAATGTCAATATCTGATTTTTCACTGACTTTTTCAGCAAGTTCATAAGCCTGTAAAATTCCTGTCTGATTAAGTTCATTGTCAGTAATTCCCTGAATCAAATCTTTAAGGTTATAATCTGTCTGACCGTGGCGGGTGGAATATATTTTCATTTTTTCAAAGCTCCTTTACTTTAAGAATTTCTGCCTCTGCATTTTCAAGCATAAGTTTACTGGGATTTTCACCGCCCATAATTCTTGCTATTTCAGCAATTCTTCCGTTAAGGTCAAGCTGACAGACATTTGTTTCCGTTCTGTCGTTTATTGTGTTTTTTTCTATAAGAAGATGATTATCCGCCATAACAGCAATTTGTGAGAGGTGCGTTACACAGATAACCTGCCTTACCTTTCCTATTTCTCTCAATTTTATTCCTATTTTCTGAGCAGTTTTTCCGCTTACGCCCGTATCGATTTCATCAAAAATCATGGTCGGAATACTGTCCCTCACTGCAAGTATACTTTTAAGGGCAAGCATAATTCTTGAAAGTTCACCGCCTGATGCTATTTTTGAAACGGGTTTTGGTTCTTCGCCTTTATTGGCAGATATAAGAATTTCCATAGTATCCATACCGTTTAAGGTTAATTTACCTTTTTCGTGGCGGATTTTAAGAGATACATCAGGCATATTCAGAAATTCAAGTTCTGCTGTTACTTTCCTTGTAAAATTTTCAGCGGATTTTTCACGGTATTCTGATAATTTCTTTGCTTTTTCAGTAGTTTCGTGAAGAAGTTTTTCTTTTTCTTCAACAAGTTTCTGAAGTTCTGCCGAGGAATTTTCAAGCATATCATATTCGGCAACAGAATCATTGTAAAGTTTTATAAGTCCGTTAAAATCGCAGAGATACTTTTTTTTGAAACGGTTTATATCTCCGAGTCGCTGACGAAGATATTCAAGACGCTGTGAATCAAGTTCTGTTTTGTCACAAAGAGAATCAAGTTCTGATGATATATCCGAAAGTTCTATTTCAACGGCTGAAAGTCTTTCAAAAAGCTGTGAAATTTCTTTGCTTTCGGAATATTTTTCAAGTCTGCTTTCAGCGTCCTCAACAAGTTCAACAGCACAGCCTTCACCGCTTATAACCTGAAAGGCACTGCGGAGTGCTTTTATAATATCCTCTGCATTTTCTGCAATCTTATATTCCTTTTCGAGTGATTCTTCTTCATTTTCTGAGAGTTCAAGACTTCCTATTTCATCAATGACAGTATTGAGATAGCGTAATCTTTCAGCTTTAAGGTGTTCAGCTTTTTTCAGTTCTCCGAGCCTTCTTGCTGATGCCTGAAGTTTTCTGAAACTTTCCTGATAATCCTGAAGAAGTTCTGATACATCTCCGAAACTGTCAAGAATTTTCATATGCTTTTCGCTGTCGAGAAGAATCTGATTATCATGCTGTCCATGAATATTTATAAGCAGATTTCCTATTTCTTTAAGAACAGAGGCAGAAGAAGTTTTTGAATTTACTCTTGCTGTACTTCTTCCGTCAGAGTTTATCTCTCTTGTAAGAGTTATTTCATTGTTTTCATGTGATATTCCGAGTTCATCAAGCTTTTGTATAATATATGAATCAAGGTCAGTAAAAAGAGCTGTTATTACTGCTTTTTCACAGCCTGTGCGGACTGAATCCTTACTGCATCTGTTTCCCATAACAGCATTTATTCCGTTTATAAGAATAGATTTTCCTGCACCTGTTTCCCCCGTAAAGATATTAAGATTATCCGAAAGAGGTATAACAGCCTCTCTGATTACGGCAAGATTTTTTATATATATTTCCTTTAGCATTTTATTCCTCCGTCAATCACTGAGCTGAAGCTCCTTTTTAAATTTTTTCGCAAGGTTTCGTGCTTCTGTTTCAGTCCCCATAAGCACAAAAATTGTATCATCTCCGGCAAGAGTTCCTATAATATCAGGATAATCCATAGCATCAAGAATTGTACAGACTGCCTGTGCAGTACCTGTTCTGCATTTTATAACAGCCGTATGACCTGCATAATTAACACCGGTAATAGCAGCTGCAAATATGCTCTGGTCTGTAAAGTTAACAGATGAAGTCATATATCTTACAACTCCCTCATTATCAGAGGCTTTTATTATTCCAAGCTTTTTAATATCTCTTGAAACAGTTGACTGTGTTGCCTTATAGCCGAGTTCTTTCAGCTTTTCAAGCAGAATTTCCTGATTTGATATTTTCTGTTCGGTTACAATTTTTATAATGGCATCATATCTTGATTCACATATCTTATCTGATTTTTCCATGATATTACCACCTATTTTATTGACTGCATAAGTTTTTTTGAAAGTGATTCATGAAAAGCATTTTTGGAATAAAAATCCACAAACGGAATTTTATATCTGCTTTTTGAAATTTCTATTTTATTTTTACTGCTGATTTTTATTGGTGATTCACCGTCAAAACTCATATACAACGGAGATTCCTCACTTGAGGATTTACATGCGACAGTAAGAGTTCTTTCAGGAGAAAACAGCATTGCTCTTGAAAAAAGCGAATGAGGACAGACTAAATTCATTTCAATACATTCCAAATCAGGTTCAATAACAGGGCCTCCTGCGGAAAGTGCATATGCTGTTGAACCTGTCGGAGTACTGAAAATAATTCCGTCTGCACGATAGCTTCCGAGCTGATAACTTCCTGAATAAACACCGAAATCGCATATTTTTGAATACATACCGCTTATATTTATATCGTTCAGGGCATCAAATTCATATTTCTTATTTTCATCGGAAACAATGCCATGCAACATCATTCTTTCAGTAATTTCAAAATTTCCGTTTTTCAAATCAAGAAGTTTTTCAAGACAGTCCGCCTCAAGACTTGCCATAAATCCGAGTCTGCCCGTATTTACTCCTATCATTTTTGCATTACAGCCGATTAGCTTTTTTGCACAGCGGAGCATTGTTCCGTCACCGCCTATTGCGATTACAAAATCAGAAACAGATACAGAATCAGTCAGTTCAGCAAATTCAATTCCGCTGTATTTTGAAAATCTCTCTTTATAAACAGGACTTACTGATACTTCCGCACCGTATCTGAGAAGTATTTCACACACTTTTCCGGCACATTCAGGAGCATTGTTTTTTTCAGGATTAAAATGTACTGCAACTCTCATATAGTTTCTCCGTTTGTTTATATTATAGTTCTGAAAAAGCCTGACCGGCAATTTTGCGGAAATCAATTATTTTTCCTGTGGCTTTTTTCGTAAGCTTTAAAAGATATTCAATATTTCCGCTTCCTCCCTTTACGGGAGAATAAATAAGTTCATCAGGATAAAGTCCGATACTTTCTGAAAATGAACAGATTTCCTGAAGAACCTGAATATGAATTTTTTTATCCTTGACAATACCGTTTTTATTGATATTCTTTCTTCCTGCCTCAAACTGCGGTTTTATGAGAGCAGATATAATCCCGTCATCAGAAAGAAGTTCCATAGCTTTCGGAAGTACCTGTTTAAGCGATATAAAAGATACATCTATTGAAATAAAATCAGCAGGTCTTTCAAAATTGCGGACAAAAAGATTTCTTATATCAGTTCCCTCAAGATTTATAACTTTTGGATTTTTCACCAGTGATTCAGCAAGCTGTCCGTGACCTACATCAACGGCATATACTGCTGATGCACCGTTTTTAATCATACAGTCAGTAAATCCGCCTGTTGATGCTCCTATATCTATGCAAAGTCTGTTTTCAAGACATATATCAAAGGCAGAAAGAGCCTTTTCAAGTTTAAGACCTCCCCTGCCGACATATTTCAAATCATTTCCGCTGAGTTCAATAATATCCGATTCTTCAACATTCAATGAAGGTTTAAGGCATATTTTGCCGTTTACAGAAATATTTCCTCCCTTTATAAGAACTGATGCACGCTCACGACTTGAAGAAATTCCGCGTTTAAAAACTTCCCTGTCAAGACGGTTCATTCTGAAAAGCTCCTTTTTCTTACAAATTCAACAATCTTTTCGCAAGTAAGACCGATTTTTTCAAGACAGCTTTTAATAGATGCCTGCTTTACAAATCCTTCAGCAGTCACCTTTTCATAGCTTCCCTTATATCCGTTTTCAAGCAGATTGTCGCCGAAAAGAACTGATATACCGCCGTAACTTTCTTCAAAGAAAATTATTCTTTTATATTTAAGTGATTTTTTTATTATTTCATTATCAAGAGGAAATATTTTTGTAAGCTTCAGCAGACTGCATGATATTCCGTCACCGTTAAATATGCTCTGAGCCTTATAGATTTCATCATAAATTCTTCCATACGATACAAGAAGAATATCTGAATTATCATTTTCGGTGAAAGTATACGAAAGATTGAGATTTGATTTATCAAATACAGTTTTGTCACAGCCCCTCGGATAACGGATTGCTGTAATATATTTTTCCTTGAATATCGCCTGATTAAGACACATTCTGAGTTCCTCATAACAGGAGGGAGAATATATAACTGTATTCGGAATTGATATAAGCATAGGAACATCAAACATTCCCTGATGCGTTTCACCGTCCTCACCGACAATTCCTGCCCTGTCTATACCGAGAACCACATGAACACCGCTTATTGATACATCATGCATAAGCTGGTCGTATGCTCTCTGGAGAAATGTTGAATATACTGCAAAAACAGGAATAAATCCCATAGATGCAAGTCCGGCTGAAAACGTGACAGCATGTTCTTCGGCAATTCCGACATCAAAAAATCTTTCACGATATTTTTCACAGAAATACTGAAGTCCTGTTCCGTATTTCATAGCAGCCGTAATTGCACATATACGTTCATCTTTTCCGGCAAGTTCTGCAAGTTCTTTTCCGAAAACGGTTGAATAGCTGTTTTCAAGGGATACTTCGGGATTTCCGGTTACTATATCAAATCTTGAAATTCCATGAAATTCTCCCGGATTTTTTTCTGCCGGCAGATAACCCTTTCCCTTTACTGTACTTACATGTACAAGAACAGGTGATTTATAGCTTTTTGCAGTTCTCAGAACTTCATCAAGAGCTGAAATATCGTGACCGTCAACAGGGCCGAGATAAATAAATCCCATATCCTCAAACATGGTACACTGAGTATTATTAAGAAGTCTGTCCCTGAAAACGTCCTTTGAATTTTTTATTCCTCTTGCAACAGGCATTCCCACAACGGGAATATTTATAAGAGTCTTTTCAACAGCTCTTTTTGTATGAAGATATTTTTCCTTTCCTCTTAAAGATGTAAGATATTTTGCAAGTGAACCGACATTCTTTGAAATGGACATCTGATTATCATTGAGAATTACTATAAGATTTTTATTTGACTTTCCGGCATTGTTAAGACCTTCATATGCCATTCCGCCCGTCATAGCTCCGTCACCTATAACAGCAACAGTATAGTTATCCTTTCCCTGAAGTTTCATAGCCTCGGCTATACCGCATGCAATTGATATTGAGGTACTGCTGTGACCGCTTATAAATGTATCGTGTTTTGATTCTTCGGGTTTCGGAAAACCTGCTATACCGTTTTCCTGTCTTAATGTTGAAAATTTATCCATTCTGCCTGTAAGTATCTTATGGGTATATGACTGATGTCCGACGTCCCATATTATTTTGTCATCAGGTGAACTGAAATTTCTGTGCAGAGCAAGTGTAAGTTCGACTGCTCCGAGATTTGATGCAAGATGTCCGCCGGTTTTTGAAACTGTCGAAACAAGAATATTCCTTACTTCACGACAAAGAGTTTTACATTGCTGTATTTCAAGGTCTTTCAAATCCTCCGGCAGTGACAAATCTTTTAGCTGTATCCTTTTATTTTTACTGTCCTCACTGTTCATTTTTTATTCCCTCCTTATCTGAAGTATTATATTAAAATATTATCAGAAACTGCGTTTAAGAAGCGTTTCGGTAAGTTCTTTAAGAAATTCATTGTTTTCAAAGTTTTCAAGTGATTCAAGAGCCTTGTCTGTAATATCAGATGCAATCTGACGTGCCTTTTCAACGCCATAAAGTGTAACAAATGTGGTTTTATTTTCTTCTTCATCACTTCCGACAGGTTTTCCGAGTACATCAGATGTGCTTGTAACATCAAGTATATCATCAATAATCTGAAAAGCAAGTCCGAGATTATAAGCATACTCCTCTGCTTTTTTTATATGAAATTCATCTGCACCTGCACCTATGCACCCCATAACACATGATGCCATTATCAAAGCACCTGTTTTTCCCCTGTACATATTAACAAGGTTCTGTTCATCAACATCAGAACGTCTTTCATTTTCAATATCAATAATCTGACCGCCGACCATTCCTGATTTACCTGATGCCTTTGCAAGAACGGAAATCATTTTTACTTTTTCATCAGAAGAAAGAACATCATCATCAGAAATAATTTCAAACGGAAGAAGTGAAAGGGCATCACCTGCGAGAATTGCCTCAGCCTCTCCGAATTTTTTATGACATGAAGGTTTTCCGCGTCTGAAATCATCATTGTCCATAGCCGGCAAATCATCATGTATCAATGAAAATGTATGTATCATTTCAATGGCACATGCCGGAGCAGTCACCTTTTTATAATCTCCTCCGCAAGCCTCACAGAATGAGTATACAAGCACAGGGCGGATTCTTTTTCCGCCTGCCTCAAGAGAATAATTCATAGCATCAATAAGAGTTTTCTGTCTTTCTGTATCAGTATTAAGACTGTTATATTCTTTTAATTTTTCTTGTGTATATTCTGCAAAGAATTTTATTCTGTCATTAAAATTCATAATAATCCCTCCGAAAATTCAGTTTTTCTGATTTTTAAAGAATCCATAAAGAGCCGTTCCGCAGGCGTTGTCGCATGAAAATTCAGGCTTTGCAAAATAAGAGTCAAAGCGTTCTGAAAGAATATTTTTTATAATCATATCAGACATAACACCTCCGGCATATACAACCGGAATTTTTCCGAATTTTTCAAGAACCTTTTCAGTCATTCCGGAAATAGTAAAGGCAATAAATTCAAGACAATATCTTGCAATATACTCCTTAGGAAATCCCTTTTCAAGCATATTTCTGCATTTGTTTTCTATTCCCGAAAGAGAACAGTCCATTCCTTTGAGAACAGGTTTTATCTTTTCCGTTTTTTCAGAACATTCCAAGGCAAGTTTTTCAAGCTCAACGCCACATGGAAATTTAAGTCCGAGCATAAGACCTATGCGGTCAACAGCCTGTCCTGCCTTTAAATCAAGAGATGAAGAAATCTGACTGATATTTATTATATTTTCCGAATCAGGTTCACAAAGAAGGCAGTCAGTAGTTCCACCGCTTACATGAAATGCGATAAATTTTCTTTCAGTAAAATCGAGATGTTCAGCAGAATAAAGGGCAGAAAGAATATGCCCTGTCTGATGAGATGTCCTGTAAAACGGTATTTTTGCTATTGCTGAATATGAACGTGCAAAACCCTCTCCGCAAAGAAAACAGGGCATATATGAACCCTCTGCATCTCTCGGCTTTGCTGATGCAGATACACAGCATATATTTCCGGAAATATCAGGCGACTGAAAAAGCTTTTCAACAAGTTCAGGAAGCTGTTTTGTATGATGAAAAACAGCGTCACTCTGACGCAGACCGAGTTGTCCTTCTTTTACAGGCAGAAGTCTTTTCTGCTGGATAACTTTATTTTCAGAACTTTCATAAACAGCAACAGAAGTTGTATAATTGCTCGTATCAATTCCGAGATATTCAGCCATTTGATGATTCTCCGCTCTGAATATCCCTTGAAAAAGCTCCGAGAATACCGTTTATAAAAGATGTATCCTCCTTGAATGTATACGCTTTTGAAAGCAGAACTGCTTCATTTATAGCAACATTTACCGGTGTTCTGTCATCATATATTGCCTCATAAAGACCTATACGCAGTATTGCTATATTAAGTTTTGAAATTCTTGAAAGAGTTCTTGTTTTACTGTATTTTGATATGATTTTATCAAGTTCATCTGAATGTGATATTACACCTTCAACGATTTTTTTAACCTCATTATTTATTGTAATTTCATCAGCTTCTTCTGCCACCTCATAAAGTTCCTCAACTGAATCATCACGCAGAAGGCTTTCAAAAATAATTTTAAAGGCACTATCTCTTATTTCACGTCTTGTCATTTTTAACGCTCCTTTTCTTATATATAAATATTCCTGTTTTTTATTATAGCATTACTTCAGGATTTTGTAAAGCCGAAAAAAAAATCATTCTGTACCAATTATGCCCACGCATACCCTTGATACAGGGATTCCTGTCATATTCTGAACGCTTTCCTTAACGGCATACTGAACTTTTTCTGCAACAGACTGTGCATCTTCGGAAGTATTCACAAATATGCTGATACCGATTTCTACAATTCCGCCGAGGTTTCTGACTGAAACAGATTTTTTTTCTGCCTTTGAAACTCCCTTTATTTCAAGAGCTGAAAGCTGTGCAATTTTTGCGACAGCATCTTCTGATATTCTGATATATGGTTTTAAATCGTCCTTTTTCATAAAAAATCCTCCGCAAATTCATAATTGAACGGAATGGCTTTTCAGACATTCCGTCCGTATAAATATATTATATCAAAAACTAACTTCAAATTCAACTATTTCACTTCAAAAATTCTTATATTTTCTGCTGAAATTTGTGTTTCTCCCAGAATTATATCCTTAATGGCAGTAGCCTGAGCCTTGTCAAGTCCCTCTGTCTTTACAACTACTTTTGCACTTTCACCGTCAAGATATGCAACGCAGTCCTCAAATCCCTGAAGTTTTACAAGTGATTCAATAGTTCCCTCGCTTTCTATAAGTTTTGAAACTTCAACGGCATCAATAGCCTTTGTGACCATTTCATCTTCCGTAATATCTCCGCCACCCATTATTGACTGCAAAGTCTGAACAGCTTCATCACGGTTATTCATTTTGTCAAGACGTGCCTGTGCGAAATAATCAGATGATGTAAGTTCGGAGGCATCTTTTATATCCTTGTTTACAAGTTCTGTTTCACCATAATTTCCCGTGTTTTCGGCTTCACTGTTTGATACAGGAAGTGTTCCTGAAGGATTGGGAGCTGTTACATAGTTGACATAAACAGCTATTCCGAGCATAAGTGTAAGACATGACATTATTATGTGTTTCTTTCTGATAATCAGTGATGGTTTTTTCATTTTAAAAATCTCCTTTTATTATAAATTTATTTAAGTTCTGTTACATATATGGCGGAAACGGGTATTCCGAGAATTTTTGAAACCGTATTATATACATCTGTTTTCACTGACGGATTATATGCACCGTCACAGGCAACAACAGCTCCTTTTATTTCAGGATTGCTTACAGTTTCAAGAACAGGATTTTTATCACGTCCCGACATAACATAGTTTTCATCAGTTTCTGTTTTGCTTTCGGAAACACTTTTTCTGCCCTCTCTGGCATATGTATAAAGTTCTCCGCCTTTAAGAGTAATCATAACCTTTACATTTCCTACACCCTCCATATTTTTAAGAAAATCTCCAAGACGCTTTTCTGTTTCATCAAGATATGCTGATTCACTGAATACTGTACTTTTCGGCTCTGAACTCTGAGATTTTTCATTATCAGGTATGAATGACGAAATCAGTATAAAAACAAGTCCGAGTATTCCTGCTGTGAAAATTACCCTGTTCAGCGGAATTTTTTTTATAACATCAACCGTAGCCATTTAAAACTTCTGTCCCCTCTCCGAGATTTTCCTTTATTATTCTTTCTGCCTGCTGAAAGTTATCTGTGCCGACTGTGACACTATTAATAGATATGCTGTCTGAATCAGAAATATTAATATCAGTATCAATAAAATCAGTATGTATTCCGTTTTTTAAAAGCTCATCTTCCAGAGTTTCTGAAATATTTTCAGAAATGCGTGATTTCATTTCATCATTGTAAAAATCCTCCGCGTACTGCTGAAAGTCCGGAATATCGGGAATTTCAGATATATCAGGCAGAACAGCATTTTCTGAAAAAGGGCGGAATATCACAGCAATAAGAATAAGCGAAAGAATAAATTTAATCTGCTTTCCGAGTTTAGTTCCTGATACAAGATTTTCAGAAACACTTACTGCAAGTGATACTATACATATTGAAAGAACCGCTGATTCCATTTACAAAAATCCTCCCATTATACAGTATTTGCTTTCATAAGTATTGCCGTGCTTATTATGAAAATAACCGAAAAGCATATAATTATGCTCAGTGCCGTTGAAAGTCCGCTTTCAAAGCCTTTCAGAAGTTTTCCAACTGTATCTGATGAAAACATATCAGACAGAAAAGCTCCGATTTTTATAACTGCTCTAAATGCTACAATTTCTATAACAGGCGGTGCAAATATAAATAAAAGAGTAACTATTCCTGCTGTTCCTGCCGTTCCTTTAAGTATTCCCAGACTTCCTTTTACTGTTGAATAGGCATCAGAAACAGCTCCGCCTATTATAGGTACACAGCCTGATATTATAAATTTTGCTGTTTTTGTTGCAAATGTATCAGCCGATGCTCCTATACTTCCTTTAAGCGTCATAAATCCGACAAGTATTCCTGTACAGGCTGTTAAAGTCCATTTTATAAATCCTCCTGCAAGTTTTGCAATACTGTCGGCAGATTTACTGCAATATATACTTCCTGTTACTGAAAGTGCCGTTATCGATGAAAGAACAGGCATAAGAAATTCAGAAGAAATCCAGACTACAATCTGTGACATTCCGAGAGTTATGAGATTATATGTGCCGAGTGCCGATATATTTCCCGAAACTGCACATACTCCTGAAAAAACAGGTACAAATATTTCTATAAATTCACCGCATCTTATTATAGTATCGCATATCTCCGAATAAAGCGTAAGAACAGGACTTATAAGAACTGCTATTGCCATAAGAGTTCCCGCTATATCTGCTATATCCGATTTCTGAGGCATTACTGAAGTCACATTTTTTACAAGAGCTGTAAATATTACTATTACTGTTATTATTCCAAGAAGTGCAAACGGAGCTGTAATTCTTGATACAAATATATCATGTATTCCCTGAAAAAAATCAGGCAGAGTAAGTTCTTCTATATCATCAGCCGTATAGATTATATTATAGCTCTCAAGAATTTCATCAACCTGTTCATAAAGTTCTTCAGTATTCATTTTTTAAAACTCCTGTTTTTTATAAAAATTCTGTTATCGTATTTACAACTGATTCAATCAGCGGAAGTGATATAATCACTACTGAAATACGCCCCCAAAGCTCCATAGCTGAAGCTATTGCACTTTCTCCGCTGTCTTTGCATAAATCAGATGTTATCTGTGTTATAAAGCATATTGCCATAGCCTTGAATACAACTGATATATAGCTTTCATCAAGTCCCGATTCCATAAAAAGTGCGGAAAGCCTGTCCGTCAACGGCTGAATTACTGAAACTGCTCCTGCAAAAACCATTATGCATATGCCGAGCGAAAGAAGCATTGACTGCTCTTTGCAATACTGTCTTATAAGAACTGAAAGAACTGCTCCGGCAATACAAAATCCGCTCACAGAAACAATACTTCCTACCATAATCCGAATACGGATTTAACCGTATCAAAAAGACTTCCTATTTCCTGAACTATAACAACAAGCACAACTATAAGTCCTGCAAGAGTGGTCATCATAGCCTGTTCCTCACGTTCCGCACGTTTAAGAACAAGATTTAAAACTGCTACTATTATTCCTGTTCCTGCAATTTTGAAAATCAAATCTATATCCATTTATTTCACCTGTTCCTATAAAATCAGAATACCTGTCATAATTCCTGCAAGAAGTCCGACAGAGCGGAAAAGTCTGCCTTTTTTTTCGTATTCCTGAAAGCGTTTGTTTTTTAGTATGATTATATTTTCAGAAAGCATTTCTATTTCTGAAATTTCTCCCTGAATATCAGATGAACCGAACTTTTCACCAAACGAAATAAGCAGATTTTTTTCTTCATTTCCTATATCCATATCAGAATTTACAGCTCTTTTCCATAAATCTGAAAATCTTTCAGAACAGTCATCATCAGACAGATTTTTTATAAATTCCATTTCAGAAAATGATTCGCTTTTTTTCAGTTCTGATATTATTCCATATATATTCATACTGCGGTATCTTATCATAATGCTTATTCTGTTCAGAATTTCTTCAATAAGCTTACAGCTTTCATAATATTTTTTCAGCCTGTCCGATGATTTTATCCCGAAAGCAAAACAGCATATAATTATTAAAAAACTGCCCGAAAGCTTTAATATCATCATATTCTTCTGATGTCCTTTATCTTTCCTGCCTCTGAACTTCCTGACATTATAACAGCATATTCAAATATTCCAGAATTAATAAGCTCATAAAGATACGGACGCTTAACAAGATTTTCAAAGCTGTCTGCATGTGCTGTTGATATGAATTTTACTCCACAGCCTGCTGATTTTATCATTGCATCTGAATCCTTTTCAGTGCTTATTTCATCACAGAATATAATTTCAGGTGACATTGAACGGACTGAATTAACAATTCCGTCAGAACGTTCAAAGCCGTCAAATATGTCAGTATTTATCCCGACATCATTCTGCGGAACTCCGTCACGACAGCCTGCAATTTCTCCTCTTTCATCTATAAGCGATACTATGTACCTGTTTCCGCAAAGACGGCATAAATCACGCAAAAGCGTTGTTTTTCCTGATGCAACAGACCCGCATATTATAATTCCGCAAGGTCTGTTTTTAAGAAGTCTGGTATAAATCTTCTCTCCGCAGTCCTTTACTTCTCGTGGTATTCTGAAATTGATACCGTTTATATAACGCATTGTCTTTTTCCCGTCCGAATATGAAACTGTTCCTGAAAGTCCTGCCCTTATGCCTGATTCTATCGTTATAAAACCCTCTGAAATTTCCTTGTCATAGCTGTAAACAGAATATCTGCAAAGTGATTTCAGTATATTATTTATTTCTGAAAAACCTGTCCTTAAACAGTTCTGAAAACTTTTCGTAAGATTTCCTGATTTTTCAAGAAAAAAGCTCTCTCCCCATAGTGTAACACAAAGCGGTCTTTCTGCTCTTATACGGATTTCCGTAATATTGTCAATATCTTTCGGATTTATTCTTTCTATGCCCTCTGCAATCTCTGACGGAAGATAACGGCAGACTGACTTTATGATTTTTTCTGACTTGTACATTTTATCTGCATCTCCTTTTTTCATCTGCTGATAAATCTATATGCAGTCAATAACGATTTAATTCGCATTTTCTGTTGACTTTTTATGAATAATATTGTATAATATAATTATAATTTTTTTGCGAAAGGAAGGATTTTTTATTATGGAAATTCCTTACAAAATCTATCTCGATGAAAATGAGATTCCAAAACAATGGTATAATGTCCGTGCTGATATGAAAAACAAACCTGCTCCCCTGCTTAATCCTGCTACTTTAAAACCTATGACTGCTGAGGAGCTTGAAAACGTTTTCTGCAAGGAACTCGTTAAACAGGAACTTGATGACACTACACCTTATTTCGATATTCCTGAAGAAATCTACAAATTCTATAAAATGTACCGCCCCTCTCCGCTTGTAAGAGCTTATTTTCTTGAAAAGGCTCTTGATACTCCTGCTAAAATTTACTATAAATTTGAGGGTAACAACACATCAGGAAGTCATAAGCTCAATTCTGCAATAGCTCAGGCTTACTATGCAAAAGCTCAGGGACTTAAAGGTGTTACTACTGAAACAGGTGCAGGTCAGTGGGGTACTGCTCTTTCTATGGCTTGTTCTTTCTTCGGTCTTGACTGTAAAGTATTTATGGTTAAATGTTCATATGAACAGAAACCTTTCAGACGTGAAGTTATGCGTACTTACGGTGCATCAGTAACTCCTTCTCCTTCAACTGAAACAAGTGTAGGAAGAAAAATTCTTGAAGAATTCCCCGGAACAACAGGAAGTCTTGGCTGTGCTATTTCAGAAGCTGTTGAAAAAGCCGTTTCAACAGAAGGTTACAGATATGTTTTAGGTTCTGTTCTCTCTCAGGTAGTTCTTCATCAGTCTGTAATAGGTCTTGAAACAAAAACTGCCCTTGATAAATATGGTGTAAAACCTGATATAATTATAGGCTGTGCCGGAGGCGGTTCAAATCTCGGCGGTCTTATTGCTCCGTTTATGGGCGAAAAGCTCAGAGGTGAGGCTGATTACAGAATCATTGCTGTTGAACCTGCGTCCTGCCCGAGCCTTACAAGAGGTAAATATGCTTATGACTTCTGCGATACAGGTAAGGTATGCCCTCTTGCTAAAATGTATACTCTCGGAAGCGGATTTATCCCGTCTGCAAATCACGCCGGCGGTCTGCGTTATCACGGTATGAGCAGTATTCTTTCAAAACTCTATGATGACGGTCTTATGGAAGCTGTTTCTGTTGAACAGACTGAAGTTTTTGCTGCCGCACAGCAGTTTGCAAGAGTTGAAGGTATTCTTCCTGCTCCTGAAAGCAGTCACGCTATCCGTGCTGCAATGAATGAGGCTCTCAGATGCAAGGAAACAGGCGAAGAAAAAACTATCGTATTCGGTCTTACAGGTACAGGCTATTTCGATATGTATGCTTATCAGAAATTCAATGACGGCACTATGGCAGACTATATTCCTACTGATGCTGAACTTGAAGAAAGTTTCTCAAAACTTCCTAAAGTTGAATAAAAAATAACAAGTCAAGGGCGGTCATATATTATGACCGCCCCTGAAAATTATGTATGGAGGTATTTAAAAAATGAATATCCTTATTTCAGGAATGGGACTTATAGGCGGTTCGTTCTGCAAAGCTCTGAAAAAATATACAAACCACACTGTTACCGGATATGATATTAACAAAGATATTGAAAAACTTGCTCTCTCAGAAAAAAGCATTGACTATATCTTCAACGGAAATTATTCTGATTTTGACCTTATTATAGTATGTATGTATCCTGAAATCACAGAAAAATATTTTTATGATGCTTTACCGAAAATAAACAGAAAAACACTCATTACAGATGTATGCGGAATAAAAGGCGAAATGTCAGAAAGAATTCATAAATCCGCTTTGCAGAACGGAATCGAATACATTCCCATTCACCCTATGGCAGGAAAGGAAGTCGGCGGTTACAGCAACAGTACTGCTGATTTGTATATCCGTGCAAATATGGTAATAACTCCTTTCAGTAACAGCAATCCCGAAAAAACTGCTTTACTTTCAGAACTTGCTGAACATATGGGATTCAGAAAAATTGTCGTAACAACTCCTCAGGAACACGATAAAATGATTGCATATACATCTCAGCTTGCACATATAGTTTCAAGTGCATATGTAAAAAGTCCATCTCTTGACAAGGAAAGCGGATTCAGCGGAGGAAGTTTTCAGGATATGACAAGAATCGCAACTATGAATGAGGATATGTGGACTTCACTTTTTATGCAGAACAGAAAAAATCTTGAAAGTGAACTTTCAGTTCTGATTGAAAATCTTGAAAAATATCGTGTTGCCCTTTCTGAAAACGATTCTGAAACTATGAAAAAACTTATAAAAGAGGGTTCGGAGCTTAAATATCAGAACCTTAAAAAACGTGTGGGCGAAAACAATTAATATTTTTCAAGCTGTACCCTGAGTTTTTTTATAATTTTCTTTTCAAGCCTTGAAATATATGACTGTGATATTCCTATCATTTCTGCAACTTCTTTCTGGGTTTTTTCCTGTCCGTCAACAAGTCCGAAACGCATTTCCATTATCTCACGTTCACGCTTTCCAAGAGATGAAACAGCATTTCTGAGTATTTCACACTCAACTTCACTTTCGATTCCCTTGCTGACAACATCTTCATCAGTTCCGATTATATCAGAAAGAAGCAGTTCATTTCCGTCATAGTCTATATTAAGCGGTTCATCTATTGAAAGCTCGTTCTTATACTGAACGGATTTTCTAAGATACATAAGAATTTCATTTTCTATACATCGGCTTGCATACGTTGCAAGCTTTATGTTTTTATGCGGTCGGAAAGTATTGACAGCCTTTATAAGTCCTATTGTACCTATTGAAACCAAATCTTCCACACCTACTCCCGTAGACTCGAATTTCTTTGCAATATATACAACAAGTCTTAGATTATGTACTATCAGCATTTCTCTTGCAGACGGGTCATTCTTTTCAAGTTTTTCAAAAATTTCAGCTTCTTCCTTTTTGCTCAGAGGAGGCGGAAGTGTTTCCGTTCCGTTGATATAATGCACTTCACACCTTATAAGCTGTCTTATTTTTTCCATAAGCCTTGAAAATAAATTCATAAAAAATCTCTCCTTATATATTTTTATCTAAAGCCTGATAATATTAGGATTGAATACTGCTTTTTTATCAATATCCCTTATGCCTATCATTACATCAGCCTTTTTACAGCACCCTGTATTTCTGCTCGTTATTACAACTTCATCGGGAGTGAATATGGGAATCATTCCTTCACCCGAAACTGTTGAATACGGAATTATTCTGAACCCCTTTATTTTAAGACATTCCTCTGCATTTTCCGGAATATCAACTATTTCCGACATCTCACAGCGACTGCATATTATAACAGGTTTTCCGCTGAAAAAATCAACAAGCGAATTTCCTGTATCTGCAAGTCCCTCAAGAACTGCTGTTTTTCCCTTATATTTTACAGTTACATTATAATCATCAGTCAGAATCAGATTTCTGTCAAAAAGAAATCTGAAAATATTAAGGGCAGTATAAAGAAAAGCTGTAACAAATATAAGCAGAAGAAGTGAAAAATCCACATAAAAATATGTATTGTTAAAATGTATGAATGAAGGTTCAAGCCATATATATACTGCAAATATTACTCCTCCGAATATAAAATTCACTCCGAAAAAACAGACTGTATTTATAAAAAATCTCTTTAAATTTCCGAATCCGAAAGATATAAGAACTATTGTTGCACCTGCAAAAAGCTTTACAAGCAGATTAAGAAAAATATCAAGTTCAGGCAGAAGTATCATAAGAGAATAAAAACTGCCGTATACCGCTGAAATTATTCCCCTTTTATCAGCTATCCTGCTCCTTGTTATTTTTGAGGTTGCAAGAATAAGTATAAAATTTATGTATATATTTAAAACTATAAGGACATCTGCATATATCGTCTGCATCTCACTCACTCCCCTGTTTTCTATTATAATGCAACTGTTCTGAATTTTATGTCGAATACGGAAATGTGAAATTTTTTATTCTGTGTCAATAATTAAATTCTTAAAAGAATTTTTGTTTAGCTTGCATTTGCAATTTTTTTGTGATATTATAGAAATAGTCAGCTCAGAATCAGAAAAAAGAAAGGATTTTTTTATGGATAAAAACAATTACAGCAACGAAAGCATTACTATGCTTAAAGGTGCAGACAAGGTCAGAAAACGTCCTGCCGTTATATTCGGTTCAGACGGTCTTGACGGCTGTCAGCACTCAATTTTTGAAATTATTTCTAACTCCATAGATGAAGCCCGTTCAGGATATGGAAATAAAATTATAATTACAAGATTCAATGACTGTTCTGTTGAAGTTGAAGATTTCGGCAGAGGCTGTCCCGTTGATTTCAATAAATCAGAAAACCGCTATAACTGGGAACTCGTTTTCTGCGAACTCTATGCAGGCGGAAAATTTGAAAATTCTGCTGAATCCTATGATTTTTCACTCGGACTCAACGGTCTTGGTCTTTGTGCCACACAGTTTTCTTCTGAATATATGGACGTTCAGGTTATACGTGACGGATTTAAATATAATCTCCATTTTGAAAAAGGCGAAAATATCGGAGGTCTGAAAAAAGAGAAAAATTCCTCCTGCCATACCGGAACTAAAACAAAATGGAAACCCGATATTGATGTATTCACAGATATAAAAGCTGATGACTCCTTTTTCTTTGATATACTCAAAAGACAGGCTGTTGTAAATCCTAATCTCCTGTTTGTATACCGTTCTGAAAATCCGGACGGAACTTTCACTGAAACAAATTTCATCTATCAGAACGGCATAAGCGACTATGTCAAGGAAATTGTAGGAGAAAATGCTCTTGTATCAATTCAGAACTGGAGCTGTGAAAAAAAAGGACGTGACCGAGCTGACAAGCCTGAATATAAAGTAAAACTCAACGTTTCACTTACTTTTTCAAACAAAATAAAATTCCTTGAATATTATCATAATTCAAGCTTTCTTGAACATGGCGGTTCTCCTGAAAAAGCTGTAAAACAGGCTTTCGTATCCCAGATTGACTCCTATCTGAAACAAAACAATGCCTACCTCAAAAATGAAGCTAAAATTACTTTCAATGATGTTGAGGAATGTCTTATACTTGTATCATCATCTTTTTCAACTCAGACTTCATACGAAAACCAGACAAAAAAAGCTATCACAAATAAATTTATCTATGAAGCTATGACTGAATTTCTTAAACATCAGCTTGAAATATATTTTATAGAAAATCCTGATGAGGCAGAAAAAATTGCATCACAGGTTCTCCTTAACAAGAGAAGCCGTGAAAATGCTGAAAAAACACGTCAGAATATGAAGAAAAAACTTTCCGGAACTATCGATATTTCAAATATGGTTCAGAAATTTGTTGACTGCCGTACAAAGGATTCTTCAAGACGTGAGCTTTATATAGTTGAGGGCGACTCTGCACTCGGTTCTGTAAAAATGGCAAGGAACTCCGAATTTCAGGCTGTAATTCCTGTAAGAGGTAAAATTCTCAACTGCCTTAAAGCTGAATATTCAAAGATATTCAAGAACGATATTATAACGGATATTATAAAAGTTCTCGGCTGTGGAATTGAAGTTGAAACAAAATCAAATAAGGATTTTTCAACGTTCAATATTGACAATCTCCGCTGGAATAAAATTGTTATCTGCACTGATGCCGATGTTGACGGTTTCCAGATAAGAACTCTTATTCTTACTATGCTTTACAGACTCACTCCGACTCTTATTGAAAAGGGATTTGTATATATTGCGGAATCTCCTCTTTTTGAAATAACAACAAAAAATATGACATACTTTGCATATACTGAAAAAGAAAAGCAGAGTATTCTCAAAAAAATAGGCGATAAAAAATATACTCTCCAGCGTTCAAAAGGTCTTGGTGAAAATGAACCTGATATGATGTCCGTTACTACTATGAACCCTGATACAAGAAGACTTATTAAGGTTACTGCTGATGATATAAGCCAGTCTGCTGAAATGTTTGAAATTCTTCTCGGCGATGACCTTCAGGGACGAAAAAGCTATATATCTGAACATGGTGCAGAATATCTTGAACTTGCTGATATAAGCTAATTACTCTAAAGGAGAAACAGAAATGCAAAGGAAAAAAATTACCCCCAAAAAATCCGGTGCTTATATTGAAGGTGCAGGAATTGTTGTTGATGAACCTATAAGCGATACTCTTAAAAAAAATTATATGCCTTATGCCATGAGCGTTATAATTTCAAGAGCATTGCCTGAAATTGACGGTTTTAAGCCCTCTCACAGAAAACTCCTCTATACTATGTATAAAAACGGTCTTTTAAACCCTGAAAGAGAGCGTTCAAAATCGGCAAATATTGTCGGTGCTACAATGAAACTCAATCCTCATGGCGACCAGTCAATATATGATACTATGGTCAGACTCACAAGGGGAAACGAATCACTTCTTCACCCTTATATAGATTCAAAAGGTTCTTTCGGAAAGGCATATTCAAGAGATATGCGTTGTGCTGCCCCGAGATATACAGAGGCAAAACTCGCTCCGATATGCAAGGAACTTTTCAGGGATATTGACAAGGAAACTGTTGATTTTGTTCCGAATTATGACAACACTATGCTTGAACCTACTCTCCTCCCGACAACTTTTCCTGCTATTCTTGTAAATTCAAATGTCGGAATAGCTGTTTCTATGGCAAGCAATGTTTGTCCTTTCAATCTTCAGGAAGTATGTGAAACCTGTATCTCTCTTATGAAAAATCCTGAACACGATATTTTAAGCACTCTCAAAGCTCCTGATTTCCCCGGAGGTGCTTTCATTATCTATGATGAAAATGAACTCCGGAAAATTTATGATACCGGCAGAGGAAGTATAAAAGTACGTTCCAAATACACCTATGATAAATCAGCAAACTGCATCGAAGTTACTGAAATTCCCTATACAACTACTGTTGAAGCAATAATTGAAAAAATTGCTGACCTTATAAAACAGGGGAAAATCCGTGAAATCTCATATATCCGTGATGAAACTGATATTGACGGTCTTAAAATCGCAATAGACCTTAAAAGAGGCACTGACCCTGAAAAACTTATGCAGAAACTTTTCAGGCTTACTCCGCTTCAGGACAACTATTCCTGCAACTTCAACATACTGATAGCAGGTACTCCGAGAGTTATGGGAATACGTGAAATTCTCACAGAATGGACAGCTTTCCGCACAGAATGTATTGAAAGACGAACATATTTCGACCTGACAAAGAAAAAGGAAAAACTTCATCTTCTTGAAGGTCTTGCAAAAATTCTTCTTGATATTGACAAAGCTGTAAAAATTATAAGGGAAACAGAATTTGAAGAAGATGTTATCCCGAATCTTATGACAGGTTTCGGAATCGATGAAATTCAGGCTGAATATGTCGCAGAAATCAAGCTCCGCAATATAAACAGACAGTATATACTTAAACGCACCGAGGAAATTGAACAGCTCAGAGCTGATATTGCGGAAATGGAAGAAATTCTGAGAGATAAATCAAAGGTAAGGGCAATCATAATAAAGGAACTCAAAGAAGTTGTAAAAAATTACAAACAGCCACGAAAAACTATGCTCTGCTATAATACTGATACGGAATATGAAGAAACCGAGGACGATATACCAAATTATCCGGTAAATATTTTTATCACAAAAAGCGGTTACTTCAAGAAAATTACTCCGCAATCTCTCCGAATGAGCAGTGAACACAAACTCAAAGAGGGAGATTATATTTCACAGAATTTTGATACTTTCAATAAATCTGAAATTATTTTCATAACTGACAGATATCAGGCATATAAAACAAAGATTTCTGCCTTCGACTGCACAAAGGCAAGCGTTATGGGAGATTATATACCTGCAAAACTTGGTTTTGATGAGGACGAAAGTCTTATAACAACTGTTATAACTTCCGATTATTCGGGATATATTCTCTTTGTATATGAAAACGGAAAAATTGCAAAAATTCCGCTTAAATCATATGAAACAAAGACAAACAGAAAAAAACTTGCAAACGCTTATTCAAACAAATCAGCTCTTGCAAAAATTCTCTTTATTCCTGATGATACTGATATTCTCATAAGAACTGACGGAAACCGTGCTGTTTTATGCAACACTTCCCTTATAACTCCGAAAACTACCCGTGACAGCATAGGAATACAGGTTATGACTCCTAAAGCAAAACACATTGTAAATTCTGCGGAAATTGTAAATGCTGATGAAATTTCAGTTCTTGAAAAATTCCGCATAAATACATTTCCTGCCGTTGGACTTCTTGCAAAAAATCTCCCTGAAAGCAATCAGCTTTCTTTTGAATAACAAAAAAAATAAGGGACGCATTTAAGCGTCCCTTTTCTGTTTTTACTTGATTTTTCTGCATTCAATATAAAATCTCTTGTCCTCAGCGTGTCCCATTGAAAAAGTTTTTCTCGGTAATGCACCGTCCTTGATGACAGTCGGGAAAAGCTGATTTTTATTCATATCCGGAAGAATAAAACCGATTCCGCCCTTGTTTTCAACAAGTGTTCTTAGTGTATCAGCACCATGAATATAATCAATTTTTCCGCCGTTCTCTTTAAGCCATTTATCAAGAAATGACTGAAGACTTCCTACTGTAAGGTTTGAACAAGTCTTTCCGATATAAACTTTCTTTTCTGTCTTTCCGATTATATAACTGAATGACTGTTCAGACGGCTTTTCTGTAATTTCAAGAAATTCATTCATATCAGCTATAAGCTTTTCTGTATCAGTATCAGTTACAATTCTGTGAATTGCCTCAAACTGAAGTGCAGGGCTGTGGAGATTTACAATTTCAACAAGTGCATATCTTGCAGGGTGATTTGAAAAATCCTTATCAGGATTTTCACGTTTGAGTGACTCATAATATTCTTTTGCGGTAGCAAGTGAATGATTTCCGTCACCCATAGCATAAAGAAGTTCCGGAACATCTTTAAGACCATGATTATATTCGCCGAGTTCATCAAGTTCAGCAAAAATATTTTTCTGAACATCTTCCGGAATAAGATAACCTTTGATTTTTCCGCCGTTCTGCATAAGCTCAAAATCATAAAGTTTCTGCATATTTTCTGAAAGAGCTGAAAGAGGTTCAATTATATTCTTCTTTTCATCATCAATAAGAATCATAATATGCGGAAGTTCAAGAGATGCATTTTTACGGATTTTAACTCTTGGCGGTATTCTCTCGATAACAGTCGCTTCAGTAGCTCTTACCTGTGATGTACTTCCCTTTTCATAGCTGTATTCTTCAAGGTCTATTTTTCCGACAATTCCCTGACGGATTATTCCGTTGTTCTGTGTTCTTTCAACGTATACAAGGGCATTTTTATATTCATCAAAAATATTTTCTTCAAGATATTTTTCCATATTTCTGTGAATATTTTCAATACGTTCTGAAACATTGTTATCTTCAAGATATATTTCAGGGAGCGTAATGCGGAGAGTTGACGGAGCATCGCCTACTGTTTTTTCAGTTTCATTCCAGTATTCCGGCTCGCTTGTATACTGGTCACATGCTATTACAGACCATTTATTCATATCAACATTCTTTTTCGGAATAAGAATATCCGCACTTTTAAAAGCATTATTCATTTTTCAGAGTTCCTTTCATCAAACTTATTTCAGTATTCAGACGGCAGACAGGAAGTCCGACAACATTAAAGAAATCCCCTTCAATTTTTTCTATAAAAAGAGAACCTTTTCCCTGAATACCATATCCGCCTGCTTTATCGAACGGTTCACCTGTTGCGATATAATCAGATATTTCAGAATCACGGAGTTTTCTGAAATATACTTTTGTAAGCTCTGTGAATTTCCTTGAAACGCCGTTCAGAATCAGACAACAGCCTGTTGCAACAATATGAACTTTTCCTGAAAGTTTTTCAAGATATTCACGGCACTGTTTTTCATCAGACGGCTTTCCCATTATTTCATCATCAAGAATTACAGATGTATCACACCCGATTACAAGAGAATCCGGATATTTTTCCGCAACGCTTTTTGCCTTGAGTTCCGCAAGATATTCAGAGGCTTCAAGCGGTTTCATATTTTCGGGAATTATTTCTTCAACATCAGAAACAGAAACTTCAAAATCTTCTGTTATATATGAAAGCAGTTCTTTTCTTCTGGGCGAACCTGATGCAAGTATTATCTTCATAGCTAATCACAGAGCCTTTCTTATTACTGAACCTTTTTCAAAAGCAATATCAGATTTGAATGAAAATTTCATCATTGCGTGATTTGCAGTTTCAATGCTCTCACCGTTTTCATCAAAAATTTCCGACAATACTGTTTCATATGGCTTTTTCTGCGGTGAAACTATTTCAACAGTATCTCCTGCAAGGAATTTGTTACGCTGTGTGCAGTATACAACACCGTTTTCGCATCTGTCAACAACTGCTACAACATCATAATTTCTTATATATCCGCTGTTTTCATAATACTGGCAGTCCTTAGGGTGACCGAAGAAAAAGCCTGTGCAGTATTTTCTGTGACTTACTTTGAAAACTTCATCACGAATCCATTCAGGAAGAACGAAATTATCAGGATTTTTATAATATTCATCAACAGCCATACGATAAGCATTTGTAATTATTGCTGTATAGTATGCAGATTTCGCTCTGCCCTCTATTTTAAGGCTCATTATACCTGCCTCTGCAAGTTTGTCTATATGGTCAATCATACAGAGGTCTTTTGCGTTAAGGATATAAGTTCCCTTTTCATCTTCAAAAACGGGATAAAATTCATTCGGACGCTTTTCTTCCATAAGATGATAACCCCAACGGCAAGGCTGGGCACATTCACCGCGGTTTGCATCACGGTTTACAAGATACTGCGAAAGCAGACATCTGCCTGAAAATGATACGCACATTGCACCGTGAACAAATGCCTCAATATCAAGTTCTTTCGGAGTTTTTGCTCGGATTTCCGCAATTTCATCAATGGAAAGCTCTCTTGCCACAACAATACGCTTTGCACCCATATTATAGAGTTCATTTGCTGTGAGATAGTTTACAATTCCTGTCTGTGTTGAAATATGTATTTCCATATCAGGAGCATATTTCTTTATAAGTGACAGAAGTCCCAAATCAGCGACAATAAGAGCATCTGCTCCTGAACTTACAGCCTCATCAATAAACTGTCTGAACTGCGGAATTTCATTGTTTCTCGGCAAAGTATTGCAGGTTATATATAATTTTCTGCCTTTTTCATGTGCAAGCGAAACGGCTTTGCAGAGTGTATCATAATCAAAGTTCGGAGAACCTGCTCTCATTCCGAAATTTTTTCTGCCGAGATATACAGCGTCCGCACCATAGCGGACGGCTGATTCAAGGCGTTCATAATCTCCTGCCGGAGATAAAACTTCAAGTTTTTCTGCTGTCAAATTATTCTCCTCCCTCAGCTTCTGCAATCTGCTGTTGTACCATTTCAATATTTGCCTCGTGTTCTTCAAGGGTTTCAGCAAAATATGTCTGAGCAGTATTTACATTTGCATAGAAATAATAATAGTTGCTCGGGAAGTTTTCAAGTACAGCATCAATAGCCTCAATTCCGGGGTTGCATATAGGGCCCGGCGGAAGTCCCGGACTTTTATATGTATCATATGCATCAAGAATAAGCTGGTCTTCAATTTCCATATTCGGTTTTATAACATCACGGGCATAGTATGTTGTAGGGTCAGACTGGAGAAGCGGGAAAACATCAGGATTATTAAGTCTGTTCCAGAATACTGATGCAACCATTGTCATTGATTCCATAGTAGGAGCTTCAGCCTGAACTATTGATGAAAGTGTTATAAGCTGGTCAAGTGTTATATTTAAGTCTTCCATTTTCTTATAACGTTCAGCAGTCATTTTCTGGTCAAAGTTGAGATATATTTTCTGACATACCTGTTCAGGACTCATATTTTCATAGAAATAATAAGTATCAGGGAAAAGGTATCCTTCCATTCGGTAGAATTTGAGAGTTGTTGAAGAACTGAGCTTGCTCTCAAAATCAAATCCGTATCCGCCTGAATTGAAATAGAACATAAAATCAGAGGCAGAACATACATTGGCAGCTTCAAGTTTTGTTGCGGCATCAATAAGTGTTATGCCTTCGGGGAATGTAACGCTTACCTGAACTTTTTCTTCACTCTGGATACTTGTAAGTTCTTCTATTATTGTTTCATATGCCATATTAGGACGTACAAAATGCTCACCTGCTATATATTCCTCATCGGATTTGCTAAGACGTGAAAAAAGCTGGAAAAATTCAGGAGATTTTATAATGCCGTCCTTTTCAAGCATAAGTGAGATTTCTTCCGTTGTAGCACCTTCCGGAATAACTATAAGCTGAGTTGCCTCACTTTTTCCTATTCCGAGCATATCCTTGCCATATGCGATTATAACAAGCGAAAGGGATATAGCTACCGCAAAAATAAGAGTTGTAAGAATAAGAACTCCCGGGAGCCGGTAATGATGTTTTTTTCTTTTCTTTTTCTTCTTCTTTTTTTTGGCAGTAATTTTCTTTTCAGGCTGTTCATCATCAGAACTGTCATCAGATTCTTCTGATTTATCTGTATCTTCCTGTTCATTATCCGAAACATTTTCAGTTTCTTCATCAGAATTTTCCGGATAGTCCTGAAAATCGCCGACAGTTTCAGCAGAACGCAGTTTAAATTCTGAGGCTCTGAAAGACTGTTCAATAAAATTTTCAGCGTCATCTGATTCTGAATTTTCAGTATTTTCTTTTTTCTGATTTTCGGTATCTTTCAGAATGTCGTTTATAATCGAATCGTTATCTTTCGGCACTGCACCGCACCGTCCTTTCTTCAGTAATAACTGTCTTTATTTTTATATCGTGCTTTTCTGACGGCAGATTTTCGGAAAGCATTTCATCATAGCAGATTCCTATTGTATATATTTCTGATTTTTCAAGAAACCTGTCATAATATCCTCCGCCGTATCCGAGCCTTGTTCCGTCCTCTGTAAAAGAATATGCAGGGACAATGCAGACCGCATCTTCTGTAATCACCGCTCTGCTGTTTCCTGAAGGTTCAGGTATTCCGAAAGCACCCGCTGAAAGTTCATCAAGGGATTTTATATATATAAATTCCATAATTCCGTTTTCAAGGCATCTCGGAACAGCGACATTCTTTCCTGATTCAAGAAGTTTTTCTATTATTAAATGCGTATCAGTTTCAGAGCCGTATGATACATATATAAATATATTATCCGAATTTTTCACTCTGGCGGAATCAAGAACACGTTCTGCAATTTTAAAATCCTTTTCAGATTTTTCGGAAATTCTGTTTCTTTTCTGCCGGAAAATCTTTCTGAGTTCCTTTTTATCCATAATTATTCAAACAGTATTGAAGATTTAATCCGGTCACTTAAATCCTTTGAATCAAGAACCTCAATAAGTTTTAATCCGAAATTAACTGCTGTTCCTGCACCTCTTGATGTAACAATATTTCCGTCAGCAACAACAGGATTTTCAGATACCAAAGCACCTTCAAGTTCTTTTTCAAATCCCTTATAGCATACAGCTTTTCTGCCTTTAAGAAGTCCCTTGTGACCGAGTATTGACGGAGCTGCACATATTGCACCAATAATCTTATTGTTTTCAGCACAGAAATCAATTGCTTTCTGTACGGTTTTGTCATTTTCAAGGTTGAGAGTTCCGGGCATACCTCCGGGGAGAATTACCATTTCAAGAGAATCATCAATAGCAATTTCATCAGTAGTTGTATCTGTCATAAATGTGATTTTGTGTGAACCTGTAATCATATTCTTTCCTACTCCGACAGTAACAACATTTTTATTTGCACGTCTTAAAAGGTCAATAGGAGCGATTGCCTCAGTTTCTTCAAATCCGTCAGCTAAAAAAGCATAAATCATATTTTAAAACTTCCTTTCATTTTATATTATTAATTGAATGTAACTGTATTCTTTCTGAGAAGATATACAGGATTATATGAAAGTTTCGATTTTCGCAGGCCTTCAAGTCCCATATCTTCCTCACGGTTTACATACCTGAATTTATCTGCAAAAGCTTTGCAGAACTGATTGTTTATTGCGGGATACAATCCCTGATATGAAGTATCAGCCTTTTCAATATGAACACACATAGTATTGCTGTTAAGTCTTTCGCCGATTGTAAAGGCTCTTACCTTATTGTCTATTCTGATAACTCCTCCGAAAAGGCCGAGATTATGAAAATTCGTAAAAAATGTATTTATTGCGAACTGTTCGGCAACGCTTGAAAAATCATCAATACCATTTTTATTATTATAATTCACAGCACTGAATGATATACATTCATCAAAATCAGAATCAGTCATTTCTGAGAAGCTCCAGTTATACTGATTTATTTTTGAAAGATGATTTCTTTTCTGATGATATTTTCTTCCTGAAAGATTTATAAGGTCAGAAGAATTGTATATATAATCAGAACCATCTCTGTCAAATTCAACAGTAAAAGAATCAGGCGGACAGATACTGTTTAAAATTTCAAGTCCGTTTTCTGTAACTCCTGAAATTCTCAAAGGCTTGTTAAGGGATTCTGCATATCTTTTCATTTCTTCAAAAACTTCATAATAGTTTCCCTCTCCGGACGGAAAGACAAATACAGGTATATTATCATCTGTATCAAAAGCACATGAAATATAGAAATCCTTAAAGAAAGCTATTTTTGAATTGCTTAATCTACGCCACGCCATATTGTTTGCAAAGCTGTATTCACAGCCCTGAAAGTCTGATTTTTCAAGGCATCTGCATATTCTTTCTTTATCGGATATATCAATAATTCTGAAATCAAGCATTTATTTCACCATTTTCAAACAGTCAATATATTTTCTTACTTCTTCAGCCTTACCGCATGACATTTTCCCTTCGGAACATTTACCGTTACAGCATGAAGGGCCTGCATTTCTGAAAACAGAGGGAGCAACTTCACTGCAAAGTCTGAGCATTTCACATGCAAGTTCACGTATTTCCCACTGAGCTCTGTTGCAACATCTGAGTTTAAAGAAATTCATAAGACTTCTTGAATTCATCGTAACCATCATTTTTGTTTCACATGCATTGGGAAGAATAAACCTTGCGTCTTCAATTGCTTTCTTCTCGGCATTTCTTCTTGCAGTCTTTTCGGACATTCCCTGATTTATAAATTCATCAAAATACTTTTTTTCAAGAATATCGCTTACAGCGTTATAATCTCTTACGGCATTATCCATTGATTTTTTATATATTTCACAGGCTTCCGGATTTTCTGCAATTGCAGGAGGAGTTATATACTGAAAATTCTCCTGTTTCACATATCTCTGACTCTGCACTGAAAATGATGCTATGCGGTGTCTTGTAATCTGAGCAAGGAGAGTTCTTGAAACTCCTTCTATTCCGAAAGTAAAGCTTGCATGTTCAAACGGACTTTGGTGACCTATATCAGCAAGCATTCCGACAAAATTTTTAGTTTTATCTTCATCAAGTCCCTCCATAAGATTAACAGCACTTGCATCGGAATAACAGAGTTTTGCAGCAGCAGCTATAATCTTTTCGGGGTCAGGAGAATAAGTTATCAGAGTTACTTTCATTATAATGATAATCCTTTCTTCATCATTTTATTCACTTCGGTAATTATAGCACTTTTCTTATATAAAGTCAAGAAAGGTTGTGCGGTAATCCTTTTTTCTGTTTCTGTTTCTGTGAACGTATGTCACGTCCTGCGAACTGCATACAGGTATACATAGTACTTAAACGTGAACTGACTCTGCCCGAATATCTTATTTCAATTGGTTTCATTTCCAGATTTGTGCTTATTATGGTTGATTTTGACATATTAAGACGTGTATTTATTATATTATAGATTATTGAATTATAGAAAGGTGTTTCAAATTCTGCTCCCAAATCATCTAAAATAAGCAAGTCAACATCATTTACTCTTGAAAGCGTATCAACAGTCTTGTCACGTCCGAACTGTTCAATCTCAATCTTATGGAATATATTTACAACAGAATCATATATGACGCTGTATCCTTTTTTAATAACTTCATTTGCAATCGCAAGAGAGAGATGTGTTTTTCCAAGACCGGTATTTCCTATCATAAGAATATTTTCAGAACTTTTTCCGAAATTTTCTGCAAACTGTTTTGAATGTTCAAGAATTTTTTTCATAACTTCATATTCTTCGCCTGTATAATATTCAAGGCTGAATGTATCAAAGCTTGAAAGTTTGATTTGTGCTGTTTTGTTTATTTCTTCGGCTGAAAGTTTTGCAACAAGTTCCATAAAGCAATGACAATAACTTCCGTCCTCGGCATATCCTGTATCATTGCAGTCCTTGCAGTGATATTTTATTGTAAGATAATCAGCAGGATAGTTGTAGTTTCTGAGTGTTGATTTTATAATTCCCTGAATTTCAAAATTATTTTTTCTGAGTTCCAGAATTTTTTTCTGAACATTTTCACCGTTTGATATAATTTTAAATATCTCATAGCTTATACCATAAAGATGTGAATTAAGTTCGTTTATTTCAGGAACATTTTTGTTTACTTCTTCAATTCTGCGTTCATTTTCGTTTATAGCATCAAGGCGGTAATTCTGTATAATTGAAAATGCCTTTTCATAAATTTCGCTTTTATCCATTTTGTCCTCCGTTTAAAAATTGTTAATAAAAATCTCGTAATCTTCTTCAAAGTGATCCATATCACAAAAAGCATTTTCGTCAGCTTTTTTCTTTTTCTTCTTACCGAACACATTTTTGAAATCCGAATCGTCTTTTTCAGCTTCTTCAACAGTAGAGATATTTTTTTCCTTCCATCTTTTAAGAATCGTATCTATGTATTCTATCGGGATTCTTGCATTGTTTCCTGTTTTTTCAACAGCCTTTTCATATGCAAGCTGAATAAGCTCATACGGATAATTTTCCGATTTCCAGTTCATAAAATATTTTCTCTGTTTTGTAACAGGGGCTCTCTGCATATCAAACATTCTTTTTATTCTTATGATAAATGAATTATTTTCAGCATAATCCCTCATATGTTCTATTGCCACTTCTGCAAGCTTGGGAGTATCAATTCCATTTTTTCTGAAATCAACCGCAATCGCTTCTATCTCCCATATATACAATCTTTTTACTGAAGAACAGTATTCCAGAATCATAAGTATTACTTCTGCCGGAAGTCCGAGATACTGATAAATCCATACAAGCGAACGCTGTGTTGCAAAGTTGAAGTTTTCAAAATATTTCTGTGCTGTGACTAAAAGTTCATTCAGTTTCGGTGTTGCGTTAATCATATCAGCTATTTCTGAAGGAGTTATATTCAGTCCTTCACTTGAATTTCTCAAATAAGAATCGTTCTGATTTTCGGGAATATACTCATATTTTTCAGCAGGCGGAGCTGAAAATATACTGTTTACTTCAGACATTGTGCCGGTTTCATCAGACGGAAGTATATTGTACTGTTGCCAGAACAATAACGAATCACAGACAACATCTTCAGAAATATCAAGTGCATTTGCTATTTCAGAAATTTCAAAGGTTTTTCCGTTGTTTCTGAGAAGATAAAGCAGTACCTTAAGCTGAGAACTGTCTGCAATTTTAAGAAAATTATCTGCAATAATAGTCGGGACTCCAAAAAGATTACCCCATATTCCGCAGTTAAAACCATACCTCATAAGAACTTGCCTCCCAAAAAATTTTTCTGTTTTATTATTATAGCATTTCTGAGCGAAAATGTAAATACGGATATTTTATTTTTTTTGAAAAATGTCACCTATTATTGTAAAATATGGTTGACATTTCAGGCAAAATATGCTATACTCAGTAAAAAAGGAGGTTTTTATTATGGAAAAATCAAAAATTTCAGCAAAAAATATTGCAAAATGCGGAATGTGTACAGCTTTAATTGCTGTATGTGCATGGATTCAGATACCTATGACTGTTCCTTTCACACTTCAGACATTCGGTGTATTTGTTGCAATAGGACTTCTGGGAGGAAAACTCGGAACAATGTCAGTGCTTGCATACGTTCTGTTAGGAGCTTGCGGAGTTCCTGTATTTGCAGGATTTTCAGGCGGACTTGGTGTAATCGCAGGAACAACGGGAGGATATATAGTCGGATTTATAGCATCAGCACTTATAATGTGGCTGTTTGAAAGACTTCTCGGAAAAAGTTATCCTGTGATGATAAGTTCAATGATTGCAGGACTTCTTGTCTGCTACATACTTGGAACAGTCTGGTTTATGCTTGTATATTCAAAGAATAACGGCAATGTTGGTCTTATGCAAACTCTTTCGTGGTGTGTTATACCTTTTGTAATTCCGGACGCTGTAAAAATTTTCTTTGCTTCAATAATTGTAAAGGCTGTCAGAAAATATGTTAACGCTTAGGCCTCATCATCTGCTCTGTACTGAATTTTTTATAGGAAAAGGTTACAGTGATAATTTTACAAAAAATATGTATGATATAATATCAGAACTTGAAAAAAATCCTGAAATATTTCTCAGTATAAAATCTGACGCTATATGCTCTGAATGTCCGGAAAACTGTACTTCCGGAAAAGCTTTCAGATATGACAGAAAAGTACTTGAATACTGCAATTTAAATGAAAATTCCGTATTCAGATATAATGAACTGAAACAGAAAATAAAATCAGAAATCCTTGAAAAAAACATACTCAGAAATATATGCAGTGACTGTCAGTGGTACAATATATGCAGTAAACTCAAAAACGGTGGAATTTAAACAATTCCACCGTTTATTTTTTTATTTGCAGAGAAGAAAATCCGCCTGTTTCTGAAGTTCATCAAGAGTTATTTTACCGTTTTTATAAGCTCTCTTAGCCTCTATAAGTGAAAAACAGTTGAGCTGTTCATCTGATATATCGGATTCCTTTACCCATTTGCAACCGAATGAAATTGTTTCACCTCTTAAAAGTGCCGGAATTTCAAATCTGTCATTCGGAAAATATGTTTTTCCCTTATATGTCCAGCCTGCAAAAACATATCCTGATTTTGTAAATTCACATTCAGGAATTGTAATTGTATCTCCATAAGATGCCTTTACTTTTGTCACCTGAGATATTGATGCGGAAAATTTTATATTATATGAGAACTTTCTCCATATTGCAGTAAAAAATGCTTCTTCATCAGGCATTATATATGTTGCATTTGTGAGATAATCCTTTCCGTCATTTTCACAGTGCCAGCCGGAAAGTGCATATCCCCTTCTTGAAAATCTTGTATTGTCAGGAAGTTCAAATGACTGTGTTGCAAACTTTTCAAATGAAACAGCATTTCCTCCTACAATATCGTCATAATCTCCGGCAGAATAATTTACATTATTCCACGCTCTCCATACCGGATAAAGAACCAAATCAGATGACGGGGCAATCATCTTCTGACCTTTCTGGAATATGTATTCACCGTCAGTCCAGCCACACTGCTGATAGCCTGCTTTTTCAACAACATCTTTAGGAATAGTTATATAACGTCCTGCAACAGATATGACATCATCTTGCGGGTCAAGAAATTCTCCGCCTCCTGCATCATATGTTGTTGTATAGAAATCCTTGTCACCTTTTTTAAACCATACAGGAACAAGAACAGTATCCTGTTCAGGCATCTGGAAAGAATCATTTTCCTCATACATAATATGATTGTCATAAGTCCAGCCTGAAAAATAATATCCGTCCTTTTTGGGTTCTCCTTCCGGAATAAGTATTGATGCACTTCCGACTATTGTCATATCCGGAAAATCATAATCTTCGCATACTGCTCCGTCAAGGTCAAAACTCAGTGTATATGAAACTTTTTCTTCACCGAATGAGCTTGTCACTGACAGACTGCATACTGAAAGAGTAAGTGCTGTTGCTATTGAAAAGCATTTTGAAAATAAATTCATAAAAATCTCCTTATTTAAATCTGTTTAATTTTTCATCATATTTATATCCTATCAATTCAAGTTTACTGATTATATCATTTTCTGAAACATCAAGACTTTTACATAAATCATCAAGATTTTTATAATTATCTCTTAGCTGTGTGTTTATATAGCTTAAAAGTATAGCAGGGTCATTTGGAATATTCATAAGGTTAAAACTTTCCTTTCAAAGATATTTCTATAAATCAATGTTACATTATACAACAATATTTGTCAATAATCAGACTGAATT
Organism: uncultured Oscillospiraceae bacterium; assembly: GCA_934481385.1. Classification (GTDB taxonomy): domain Bacteria; phylum Bacillota; class Clostridia; order Oscillospirales; family Ruminococcaceae; genus Ruminococcus. The sequence continues at coordinate 119,885 of CAKSPD010000001.1, forward strand.
TTTTTTATTTATAGTTACACTATACAAATTATAATACTTTTTTTTGTTACTGTTTACAATGGTTTTTGCTATCTGAATATGATATAATAGTTTTAAATTCCATTTGGGAAAATAAAATAATTAAGGGGATATTAAAAATATGAACGGAATTATTTTTGATTTGGACGGAACTCTGTGGGATTCCTCAAAACAGGTTGCTGTTGCGTGGAACAATGCTATGAGAGATTATTCCGGCGGAAGAATATCTGTCAATGATGATTTTATGAAAAGCATTATGGGAAAAAATATGGACGAAATCGCACTTATGCTCTTTCAGAATTATCCCGATTTGGATATTGAGCTTATATACAAAAAGTGCTTTGAGTATGAGGAAGAATATCTGCTTAAATACGGTGCAGAACTCTATCCTGAACTCGAAAGCACTCTTAAAATTCTTTCAGAAAGTTATAAACTCTCAATTGTAAGCAACTGCCAGAAAGGTTATATTGAAGCTTTTCTCAATCACTATGGCTTTGAAAAATATTTTTCCGACAGGGAATGTTTCGGAAATACTCTTAAAGAAAAAGATTACAATATAAAGCTCGTTCATGAACGTTCCGGCTGTGAAAAATCAATCTATGTAGGCGATACCGAATGGGATTACAATTCCGCTACAAAAGCAGGTTTTAAATTCATTCACGCAAGATACGGATTCGGAAAAGTTCCGGAAGATGTTCCGTATATAAACAGTGTAAATGAACTCCCTGATTTAATCAAAGATTTATATTGAGAACTTTTCCTGATGAAGCATATTCCGATGTTTCAACTCCGCATTTTTCAAACATAAGCTTTGATGCCTTTACTCCCTCTGTATCAGCATACTTGTTTTCTGCATAAACAACCCTTTTTATACCGCTTTGTATTATTGCCTTTGCACACTCATTACATGGAAAAAGTGTTACATAAAGAGTCGCATTTTTAAGGCTTGCTGTATTTCTGTTAAGTATAGCATTAAGCTCGGCATGACATACAAAGGGGTATTTTGTATCAAGGCTTGTTGAACCTGTACGCTCCCATGGCATATCATCATCATTACAGCCTGTCGGCATACCGTTATATCCGACAGCAACTATTTTCTTTTCTTCGTTCACAATACAAGCTCCCACCTGTGTTGAAGAATCTTTACTTCTCTGGGCTGAAAGTATTGCTATTCCCATAAAATATTCGTCCCATGAAATATAGTTTTCTCTTTTCATCTCTGAAAACCTCCGTTTTTTTATTTTATTATATCATATTTTTCAGAAAAATCAAGCGTTGATTAAAAAATAAATTTTTTGAATTGTTATTGACTTTCTATATTAAATTATGATATAATATTATGTAAATTAAATATTGAATCGTAGCCAAGGGGTAAGGCAACGGACTTTGACTCCGTCATTCCGCTGGTTCGAATCCAGCCGGTTCAACTATATTAAATACGGTATTCTGTGATTTTTTATTCACAGAATACCGTTTTTTTGTTTTCATAAATCAGAGCATCTTCCGTAAATCCACCACAAAAATTTTTTTATAATGGTTTTTCAGTTCATCAACTTGCTCCATGTATTCTCACCAACAATTCCGTCAACCTCAATGCCTGAATTTTTCTGGAATCTCTTTACAGCATTTTCAGTATCAAGTCCAAATTCTCCGTCAGCTCCATATTTGCCGATGTTATACTCATAAGCCACAAGAGCAAGCTGAAGAACCTTTACGGCTGTACCAGTATCACCTTTTCTGATTGTGGGAAAAGATATAGATACATCATCAGAGCGGTATTTTGGACGGGCATAGCCGAAAATCAAGGAGCTGTTACAGCCTATTTCACGTTTACCTACACAGTCATATGGTTCATTGCCTTTGTTACCCTCAATTACAGTTAATATGCCATTGGTATTTTTGATAACAATTCCAACGTGGTCGGCAGGTCGTGAATCGCCAAGCCTGTCCCAGTCATAGTAAAGTATATCGCCTGACTGAATATTTCTGTCAGTGTGCCATACACCAAGATTTTTAAACTTTGCAATCTGACTGTTGCAGGACATATCAACGGGAATAATATCAGTGATTTTAAGCTTTTTGGCAAGCCAGGATATAAAGCAGGCACACCAAGGTATGCAAGAATTATAGCCCATATCTTTACAATATGTTTCATAATCATTTCCAAGTTGTGCTGTTGCGAGTTCAATTATTTTATTTTTCATATTTACCTCCTATAAAAAAGCACTCCCAAAGGAGTGCTTAGTCATTATTTATTTCAGCAGTTCAGAAAATTTTGCTACTGCCTTATCATTGTATCTGAATGTATCGACTTCTTTATTGCTGTATGGTGATTTATCTCTGTACCACTCACCGTATTCATCAGTTTTCATACCGTTTTGATTTGCTGTCTTTCCTATTTTCTGAGCTGATACACCAAGTATTTCAGCGATTTCACTTGCTGAATAGGTCTTTTGCTCTGATTTTGGAAGGGGTAAAATCTTTTCGCCTGTAAGAATTTCTGCTGACTTGGCAACAAGAATATTTTTATACTGCTCTGAAAGAGTTTCAACCTTTGCAAGCTTTAAAAGCTGATTGGACATACGCACACGAGCGTTCATTTCCCTGATTTCAAGTGTTTTGGTTTTGTCAACAGTCTGCAACGGTTTGTTTTCTTTGATATGATTCTCCATAGCATGAAAGGCATTGATATAAAGTGCTGTAAATGCAACACCTTTCTGTCCGGTGAGCTTGTTGGCTATCATTTCACAGCCTTTTCTTGTGCAGAGGTAGCAGGGCAATGTTCTGCCTGTAGAGTCTGTGTAGGTACTTTCGATAAAGAAGTCACTAAGCTCAAATTTGAGCTCAGTAAGATAATCGCAGTATTTAGCAATATCTCTGATAAGATTTTTATGTTCCTTTCCAACAGCCTCAGCAACCTGTCTGCTGTCAACAGCTTCAATGCCGTTAAAGTTCAGTGGTGTAAGTTCATTCATTTCTGTCCACCTCCTGTAAGAAGTTCAACAGCGGTATAAAATCCAGCCTTGAAAGCTTCTGCTTCAACAGCAACTTCATATGCACCGAACATAGTGTAAATTTCGTTTTCTTCGCTTGCTGTTTTGCCTGCTGTAACTGTGTCATAAAGCTGGCTAAAGTATGCCTGTGGTTCTTCTGCAAGTCTTTTGCTTACGAAATCATCAAATAAGATTTCTAAGGTTTTGTTCATGAAATAAAAAACTCCTTTCAAATACTTGACAAGAGTCTCTATCTGTGGTACAATATATTTGATAGAGAAATCTGTCGTGGTTTAAGTAGTCGTTAACTCTGTGGTGGGGAGAACGGCTACTTTTTCTTTTGTGTTTCGGCATACACCAAGTCAATCCCATGGCGAATAACATCACTTCGAGTTGTACTATTAATTTCAGCACATTTATCAAGTGTATTAAGTGTTGATTTATCAAGTCTGATTTGTATTCGTGTGTCTTTTGGATTGTCTTTTAAAGGTCTGCCTGTTTTTGGTGACATTCTTTTCGCCTCACTTTCTGTACTGACAATATTATAACATTGTACTGACAAAAAGTCAATAGGTTTTATAAATTTTTTTCATTTAACAAAATCGTCGAACAAGATTTCAAGTGACTTAGTCATTTTTTTTCATTCCTTTCTTGACAAGAAAGAAAATCTGATGTATAATAGATTTCAGATAGACTTCTTGTCTGTTTTTGATATAGCAACTGTTAGCTCTGTGGTGGTGAGAACAGTTGCTATTTTTATTTTATATCGCTTTCCAACTTAGAAATTCCACGTCTTACAGCTTCGGCACGGCTGATTTTTTCCTGTGCGATATACTTTTCAAGGATTTTATCAGACTTTTCGTCAAGGCGAACGTGAATGGGTTTCCCTTTTCTGTTATCGGTCGGTCTGCCTTTAGGCGACATCTTTTTCACCTCCTTATTTTTGTAGCCCATAATTATTATAGATTATTGTAGCCCATTTGTCAAGAGGTTTTAGAAAAATTTATTTTTTAATTATATATCCTTATTTTTCTGATATTGTGTACCGAAATAAAAGCTTATAACAACTGTGAAAACGGTCTGGAACTGTTCAGCAGAAATCTGTCCTTTCAGTGACAAAACAGCAAACACTGCTGTAAGAATGAGTGTTACAATTGACTTTACATCAATCAGCTTTGCAAAGTTTTTAAGCATTTTCAAGCACCTCAATTTTGTGTTTGAGTTCTTTGATTTCACGATTAAGAGATGAAACCTGTTCTTCAAGAATCGGAACACGGACAGTGAAATTATTGTGTTTTCTTACTTCTTCAGTCAGTCCTTCAAGCTTTATATTTACAACAGCCTGATTTACTTCAAGCTGATGCTGTAATTTCCTGTTGCTTGCTGAAGTAGTTACAATAACTCCTAAAATAGAGCATACGCCTGTTATCAATGCGATGATTATTTCAGCCATTTCTATTAACCTCACAATTAAGAGAAGAAATATTTCTTCAAAATTACTTTAACTCCCAATTCTTTTTGCTTGCATATTCAATAAGGCTCATTGCTCCTGAGTCAGAACTGTTACATAATGTCATAGGCTTTATATCAGAAGAATTATCAACTATTTTGCAATAAAGTCCGTCAATTTTTTTAAGATTTTCTGAACCAATAGTAAGTAATTTAGAAGATGAACTTGTTATAAGCTGTTGAATAGTGTTTACCAGACTATCAACACTTAACAAAGTACACCCGTCAAGTACAATAGATATAGGAATATGTGTTAAGGTTAACTCTGTTAATTTTGGACATTTATCAAACGTTAAAGTCGCCTCGGTAACTTTGCTTAAATCAAGTCCTTTTATACTTACAAGATTTTCACATCTATAAAACATCATTGACATATTGGTTACATTATTTGTATTTAATTTAGGAACAGTCACCAAATTTGTACAACCAGAAAACATATTAGAAGTTCCAAGAACTTTTTGCATATTCATCATTTCAGGAGCATTTACTAAAGAAGAACAACCACTGAACATACTTGACATATTATCAGCATTTTGCGTATTTAAAGCAGGTACACTTATTAATTTTTTACAGCCCTTAAACATACCTGACATAGTTGTAACACTACTTGTATCCATTTCAGGAACTTCTGTTAAAGAAGAACAGCCATTAAACATATTATACATAGTTGTAACATTACTTGTATCCATATTTGGTATCTGTAATAATGATGGACAACTTAAAAACATACCCGACATAGTTGTAACACTACTTGTATCCATTTCAGGAACTTCTGTTAAAGAAGAACAGCCATTAAACATACCTGACATAGTTGTAACCTTACTTGTGTTCAGTTTAGGAACAGTTGTTAAGTTCTTACAGTCGTAGAACATTTGTTTCATATTAGTAGCACTACTTGTATCCATTTCAGGAACTTCTGTTAAATTGTTACATTCATAGAACAAATATTGACAGTCTCTTAGATTTAAAAAATCTTTAAGGGTATCCTTGTCGGAATTATTATTATTATTATTATTATTATTATGACTTTTGTCCAAAAAATTAAAGAGCAAAAATCTTAAAAACTCGTCTTTCATTATGCCCACTCTCCTGCGTTGTTAAGTATGAGTACCTTATGTTCATTTGCGACCCAGCATATACTCCCAACGTCCCAGCTACTCTCAGGCTTTGGCACATCAGCAGAAGTATCGCAAAGGATTACAACACGTATCATAGAAGTTTTGTTGCGAACTTCTATGAATTCAGTGTCGATTATTTTGTACATATATCATCACTCCTTTAGTCGTCAGCAAGAAGAATTGCCCCCTGCATATAGTATTTTTTGCCGTTCAGGGTGCAATCGTTGAAAGAAACGGCAGGGAACTGCAAAGATGTAAGAGCATAAACATCTTTCATAACACATTCAGAATATTTACTAAAAACGTTCTGCATCGTTGTTATTTTTGAAGATACATTAGGGCTTAAGTAAGCAATTTGTATCAGTCTGACAGGTTCAGTTGCAATATCAGAAGATAAAATTATTGATGAAATATTGTTATTATATTGCTGAGTAACAGCAAGAACAGTTTCTTCCTGACTTGTAAGTTGATTTATCGCTTTACCTATTATGAAGCTATACAGGGTTTCGGTTCCTGTAAGATTTTGACTTGAACTATGCAAGAAGCAAGAAAAGCAAAAAACGTTTCTTGTTTTCGTAGTCTTAGAATTAATCCAGGCGTTAGCTCCAATATTTATAACATTTTCATTTCCTTTATTAATTTTTATGCCGATTGTATTATTTGAAATAAAAAAATGTATCCAAGCAGTTTCAGTTGCATAAAAATAAGCATAAGTTCCGTCCTCTGCTGTTACTACATTATGCCATTCGTAAGCTGTCTGCAAGTTTGAAACAAGTTCTGAAAAAGTATCTATATTGTAATTTTTCGTATATGTTTGAGTCATATTACCCCTCACTTTCTACGATTGTTAAGTCGCCTGATATGCCTTCACTCAATCCGACAAGGTCACTGCATACCAAACCATAAAGCTTGCTGTCTGAATCACCGCCAATAAGAGCCTTGATTTCTTCAAGCAGTTTTTTTATTTCTGAAAACATATTGTCAAACTCCTTTAATTTCAGCGTTATGACTTTATTCTGTACAGCGTTTTCTGATGTTTCGGAAAGAAAGTTATCAATGATGATATTTTTCAAAAAATTCGGAGTCAGGAAAGAGCCGTTTTTGTCAGTAATTTTGAGGATATATGAGTTATCTGTGCTTTCTGATACTTCGATAGTAGGAGAAAAGCCGTCTTTTCCGTTTTTCCCATCTTTACCATCAGCTCCGGCGGGCCCTGAATAATATCCGCCTGACGAACTTGTTGAACTGTCGGTATTTGGTGAAATCAATGTCTGAACCCCTCTGAAAATCCAGTTATCAGAGCCAACAAGCATTAGTTCTCCGTTTGCATCACCGCCGACAACTCTTACATAGTCGCCAATATCAAGAGCAGGATTCCCTGAATATTCAATCGTTCCTGAGTAATATTTTACGTTTTTCAGACTTTCAGCGATTTCTTCAAGCTGAGTCAGAGTGCCTTCCGAGTAAATGAACCCATTATTTTCAAAGTATACTGTTGCACCGTTTCCGATGTATGTGTATTTCGTGATAGTGCCATTATCCGCTGTGTATTGGAGATTCCCAAATTCAAATTTTCGTTCAGAAAGCACCAAAGAATGACGTCTTTTTGCAGGTATTTCAGCAACCGGATTTACTTTGTCAAGTCGTTTGAATTCTATTTTACCGACTCTGTTTATGTATGCGAAACCGCCTATAAGCTGTGCCATATATCGTAAAATATCACGGTATGTTGCAGGCGTATTCGTTCCGAAAAGTTGCCACAATGGTAAGCTCGAAAGCGTTTCAATTTCTTCAAAAGTTTGTGCAAATTCAACTCCTGTTTTTTCAGTGATAGTCTGCATTGCCGTTTTGAAAGTATAGGTCTGACCTTTTATCAGTCCTGTTGGAATGTCAAGTTCAGACATCTGGTCAAGAGCCTTGATTTTCAGTGTTCGCCCTGATTTTTCAGCCTCTTTGATATAGTACACTCCGAGCGGTATCCACTCTGTTTCGCCACTTTCAAGAAGCAGTCCGAACTGTAATTCAATTTTTGCGTTGTAAATGTCAGCTGAAAATCCGAGATTTTTTCTCAAAGAAAAATTCAATTCCCCTTGATATACCGCACCTATTCCAAAACTTTCAGAGTTATCAACGCACTGATTGTATTTTGATATTTCTCCGCATAGCAAACCGGAGATGTCAAAGCCATCAGACCAGTCATTTGGATATATTTTTCCTGAAATTTTATGCAGTCTTGTTTCGTTTATCTGTCTTTTGTATTCTTCACTCGTGCTGTACACATCATCACCCCTTAATACTCAATCAAGCTGAAAGAAATTTCCGCAAGTTCTTCACCAGTCTGCGTTACTTTTCTATCTGACGGGTACATTGTGCAGGTGCGGTACTCTCCAAGAAAAGAAAATACCACACTAAGACTTGTACCCGAAAAAAGAGTGTTTATTGATGAAACTTCTTCAATTTTTCCCTTAAATGTAACCTGAATTTTATACACACTGGAGCGTATCAGATGAGAAATAAGCTGCCCTGTTTCAGCCGTTCTTCCGGTGCTGTCAGAGTACAGGTCAGAGCAGGTTGCTGAATAAACACAGGGCTGAATAACAGGCTTTTCACCACTTACAGACTTTATTATTTCCATTAAAGTGTACCTCCTCTTTCTTTGTAACTCCTTATAACCTTAATAATTAGACGTGAAAAAGCTTTGCTGTCAGGGTAAAGATAAACAGGTTTTTCAGTCTGAGCAACAGTTGTTGTGTTTTGTAAAACATTTAAAATTTCTTTCAGAAGAAGAATGATTTCTGAATTATCGGTTTCATTGCCGATAATTCCTTTCAATTTTGACAAAGGAGCAATAACTTCAGGGTCGACAGAAGCATTTGCATTATCGCCGACCATTGCGAGAGTAGGAGCTGTTGCAAGACCGCCCTTTGCAAGTCTTGGAAGATTTACATATCCTATATCAAATCCAACGTGACCTCCGCCCATTACTTCCGGAAGGTCAAATCCGAACCAGTTTAAGCCATCAATTATATTATTCAAACCGTTTTCAATTTTTTCAAGTATCCAGTTCACACCATCTCTTGCTCCGTCAGATACATTTTCCCATATACCGCTGAAAAAACTGCCAATGTCTGAAAAAGCACTTTTGATATTTTCATAAGCTTTACTGAATTTATCATAAAACCATTCGCCTACATCACCAAAAGCAGACTTTATATTTTCCCATTTATCGTTGAAAAATTCCCATACATTACTGAAAGCTTTTTTTATTTCATTCCAGGCATTATGAAATTTTTTACCGAACCAGTCGCCAACAAAAGCGAAAGTTTCTTTTACACCTGACCATATATCAGAAAAATATCCTTTTACATTGTCCCAGACGTTTTTTACTCCGTCCCACGCAGTAGAAAACTTTTCTTTGAACCAATTTCCAACATTCTGGAAAACTTTTTTAATGGCATTAAGAACCTTTTCTGCTATTTCACGAACTTTTTTTATTCCGTCAGAAATGCCTTTAAACAGCCCGTCAATAATATACCCGCCCATTTTGGACATTTCTTTTGACGGTGAATGAATATCGAAAGCGTTTTTAAAGCCTTCAATGAACGGCTTGAAAATGTGTTCTTTAATCCAACGTCCGACAGACTTTAAAGCATCTAAAATTCCGGTAAAAATGCCGTCTATTACATTTCCGCCACATTCTTCAATTTTTTTGTTGAAGTAGTCTTTAACTGTGCTCCAGGCTTTTTTCAGTGCCTCCCAAGCTTTTTTTAAAACTCCTGCCAGTAATGCAGATGCACCGCCAACCACTTCGCCTAAAAGCTTTATTGAACTTTCAATGATTTCGTTCCAGTCAATTTTTTGGATTATTTCTGAAATACTTGTTACTATCTGTTCTCCGAGCTTGAACCAGTCAACAGTACCAATGAAAGCAATTAAAAAGTTCAGTAATCCTGTGATTAAACTGCTTACAGAAGATGCAAACTGTGAAAGAATTTCAGGTATATTGATATTATTCACAAATTCTGCAATTTTCTGACCTATACTGCTGAAATTTATCGTTTGTAGCGTTGTTGTTATTGTACTGAAAATTCCTGTAATTCCACCGGAAAGCGTTTTTGCAAGTTTACCAAAATCAATACCGTCAAACCACCCGTTTATAGCCTCGCCGATACCGTTCCCGAGTCCTTCCCAGTCAAATTCGGTTACAAAATCATAAAGAACATCTGTTATAATTCGGATATTTGCAGACAGTGACCTTCCAAGCTGTTGCCATTTTACTTTTTTGATAGTTTGATTCAGACCCTTTGCAAGACCATTTCCGAGCTTATCCCAGTGAATATTATCAGAAAAAGTATTTACAGCATTTGAAATAGCATTGATACCGCCTGCCAAAGAATCGCCGATAGTTTTAAAGTCAACATTATCAATAAATCCATTGAAAAGATTACATATATTATTGATTTTATTGCTGATGTTCTGTTCAATATTTCCCCAGTCTATGCCACTGAACACGGCATTTACTCTTTCTGCAAGAACTTCACCGACTCCGTACCAGTCACCATTTTTTATTGCTTCCTTCAGGCTTTCTGCCCAGTCAGGAAAATTAGGTTCAGACATATCAAGATTATCATAGTTTATGCCTGTATCTTCTTCTTTTTCGGATTCATCATCACCGCTTGAAAGAATATTCATTTCATCAAATCCTGCAAGTGATAATTTAGCTTTTTTAGCTGTATCTTCAGCTTGCTTTCCTGTGCTGTAAAGCTTTTTAGTTGCCTCGGCGGCTTGCTTATAAGTCATACCAAAAAGACCTGAAATAAATCCTGCAATGTATTTTGTTGTCCTTGCAAGACCTGACATCATAGTATTCAGTGCGGGCATTACAGATTGAAGTATTGGTGTAAAAGCTATCGCAAGGTTTGCTTTTACCTCATTCAGAGATTTTGAAAGCTCCTCATTCTGTTTCATCACACTGCTGATTGACTTTTTCAGTGCTTTTACAGCAGCATAAAGAGTTGCCATAACAAATACACGTCTGAATGTGTTTTTTAACGTTCTTCCGAGTTTTTTAATCGGTTTTGTAAGGGATAAAGCTGACTTGTTAAGAAATCCAAAACGCTTTCTGAGTGAATCAAGAGCCTGATTTCCAACTGCTTTTAGTCCATTAAAAGCCGATTTGCCTACTTTTTTTATTGTGTTAAGTTTATGACCGCTGTTTCCTAAATCAGAAATTTTGTTTTTAAGACTTTCCGTTTTATTTTGTGCAGAAACGATTTGCTCCTGAACTTTAAGCATTTGTTCAATTATTTTTTGCGAAGGTTCTTCAGCTGAAAGCTCCTGCCATTTTTTCTGCAATAAATCAACTTTTACCTGTGTATTTTGAAGTTCGGCTTTTAAGCGTTTTACAGGAGTTGTTGGAATTTTGAATTTTTTCAGCCTGTCAAATATGTTCTGAAACTGTGAATCAACAGCTGATATTGTTTCGGAATTTGATTCAGTTATTTTTTGTTTATACTTGTCAGCAGTGTTGGTTAAGCTGATTAATTGATTTTCCGTTTGTATCAACTTATCACGAATTTTTTCAGCAGATTGTGAATCATTTGTACTTTGGAGTTCAATCTGGAGCTGTTGCCACGTTCTTGATACTGATTCGATTTTCTGATTTGTAAGTTCAAATTGCCTTTGAAGTCTTTCGATAGGCTTTTCAGGAGCTTGATATTCTCCAGTAAGCACACCATTTTCAAGGTTATTTGCTCTTTGCAGTTCATTTTCAAGGCGTTCTGCCGATTTATCTGTTGCAATAATCTGTTGTTGCAATCTCAACATTTTTGCAGTTGCTTTTTCAGAAGGCTCTGATGCTGAAAGTTTTTCCCATTCACTTTTGAGAAGTTCAGACTTTGTTTTTGTATTTTCAAGTTCCGTTTCAAGTCGTTCTATTGAGTTTGTCGGAATTTTAAAGCTTTTCAGTTTATCAAAAATGCTTTTGATTTGTGTATTTGCTTTCCCGCCTGCATTTTCAAAGTATCCATTAACTTCTTTTTCTATAGCTTTCGTGTCATACTGCATATATTTTTTATTGGATTTTACAACTCTTGGTTCAACATCAACTTCAATATGTTGCTTTTTCATATTTTCTGTTGCCCTTTGAACTGCATCATTTATACCATTGTTAAATGCATCAGCGGACTTTTCAGCACTCTTTGAAACATTGTCAAAAGCTGAATTGAGTTTATTCTGCATATTTTCGGCGTTTTTTTCAATTGGTTTCTGGATTGACTCCTGAATAGTTTCACCTATTTTCTGTGCAGGACGCATTGCATTATTTTTGATTTTTTCAAGTTGCTGTGACGTGTTATCCTGAATTACCAAATCAAGCGAAATTGTTCCGACAGAAGATTCTGCCATATTATCACCTCTTTTCTTTATCAGCCGAACATTTCAGCAAACATCTGCTCAAAGTGTTTTGCAAAATCTTCAGCAGGTTTTTTTACTTTTCCTGCACGGAAATCCTGCCATTCCCGTCGGATTGTATGTTCATATTTTGTGAAGTTTTTCAGTCTGTTGCGGTCGTTTTCCTTGCGGATAAGAACAACTTGACCAAGCGGGGTATCTTCCATAATGCCACCAACAAGCAAAAGCCATTCGGTATAGTGCATTTCCTCCTGCTCGGTTGGCAGTATGTGATACTGCTTTGCAACAGACTGTGTAATCAAATCTCTATCAAACTCAAGGTCATACCACGGTTCAGTCTGAACTTTTGTGAAAGGATTGTTTTTCTTCCGTTTCCTGACCTGTCATTGCAGAAATGATGATTTCTGTAAGTTTCTGATATGCTGAGAAAGGCATATCCATTTCAGCAATTTCAGGATAGTTCTTTCCTAAAGCAAGTTTCAGAACTTCTTCTGCATTATCGAAGTTGTCGTTATCATTGCTTTTCTTATTGAAAATTTTAAGTATTTTCTTTACAGTTGATGTGCGGTCATCAATCGGATAAACCTTGTCTTTGATTCTGAGTTCAGGTGAACCGCAGAGAAGTTTGTCATCAAAAGTGTACATTTTAGCCATTTTTTAAAATCCTCCTTAATTATCTCCGGTAGTTGTTGCAGGTGTGAAAGTTGGTTTGCCGTTGCTCATAACATCAAAAGCGAGAGGTGCAACGGCTTTTGAATCGCCTGCACTCCATTCCGTTACATTGATTACGCAGGGGATAACAAGCTTTGCACCGCTCGGAAAGTTCCACACGAAAGTTGAATCACATTCTCTGCCAACTTTTACAGCAATGCTTTCTATGTAGTCATTTCCTGAGTCGCCGACATTACGCTTTCCGCTTACTGATATTGTAAGGCTTTTACCTGTTACCATTCTTCTTGTCCAGCCTGCCATATCATATGGGGACCATTCCTCAACATTGCCGTCAATTGATACAGAAAAGCTTTCCATATCGGCGATTGTTTTTAAGTCACTTTCTGTTGTGCCATCTCCGCCTTTAATATCGACTGAGAACTGATTTTTGTAGCAGGGATATACTCCCTTTGTTGTTTCTGCCATAGTTTTTAGCTCCTTTCGGTGTAAATAATATCAGTATCTATGATATACTCGCAGATACCTTTTTCATCTTTTCCAATACTGCGGATAGCTGTAACCTCCGCAAACTTTATAATATGATTTTCGGTTTCCATATTCTCAAAACTGCTGAATAATTCAGCAATTTCAGTAGCTTTTGACTCTGTTTCAGTTGGATTTTCATTCCAGTGAACCAATATTCTGATTTTGGCTGTTTCATAGCTTGATTCAGTGCCGATACATTCACGGGGAATAAATTCTTCACGCTGATATACTCCGATTGTTTTGCTGTATGAAGTATCAATGCACCCTGCTGTAACTGATTCTGTATCAAGCAATTCTGCCAGTAAATCGGCGATTTCAAGCAGTGTAAGATAGTTCATTTTAATCTCCGTTTCATTATGTCAGCAAAATTAACTTTTATAAAATCTTTTTCTTTACCGTTTATGAACGGTTCAAGCCAGTGGTCAGTCCTTCCATTTCTGAAATTTAGACTTTCTTCTGGATATTTTACCCTGAGTTTTGCACCTTTGCGAAATCTGTATCCTATTTCAGCTCCGGTTTTGTCGTATATAAGTGAAGGACCTTTTCCAGTTTCGCTATCAACCATTTTTAAACCATAATACAGATATCTTGCATATATAACAGAATGGTCAAGCTTTACACATACCTTGTTTTCATCAGATTCATCTGATACAAAAATGCTATTCATTAATCCGCCTTGGTCTAATGGTACAGTATCATTGATTTTGCTGTGGACGACTTCCATAGTTTCAACAGCTGATTGTCTTATAGTTTTTTTAATATCATTGATTTTCTGCTGATTTAATTTTATTGTAATTTTCATTATATCAGCTCCAATCTTGTGTAGTTCACCGTTCCGTCAGGATTTCGGCACTTCTGAGATGCATATATTTTTCTGTCAATTCCCGAAAGAAGAACTATATTGCCCTCAATTATATCAGAATCGGGGGCAATATCGCCTGTAAAAAGTGCTTCACCAGAAAGTGTAATTATTTGCTTTTCGGCTGTTATACGCTGTTTTGTCTTTTCAGAATAAAAGCATTTGCCCTCATATATTATTGTTTTTTTCGGAGAACCGTCACGATTCAGACCGCCTGTTCTGTATACACAGCATTTTATTGTGCATACTCTTTCAGGTACGAGGCAAGGATATTTCATCACATCAGCCCCCTGTAACATAAGCCTGTCTGCATAAGCGTATTATAGACTTGATTTGTTGTTGTGACCCCACAAAGAGTTATTACCTTTGATTTATCAAAAGACATTGAAACACCGCTTATACTGTATGAACTCAAAGGACTGTCAATCAGCTCCGAGTTATCGTGAATAAAGTTGATTTGCAGTGCCATTGAATGTTTTATGCGTTCTTTCTGAAAGTCTGTAAGATTTTCAAAGTCTTTTTCTGTAATCCGGTTAAATGTGAGAGTATCAACATCAGATTCAGCACGCATTTCAATAGATTCAAACTGCTCCTCTGATATATCAGATTCAGGACATATTTTCTTAAATTCAGGAAAGGTGAGATACATTATACCTCACCTTTTTTTCTTTTCTTTAACTGCTCGTTTTCGGATTTAAGTGCAAGATTTTCATTCAGAAGTTTTTCATAATCGGAATAGGGAACTGTTGCCTGTGGAGAATGTTCAACAGTTCCATTATCATCTATGATGTCAAACCCCTGTGCAAGATATGATTTCTTTTCGTTTTCAGTAATGGTATACTGCTTATTTGCCTTTACTGCTCTCATATTATCCCTCCTTAGTAAGTTACAACAATTTCCTTGTTGTTTCCGGGAGCTGTTGTAAATGTGATAATTCCTGTTGCCTTTGCGTATGTGTATGCTGTTGTTGCAGAACCGTCAATGGTTACGCTGATAAGCTTTTCAGGCTTTTCAGGGATTGTAAATGTTGTTGTCGAGCCATCGCCCTTAAAGTTCTTTACAGCAGTTTTTACGCTGATTATACAGCCGTCAACAAAAAGTTCATCAAGGGCAAAAGTACCGTTGTATTTGCGGTTCTGATAGAGATAATTGTCTGCTGTTCTGCTGTCTGAACCAGGAGAGAAAAGATGAATGTAAGAATATTTATCCCTTGATACCTGACATTCAGGGTCAATAAGAATGTAGTTAATCTGTTTTGCGGACGTTGCAGGTTTACAGCCGTCTGTAAAGTCATAAACAGTTTTGAAACGTGCAGACGGAACGGTTATAATTGTGCTGATGTCATCAAGAGAATGAACACGTCTGTCAATTCCTCCTCCCTGTCTGATGTCAAGTGTTCTCTGAATGCCTTCTGCATTTTTCAGGAGCTTTTTAAAAGTTGCTGTGCAGAAAAGTATGACTCTTTCAAGAGGAACACCTTTATCTTCAAGTTTTTCAAGGTTGTTATCGAAGTCAAGAAGAATGTTGTTTACATCAAGTTCTGATGTTTTTACTTCTGCTCCTGTTCTTAAAGCCTCAGCATAAATCTTTGAGAATGTGTATGAATCACGTTCCGGAATAGCCTGTGTATGCTCAAATCTGCTTTGAATGTTTGCAAGTGATACAACTGTATCTGTTTCATCAAAATCCATAGGGTCAACCACAAATTCAATTGAACGGTCGTGGTCAAGAGTTTTTGTTTCATAGTCGTTTGTATAGTTGCCCTGTGAGAAACCGAGTGAGGCTCTTGTATGGTCCTTGTAACCTGATACAGAGAGTGTCGGGATTTTAATACTCTTACCGCCTGTTATCTGAATATCGGGGTTTGAGTGATAGAGAGCGTCAGAAACAGACTCCTGACCATAAAGTTCTCTGAGTTTGTTTGAATAAATGGTAGCGTAATTAATTACATTATTTGCCATTTTCTACACCTTGCCTTTCTTATTTCTTTTTTCTTATGCCGAAAGCATTGTCAAGTCTGCTTTCGTTCTGGGTTTCTTTTTCCTGACTTTCAGCACCAACCTTGAAACCGCCCTGCTTTTTACTGTCTTTGCTGTCTGATTTCATATCAGGATATTTCTTGACAACCTCAGAAAGTGCAGTATTTATATCAGTGCTTTTACCTGTTCTGATGTAGCTTTCAGCAATCGCAACTGCATCTTCTACACAATCCGGTTTTATCCCTGACTGCATTGCTGAAATCTGAGTTTTAAGTCGGAGAATTTCTTCATCTTTTTCATCAGTGGCATTTTCAGGTTTGCTTTCTTCTTTTGGCTGTTCTTCTGATTTTTCATCAGATTTTGCAGTTTCATCAGGTTTTTCGCCCTCATTCTTTGGTTCATCAGCCTTTTTATCATCAGGCTTAGGCTCATTCTGTTTTTCTTCCGGAGAAGTTTCAGGAGCTTTCTGTTCTTCTTCAGCAGGCTTTTTCTTGTTTTCTTCCATTGCAATTTCCTCCTTAAATTGAAAAATGGGTATAAAAATAAGACCATAAGGTCTTAAAAAAACGTGTATTTTTGAAAAGTTAAGTAGTACTGAGAATGACTTTTGCTACCTGTCCCATAATACTGCAAAACATTGCATAATCATTACCGTTGTACTCAAAGTCCTCGGGAGTTGCGTCTGCCATTTCTTTCAGTTTGTTAAGCAAAATTTTCTTTGTTTCTACTTCTATGAAACAGCTTTCAAGTTCAAGGTTTCGAGCCTTTTCATTAAAATCTTCATTTGTTAAAAACGTCATAAAATCAACCTCTTTTCTTAAATTTTTGCATAATAAAACGCCCTTTTAAGAGCGTTTTATCAAATGAAGTATATCTTTGTATTCTTCACGTAACATATCCTGTTTTTTATTATAATTTTCTCGAAGCTGTCTTTCTTCTCGAACACCTTCATCTAATTTTTTATAATGCCTTCTTCTTTCCATAAGCATTTTACTTTCAGCCATATATTCATCAAACAAAATCCTGCCTTTACAGCGATATTCTTCAATTCTTTTTTGTTCTTCCATAAGCAATTCCCAACCTTTCACAAGTCTTTTTCACAATTTCGTGCATAACATCTTCATCAACAATATATTTCTCAGTTCCACAATACCTATGTTGAAAGTTTATTTCTTCTACATCAAGTCTTGATTTTTCAAAAGTTTCATACAATTCTTCCTCAGTGATTTCTTTATCTGAAAATTGCATGAAGTAACGATATTTTTCATCAAATGCCATTGATGTTTTTGAACCATCTGCAATGCTGGATTTCAAATCCTCGTAGCTGAAAGAATACTGGCTTTCTCCGGTTACATGATTATGTTCATTAATACTGCCTCTTAATTTATCTCCTAAAATTGAGGGGTCAACAGTATATTTTCCGCCATGAACTTCAAATACTTCACCTGAAATTGTAATTACACGACAATGTTCAATATCACTACTCTTATATTTTTCTTCAAATTCCATAAGAGATTTTGCAACAGCTTTTTTGTCGTTATAATCAATTTTGCCAATCAATTCACAATAATTATCGTTGCTGTCAGTAATCGGAACTTTTCCGCTACTTCTAATATTAATTATACCTTCTGTGTTGGCATAAGTCAAGCCATTTTGCAGATTTTCATTCTGATAGACCTTTTCTCTGCCATAATCACGTTTGAGAACGGTTTCGTTCTCTGAAATATTGGTCTGCTGAATGAATTCTCTCAATCTTTTCTGAGCATTAATCAGTTCTGCTTTAGCTTTCCTTATGTTTGAGGGGTCTGTCTGACCTGCAACAAATCTCTTTGCTTTTCGGACGTTGTTTTCAAGTAACCTCTGATGTTGTTCAAGCTTGTAACGGCGATTGTTTTTTGAATTGTCAACAGTTTGTGGAATAGGGTCACCGTCACGCCACATAAGCAATGTATGACGACAGTTAGGGTGAAACAGTCCGCCCTGAATTGCTGAACTTAAAAGCGGAAACCATTTTCCGCAATAGTTCGATTTACCATACAGAATTTCACCACGCTGTTCAATTTTGCCTTCCCACATAACAAATACATCATTGATATATACACGTCCCTGCCAGGGTAAACAGGTTTCACTGCACATACTGTAACTGCTTATCAGAATTGTATCATATCCGAGAGCTTTTACCTTTTCGGATTGTCCCTGAAGATTTGCCCTTGTTGCAGTCGTCCGGAGTGCCATTCTGACATAATCAGCAATATTTACACGCCGTCCGTTACGATATACAATACAGTTTATGCCTTTGGTGAGAAAATCCTGAACAGCCATATCAATAGCCTGCTGTAACGTCACTGAACCTGAACTCATTGCAAGCTGTGCCTTATTCACAGTCTGACGATAAATATCGTCCATAGTACGCAGAACTGCTGTTTCAGCGTGTTTTTCAAGGTTCACAACATCATCAATAAGCTTGTTGACTTTGACTTTATCAATGCCGAAAAACTGCGGTTCTTTTGAAATTTCACTATCACTGGGATAATTTATCCCGTTCATTCCCTGAGTGAACTCATCAAGCATTATCTGACGTGTTCCGCTGTCAATAACTTTCGTGTAGTCACTCATAATAAATGAATTTTCCTGACGGAATTTATCCAGATTGCGAAGTTTTTCAGCCTGCCACGCTGACCAGTTCATTTTATACTGTTTTTCTTCATTCTTATGACGTGTAAGATTTCTTTTCAGAGAACCTATAAGACGGATTTCAATTTCTTCAAAGATTTTCGCAATATCTTTATAGCTTAGCATTATGCACCGCCTATTGATATTTCATCAGTATTCATAAGTCCACGTTCTGACATTATTCGCTGAACTTCGGATTGTTTCCAGTTGTCGTCTTTGGAACTGCCCCACAGCTCCTCAACCTGAGTTTCAACCGACATAATGCCGTATGTACTTGCCTTTCCGATTGTTTCAACTCTGCTGTCAAAATCAGGAGCACCATATTCTCCGAAAGAAACAGTTACATCATAATTTTCAGGAGCTTTTCCCTGCATATTATCATAAGTTTTCAGAACTGCTGAAACAAGTTCAGGCAATGCTTTTTCAAGAGCCGTTGTGATAGTGTTTCGGGTATTGCCTGTAACATCTTTCTTCTCTCTCTGAGCGTCTGCACTTGACATCTTGCCCACATCTATGCCCAGTGTTGCAGGAGATACAAGACCTTGCAAACACATTAACAAACAGTTTGTATAGCTTGATACAAACGCATCATATCTTATATCAGGCTGAATAACCTGAATTTGAGAAGTTTTATCATCTCCGAGAGCCGGAGCAAGTTCAATAAATTCTGTTCCGAAACTGTTTACACGCTGTAATGCTCCGTTATCAGGATTGCGGGGGATTTTATCAGCAGAAATATATTTCTGAACTCTGCCTGTTCTGATTGCGTCCCACCACTGTGAGATAACTTCATCAAGAGCATCAAAGCAATCTGATTTACCACCGTCAAATATGCTTTTTCCTCTGTTTGCATATTTTTTAGATTCATAGAATTTTAAGGGAACAGCCATTATATAATCACCCGAAAACACAATATGCGGAGCAATATCAGCAAGGCAGGGAACAGAATCAATGCTTACTTCATAACCGTTGCTGTCATAAAGAATGCTGTCTATGTAGCCTTTTCCGTAATGTTCTTCAAGATAATATTTTCTGTTATGAGTTTTATATTCGGAGTGAAAAATTATTTCTTTCAGAATACCTCTTGAATAGTTGTATTCTACTTTATCAGCTCCATAAAATTCTACAACAGGAGCAGGAGAAACATCACTATCAACAGATATTTTAAAAGCTCCGTCACCGGTTACAAGCGTATCAACCACCGATTTCCCTGTAAGCTGTATAAAATCAATATATTTTGAAACAAATTCAAACTGATTTCTTCCTGTATCGGAAATTTCAATGTCATTCATATCAGAATAGACTATGTAAGCAAGAGTATCAGCAATGATTGCAGGCAATCCGCTGTGAATTTTCCTGACTTTATCAGTTGACGGAACACTTCCCCAAAAACTTCCGCTGTCACTTCCAAGCTGATGGAAGAACTGCCTGAGTTCTGAAGCATCGCCCCTGTACCACAACTGTGAACGAAGTATTTCTGTTTTTCTTGTAAATTTTTCCTGAAGAACTACTGACTGCTCAAAAGCCGGAACGATTTCAAGCCAATTCTGTATCATAGTTTTAAATTTTTCCCGTATTTTCATTTCAGCCTCCAAGCTTATACATAGTTTCAGCGATTCCTGTCGTTGCATCTGGTGCGTCATCGTGAGCATTTTTACCCTCACGCTGATATTTTGTCATCGCATTGTAATACTCAGGGAATCTGTCACGCCAGTTTACAGGAAAATAAATATGATTCTGAACCCAGGAAGAATTTGAAATAATTCTTGCTTTTTTGTTCTTTGACTGATGAAACCACCTGAATATCGTAACATTGTTGCCCAGTTCCTCAGATATTCTCCTGACATTTCGTGCAAATCCTGCACCGCCGTTATTCGATTCTATAAGAGCATTGTTTACAGAAAACTCAATATGCCTTTTTGCTGTTTCTTGTTCGGTTACTTCCATACAATCTTTTGTAAAGTATACATCAAGAACATACGCTTCACGCATATAAACGCCCCATATAATACTGCAAAGGAAGTCACTTCCTTCATCTGCTGTATCTGTATAGCTGTAAATTCCTTCAAATTCAGGAATTTCAGTATATGTTTTAAACTTATCATATAGTCTGCCTTTTAAATCAATTGGTTCTTGCTGATAGTTTGCACTTGCAATATCAATCCCCATTGCTTTTGTCTTTGCAAGATAAGAGTTGTAAGAGAGTATTTCAGGGCAAAGCATAAGCCCTGTATTTTTATCAATAAGGGCTTTCATTGTGATATGCTTTACTTTTGTACCTTGCTGTCTGTAATGTTCTAATGCACGCCCTGCAAGGTCATCAGATGCCCAACGAGTCATAATGATAATGATTTTTCCGCCTTCTTCAAGACGTGAAAGCATTGTGTTTGTAAACCATTCCCAGTGCTTTTCTTTTACATTCTCATTGTTTGCCTCCTCAGCATTTTTAATGAGGTCATCAATAATCATAAGCGAACAGCCGAAACCTGTTGCTGTACCTGTCGGAGAAGTTGCAAGGTAGTTGTTATATCCGCCTTCAAGACTCCACAGATTCATTGCTCCGTCGCCTCTTTTTATCTTTGTATCAGGAAATACATCAGAATAGACCGGAACGCTTATATCTCCTTTTTCAGCAGATATACTGTTTCTGACATTTTTTGAAAACATTGTTGAAAGTGTTTCGTTGTATGAACCTGTCATTATTTTCTGAGTTCTGTCTTTTCCAAGTATCCATTCAACAAAACAACCTGCTGTCCTTGATTTTCCGTGACGTGGAGGAACATTAATTATCATTACTGATTCATCAGATTCAAAAAAATTTTGAAATCCATTACACAACTGCATAATAAATTTTCTGTCAGGTTTATAAAAGTCAGGTGCTTTCAGGTTGCAGTAATAGAAAAAATCACGTCTTGCAAGTTCAATTTTTGCTCCCAGTTTTATAAGACTTTTATCAATCTTTTGCAAGTTTTTTCAGCTCCTCAACCGTAAGTTCCGAAAAAGGATTTACAGAAGTATTCACTTCCGCCTGAACTTTTGTTATATATTCACCTGTCATCTTGTTGAGTGTATCAACCGCTTTTATGCGGTCAGAAGGAGCATTCTCATCATCTTTGGCTATATCAGATAGTAAAGCTTGACGTTCCTTTGCGGTCATTATACGTTCATTTTGAGCCTTTTCTGAAAGCTGTTTGATATATTCTGCAACTCTATCATTTTCTAACAATTTACAAGCATTTGTGCTTGCATAATTTTCACTGTATCCTGCTTTTATAGCACTCTGAACGGTGTTGCCACTCTGAGCATAATATTCAGCAAATTTTTTCTGCCTCTCATTCACGGTAACACCGCCTTTCTTTTTATAAAACAAATACCGCCCTGATGGACGGTATCTGCCGAGGAATCTATTATGACAACAAAAAGGATTTAGCATAATCTACGGAAGTCAAAACGCACCGAAGAAAGTCAACGGTGCGGAAAAGCGTTTACATATCTCCCGTTGCTTTTCTATGATACCAGTATAACACACTTTTTACTGACATTCACTGACATTTTTTATAATTTTAGATATTTGTTGCAACCCTTCATCGTGATAACGATATACTTGCCTTACACAGTATCCTGTTTTTTCATCAATTCCAATCTCATACTTGCCTGTTCTTTTGTTGTATCCACTTTCAAAACACATATACATAAGATAGCGATATTCAAGGACTTCCCTCTGAACAGGGTCGGAAATCATATTTATAGTATTTTCGATTTCGATACGCTTATCAACAAGTTTATTAATCACTTCATCAGCCTTTTGCTCATAGTCCATAACCTTTGCAACAGCCTTTGCTATGCTGTCACTGCTATCACTATGTCCACCGCTTTCATAACTCTGACCTCTGCCGTAAAGACTTTTACGCATAGCGTCAGCCTTCTGGAGAATCATATTAGCTTTACGGTCAAGCTTGTATGCCTGAGTAAGATACTCCTTTGCGGTCATCATATCCCTCCTCTGTATACATCTTCGCCTTAATTTTCTGAACTTTCAGCATCTTGCCTGTAACTTTTGTTTTCTGAAAGCTTGTACATATGTAGTTTCTATCGCTCTCTAAGCACCTTTTACAGTGCTTGCAGTCCTCACAGGTGAGTATCATATCAGTCACCGTCCTGCTTAATGCTATAACTGCAATAGTCATCAGGCAGTTTTTTATCAAAGTAGTTCATCTCAACTCTGTTGCAAAAACCCTTTCTTAAATTCGGGTCGTTTATGTTGTCTGTGTAATACTTGCAATCTTTGCAACAAACAACAGGCTGAACGTCCTCTGCTGGCATATCTGCATATATATCTGCACCAGCTCTCATATCGCAACAACAGCACTTTATGCCATTATAAGAATTACAGTTTTTACAGAATATATCTTTAAAAACTTTTTCAGCTTTTTCAGCGTCAATGTATCTCGGCATTTTTATCTCACCTCCAAAAGTTCGGGATTGTCGTAAATATTGCCTACAACAACAAGGTCTTTGTCGTCGTCATTTGTCAGAAACAAAGGTTCATAAAAAGTGGTATTCCAATCAACACAAAATGCACCTCTTGAAAACTTGACGACTCCTAAAGACTCCTCGTCACACTCTCCTGTATAGGCATCAATGCACTTTACGACATCACCCTCAAAAATCTTTGTTCCCATGCTGTCTGTAACTCCTGTAAACTGTCCGACTGTTTCCGGATTAACCTCATATGCTTCACGTCTGATACAGGAGCTAATCATCATTCTGTCTTTTTCAAGTTCATAGCAATATCCTTGAACCCATTTGCCGTTATCAAGTTTCTTTCCTCTGAATAAAATTTCTCTCATATATCCTCACCCCTTAATTTTTTTAGACGTTCTTCGATAGGCTTAACAACTTTTTCTTCTACGTCAGCACTAAACTCTCTCCAAACCTTGCCTCTTTTCCAAAACGGAACAGATTTTACTTCGTTCATAATAGCTATGCAAACGAGGCAGGTAGCATAATCCCAACAGCCGTCACCGGCTCTCTGATTACACCATATCACAAAATCTTTATACTTCATTTCTTCACCTCCTTTGTATTTAGCGTTTTAATTTAAAGCATATTGCTTGTACGCTTTAAGCATAGCCTATCAAATCACCTGTTTTTACCCAGTAGTCACCGTAATTGCCGTATTCATAAACTTCACTGGAAAGAGGTCTGCTGACTAAAACAGTAATCAAACTAAAATTTTTAAAGTCTTTTTTTGCTTTGTCCTCAATATCCTGCAAAGTCATTGTATTTTCATCATCTAAATACAGCTTGCAACCGTGCAACTTTTCTTTTTCGTTGTGAGCTGTTTGAACAATGACAGTAACAATTTCCTGACTAAGACCGCTAAATGTTATTTCTTTAGGAACTATCATTCTCATATCCTCCTTTGTATTTTTGCATTTAAAAGCCTTTTACAGCCGTCCTGCGTTTAGCCATATAAGTATATGCCGAGCTATGCAAAACGGCTATACGGCTCAATCTGATTAAAGTACGCCTATATCATCAATTGGATTGTACTCACTAAGTTCAACTGTGACATAGGTTTTGCCTCTGTCACTCCTGACGACTTTGTAAAAAGTCTGTTTAACATACTTCTGACTGTCGTTTGTGATTATCTTGTTCTTAACAAGTGAATCACTGATGAACTTCTGAGCAGACTGAATGTTGTCAACATCTCTGTTTGCTTTTGCTTCGTGCCAGGTGTAGCTGATAATGCAGGGAGTATCACCAAATTGTTCAAGTTCTCCGAGTCTGACAGCCTTAACTATATACAGACTGATAGAAGTTTCAGTTTTACGCTTGAAATGATTTGCAGAATAGGGATTTTCTCTGCACTTGTTTATGTATTCATTCAAAGACGGCAACTGTTCATCAATGATGAATTTTCCATATTTCTTTTTTTCAGGCATTATTTTATCTCCTTTTCGTTTGAGATTCTGTTATCATACCTATGCTTTGCAACATACTGCCCATAAGTCAGACCCTCAGCAGTAGCAAGTCTTACGATTTCATAAATCTTTGGCATAGTGCTTACTCTTTTATGCTTTTTAGCACGAGGCTTGCGAGTACTTCTATTTTCTTTCTGTTTTTCAAAGCAGATATTACAAGTAATTTTGCCTGATAAAGTTCTTGCATCAGCTTTACCACAGACGATACACTTGTGTTCGGATTTCATTTTTATTTGCCATTTGTTCAAAGTTCTTCACTTCCTTAAAAGTTGTTCATAAAGCTTTCATAGTCAAGAAGTTTCTCATCATCTTCTGTATTGTCGTATTTTCCGTTGAAAAGGTTTATAAAATGTTCCTCTTTTACAATCCAGATAAAGTCAGCTTTCCAGTCCTTGAACTTATCAGAATTTTTCTTTCCCTTTAGAAATACGCTTTTTTCAGCCTTTTCAAAAGCTTCCTTGATTTCATCTTCTGAGTATGTACTAATAATTTTTTCAACATCTTTTTGACAAGAAGTTGAAAGTTTTCTGATTTTTGGTAAAGATACGCATATCTGATTATAAAGATTTAAGATTTGTTGTGTTTGGAGGGTGGTGGAGGTGAGGGGCGACTCTTTTTCTTTGTCTTTTTCCATATCCTTATCCATATCATTATCATTATCTATATCATTATCATTATCTATATCATTATCATTATCTATATCAGCTTTTTTTGCTTTTGTTTGGTTTTCAAAAAAACCATTTGCTTTTTTTGTTTTTTCAGATAAACCATTTGCTTTTTTTGGTCTGCCCCCAAGCTTTCCGGCTTTTCTTCTATTTTCGCAAACTTCTTCATATTTTTCTGTATCACGTTTAATAGAATCAGACATAAAACTGAAAATCATAGCAACAACACCGTCATCAAAATCGGTTTCTATGCCGTCTTTGGCAAAAGCAAATAAAGCTTTGAAAAGTTTTCCTGCCTGTTCATCAGTAAGCATATTAACCTGTTTCTGATTATCGAGATAAATCAAAAAACTTTTTTTATCTGCCAATTAAAACACCCCCTTTCATAAAAGGCAGAAAAAACACCGTTTTTTAAACGGATTTGTTTAAATTTCCAAAAAAATATTAAAAAATATTGTCAGAACGGCAAATCATTACCGCCGAGAACTTCTTCAAACTGACTTAAATCAGAAGATGTCTGTGAAGATACGGTCTGCGGTACAGGTTTAGCCTGATTTGGAACGCTGTTTGAATTCTGTGCAGATACCTTTGATTTACCGAAATTGACCTTTTCTGCGATTATGTTGTAGGAGTAGTGCTTAACACCGTTTGAATCAGTGTAATTATTGTTCTGGATATTGCCTTCAACGATAATCATACTGCCTTTCTTAAAGTATTTTGCAACGAAATCAGCAGTCTGTTTCCAGGCAACAACTCCGATAAAATCAGCCTGTCTTTCACCTGTTGCCTTGTCCGCAAAATTTCTGTTTACAGCAACAGTAAATCTGCAATAAGCAGTACCGTTCTGAGTCTGGCTGAAATTAGGGTCAGCAATAAGTCTGCCCATTAAAATAACCTTATTAATCATTGTTTTCCTCCTCTTTGTGCTGATGCAGATAAACATACTCACTATGATTGCTCATATTTTCAAGTAACCATTCATCGCACTTTTCTTTGCTTAAATGCGTTTTCAAAACACGGTACTCATAAACATACTGACCGCTTTTTTGTTTATCCTTGATTTTTTCCTGTATTTTCTCACTAATATAATTTGCCTCAACAAGATACAGGTCATAGTTCTTTGCTGATATTCCGTCAAGCGTGACGGTATCTGTCATATAGATTGCTTTTTCATTGCCTATAAACACTCGCCAACCGCATTGAGGAACATCGTGATATAACTTAACCGGAGAAACTTTAAAAGCTCCGTAATTATAAATCTTGCCTGTCTGCATTACATCAATGTTTCGTTCTGACACACCACAGTCAAGCAAATTCTGTACAAGCCATTCACAACACGCAAATCTTAGAATAGGTCTATCCGCTGAAAGGTTGCGAATTGTTGTTTTATTGAAGTGGTCTGAGTGAATGTGTGTAAGCAGTACAATGTTTATCTGCTTTTTAACGTCTGATAAGGCTTTAAGTGAAACACCGCAATCTATCAATATATTATTATTCAAGACTACGGCATTTCCGCTACTACCTGTTGAAATGATGTTGTACATCACAGTTTTTTAAACTCCCTTTTCACTCCTTATAACTCGTCAAACGTTATATCAATCGGCTGATTTTCTTCTGTTGGCTCGTCCTGCTGAATGATTTCAGGTTCTGACGGTTCAGGAACAGGCTGATTATTGTCAACGCTTACTCCCATTTCCTCAGCCTCATACATACCGCCTAAATCATCAATGAATGATTCTCTCAAAGCTCTGACCTTTGCAACTTTTTCTACCATTGTTGCACCTTTGGAAAACCAGTTTGAATTTAAATTTCCGTCCGATTTATGCTGTGCAACTTCGCAAAAAGCTACACTGCAATAAGTAGGGCGTGACCAGTCCTTTCGATATACTTTCGCCCAGCCTCCTACAAGGGTTTCTGCATCACGGTCAAAAAACGTTCCTGCACGTTCTATGATTTCTCCGTTTGTTGCCTTTACAATTACACCGCTTTCAATGCCGTCAAAATGTGAATTTCTTAAAGCTCTTTTAAGTATAGCATCTTTTCCGACTACTATCTGTGCAGGCTGTTTTCCGTACTTGATACAGTATGCCTCTTTAAGAAAAGGATTGAGTCCTCTTGCTTTGCAAAGTTCAGTGAAGAATTTGAACTCCTGCATAGTGATTTTGCCGTTATCCTCTCCGACAATGTAATTCTGTACGATTGACGGTGTAAGCTTAACCTGTGCTCCGTCAGCTTCGTATGTTACTGCAAGTTCGTTTTTCTGCTCGTTATTCATAATTATAACCTCCGTTATTTAAGAACTTTTTCAGTTCTATCAGTTTTGATTTTGTTGCTGTTACCTTAAAAGAAAGTGTATACTTCTTTTCTTCCGGTTCTTCAACCTTTGGTGCTTCAATTGTGGGCGGTGTAGTTTTCACGCTCTGAGTTTCGGTTTCTTCCTGATGTTTCTTTTCTTCTTCAATGGCTCTCAGACGTGCTGTAACGCTTGTTATAGCCTGTGAAACGTTCAGCGTGTTCTTATACTCGACAAGTATTTCAGCCTTGTTTTCCTGCGTCTGAATAAGCATTAGGTCATCTGATATGCGGTCAGCAAAATTCTTTGCTTGCTCTTTCAGACTTTTAAGGCTTGCCGACAGTGTAACACCGATATTTGCCTGTTCAAAAGTTACAAAGTCAATTCCTTTGCTTAAAAGGTACTCGTCAAAATACTCTTTTACTTCTGTCTGCTTTTTTGCTTTAAGTTCGCTTTCTACGCTGTCAATTTTGCTGTTAAGGTCATTATCTGCTGTCTTGTATGTATCAGTGATACAGTCTTTATATACTGCTTCAAACTGCTCATACGGCGACATTACAGCGTTCTTGACTTCCTTGCGTTTTTCTTCCCAGGATTTGAAATCCTTGCGGAGTTCTGCTCTTGCTTTCTTTACTTCCTTAACTGTTTCCTCTGTGCAGACAAGAGAAGTTGTAAATGCAACTTTCTCTGAAACTTCTGCCTTAACCTGCTCTAACTTTTCGATAATGACAGGAAGTTGTTTAACCACAATAATTTCATCTGACATTCTGATTCCCTCCTTTTAAGTCTGATGACTACATTCAGTAATGTAGTCATAAATGCAGTTTTCGCAGATGTTGTTTCCTTCGACTAAATGATACTCAACGTTTTCACATATTGTATCACCGCATATGTCACAGGTTATTGCAGTAGATTCTTCATAACAGCAATCTGTAAGATAACCGCTTATACAGTTTTCGCAGATTTCGTTTCCGTCTACTTCATAGTATATATCTCCTTTTACAATTGCCCAACCGCATATATCACAGCTTGTAGCTATTTCTATATCATTGTAAGGACAACTAACATTGCAAGGATACTGATGACAAAATTCACACATACTCTTGACATTCCTTTCTAACTATGCTATAATATAAACATAGTTTATTTTAATAAGTTCTTTCAGGATTAGCCTGTACCCTGTGGTATAGGCTTTTCCTTTTTACAGCATTACAAGCTGACCGTCTTTCTGAACGAGCACTTCGGCATCATATTCGCTGTCAAACCCTGTCCCTGCAAGATCAACAAGCTCTCCATAATCATCATAAATGCAAGGTCTGTCATTCAGAAGTCTATCCATTCCGCCGAAACGCTCAATCATACGAGCTTTTGTACCTTCATCAGCAAAAGAACTAAGTATGTTTTTATCTTTACGGATTCTAAAGAGCTTGTACAACTGGTCTGAATATCCAAAATGATTCATACACGATTCCCACGCTTTAGGGTGAGTCTGACGCAGAATAGCAAGGTGATTATCCTTAAACTGAATATCAGTACCGCACATAATACAGCCATTGCGTTTTATATGCTGAACTGTTCCGTCTTCTGCGGTGTATGTAATGTCATAAAGTGGAGAGTACTCAAGCTTGTATTTATGTATATATGCCCATATATCTTCATCAGTCCATAAAGCGATAGGGGAAACGTGATAAAAATCACCATCAGTGATATGCTTCCTCTTACTTACAAAAATATGTCCTCTTGTTGATATGCTTGTAAGCCTTGATTTGCTTTCTGATGCCATAAGCCCCTTAAAAATCATATCAACTCCAAGCTCCGCCTGTAGCCTTTCAGACGGTTCTTTTTTTAAAAGCTTACAGCAGTGCTGAGAAAACTTGCATTCTTTCAAAATATTGTAGTATTCTTTCAGTTCTTCTTTCTTTGTAGAGCTTTCAGAGTATTTCAAAAAGCACTCGATATTAATCCTATGAGCGTCAAGTTTGCTTGTAGCTTTACCCAACAGTGGAGCTCCATACTGCTCTATACAGTAAGCAAAATTACATGTGTGACCTGCAAAAAAGCAATTTGAACGATTAAGAATATATCCTCTTTTGATTGCTGACTGTATCAATGCTGACTGCCCTTTAAGCTTACCATCGGGCTTTAAAATTTCAGAAAGAGCATTTTCTTCTTCAAGCTCGGCAACGATTTGATGTGCAAAGTTGTATCTAAGCTCGTCCTCTTTGAGTTTCGTGAGTTTAGTTTCGTGAAAACGCTCTCCGTAGTGCTCCGCCCCGTATTTTCTTGCGAATTTAAGGCTTTCCGGAAACTCGATACCAGTATTACCAAAAATACAATGAACGTTTTTAAACTGCTCAGGGAAATTTCTCTCAATCAAGTCACTGACCACTTCTGAATCTTTTCCGCCACTGAAAGCTATAGCAGGAACGTGCTTACAAAGTCCAAGAGCTGTTTTGATAATTTCTGTAGAAATCTGTTTTTTTACTTCAAAAGGAAGTTTCTGAAACTCAAAAATTTCTTTGAAAGTGTAAGCCGATTTAATATAGTTGTCTACATTCATTTTAATTTAATCCTCCTTTACATATCCATAGCCTTTGCCCAGTTTACGACCATAAAAGGCATAAGCCAGTGAACCCATACAGGTATATATATACCTGTAAAAAGTTCAGCTATGTACACACCTATCACCAATCCACCAAAGAATGAGATAAGTCCGGCAAGAATTGGTATAAGGTATTTTTCAAACTTCTGGGGCATTTTTTTCACCTCCTTAAATTTCTTTAAATGAAACCAGTTCGCATTTTACATTGAACTCCGGTTTCTGCTCCTGAAGAACTTTTTTAACAATCTGAAAAGCCTCAATTTTATCAAGAGTTTTGCCACATTCAAGCTGTATTTCAGCAACAGGCTTGCCTTTGTAAAGGAGCAAATAACATCTGCCTTCAGACTTAAGGTTGTCAACTTCTCTCATAACTGCCATTTTTTCACCTCCCTTCAATTTATATGTTCATTGCATTCTGCCTTCATACCACGCTATAAAGCGAAGCGGGAAAACATCAAATGCGTATTTACTTCCTGGAGCTTCGCCTTTGCGAGCTATACCGAAACTGTACATTCCTGAACGCAACATCTGATGTACTGTCTGAACAGAACAATCAAGAATTTCTGCAACAAGCGGTAAAGGAACACTTTTGCATTCAAGAACTTTTGGTTTCCATTCGGTTTCCCATTTTTCATTAACGTTCACAAAATCACCTCCTTTCCTGATTTTTCGATATGATTACTGTTTCAGAAACTTGTTGATGAAGTACTGCTGACCTTTACCAGTAACTTTTGGAGTTTTGCTTATTGTTGTGTGTCCGTCAGAATGAGTTATAGCAGTTTCCTTGACTTCAAAAAGGCCTAACTCCATACTACGCTGAGTTGGCATATTGTAGTCACCGCCTTTACGCTTGATAAGATAGCCGCCCTCTCTGAGCCACGCAAAAAGTCTTTTCTGACCTATATCAACGCCATTCTGCTTGATGATTTTTGCAAGGTCACCAATAAGTATTGAAGTTTTGCTTGTGCTTACAGCCTCTGCAAAAATAACCTTAGGCTTGTCATTATCAATTTTTGTTTCAAGGTGCTTGACGTGTGCCTGAGTGTCTTTAAGCTCCGTTGCAAGTCTGATAAGGAAATCAGGATTATAAAGAGCCTTTTCAAGCGTATCCGGAGTCATATATGCTCCGTGCTTTCTGATAGAGGGGAGAACCTCCGCCGTTACCCAACGTTTGAATTTTTTTGCTGTTGGGAGCTTGCTGGAGAGGATAAGGCTGTAAAGTCCGCTTTCATTGATGAAGATAACTTCTCTATTCTGACCTGATATAACGATTCGTTCTGCCAGCTTATCTTCGCTATCAACGTGGTCTTTTATTGCCTTTGGTGTATTTGTATAACCAAGGATTTCCGCAACGTCCTTTCCTACAAAGTAAGGTTCTTTGTCAATTGTGAGGGTTCTTACAGTGCCGAACTCCTCATTGTTAAAGATTTCGATTTTGTTTTCATTCATTTTAATTCTTCCTTTCAATTTTTTTGTTGTCACGTCCTAAGAGCGTATCGACGGAGCAGTCAAGTACATCTGCTATTCGGTCAATGACTTTGAGCGTTGGCACATCAAGCCCGCGTTCAAGCTGTGAAATATAAGTCTGATGAACTTCAATCATTTCAGCAAGGTCTTGCTGACTTAAATTTCTTGCCTTTCTTGCTTCTGAAATGTTTGAGGCTAAATTTGTTAAAGCCAATGTATCACCCCCTTAAATTTAATAGTATACTCTTGACAAATTCAAAAAAATATGGTATTATAATTATAAGAATAAAATGTAATTATTGTTGTATTTATTTTTTGCTTGCCTTTAATAGCATAGTCTTATTGTACACGATAATAGACAAAAAATCAATTGGCATTGTACACAAACTTAGACAATAATTTTTGTCTATTTTAGTGTACGATACATAAGGAGTGATTTATAATGGCAATTGTTTACAATAAGTTATTTGCTTTACTTGACGAAAAAGGAATAAAAAAATATCATCTTCGTCAGCAAGGTATTCACGCCGTTGTTATGGATAAGTTGGTAAAAAATTCAAATGTTGATATGTCAACTATTAATAAACTCTGCAAACTGCTGAACTGTCAACCCTCCGACATAATGGAATATGTACCAGATGATGAATAACTTCTTCACTTGCTAAAAAATGAAAGAAGGTGAATATTTGAGAATATGTAAAAATATTTCCGGCTTTTGCCCCACACTTAAAAAAGAAAATTCAATAGAACTTGTTTATGAAGTTGTTGAAAAAGCCGGAAAAGTTTCAAAGTATGTTCAGATTGGTGCTGACTGCGAATATGCTTCATATGGTAATTGTCCTATTATGTTAGATTGTCCAATAAGAGCAAAAGCACCAGAAGTAATAAACAATGATTAAAACCGTGTTTGCGAAGACTTTTATATGTCACTTTTTCTCGTTGTGCCCAGCCGTCTTTATCATTCCACGATATTACTGTTGGGCATTTTTCAGAGATTTCAATTTTCATCTTTTCACCTCTATTCCATTGTCAAGATTCTTTGCTATTGTTTGTCGTTGTGTTTAATAGCATAGTCTTAGTATAGCACGAAATTTTGAACTTGTCAATATAATTCGGAAGATTTTTTGAACTTTGTTTATTGTGCATAGTTTCAACAGTGCGATATATTGAACTTATATAAAAGGTGGTGTTTTTATGTATGAATTGATAAAAAAACTATGTGCCGAAAAAGGTATATCTCCAACAAAGTTGTGTACAGAAATAACAGGAAGTAAAGGTAACTTACCAACATGGCAGAAAGGAAATATTAATCCAACATCACTTACAAAGATAGCAGATTATTTTGATGTATCTGTGGACTATCTCCTCGGCAGAACAGACGAGCCACAAAAAATCAACTATGGCGTAGAAAATCATGGAGATAACAATGGTGCTATAAATAATCAAGTTAATTCAACAAATACTTCTGACAGGATTTCAAAAGAAATGCTGGTTAAATTTGAAGAACTAAACTTTACAGATAAGGTTAAAGTTATGAGCTTAATAGCAGAACTAAGTGAAAAGAAAGCATAAAAAGAATTAAAAACCACCTATGGCATATGATATAATATATAAAACATAGGAGGCGAACGCAATGAAAAACAAGGAGGGCTTTGAAATGTATGCAATTAATGTAAACGCACCGTTTATCGTAAAAGAAAACGAAATTAAAACTTTTTTCAAAAACAGCGAAAAGCAAAAGGGCATTGCAGAAAAGCTCAGTTCAATATTCAGCAAGGAATGTTTTGAATTTAAGAAAGATGAAAACGGTTATATGGTGGCAAGCATAAATGTTCAGCGAAAAGATTAAAACGATAAAATACGAAAACAGTTTCAAAAGTGAGAATTACTACAAAATAGCACAGTTCAACTGCGGTAACGATGATATAAACAGTCTTTTCAGAAAGAAACTGGATAAACTTCATACTACAACATATCTGTTTATGGATAATAATACAAACAAGATTATTTCCTTTGTATCGTTTTGTGCGTCAGCAATTCAGATAAAAGACAAAAGAGGCTTATTGTCATTGCCGGCGGTTGAACTGAAACTTTTTGGAGTAGACAAGGAATATCAGCACAAAAAACTTATACTGAACGAAATTGAGCTTAAATATTCGGAATTTGTTTTTCAGTGGCTTATAGGATATATTCAGAATGTTGTAAAGCCTGTTGTAAATATTGAATATCTGATACTCCATTCTGTACCAAGTGAAAACACACTGAAATTTTATGAGAAAATGGGTATGCAATATTTAAGCCAAAATCAAAATGTACATAGCAGTGATTTTTCAAACGGCTGTGTGCCTATGTATCTGGAAATATAAAAAACTCCCCTCCTGTTACGGAGGGGAAAATTATATAGAAAGGAGTATTATCAAATGCCTAAAACAAGAAAAGACGGGGACGGAACATTCAGAAAAAAGCCAAACGGACGTATTGAATATATGGTCAGTTATGGCAATGATATATACGGCAAACGAATAAGAAAATCATTTTCAGGAAAAAATGAAACCGAATGCAGAAGAAAAGCAAAAGAATATGAAAAGCAACTTGCAAATCAAAAAGTTACTCTTACAGAATGTTCGCTTTCAGACTGGCTTGATAATTGGGTAGAAACATATAAATCAAAAACTGTTCAGCCAAGCACATATAAAGAATACAAGTATATTATTGAAATAATCAAAACTCATAAAATCAGCAATATGAAACTTAATGAAATCAAACCAATACATATAAGCGATTTTTTCAACAGCAAAACAGATTACAGCAAGACTGTCATCAAGAAACTTCGTTTTATTCTGAACGGAGCTTTTGAAGCAGGAATAGACAATGACCTTTGCTATAAAAATCCTGTAAGACACGCCTCAATTCCAAATAAAAAGCAGGAAGAAAAAACAGCTTACTCCCCTTCTGAAATTCAAATAATACATAATTTCGCATTGAATGATGATTTGTTTGGTTTACCTATGCTTATTCTTCTTCATACCGGAATCCGTTCAGGAGAACTAAGAGCATTAAAATATAATGATATAGATATTGATTCAAGAAGTATAAACATAACTCACAGCATCAAAAGAGATAACACAATAGGTTCGCCTAAAAACGGAAAACCCAGATGTGTTCCTTTCAGCATTGAACTTGCAGAAATCCTGAAATCGAAAATAAAAACAAAAAACAAACAATTATATATCATTGGCGATGAACCTGATTACACAACAGCATCAGGATTAAGAAGCAGATATCAGGCATTTTTCAGAAGAATGAATAAAGCATCTGAAACTAAAATCGAAATGAAGCCTCCGCATTGCATAAGACATACATATAGCACTGATATGCAAAGAGCAGGAGTTCCGGTTGCGATTGTTTCAGCTATATTAGGTCACAGCAGTACAGATGTAACTGATAAATATACTCATCTTGATAATATAGAAGATTTGAGAAATGCTATTGATAAAATAACGAAAAAATCCACCACACTATCCGCCACTATGAATAATTCTGACTGTTCGGGAGTTCCTCAAAACACCAAAAACACGTAAAAACGTCTTTAAAAATCAGTCTTTGACTCCGTCATTCCGCTGGTTCGAATCCAGCCGGTTCAACTATATTAAATACGGTATTCTGTGATTTTTTATTCACAGAATACCGTTTTTTTGTTCATAATTGTAAATATTCTGTTAAATTTAAACATATGTATTTAAATAAATGCTGTTTTCTGCCCTTTTATGAAGATATATAATATTTATATAACAGTAGGAGGAAAAAATGACTGAAATAATTATTGCACTGATAACAGGTGTATGTTCTGTAATAGGAGTTATTGTAACTACTTCAGCAAGCAACAGGAAATTACAGCATCAGCTTGAAATAAATCAGGCTGTTGTAAATATAAAGCTTGAGGGACTAACTGAAGAAGTAAGAAAACACAATAATTTCACTGTCCGTGTGCCGATTCTTGAAGAACAGGTTTCATCTCTTAACCGTGAAATCAAAGAACTTAAACACAGAATTGAGGTACTTGAAAATGCTTAAAAATATTGCAAAGCTGATTGATGTCAAGTCAATTGTAACGCTTATTCTGACGGCTGTGTTTGCTGTTTTATCTTTAACCGATAAAATATCTCCTGAACAGTTTCAAACCGTTTTTACGGTTGTTATAAGTTTCTATTTCGGCACTCAGTATCAGAAAAACAAGGAGGAAAATTCAGATGAAAAATAAAATCATAGCTCTTGCAATTGAACAGCTTGGAAATAATTATATTAAATATTGTAACGATATGGGATATTCTTACAGAATTGAATGGTGTGTCTGTTTTATATCGTGGCTTGCCAAAAAACTTGACATTACAAACATAATTCCGGTAGATATATCCTGCAACAGCCAGATAAAGAAGTTTAAAGCTCTTGGCGTATGGCATACTGACAGTAATATCCAATCAGGCGATATACTTTACTATGACTGGGATAATTCGGGTGACGCTGACCACGTTGGAATTGTTGAAAAAGCAAATAACAGTCTTTTAACAGTTATAGAAGGTAATAACGGAAATTACCCTGATGACAAAGTCCGCAGACGTGAAATAGACTCTGAAAGCTCTCTGATTTTCGGCTATGCAAGACCTGATTATTCTAAACTCAAAAATAACATATCTTTTCCGTTGCTTCGTAAAAATGATGCTGGAACTTATGTAAAAATTCTTCAGGCTTTTCTGACTGCTTATAGATATAATATCGGAAATTACGGAATTGACGGTGAATTTGGTTCTGATACTGAATCGGCAGTAAAACAGTTTCAGAAAAATTCTGAAATTGAAGTTGACGGAATTGTCGGAGAAGATACCTGGAACAAACTTTTCAAATAAAAATGATGAACACAGTACTCAATAAATACTGTGTTTTTTTGCATTCAGAATGGCGTTGTTTCATACATCTTTCTAAGCTTTTCAAGAGCCTTTTTTTCTATTCTTGAAACATATGAACGTGAAATATCAAGTATTTCTGCTACTTCATTCTGTGTGCGTGGAATTGTTCCGTAAAGTCCGTAACGCATTACTATTATTTTTTTCTCACGGTTTGTAAGACATTCTTCAACAAAACGCATAAGCTGTTCAGAATAAATCATAAGGTCAACCTGCTTATTTATATCGTTTCCGTCGTCCATAAGGTCAATTAATGTGAGAGTATTTCCGTCCTTGTCAGTTTCAATCGGTTCGTTTATATATACATCTCCTGCCGATTTTTTAGCTGTGCGGAAATTCATCAATATTTCATTTTCTATGCATCTGCTTGCATAAGTTGCAAATTTTGCTCCTTTTTTATAATCAAATGTGGAAACACTTTTTATAAGACCTATTGTTCCTATTGATATAAGCTCCTCCTGTTCCTGCGGAAGCGGATTGTATTTCTTTACTATATGTGCAACAAGCCGGAGATTATGTTCAATAAGTTTATCTTTTGCTTTTTTATCTCCCTTAGACATCAGTTCAAAATATTTTTCCTCATCTTTTCTTGAAAGAGGTTTCGGAAAAATTCCCATATTATCAACGTGAAGTGCAA
Organism: uncultured Oscillospiraceae bacterium; assembly: GCA_934481385.1. Lineage (GTDB taxonomy): Bacteria > Bacillota > Clostridia > Oscillospirales > Ruminococcaceae > Ruminococcus. Next base: position 157,254 of record CAKSPD010000001.1, read on the forward strand.
AAAGTATGATTTTGCTGAGAAGTTCTAAAAGCATATTATCTCCCCTTTTTTAATATATATTAATATATATTGCAACATAGTTGTACATAATTCGGAAAAATAAAAAAAGCAGACATTTTTTATAATGTCTGCCTTCCGGACTGTCTTTTTTTCATTCCTGCCCAGCTTATAAATCCGTATACATCATTGATAAGGAATACTGAAAAGCATATTATCATTGACGGTTTTCCGGCAATTGCCCAGAGCATAATAAGAACTATATCATTAAGGGAATATCCTATGGCATAATACTCACTTCTTCTCATTGTAAGATATACAGCTATAAAGCTTGTGAATACTGAAACTGTACTAAGTATAATCTGCGATGTGTTGAAGAAATCAAGGATAAAGTAAAATCCGAATGTTACTGCTAATGCAAGAACACCTAAAAATACATATTCCTTCAATGCAAGATGATTTATCTTTACTTCACTTTTTCCGTCTTCAAATGGATTTTTAAGCCATGTAATTACTGATACAACGGCTATCGGTGCAGTCATTCCGAGATATGTTGCCATTTCACCGTAGTATCTCGATTTGAACGAAATAATGGCATATATAATGCTGAAAATGACTGTAAGCATCTGACCTGCAACGTTTCCTTTTGCATTTAAAATAAGCGATGTTGCACCTATGAGCGATACAGCAAGTACCGGATAATTTTCATTGTCAAATACAAAAAATGAGATTGTAATGAAAATTACAGATAAGCTCCAGACTAAGATTTCAGTCAGTGAAAAATACTTCAAGAAAAAACCTCCTAAAAAATTACTATCAGTATTGTATCACGCTAAAAAATCTTTGTCAAGCCCTTTTTAATCCTTGCGAACTATTACCACCTGAGTAGCTGTGGTGTAGGGGTCTGAAAAATCAACAATTTTAAGTCTTTCGTCTGTAACAGTTATTCCTGCAACGCCTACATCTGTATCTCCTTTTACAACATCACTGAGTACAAGGTCAAAATCTGTATCAATAACAACAAGCTCCATATTTATTTTATGACAGACAGCTTTCATCATATCAACATCAAAGCCAACTACTTCATCATCACTTATAAATTCATACGGAGGGAATGTTGCACTTGTTGCCATTACAAGTTTTCCGCCTGTGGGAGCATCGTGATACTGAAAATCATACGGTTTTTTTACGGCATTTTTTCCCGTCCAGTTTTCTTTCAGGGCATCAAGAGTTCCGTCATCACGAAGTTCACAAAGAGCATTGTTTATTTTTTCTTCAAGCTCAGTATTTCCCTTTTTTACGGCAATTGCGTACTGTTCTTCTGAAAAGGTTTCATCAAGAATCTTAACGCCTTTATTTTCTGAAACATATACATTTGCAGGGTCACTGTCAACTATAACAGCATCAAGAGTTCCGTCCGAAAGTTCTTTTACGGCGTCTGAACCGTCAAAATAGCGTTTTACTTCAGCATTGTTTATATCAGAAGCATATGTATCACTGACAGTATCAAGCTGTACTCCTATGGTTTTTCCGTCTAAATCTGCTATTGAATTTACTGTATTTTTTCCGGCACAGCCTGAAGCAAATATTGAAAAAACTGTACACAATAATGAAAGTGATATAATTGTTTTAGAATGTTTCATAGATTTGCCCTCCTTTAAAGCGGTAAAGATATTATATCATATTTTATAATTTATGTCAACTATATTGATATATAATTGTAACAATGCACAAATTCGACACTTTAATTTCTACGCAATCAATTATAATCCAAAAGCTGTTGATTTTTATTGCGTTTGTGATATAATTATAATAAAGGAGTGTGATTTTTTTGAAAAAAATTATTGCTGAAAAGCTTGTTGAAATTGAAAGAACACAGAATGTCAGGATAATTCACGCTGTTGAATCAGGAAGCCGTGCGTGGGGTTTTGCCTCTCCTGACAGTGACTATGATGTAAGATTTATATATGTGCGTCCTCTTGAATACTATCTAAGACTTGAGCAGACCCGTGATGTTATCGAATATCAGCTTGATGAAACTCTTGATATAAACGGCTGGGATTTGCAGAAAGCTTTAAGACTTCTTTATAAATCCAATCCTACTATCTTTGAATGGAACAATTCCCCTGTTATATATAAAACTTCTCCCGAATGGCAGAGAGTAAACAATATTATAAATAATTACTATAATTCAAAACATGGAGTTTACCATTATTTAAGTATGGCAAAGTCAAATTATCGTGAATATCTTAAAACTGATATTGTAAAACTTAAAAAATATTTCTATGTAATACGCCCTGTTCTTGCTTGTAAATGGATTATTGATAAAAATTCTCCTCCGCCTATGCTCTTTTCAGAACTTTGTGATGCACAGCTTGAACCTTATATGAAACCATATATAGACAAGCTCCTGAATCTGAAAATAAACGCTCCTGAAATTTCAAAGGGCAAACGCATTGATGAAATAAATAATTATATTGAGTCAAATATAGACAAACTTGAAAGAACTATTTCTGATATGCCTGAAAGTAAATGCAACGACTGGAAAGCTCTTGATGAAATATTCAGAAGCTTTCTTATATAAAGGAGATTAACATATGAAAAAATTCAAAAAAAGTATTGCTGTTCTTACTGTCGGAATGATTACTGCACTTCTCTTTACAGGCTGTAAGGATTCAGGAAAAGACAGTTCAGATGATTTTTCAGTTTCAGAAAGCCAGACTGAAATTATCACCGAAAATAATGTTACAACTGCACCTGCTGAACTGACAACTGCTGAAACAACAACTGTAACTACTGTTCCTCCTCATGTGAGTCCTGTTGAAACTGTTTCATATTCAATGGCAAATGAAAAAGGTCAGATTAATGAAATTCTCAACTATGACAAGAATAAAACATACAAGGCAAAACTTTCTGAACTTGCTGACAAGGAAGATAAAATAGATTCTTTCACCTTTGTTATATATTCAGAGGACGGTGTTTCTGATATTGGAAGTTTTACCGGTGCTTTCGGAATTTCCGTAAAAGAGGACTGCCCCTCTGCTACTGATAACTGCTGGTATCAGTCGGAAGATGTTGAAATTTCTGTAAACGGTGCTTATGCCGAAATAAAATGGACTGTTCCTGCCGAAATCAGAGATTACATAAATATTGATGACAAAAGCTTTATTCAGCTCGGTTACTGGTGGGGCGGTGTTCAGTCAATCCGCCTTGAAAGTATTATTTGCAGTTACTCCAAAACAGCAGAAATTCCTGTTGACAGCACAAATACTGTTGATATTGGAAAGAGTTTAAGCTATAAGAGCGAATCAGACAAGACTCTGAAAATTCCTGTTGAAAAACTTATAGGCGACAATGAAGTTCCGCAGTATTTTGAGCTTAATATTGAAAGTTCAGAGCCTATGAAAAAGATGTCAGGTGCTTTCGGAATTTCTGTTGATGAGGATTGCCCTTCTGCTACTGATGACCACTGGTATCAGTCAAGAAATTTTGCTTTGCTTACTGATTCTGCAAATGCTGTTCTTTACTGGAAAGTTCCTGATGATATTAAAAACTATATTTCAGACAACGGCGATTTTATGCTCGGATTCTGGTGGAGTGAGGCTGAAAGCATTACACTTAAAAGCATTACTGTAAAATCAAGCCTTAAAGCTGTAAATACAAATGCTGATAATTCAGGTTCTCCTGAGGGAAATATCACAAACAATGAAAAACCGAAAAATGTTGGTATTCCTGAGGGTACTGCTATGCACGATATAACATCTCAGCAGATTGTTGATGATATGCGTATAGGCTGGAATCTCGGAAATTCCCTTGACTGCTATGACAAGGAAAAAGACCTTTCTGCTACAAATGCCGAAATATACTGGGGAAATCCTGCTGTAACAAAGCAGACTATCGATACTGTAAAACAGGCCGGTTTCAATGCTGTGCGTATTCCTGTATCGTGGACTAACCATATACAAGATGACGGAACTATTGACCCTGAATGGATTAAAAGAGTAAATGAAGTTGTTGACTATGTTATTGACAATGATATGTATGCAATTATAAATATTCATCATGATGACTATACATGGCTCAATCCGACAAAGACTGATGAACAGGCTGTTACTGAAAAATTTACAAAGATATGGCAACAGATTTCCGAAAGATTCAAAAACTATGACTATCATCTTCTGTTTGAGGGTATGAACGAACCGAGAGTTGTAGGTTCTCAGAATGAATGGCTGGGCGGTACTCCTGAAGAACGTGAAGTTATAAATGACCTCTTTGATGTATTTGTAAAAACTGTAAGAAATTCAGGCGGAAACAATGCTGACAGACATCTTATTATCACTTCTCACGCTGCATCAATAACTGCTGATGCTGTTCAGGCTGTTAAAATTCCTGATGATGACAAAATTATTGTATCCATTCACTACTACTCACCATGGGATTTTTCTGACCCTGATGATGATTCACCTGAATCTGCTGAATGGGGTACTGATTCAGACAAGCTTGAACTTGATAAAGGTTTCGACCTCCTTAAAAATACTTTTATAGATAAGGGTGTTCCGGTAATTATCGGTGAATTCGGTTCTGTGAACAAAAACAATTACGCTGAAAGAACAGGTTATACCGAATATTATATAGATTCCGCTAAAAAGCGTGGCATTACCTGTTTTATGTGGGACGAAGGCTCTAAGAAAAATTTCGGTATGCTCAACAGAAACGATTTGACGTGGTACTTCCCTGATATTGTTGAGGACGCTGTAAAAGCTGTTGATTCAGAAGAAAACTGACATAACAATTAAACAGATTACGGCATAAAATATAGAGAGAATATATATTCTCGGAAAGGGTGATTTTTATGCCGAAAATCTTTTTAAGTCCCTCTACTCAGGAATGGAATCAGTATGCAACAGAGGGAAATGAAGAATTATATATGAATCTTATCGCTGACCGTATGGAACCTTATCTGCGTTCAAGCGGTATAACCTATGTGAGAAACAAACCGTCAAAAAATGTTGCGGGTGCTATAAGCGATTCCAATTCTGCTTATTATGACGTTCATCTTGCACTTCATTCAAATGCTGCTCCTGAAAATCTTGCCGGAAAATTAAGGGGTGTTGATATATACTTTGCCCCGAAAAGTCAGGACAGCGAACGCCTTGCAACCATAATTGCAAACAATATGAAAAGAATTTATCCTCTGCCCGATAAGGTAAATGCTGTTCCGACAACAAACCTCGGTGAAGTTTTAAGAACAAGAGCTGTTGCTGTTCTCTGCGAACTGGGCTATCACGACAACTATTATGATGAAGCGTGGATTAAAAGAAATCTCAATGAGATTGCAAAAAATATTGTTCAGTCCCTCTGCGATTACTTCGGTATTCCGTTTGTAAATGCAGGGCCTGTTCTCCACGGCGTTGTTGTTACGGACGGTTCAAACCTCAATATAAGAAGTTATCCTTCAACTGACAGCAGTATAATCGGTTCAATTCCAAACAATGCTGATGTCACAATTTATGGTTCTGTAAACGGCTGGTACGTTATTTTTTACAACGGAATTACAGGATATGCAAGCAGTGATTTTATAGTTATATAAAAAAAAGGCGGTCATATTTATGACCGCCTTATATAAATCAGTTTTTAATACTGTGCATAGGTGCAGGAAGTCTTCCTCCACGACTTATGAACTTTTCTGCTGATTTGTTATTGACAGGCATAACAGGCCCGCTTCCGAGAAGTCCGCCAAATTCAAGCATATCGCCTTCTTTTTTGTTTATGGCAGGAATAAGTCTTACGGCAGTTGTCTTGTTGTTTACCATTCCTATTGCAGCTTCATCAGCTATAATTGCAGAAATTGTTGAAGGTGTAATATCTCCCGGAACAGCTATCATATCAAGACCTACTGAGCATACAGCAGTCATAGCTTCAAGCTTTTCAAGTTTTAATGTTCCGTCAACAGCAGCATCAATCATTCCTGCGTCCTCTGATACAGGAATAAATGCTCCTGAAAGTCCGCCTATATGAGATGATGCCATTACACCACCTTTTTTAACTGCATCATTAAGAAGTGCAAGTGCAGCAGTTGTTCCATGAGTTCCGCATGTTTCAAGTCCCATTTCTTCAAGGATATGTGCAACACTGTCACCTACGGCAGGAGTCGGGGCAAGTGACAAATCGACAATTCCGAAAGGAACTCCGAGCATTTCAGATGCCTTTGAACCTACGAGCTGTCCCATTCTTGTAATCTTGAACGCTGTCTTTTTGATTATATTTGCTAATTCATCAATAGATGCATCAGGATATTTTGAAATTGCAGAACGTACTACGCCCGGGCCTGATACTCCGACATTTATAACGCAGTCAGGTTCTCCGACACCGTGGAAAGCACCTGCCATAAAAGGATTATCCTCGGGAGCGTTGCAGAATACAACGAGCTTTGCAGGAGCTATGCAGTTGCGGTCAGCAGTCATTACAGCGGATTCCTTTATAATTTCACCCATAAGCTTTACAGCGTCCATATTTATACCTGTTCTTGTTGAACCGACATTTACTGATGAACAGATATTTTCAGTAACGGAAAGAGCCTCCGGAATGGATTTTATAAGTTCAATATCTCCGGCACTGAATCCTTTCTGAACAAGTGCAGAATATCCGCCTATAAAGTTTACTCCGCATTTATCGGCAGCTTTCTGGAGTGCAAGAGCGAATTTAACAGGGCTTTCACCTTTGCAGGCAGCAGCAAGCATTGCTATCGGAGTTACAGCAATTCTTTTATGAATTATCGGGATTCCGTATTCCTTTTCTATCTTGTTTCCGACTGATACAAGATTTTCAGCTTTTGAAGTAATCTTGCTGTAAACCTTTTCACAGGCTTTGTCAATATCGGGGTCTATACAGTCAAGGAGCGAAATTCCCATTGTAATTGTTCTGATGTCAAGACATTCGTCCTGAATCATTCTTATTGTTTCGAGAATATCGTATTTATTCAGCATTTTTTAAAAAGTCCTTTCGGTGTATTCAGATAGTGTGCATAGAATTGAAAATATCTTCGTGCATTGTATGTATTGAAAGTCCGAGCTGTTCACCGAGAACATTGAGTCTGTCAACGAGTTCTGAGAAATCGCCGTCAAGCTTTGATATATCAACAAGCATTATCATTGCGAACATATCCTGAAGAACACTCTGTGTAACTTCAATAACATTAGCCTGTTTTTCGGCACAGATACCGCTTACCTTGTTAAGAATACCGACATTATCCTTGCCGATAACGGTTATAACTGCTTTCATCATTTGAAAATCATTCCTCCAAAAAATTATTTATATTCATTATATCACACTGAACTTAAAAAGAAAAGGGAATTTATATAATTTTATTTTTTTACTGAAAAAATTCTGAAAATATATAGCATTTTCTGAAAATATGTGATATAATATATTCCAAAATATAATGGAAGTGAAAAATTTTGAATATTATTGACTGCCATACTCATACACAGTTTTCAGTCGATTCTGATGCTGATATAATTCAGATGATTGAAAAGGCTGTTTCCCTCGGACTCTCGGCATATGCCGTTACTGACCACTGCGAATGCAACAGATGGTATGATGAAGAATATTATAAGGGTGAAGAAGGATATAAATTCTATAATTTCGGAAAGGATTTTGAAAATTCTGTTTCTGCTGTTACAGAACTTAAAAAGAAATATCCTGATTTCAATCTTATATGCGGTGTTGAACTCGGTCAGGCAACTCAGGATATTGAAATTGCTGAAAAGGTTGCAGGTGACAAGCGTCTTGATTTTATTATAGGTTCTGTTCACCAGTTGCCGAAAAAAGATGATTTCTGTTTTCTCGATTATCAGAAATACAGTTCAGATGAAATCAGAAACCTCATTGAAAACTATTTTCTTGAAATAAATAAAATCTGCAACTGGGGAAAATTTGACGTTCTCGGTCATCTTACCTACAATTTAAGATATATGCACTCTGCTCTCGGATATGACCCTGATATTTCCCCTTTTGATGATATTATTGAAGATTCATTCAGAAAGCTTATACTGAAAGGAAAAGGAATTGAAATAAATACTTCCGGTCTGCGTCAGTCTTACGGTCAGACTTTTCCCAATCTGAAATATGTAAAGCTTTTCCGTCAGCTCGGCGGTGAAATTATATCCATCGGCTCTGATTCCCATACGGTTAAAGATTTAGGCTCAGGAATAAAAGAGGGCATAAAACTTGCTTATGATGCGGGATTCAGAAATATATGCTATTTTAAACAGCGTTCTCCTGTTTTTATAGAAATCAATTAGAAAGGACTTTTTGAATTATGAATAAGATTATTGACCTTCTGAAACAGAATGCACGATTCTCAAATGCCCAGATTGCCGATATGCTCGGTATGTCCGAAAGTGAAGTTGCTTCACAGATAAAGGAACTTGAGGACAAGGGCATTATAAAAGGTTACAGCGTTATTCTCAACGAGGAAATCTATGATAAGTCACAGGTTACTGCTACTATCGAATTAAAGGTAACTCCTCAGAGAGATTGCGGTTTCGATGTTATTGCTAAAACTATTATGATGTATGATGAAGTTGAAAGCGTTTCACTGATGTCAGGAGCATATGACCTTGCCATTGAAGTTACAGGCAGAAATCTTAAAGACGTTGCTCTTTTTGTATCAGAAAAACTCTCTACAATAGAAGGCGTTCTTTCTACTGCAACACATTTCATTCTTAAAAAATACAAAGAAAAAGGTATCTTCATCGAAGGTGAAGACGTGGACGAAAGGGGATTTGTTTGTCCATGATAGATTATAATAAAGCTCTTTCAGAAAAAGTAAAGAAAATGAAACCATCGGGTATAAGAAAATTTTTTGATATTGCTGCAACAAAAAAAGATGTTATAAGTCTTGGTGTCGGTGAACCTGATTTTTCTACCCCGTGGAGTATCAGAAAAACTGCTGTAAACACTCTTGAAAGAAAGAAAATTATATACGGTGCTAACAAGGGAATTGAACCTCTGCGTGATGCAATATGCACATATATAAATAAAAAATACGGTGTTCAGTATAATTCTGATGATGAAATTATTGTTACTGTCGGTGGTTCAGAGGCAATTGACCTTGCTATAAGAGCTTTGGTTGATGTCGGAGATGAAGTTCTTGTTGTTGAACCGTCTTTTGTATGCTATGCTCCTCTTGTAGAACTGGCAGGCGGTGTTGCTGTTTCTGTTCCGACTAAAATTGAAAACAATTTCAAGCTCACTCCTGAAGATTTGGAAGGAAAAATTACAGAAAAAACAAAACTCCTTATACTCCCTTTCCCGAACAACCCGACAGGTGCTGTTATGACTAAAGAGGATTTGGAAAAAATTGCTGATGTTCTTCGTGATACAAATGTAATCGTCCTTTCAGATGAAATCTATTCTGAACTTACATACGGAAGAAAACATTACTCAATCATTCAGATTGACGGTATGCGTGAACGTACAATTTATGTAAACGGTTTTTCAAAGGCGTATGCTATGACAGGCTGGCGACTCGGTTATCTGACTGCTCCTAAGGAAATTGTAAGCCAGCTCGTAAAAATTCATCAGTACGGCATTATGTGCAGTCCTTTTATAAGCCAGAATGCTGCTATTGAGGCTCTTAACTCCTGTGACAATGAAGTTAAGAAAATGGTTGAGGAATACGATACAAGAAGAAGATTTCTTGTTAAGGAATTCAACAGAATAGGGCTTGAATGTTTCAATCCTGAGGGTGCTTTCTATGTATTCCCTTGTATTAAAAGCACAGGTCTTTCAAGCGAAACATTCTGTGAACGACTCCTTGATGAAAAAAATGTTGCTTGTGTTCCCGGAAATGCTTTCGGTGAAAGCGGTGAGGGATTTATACGTATCTCATACGCATATTCATTAAAGCACCTCACTGAGGCTGTAAGCCGTATAGAAGAATTTGTAAACGATATAAAGGCAGAAAAAAAATGAACCGTATCAAAGTAAAATCATCAGCTAAAATAAATCTTTCCCTTGATGTAACAGGAAAACTTCCTGACGGATACCATACAATTGAAAGTGTATTTCAGACTGTCGGAATTTATGATATAACAGAAACTGAAATTTCAGAAGGCAATGATATTTCTCTTGAATGTTCGGATTCTGATATACCCTGCAATGAAAGAAATATCGCTTACAGAGCTGTTTTGCTTTTTAAAGAACTCTGCGGATTTGATTTCGGCTGTAAGATTAGAATTGAAAAAAATATTCCCTCACAGGCAGGAATGGGCGGAGGAAGTTCAGACGGTGCTTGTATATTTTACAGTCTGAATAAACTTCTGAATACAGGTTTTACTATTGACGATATGCTCCCTTATGCCGAAAAACTTGGTGCTGATGTTCCTTTTTTCCTTATGGGCGGTACTGCATATGTTCAGGGAAAAGGTGAAAAACTTCACCCTCTGAATGACTTTTCAGGCAATATTATGCTTATTGCAAAGGGTTCGGCAGGAATTTCAACTCCTGAGGCTTACAGAAATATTGATAAACTTGAAAATCCTGTTCACCCTGATACCCAGAAGTTATTAAAATGCATAAATTCAGGCGATAAAAATGCTTTCCGATATTATGGAAATATCTTTGAACAGGCTGTAAAAAATGATGATATAGATACAATAAAATCTGTTATGATGAATAACAATGCTCTTTGTTCTGTTATGACGGGAAGCGGTTCTGCTGTTTTCGGTCAGTTTTCTGATATGGATTCAGCATCAAAATGCCGGAATATTCTAAAAGACAGAGGATTTTATGCAGAAGTCTGCAAAACTGAAAAAAATTCATTTATCGATATTTAATATTTCGGGCGACTTTAAAACAAAGTCGCCCTTTTCTTTTTTATGAAAAATCTGTTTCAATAAGCTTTGATGAATTTTCAGGAGTATATACCCACTTTGAAATATGATTTCCCTCAAAAAAATAATTACATTCGTTTATTCTCTCTGTTCCCTCGCATATATCAACTATAATAAGCTTTACTTTCATTTTTTCCGGAATAAGTGCCTTTATATATACGCTGACCTGCTGTCCTGCCCTGACATCTTCACGGGGTTCGGCAAGACCTGCAAGATTCGGCGTAAGCTCAATAAATATTCCATAGCTTTCAACTGAACGCACTATTCCCGATACTGTTTCGCCTGCCTGAAACTGTTCTGCATTTTCAGTCCACGTTCCGAGAAGTTCCTTATGAGTAAGACATATTCTGCCGTTTTCGTTGCTTTTTACGATTACACGTATATCCTGCCATGTTGTGAATCTGTCGGACGGGTGGGAAATCCTTGAAACAGAAATCATATCAATCGGTATCAATGAGGGTATTCCGCAACCTATATCAACAAAACAGCCGAAAGGTTCAAGATGTGTAACACGGGCATTTATTATATCTCCGGCAGAAAGTTTTTTTATGTAATTTTCATAACATTCCTGCTGTGCAAGTCTTCTTGAAAGAACTGCATACTTTTTTCCGTTTTCATCAGTTTCAACTGACATTACCTTAAAGCATACATATTTGTTTACACGAGAGATAAGTGCTATATCCTTTGTATAGCCCTCTGATATTCCAACAGCACCTTCTTCACGCTTTATAATTCCACTCATACATGGAAGCTCTACTATAAGATTATGACTGTTGTCACAGACAGATGCCCTTGCTTCAAGAATTTCATCTTTTTCCATAGCCTGCAAAAGTCCCTCTGCGGAACTTATATATTTTCTATTTTCAGCTGTTGCAAAAATACAGCCCTCCGGTTTAAAATTTTTCATTTCGGCCTCCACTTTCTATTCAGATTTTTTACTTTCCGATGATAAATATTTATGCACCGTTTTATAAGAATATGACGGGCGGTTTTCAAATAATTTCCGCCCGTTTTTAAGATATTCTGTTTTAAGTGTCTGATACCCTTACTTTCATTCCGCCGTATGAAAGCATAAGCGATTTTACATTGTTTGCATATTCGGAATCGCATATTATATATACATACGCATTACTGCGGAGTTTCGGTTCTTCTATAACGCTTTTCGGAATGTCGCTTTCCATTACTGCCGTAAAATAATTCTGTCTTGTAACGGCTGTCGGAAGAAGTGTATATCTTGTCTTATGCTCTATTCCCTCAAACTGTGTCGCCTCACGGCTGTATACTATTCCTGTACGCTTTATCCCTTTTACTCCGGCTTTTATTCTTCCGGAAACTATCTCTGCTATATCCGCAGTTTCAAATTCTCCGCTTACTCTTACAAGCATCGTTTTTATTCCTCCATATCTGTTTTTATATTATTCTTGCATAAATATCAGATTTTATACTTGATTTAAACATGTTTTTGTGTTATAATATATTCGCAGATTTTATAAATGAAAGGAGCTTTTTTTATGGACGTCAGAGCAGGCGATATTCTTAAAATGAAAAAAAATCACCCTTGCGGTTCAAATGAATTTTATGTTATCCGTTCCGGTATGGATTTCAGACTCAGATGTTTAAAATGCTCCAGAGAATTTATGATTCCACGCAATAAAATTGAAAAAAATATCCGCCAGATTATCAGGAGCGGTGAGGGTTAGCTTTTTCTTTCATATCTCACAAAATAATTTTTAAAGGAGTTTTTTTATGTTTGAAAAGTTAAACCTTATGGAACAGAAATATGAAGAAATAAGTCAGAAACTTTCTGACCCTTCCGTTATTTCTGACAATAAACTTTATAGTCAGCTTATGCGTGAATTTAAAAATATGACACCGATTATCGAAAAATTCAGAGAATACAAAAAAGCTCAGGAATCACTCAATGAGGCTCAGGAAATTTTAAATTCAAGCGATGACAAGGATTTCAGGGAAATGGCTCAGGCTGAATATGAGGAGTCAAAGGAAAAAATCAGTTCCTGTACGGAAGAACTTAAAATTCTTCTCCTTCCGAAAGACCCCAATGATGATAAAAACGTTATTATAGAAATCAGAGGCGGTGCAGGCGGTGAGGAGGCTTCTCTCTTTGCAAATTCACTTTACAGAATGTATACTATGTATGCTGAATCAAAGGGCTGGAAACAGGAAATCCTTAATGCCAATCCCACAGAACTCGGCGGATTTAAGGAAATTTCATTTTCAATCGAGGGTAGCGGTGCATATTCAAGACTCAAATATGAAAGCGGTGTTCACAGAGTCCAGAGAGTCCCTGAAACAGAATCTCAGGGCAGAATACACACTTCAACTGTTACTGTTGCCGTACTCGTTGAGGCTGATGAAGTTGAACTTGAAATAAATCCGGCTGACCTTTCTATTGATTATTTTCGTGCAAGCGGTGCAGGCGGTCAGCATATCAACAAAACTGAATCGGCTGTCAGAATTACTCACATTCCGACAGGTATTGTCGTTGAATGTCAGGACGAAAGAAGTCAGCATAAAAATAAAGATAAGGCTATGAAAGTTCTGCGTTCAAGAATATATGAGGGTATGCTAAGGGAACAGAATGAAAAAATTGCCTCTGAAAGAAAAATGCAGGTCGGAACAGGTGACCGTTCAGAGCGTATCAGAACTTATAATTACCCTCAGGGAAGATTTACTGACCACAGAATAAATCTCACTATATACAGACTTGAAGATTTGCTTAACGGAAATCTCGATGAAGTCTTTGACGCTCTCGCTACTGCTGACCAGGCAGAAAAATTAGCAAGTCAGGAATATTAATAACTATGAATACTCTTTTACTTAAAGATGATGAAAACGGTCTGAAATATTCAGCCGAACTTATTAAAAACGGTGAAATTGTTGCATTTCCTACTGAAACGGTTTACGGTCTTGGTGCTGATGCAACAAATGAATCAGCCGTCAGAAAAATTTTTCAGGCTAAAGGCAGACCTTCAGATAATCCGCTTATAGTTCATCTGCACGATTTTTCCGAATCAGTGAAATATACTTCATATATTCCGCAGATTGCTTTTAAGGTTGCAGAAAAATTCTGCCCAGGCCCGATTACACTTGTTCTCCCGAAAAATGATAAAATTCCGCTTGTAACATCAGGCGGTCTTGATACTGTCGGAATAAGAATACCTCTCCACCCCTCTGCAAGAAAACTTATTGAATTGTGCGGAAAACCTGTTTCAGCTCCGTCTGCAAATACTTCAGGTTATCCGAGTCCGACTTCTGCAATGCATGTTATGCGTGATATGAACGGCAAAATTCCGGCAATCGTTGACGGCGGTGAATCACTATACGGTGTTGAATCCACTGTAATATGCTTTGAAAACGAAAATTCAATAAGAATACTCCGCCCCGGATTTATTACCCGTGAGGATTTGCTTTCTGTATGCGATAATGTTATTATAGACCCTGCTGTTACAGAGGGAATAAAAGACAGTTCCCAGAAAGTTATGTCCCCCGGTATGAAATATAAACATTACTCCCCTTCTGCTGATATTGCTCTCGTTGAGGGAAATATACAGAAATTTACTGAATTTGCAGAAAATCACAGAGGTGAGGGTATATATTACCTTATATTTGACGAAGATATAGACAGTATTAAACTTGAAAACTGTATTCCTTACGGTGCTGACAGCATTGAACAGGCTCATCTTATTTTTGCAAAACTGCGTGAGCTTGATGAAATAAATGCAAAACGTGTATATGTAAGAGTTCCCGAAAAAACAGGTGTGGGGCTTGCCGTATACAACAGACTTATAAGGGCATCAGGCTTTGAGGTGATAAGATTATGATTGTCGGTCTGACAGGTCAGACAGGTGCAGGAAAAAGCACTGTTTCTGATGCATTTGCTGAAATGGGTTTTGCTGTAATCAATGCTGATATTGTTGCAAGAAAAGTTGTTGAAAGAGGTTCTGATTGTTTCAGAAAACTTGAAAATAATTTCGGTTCTGAAATAATAAATCCTGACGGCACTCTTAACCGAAAAAAACTCGGCTGTATCGTTTTCAGCGACAGTGAAAAATTACATCTGCTCAACAGTATTATGTATCCTGCTATTACTGATGAAATAAAAAATCAGATTCAGAATTATTCTGAATCCGGAAAAAAATTTATACTTCTTGATGCCCCGACACTTTTTGAAAGTAATACAGATAAACTCTGCGATATTATAGTATCTGTCGTTGCTGATTATGATATACGAAAAAAACGCATTATAAACCGTGACGGTATCACTCCACAGCAGGCTGATGACAGAATAAATTCACAGCACAGTCAGGATTTCTTTATAAGAAATTCAGATTATTATATAACAAACAATGATTCCATTGAAAAGGCTCTTTCAGATACTTCTGAAATTGCTTTTAAGATTATGAAATCAGATTAAAACAGGAGGTCTTTTTTTATGTCAGAAGAAAAAAAATTATCAGAACAGCTCAAGGAAAAACTCTTTTCCGCAAAGAAAAATGCTGTTTACAGAATGAATGATTCCGAAATTGAAGTATGCGACAATTTCGCTGAGGATTATAAAAAATTTCTCGACTCCGCCAAGACTGAACGTGAAGCCGTTGAAACAACTGTAAAAATCCTTGAAGAAAAAGGATACAAGGAATATAAAACCGGTTCAGGTCTTAAAGCCGGTGACAGAATTTATCGTGTAAACAGAGGAAAAGCTGTTATCTGTGCTATTATCGGTTCTGAGCCTATTGAAAAAGGTGTAAGACTTTGTGCTGCACACATAGATTCACCAAGACTTGACCTTAAACAGAATCCTGTTTATGAGGACTGCCAGACTGCTTTCTTTAAGACACATTATTACGGCGGTATAAAGAAATATCAGTGGACTGCTATTCCTCTTTCACTTCACGGTGTAATCGTAAAATCAAACGGCGAAAAAATTACTGTCAGAATCGGTGAAGATGAAAATGACCCTGTTTTCTGCGTTACAGACCTTCTTCCGCACCTTGCTACTGAACAGTCAAAGAGAACTCTCGGACAGGGTATAAAGGGTGAGGAACTTAATATAATTATCGGTTCAAGACCTTTCAGGCAGGACGAAACAAGTGAAGCTGTAAAACTTAATATCCTTAACATTCTTTTTGAAAAATACGGAATTACAGAATCTGATTTCATTTCAGCAGAACTTGAAGCTGTTCCGTCATTCAAGGCTAAAGATGTAGGATTTGACAGAAGTATGATTGGTTCATACGGTCACGATGACAGAGTTTGTGCGTATACAGCTTTTCGTGCAACTGTTGATTTTGAGGGAACTCCTGAACATACTGCTGTAACTGTTCTTACTGATAAAGAAGAAACAGGAAGTGACGGCAATACCGGTTTATGCTCATCTTATCTGAAATATTTTATTGAAGATTTGGCTTCCGAATTCGGTCAGGACGGCAGAACAGTTATGTCTGCATCACAGTGCCTTTCTGCTGATGTAAATGCTGCATTTGACCCGACATATTCCGATGTTTATGAAAGAAACAACTGTGCATATATCAACAAGGGTGTATGCGTTACAAAGTATACAGGTGCAAGAGGAAAGTCAGGAACTTCCGATGCTTCAGCCGAATTTGTCGGAACTATAAGAAATCTTCTTGACAGCAAAAATGTTATCTGGCAGACAGGTGAACTCGGAAAAGTTGATATAGGCGGTGGCGGTACTGTTGCGGCATATATTGCAAACCTCAACATTGATACAATTGATGTCGGTGTTCCTGTTCTCTCAATGCACGCTCCTTTTGAAATCGTTTCAAAGATTGACACATATATGGCTTACAGAGCATTTTCAGTATTTATAGAATCATAATTAAAAAAAGTGGTCTTTTAAAAAGACCACTTTTATTTTTTTATTCCTCCGGCATATCCCAGTTGTGATATACATTCTGAACATCATCATTATCTTCAAGATGTTCAAGAAGAAGATTCATTTTCTTAATATCGTCCTCATCTTCGAGTGTTGTATATGTTGCAGGAACTTCTTCTGCCTCTGCTGAAATAATTTTATATCCCTTTGATGCAAGTCCCTCTCTCAGAGCGTGGAGGTTTTCGGGAGTACATTCTATTTCAACAGTTTCATCATTTACAGAGAGGTCATCTCCGCCAAATTCAAAACAATCCTCCATAACAGTATCTTCATCAAGACCTGTATTTTCAAGAACAACAAAACCTTTCTTTGAAAACATAAATGATACACAACCGCTTGTTCCGAGATTTCCGCCGAATTTATCGAAATAATGACGTACTTCACCGGCAGTTCTGTTCTTGTTGTCTGTAAGGCATTCAACAATTACAGCTACGCCTGAAGGGCCGTAACCCTCATAAATCATTGTTTCATAGTTATTCTTTTCACCGTCACCTGATGCCTTTTTAATGACACGTTCGATATTATCGTTAGGAACATTGTTTGCCTTTGCTTTTGCTATAAGGTCACGGAGTTTGCTGTTGTTGTTAGGGTCAGCACCGCCCTCCTTAACGCATACTGTAATTTCACGTCCGATTTTAGTAAAAATTTTTCCCTTTACTGCATCGGTTGCCTCTTTTTTTCTCTTAATGTTATTCCATTTTGAATGTCCTGACATTTATTTTCACTCCTGTTCAGATTTCATATTTTCTGATATATATTCAAAAAGCTCACATATACGCTCGTTTTCGCCTGTAAGATAAAGATAGCCGAAAAGGCATTCAAGAGCTGTTGCCTTGCGGTAATCTGCTGTATTGGCGTGTTTCGGGACAGTATTTCCCGTAGCGTTTCTTCCTCTTTTGAGAACAGCCTGCTCTTTTTCGCTCAGTATCGGTAAAATAACATCAAATGCCTTTGACTGAAATTCTGCACAAGCCATTCTGATTTTAAGCGAATGAAGTTTTGAAACAGGCATATTTGCCTGAATAAGCAGTTTTTCCCTTACAAGTGTATCATAAACGCTGTCACCAAGAAATGCAAGCGAAAGCGGACTATACTGATTTGCTTCGTGGTGTGTTAAAATTCTTTTCATATCTGATTATTTTACATAGTCAAATTCAAAGCCGAAAATACTTACTGTATCGCCTTCATTTATGCCCATTTCCTCAAGTCTTTCAATAATACCGCTGTTGCAGAGAACTCTCTGAAAATACTGAAGTGACGAATAGTCGTCCATATCGACAGTACGCATAACAGGTTCAAGCCATTTTGCCTCAACATAATATACGCCGTCCTCAACATTGACTTCAAATTTCTGATTTACTCCGAGCATATCATCAAGTTCAGCCTGCGGAACAGGTTCAGCTTCAAATTCCTTTATAGGCGGAAGTGTATCGAGTACTTCTGAAACATAATTCATAAGTTCAGCCGTACCCTTTGTTGTGGCTGATGATATTGCAAAGAAAGGCAGATGTTTTTCATCTTCAATATATCTGCGGAGAGTTTCAATCTGTTCAGGAACAGCCATATCACATTTATTTCCTGCTACTATCTGAGGACATTTTATAAGGTCTTCGCTGAAATTTTCAAGTTCACGATTAATAATATTAAAATCCTCAATCGGATTTCTGCCCTCGATACCTGAAACATCAAGAACATGCACTATAAGACGGCATCTCTCAACATGTCTTAAAAATTCGTGTCCAAGACCGATTCCCTCACTTGCACCTTCAATAAGTCCCGGAATATCAGCCATAACGAATGACTTTTCGGGAGCTGTTCTGACAAGTCCGAGAACAGGAACAAGCGTTGTAAAATGATAGTTGGCAATTTTAGGCTTTGCAGCACTTACAACTGAAATAAGCGTTGATTTTCCGACATTGGGGAATCCGACAAGTCCGACATCTGCAAGAAGTTTAAGTTCAAGAGTTACTTCAAATTCCTCACCCATAAATCCGGGTTTTGCAAATCTCGGAATCTGGCGTGTTGCGGTAGCAAAATTTGCATTTCCTTTTCCGCCTCTGCCACCCCTTGCAAGAACTTTCGGCTGACTGTCTGACATATCTGCCATAATTCTGCCTGTTGTCGCATCTTTTATAACAGTGCCTCTCGGAACTTTTATAATCAGATTTTCAGCATTTCTGCCGGTGCAGTTTCTTGAAGAACCGTTCTGACCTCTTTCGGCTACATACTTTCGTTTATAACGAAAATCAAGAAGTGTTGAAAGGTTGTCATCAGCAACAAATACAACATCTCCGCCTTTTCCGCCGTCACCGCCGTCAGGGCCTCCGGAGGCTACATATTTTTCACGATGAAAGGATACAGCACCGTCACCGCCATCTCCTGCCTTAATTTTTATTTTTGCCTTATCTACAAACATCATCGCACCTCATTTTCCTTGATAAAAGAAAATCCCAAGCAAACGCTCGGGATTGTGTAGTTTTAAGTTACTGTTCTGCGTAAACAGAAACTTTCTTGCGGTCACGTCCGTAACGTTCAAATTTAACCTTACCACTTACAGTAGCAAAGATTGTATCATCTGAACCGATTCCAACGCCTGCACCGGGGTGAATGTGAGTACCACGCTGACGTACGATAATATTACCAGCTTTTACAAACTGTCCGTCTGCTCTCTTGACACCGAGTCTTTTTGATTCGGAATCACGTCCGTTTTTAGTTGAACCAACACCCTTTTTATGAGCGAAGAACTGCATACTAATTTTAATCATAGGTTACACCTCCGAATAGTTATTTTAATAGTTTTTGGGAACTCCTCTGAAATGGATTCGATATGAGTTCTGAGCATTTCAAGGATAGCTGTTGAATTTTCGTCAGGTTTTCTGATTCGGCATTCAAAGGCATTATCCTTAACCCAGACATCAGCGGGGATAAAAAAACCGTCTGTAATGAGGTTTGAGGCGAACTGAACTGCCGAAGAAACAGCAGAACAGACAATATCCTTACCTCTTTCAGCGTATCCTGAATGACCGCTTATTCTGAATCCTGAGAGTTTTCCGTCTGATTCAAAGAAAACTGAATGAATCATAATTAAGCCTTAACAGCTTCAATTCTAACCTGTGTATATGGCTGTCTGTGACCCTGTTTTCTCTTTTCGCTCTTCTTAGGCTTATAAGTGAAAACAGTAATCTTCTTAGATTTGCCGTTTTTGATAACCTTAGCTTCAACCTTAGCACCGTCAACATAAGGAGTACCGATTTTAATACCGTCATCAGCACCTACTGCAACGATTTTGTCAAAAGTAACTGTTTCATCAGCTTCAGCAGAAAGTTTTTCGATGAAAACAACGTCTCCTTCTTTAACCTGATACTGCTTTCCGCCTGTTTCAATAACTGCGTACATTTGAAATGCACCTGCCTTTTCAATAAAAACTCGCTGTAACAGGCGTTAAATAGTATAACTTGAAAGCCTGTCTGCATGCGGCTTAATTATTATATCACAGCTGAGAAGAAATGTCAAGCGTCTTAAAAACTTTTTTATCCGATTGTAAAAACGCAATAATTTTCATAACATATCACAATATATAATTGTAAATATATACAAAAATTATTTTTACATGCAACTTTTCCGCTTTAATAAATCACTTTATCTATATACAGATAAAAAAAACCATTAATGGTTAAAGACAAAAGAAAGCAATATAAATTTCCTTCTTAAAATTCCGGAAAAATGCTCCCCTTTTTTCAAAGGGGAGTATTTTTTATTTATGGGATTAAAATTATTCTATCGGGAGAGATTTTACAGAACCTGCAAGGTACTGCTGAATAGCGAGTGCATCATTAGCTGTTACACCATCACCGGCACCCTGTACATCAGCATTTTTAAGTCCTTCATCAGAAAGCTTGTTGTTTTCAGCAGAACCTACATATGACGCAACTGCAACTACATCGGCAACGTCAACCTTGCCGTCAGCATTTGCATCACCGTAAACAACATCATTATCTGATGACGGAGCTGTTGTAACAGTAGTTGTTACTGTTTCAGTAGTTGTTGCTGTTTCAGTAGTTGTTGTTTCGGTAGTTGAAGATGTAGCAGGAACATCAAGACCGTCAACTATTGAATAAAAAGCAGGCTTTGCAGTATAATCTTCATTGAAAAGCAGAGGAGATTTTGAAGCTCTCCAGCTCTTGTCGTCAGTAGTTCCCCAGAATACAACTGCTGAAATATGGTCAGCATATTCAACGCAAGCGTCCATTATATCACTGTAATATTTAGCCTGAGCCTCAAATCCTGCTTCTGAAGTATCAGAAGTAGTTGCATCAAGTTCCGTTACCTGAATATCAAGACCTGTTCCGGCAAATTTTTCAAGAGCCTTTTTATATGCTGAAATTCCTGGGAAAGAAACATCAAGATGTGACTGCATACCGATACCGTCAATCAGACCTTTTTCCTTGAGTTCATTTGCCATTTTTACAATAGCATTAGTTTTTCCGTCTATATATTCATTAAAGTCATTATAATAAAGTTTACAGCCTTCAGGAGCATACTTTCTTGCATATTCAAAAGCCGGCTCTATAAATGAGTTATCACCAAAAACCTGAACCCAGCCTGAAGTATTAGGATTTGTGTTATATCCGCCCGGTTTTCTTGCTGAACCGTCATCAAGCCAAGCTTCGTTTACAACGTCCCACGCATAGAAATTAACAGTAGGATATTCTTCTTCAAGAGTTGCGAAAACGTTCTTTATATAATTTTCCATACGTTTGAGCATTGTTTCCTTGTCAACCCAGTCACCGTCATCAGCATAATTTTCTTTAAAGAACCAGTCAGGAGTCTGGCTGTGCCATACAAGAACATGTCCTCTTACATCGATATTATTGTCACGACAATAATTAAGAATTGTTCTTGCTGATGCAATATTTACCTGCGGATTGTCATTTCCTGCTTCAATACAAGCATTTCTGTCAAGAATTGATTCCGGCTTGAGTTCATTTCCGAGAGTAATGCTGTTGAAATGCTTTTCAATAAGGTCTTTTGTAGACTGCGGAGCAAGTTCTGAAGTAGTAACAGCAGTACCTATTTTAAAGTATGGTGAATAAACGTCTTTCAGTGAGGGAATATCCTGCTGAATCTGATGTACAAAAGCTTTTGCGAGCTTGAAATCGTCAATATAAATATTGGCAGTATCATTACATTCAAAGTAAATATAAACGTTTGTCATATCCTCTGAAAAGCTAAGTTTTGTTTCAGGAATTTCAACCCAGTCACCCTGACTTACTACTGATTTAAGGTTACTGTAATGTCTTTCGCCTGATGCATCAGTGTATTCCATACTGAGATTAACAGTATTATACCATTCTGTTCTTACCCATGCACTTACAGTGTATTCAACACCAGCCTCACAGCGTTCATCAAGAAGAAGCTGAGGGCCGTTCCAGTTTTTTGCTCTGTCGCTTACGAGCATAGAACCTTCACCTGTATGAGCAGAATCCTTTGTTACAGATATGCTTTCAACTCCGCCTCTGCCTGTAAAAGCTGAAACATCGCTGTCATCTTCAAAACCGCTTGCAAAGATAACATCATCAGCAGTAGTATCTTCTGCGTATACTACCGGAAGTGATGTACAGAGCATAGCTGTGCCGATTAAGCCTGAAAAAATTCTTTTTATTGATTTTTCCATAATAAAATCAAACTCCCTTAAAATAATTTTATTATATTCTATCATAAAATTCACACAATGTCAATATATTTTGTGAATTTTTATTCTGTAATCTTTATATATCCGTTCTGCCAGTTATTAAAAGCATACTCCTCCATAGCTGAATCATTACCAGTATTTCTGAAACAGTCTGTATTATATCTGAAAAACTCTATTCTGTAAACATCTCCTGCATTTGCATCAGCCGGAACTTTAAAATTAAATTTTGCAATAACACCATTATCTCCGTTATTATTTGAATCGGCTGTTATTACGCTGAAATTATCCATAGTTTTATCAGGTATTTCATCAGGCGGATTTTCACCCTGCCACGATATTGTTACCATATAAAACATATTTTCGCTTGCATCACCTTTTTCAAATGCAGGACAATCCGTAAAATCCTTTTCGACTTCAAGGCGGTTATCATATGCAATATGTATTCCGGAACTTGCCCAGCCGTTTTTCAATCCTGAAACAGAATATTCAACAGGAACATAAGTTCCGTTCCGGTGGTCAAGCTCTGAATAACTTATTTCAGTTTCTGATATTTTAAGAACAGGTTTTTCTTCGCTGTCAGAAAAATCTGAAGATTCTGACAATACTGATGATACTGATGATGATTCCTCAGTAACAGCAGAACTTTCCTTTGATGATGAAGAACATGAAACAGATAAAACGAGAACAGTCAGAGCTGTTAAAAAAGCTGATATTTTTTTCATAGAAAATCCTTTCTGTTTATTATAAAATCAGGCGGAATAAATTTCCGCCTGATTAAAATTACTTTTTAAGCTTTACAGCCTCTTTTGTCTTTGCAACTATATTTTCAGCACAAAGACCGAATTTTTTAAGAAGTTCAACAGCAGGCCCTGAACAGCCGTATTCATCATTAACGCCTACTCTTACAACAGGAACAGGACAACTGCCTGTTACAGCTTCAGCAACTGCTGAACCAAGACCACCGATAATGCTGTGTTCTTCAACAGTAACTATAACACCTGTATCATTTGCACACCTGCATATAAGTTCAGTATCAAGAGGCTTTATAGTATGAATATTAACTACTCTTGCACTTATTCCCTCATCAGCGAGAGTTTTTGATGCTTCAAGAGCCTCATAAACCATAAGACCGGTAGCAACAATTGTTACGTCAGTTCCGTCACGAAGTACAACGCCTTTGCCGAGTTCAAATTTATAAGTATTTTTATCATTGAATACCGGAACAGCAAGTCTGCCGAATCTCATATATACAGGGCCGACATAATTTATAGCAGACTCAACAGCCTGTCTTGCCTCAACATCATCAGCAGGATTTATTATAGTCATTCCGGGGATTGTACGCATAAGGGCAATATCTTCATTGCACTGATGTGTTGCACCGTCCTCGCCTACTGAAATTCCCGCATGAGTAGCACCGATTTTAACATTGAGATGCGGATAGCCTATTGAATTTCTTACGATTTCATAAGCTCTGCCTGCTGCAAACATTGCGAATGTACTTGCAAACGGAATTTTTCCTGTTGCCGCAAGACCTGCCGCAACACCCATCATATTGGCTTCTGCAATACCGCAGTCAAAGAATCTTTCAGGATAAGCCTTTTTAAAAATACCTGTTTTTGTAGCTGCTGCAAGGTCAGCATCAAGAACTACAAGATTTTCATATTTTTCCGCAAGGTTTCTGAGGGTTTCCCCATAACTTTCTCTGGTAGCCTTTTTTATAATATCTGCCATCTGATTAATCCTCCAAATCCTTTAACTGCTTTTTAAGTTCTTCCATAGCCTTGTCATACTGTTCCCTGTTAGGAGCAGAGCCGTGCCATGATACCTGATTTTCCATAAATGAAACGCCCTTGCCTTTTACAGTTTTCTGAATTATTGCAACAGGCTTTCCGGTGATTTTATCAGCCTCTTTGAAAGCATTGTCAATCTGGTCAAAATCGTGACCGTCTATTGAAATAACATGCCAGCCGAATGCTTCAAACTTCTTGTCGATAGGTTCGGGGGAACATACTTCTGAAAGTTTTCCGTCAATCTGGAGTCCGTTATAGTCCACTACTGCAACAAGGTTGTCAAGCTTATAATGTGATGCAAACATAGCTGCCTCCCATACCTGACCTTCTTCAATTTCACCATCTCCGAGAACAGTATAAACCTTATAGCTGTCTGATGAAATTTTTGCAGAGAGAGCCATTCCGCAGGCTACTGAAATTCCCTGTCCGAGCGAACCGCTTGACATATCAACACCCTTTATATTTATACATGGGTGACCCTGAAGTTCTGAACCTATATGACGAAGTGTTTTGAGTTCTTCTTCAGGGAAAAATCCTTTCTGTGCAAGAATCGCATAAAGGGCAGGAGCAGTATGACCTTTTGAAAGAACAAATCTGTCACGTTCTTTCATATCAGGATTTTCAGGATTAACATTCATTTTTTCAAAATAGAGGTATGCAAGCAAATCGCATATTGAAAGTGAACCTCCGGGGTGTCCTGATTTAGCGTTATAAGTTCCCTCAATGACTCCCATTCTTGCTTTGCAGGCTATTTTCATAAGATTTTTTTTAATTTTTTCGTCCATATGAACCTCCGTATATATTTTTTTGAATTATCAGGTCAATCAGTTCGGCAACAGCATTTTCATCACATGAACTTTCAAGGATAATATCGGCTGAATCCTTGACTTCAGGCTGTGCATTTGAGGGTACTGCACCGAAATCCGCCTCCTGAATCATTTCAATATCGTTATTGTAATCGCCGATTGATATGAATTTCATATTTTTCATACCGTCAAGATTTCTGTAAATTCCGAGGGCAGAACCTTTTGTTGATGACGGTTCAAGCATTTCGCAGAAAATATCTGACGATTTAACGAAACTAACTTCATTATATCCCTTTTCAGCAATAAAGTCAACCAGTTTCTGAATATTTTCGGGAGCTGACGCAAAAAGGACTTTAAGCCAGTTTTCAGGGGACATACTTTCAAGGTCTGAAAATTTAACGTCCGCACCGCATATTTTGGTATGCAGTTTTTCATATTCATTGTTTTCAAAAACATAGGCACTGTCGGATTTCAGGACTTCTCCGCCGAGATTTTCAACGTTTCTCATAATCTCAAGAGCAATTTTTTTTGCAGTCATAGGGAGATGTTTCTCATAAAGAATTTTATTTTTTCTATAATCATAAATCATAGAGCCGTTATAAAGTATAACAGGCATATCAAGTTCAAGTATACCGGCATACGGTGCAAGAGTCTGAATAGTACGTCCTGTTGCAACAGTAAAATGTCCGCCCATACTCCTGAATTTTTCTATTGCCTTTAAATTTCCGGAAGATATTTTTTTGGAAGAATCAAGCAGAGTTCCGTCCATATCCGAAACAATAACAAAATCTGAAAAATCTTTCATA
The DNA here is from genome assembly GCA_934481385.1 of uncultured Oscillospiraceae bacterium. Lineage (GTDB taxonomy): Bacteria > Bacillota > Clostridia > Oscillospirales > Ruminococcaceae > Ruminococcus. Next base: position 183,160 of record CAKSPD010000001.1, read on the forward strand.
AAAGAATACTCCTTTACTGTTTTTCAATAACTCTCAGAATTTTCTGAAAATATTCAGGCAGTTCGCTTGAAAATTCCATATATTTTTCTGTTACAGGGTGAATAAATCCTATTTTCTTTGCGTGAAGGCACTGCCCCTCAATACCCCTGAAAGCTTTTCCGTAAACATCATCACCAAGAACAGCATGATTTATATATGAAAGATGAACTCTTATCTGATGAGTTCTGCCCGTTTCAAGTCTAAGTCTTACATGAGCATATCCGCCGTACTGTTTTATGACTTCATAATGCGTAACAGCATTTTTTGAATTTTCATAAGTAACACACATTTTTTTTCGGTCAGTGTGATGTCTGCCGACAGGAGCATCAATTGTTCCTGATTTTTCCTTAAAATATCCGCAGGCAACTGCTTCATATTCTCTTGTAAAGCTGTGAGCTTTAATCTGTTCAGAAAGCTTTACATGGGAAAAATCATTTTTTGCAACAATAAGAAGTCCGCTTGTATTTTTATCAATTCTGTGAACTATTCCGGGGCGGATTACACCGTTTATTCCTGAAAGACTTCCCTTACAATGATAAAGAAGTGCATTTACAAGCGTTCCGTCATAATTTCCATGAGCAGGGTGGACAACCATTCCTTTAGGCTTGTTCACAACAAGAAGGTCATCATCTTCATAGACTATATCAAGCGGAATATTTTCAGGTTTAACTGTGAGGTCAAGCGGAGCAGGAACATTTATTTCTATTATATCACCGTCTTTGAGCTTGCAGGTTTTTATTATCTGTTTTCCGTTCAGAAAAACATAACCGCTTCTCACAAGACTGTCAATACGGCTTCTTGTAAAACCTGTATTTCCGAAATCGGCAATCCATTTTTCAATTCGTATTCCCTTTGCATTTTCGTCAGCATAAAGCGTTAATCTTTCAATTATTTCTGTTTCATTCAGCATTCTTTTTTTCTCCGTTTTTTCTGCCGTCTATAAAAAGTGTATAAATACAGAAAAGCACTACACCTGTTGTAACGCATATATCAGCAAAATTGAATATTGCAAAGTCAAAAAGCTGAAAATCAAACATATCAATTACTTTTCCGCCGTTGAATACTCTGTCGATAAGATTTCCGATACCTCCTGAAATCATCAGTATCATTGATGAAAACAGAACTTTTGAACGCTTTCTGTATTTTATCATAACATATATGCAGACTGCTGTTATAATCACAACAGTGAATATCAGAAAAAATCTTTTTCCTGCCATACTTCCGAATATAGCACCTGTGTTGTAATGCAAAGTCAAATCAAATATCTTTGTATCGCCTATTTTTATAAAATCCTGACTTTCGTGAAGTACAAGATTATTTACACACCAGTATTTTATAAGCTGGTCACCGGCTACAAGAACTATTATAGCTACAATAGCAAATATTATCATCTGAAAATCCTTTCGGTAAAAACAAGCCTGCCGTTATTTATCCGACAGGCTTGTTATTTTTATCTTACTGCCTTACAGCATCTTTCACAGAGTGTGGGGTGTTCTGAATCTGAACCGACTGTTGTTGAATAAGTCCAGCATCTTTCGCACTTTCCGCCCTCTGCTTTTACAACTTCAAATTCTGTTTCAGAATCGTTTCTGTCAGCAGATACTTCAACATCTGATACGATAAGGATTTCAGAAAGGTGGTCTGATATTGCCTTATATTTTTCAGCTGTTTCAGAGTTGCAGTGGATAATAACTTTAGCTTCAAGGGATTTTCCGATAAGCTTTTCATTACGCTTTTCTTCAAGAACCTTGTTTACAGCTTCTCTGTTGCTGTAAATGAAATCCCATTTTGCAACAAATTCATCGCTTAATGATATTCCTGATTTTTCAGGCATCTGGTTAAGGAAAATACTTTCAGCATCATCAGATGAACTGTGAGGCATATATGACCAGATTTCTTCAGCAGTGAATGAAATTATCGGAGCTGAAAGTCTTGCAACAGCACTTAAAATTCTGTACATTGTTGTCTGTGCGGAACGTCTGATTTCAGAATCTTCCTTTTCGCAGTAAAGTCTGTCCTTGATAATGTCAAGATAGAAGTTTGACATATCTGTTACGCAGAAATTGTGAATTGCGTGGAAAGCAATATGGAAATCAAAGTTATTGTATCCTTCGTTAACCTTGTCGATAACAGAATCAAGTTTCATCAATGCCCATTTGTCAAGCTCTGTGAGTTTGTCATCAGGAACACTGTCAGTATCAGGATTAAAGCCTTTGCCGTTTCCGAGATTTCCGAGAATAAATCTTGCAGTATTTCTGATTTTCTTATAAGCCTCTGAAAGCTGTTTGAGGATAGGCTGTGAAACTCTTATATCAGAATGATAATCAGATGATGCTACCCAAAGGCGAAGAATATCAGCACCGTAAACATCAGTGATTTCATTAGGTGCAATACCGTTTCCGAGGGATTTGTGCATTGTTTTGCCTTCACCGTCAACAACCCAGCCGTGAGTGCAAACAGCCTTATAAGGAGCAGTACCCTTATATACAACGGAAGTAAGGAGTGATGACTGGAACCAGCCTCTGTACTGGTCAGCACCTTCAAGGTACAAATCAGCAGGCCATCTGAGGCAATCATACTGTTCCATTACTGCTGAATGTGATACACCGCTGTCGAACCATACGTCCATAATGTCGTATTCCTTTGTAAATTCGCCACAGCCACATTCGCATTTGACATCAGCAGGAATAAATTCAGAAGTATCCTTGAGCCACCATGAATCAGCTCCCTCTTTTCTGAACATATCAGCAACAGCCTTTATAGTTTTATCGTTTACAATCGGCTTTCCGCAGTCCTTACAGTATACAACAGGAATCGGAACGCCCCATGTTCTCTGACGTGAAATGCACCAGTCACTTCTGTCACGAACCATACCTTTTATTCTGTCTTCGCCCCATTCAGGAATCCACTTTACATTTTCAATAGCCTTTATAGCCTTGTCCTTGAATCCGTTTACAGAACAGAACCACTGTTCAGTAGCACGATATATAATAGGGCTGTTGCATCTCCAGCAGTGCGGATAAGGGTGAACGATTTTCTGAATTGCAAGAAGTGCATTTTTTTCTTCAAGCTTCTTTGCAATAGCCTTGTTAGCCGTATCAGTGTCCATTCCCTCAAATTCTCCTGCCTCAGCAGTCTGTCTGCCGTTTTCATCAACGCATACAAGAATACCGATTTCATCATATTTCTTGCATACTTCAAAGTCCTCAACACCATATCCGGGGGCAGTATGAACACAGCCTGTACCGCTTTCGAGAGTTACATGGTCACCTGTTATAACAGGGGAAAATCTGTCATAGAGAGGGTGCTGAGTTTTGATACCTTCAAGTTCTGCACCGGTGAAACAGCCTGTTGTGGTATATTCCGTTATACCTGCTGATTCCATAGTGGATTTGACAAGTTCTTCAGCCATAACATAATATTCACCGTTTGCATTAACAAGTGTGTAGTTGTATTCAGGGCCTAAGCATACAGCAAGGTTGCCGGGGATTGTCCATGTTGTAGTTGTCCAGATTACGAAATAGATATTTGAAATATCAAGTCCCATTGCGGAGAAAATTCCCTTATCGTCTGCAACTCTGAACTTTACATAAATTGAATGACATGGGTCATCTGAATATTCAATTTCGGCTTCAGCAAGAGCTGTCTTGCAGTCAGGACACCAGTAAACAGGCTTTAAACCCTTGTACATATATCCTGATTTAGCCATTTCGCCGAAAATTTCAACCTGACGTGCCTCATATTCAGGCTTGAGTGTGAGATACGGGTCATCATAGTCACCGAGAGTTCCAAGACGCTTGAACTGCTTCATCTGATTTTTAACATGTGTAAGTGCAAAATCGTGGCAGTGCTTTCTGAGTTCAACAGGAGGTATAGCACCGTTTTCAACGCCTATTGACTTCATAGCTTTAAGTTCAATCGGAAGTCCATGTGTATCCCAGCCGGGAACATAAGGTGCACAGAATCCGCTCATATTCTTATATTTGATTATAAAATCTTTAAGAGTCTTGTTGAGAGCTGTTCCAAGATGAATTTCACCGTTTGCATAAGGAGGGCCGTCGTGAAGTACATAAAGAGGTTTGCCCTGATTTTTTTCAATCATCTTGTAATAAAGTCTTTCATTTTCCCATTTTTCAAGAGTTTCAGGTTCTCTTTTCGGGAGATTTCCTCTCATAGGGAAATCGGTTTTCGGTAGATTAAGGGTCTGATTGTAATCCATTTTATATATAAATTCCTTTCAGATAAATTTATTATTCTTCTTCAGATGCGGGAGTTTCATCTGAATATTCATCATCAGAATCATTTTCTGAAACTTCTTCTGTTTCATCATATCCCATAGCTTCTTCAAATGTTTCAGGCATACTTGAGATAAGCTCAAGATGATTTTTATACATATCAAAGAGAGCTTTCTTGAAATCTGAAACCTGTTGCTGAGCGAGAATAAGAGCTTCTCTCTCTTTTGCGACTTCTGCACGGTTTTTTTCCATAGCAATTTCGTGCTGTCTTGTAGCCTCATCAATAAGGGCATCGGCTTTCTGCTGAGCTTCTGAAAGAATCTGTTCAGCCTTTTCATTTGCATCTGCAATTACATGATGAGCCTGTTTCTGAGCACCGAGCAGAGCGTCCTTAACAGCATCTTCATCTCTCATATATTCACGAACCTTATCAGCAAGAATCTGTATTTTATTATTTGCTTCATCACGTTCGCTGTCAATATCTGTCAGTTCTTTTTCAAGGTCAGTAAGAAATTCGTCAATATCCTCCTGCTTGTAACCGAAAGCAGCCTTTTCAAATCTCTTATTTCTGATATCACTTGCAGTAATCATTTTACATGCTTCCTTTCATTTATATTTCCTTATGGTAATATGTAATCTGCCTTTTTTTGAAATTCCGGAAATTTCATCAATAATGAACTTTCCATATCCCTTAACAGAAAAAACATCTTTGCATTTCATTTCACAGGACACTGAAAACACAGGAATAAAATTAATCTGAACACCGGTATTCCTTATAAGCTGTGCAGACTTTTCACGGCTTATTCTGAGAGCAAGGCTTAAAACGCTGTCTGCTCTCATTGATGCAACTGTTCCGCTTATGGTTTCAAATTCCTGAGCCTTTACTGTATCAAAAGGCATATCATCATAGATTTTTACACCTGTTCTGCCTATTTTTCCGATTGTACTGCAAATAAGTTTTGAAGCTGTATCGGTTGTGAAAATCTGTGTTTTCCCCTCTGAAACAAGTATATCTCCAACAGTTTCACGTTTAAGGCGGAGAGCCATAAGCGAACCGAGAAAATCACGATGAGTCAGAACGTCAGATTTTCTGTAAATAAAGGTCAGGCATTTTATTGGTATTTTCTCTGTTAAGCCTTCACTGTACAATTCATCAAGGTAATCACAGCCGGACAAGGTGTATATACAAAGGATTTTTCTCTGTGCATCATCATAACCGCCCCAGAATTTATATTTCACATCAGGACGGCACAGAAGTATTCTTTCAGCCTCTGCACACTGCCTTTCATCAAGAAACATTGAATATGCAGGAGAGTATATTTTTGAACTCTGCCTTATTAAATCCTCTGTTCTTGCCGGAATAATACTTTTATCAGAATCCATTATCAGAGAATAACTCCGTTGTTTTCGAGTTCTCCCACAAGGTCTTCGCCAATGAATCCGACATTATACGGGGTAATTATATATGTGAGGTTTGCAACACGCTTGAGGCTTCCGCCGTTTGCATATGCAACACCTACAAGGAAGTCAATAATTCTTCTCTTATTTTCAGGAGAAGCGGTTTCGAGATTAAGAACAACAGTCTTTTTAGCAATAAGGTGGTCAGCAATCTGTTTAGCGTCCGTAAAGACTTCCGGCTTTACAAGTACGACCTGAAGCTGAGCTGTTGTCTGAATATTAACAACCTTGTTTCTTATGTCATTTGAAGATGATGCAGGCTCTTCATTTTTTTCAGATGATGTCATATTTACAGAAGGTCTTACAGAAGACGGAGTTTCTTCGTCCGGTTCTTCATCTTCTATATCAGGCTGATAGAAAAAGTTCTTGATATTATTTAAAATACTCATACTTAAAAATCTCCATTCTCCGCATTAATAATTCTTCAGGAAAATTCAAACGGAATGCGGACCGACAATTTTCATTTATAAATTCTTGCACCAAAAAGACCTGAACCTATTCTGACGAGGGTTGAACCGTATTTTATGGCATTTACATAATCTCCGGTCATACCGACAGAAAGAATGTCCATATTTATATTATCCGATTTTTTTTCTGAAATGTCAATATATAAATTCTGCATTTCGCACAAAAATTTTTCGCTGTTTTCAGCAGGAGGAACAGCCATAAGACCGCATACCTTTATATTTTTAAATTCGCCGAGCTTTTCAGCAAATTCAAAGGCTTCTTCAGGCATAACACCGCTTTTGCTTTCCTCACGTCCGATATTGACTTCACAGAGAACATTCATAATGCGGTTGTTCTGCAAAGCAAGTCTGTTTATTTCCTCCGCAAGCTTAATGCTGTCAACGGACTGTATCATACTTACGCTGTTTATTATATATTTGACTTTATTTGTCTGAAGATGACCTATTATATGCACTTCTGCTGATTTGTCATAAAAATCTTTTTTTGACTGATATTCCTGAACACGATTTTCTCCGATAAGGTCTATGCCTTTTGAAACGGCATAATTGACTGCCTCAGGAGCAACTGTCTTTGTAACAGCCATAAGTCTTACAGACTCATCAGGTCTGCGGTATTTTGCGACAGCTTCATTAATATTGTATCTGATTTTTTTCAGATTTTCGTCAATATAGGAAAAATTACTGTTCATAGTCATAATCCTCAACAAGTCCTTCCACAATAATATCGTCATACAATGCAAGGTAATCAGTTCCTTCGTCCTTTGAAAAAACCTTTGAGAGAACGTAATCATTTCCCTCATATATAACATCAATTTTTCTGAATACAACCTGTTCGCCCTGAAGAATATAAACTCCCTTGCATTTTTCATCGCTATCCGAATTTTTCTGAAATCTTATAGCCTTTCTTGGAACTTTAAGTCCGTTATAAACACCCTTTATTATTTCTGTTCTTTCACAGCGGTGCTGTACAAGGCTGTAACCGAATTCATCGCTTGAAGCAACAATAACACATTCAGCCGGATTTCCGTTATCAATAACATCAATAATTTCGGCATCATGTTCTTCCGGAGATGATTCAGTCTTTATCTTTATCTTCTGTCCTGCCTCATATGATTTATTTGTATTGTCAACTATTCCGGCTATATACCATTCATAGCTGTCAATGGTTTTTCCGATTATATTTTCATCAGTAAGCTTTTTATCCTCAACAGTTTTCAGATAATCAGCGGTAAGGTTTTTTATATCTGATTTTTTCAGTTCATCTTCATAACCGTCACAGTAGCTTACAAAATATGCTGAACGGTCAGACGTTTTAACATCAACAGGCTGTGACATTTCAAGTTTAAGATTATTTATCTCAGCAGTTATTTCTGAAATACGGTCTGTAAAGCTGACATCAGAATTTGTCAGAAGCTGATATGTACTGAGGTAAACAAGGAGATTTTCTTCCTTTTCACTTATCTTGCTGTAATTTTTCAAGTCACGGTAATATATAAGATTGCGGTATTGTTCCTGTATGAGAACAGAAAGACTTGAAGGCTGTGCAGATTCAACAGTACCGGGGTTCTGAATTTTTTTCAGCAGAGCAAGTTCATCTTCAAGACTGCTTATCTGCCGGTTAATCTGAATCTGTTCAGAGGAGGGATATATTTCAGCAATAACAGAACCTTTTCCGACTTTTCCGCCGTCCGAAACGCTGTAACTTACCGCACCTTCGCCGTTATATTTTATGACGTTTTCATCTCTTATAAAAACACCGTTTATAACAGCGGAATCTGTTGATTTCAGCATCAAAGCACTTTCTGTTACATAGTCACGGCCATCATTGTTATAAAATATACTGACAAAAACTGTCAGAAACATTATCAGAACTATGATATGCAGTATAGTCTGAATATTAGCTTTTTTGGATTTCATGAAATCGCCGTTCCTTATTCTGATTTTTCAGAAGAATCAAGAACAGATACAGACTTTGCGGGAACTACTGTTGAAATAGCATGTTTATATACAAGCTGTTGTTTTCCTTCACTTTCAAGAATAACAACATAGCTGTCAAAGCCCTTTACCATTCCTTTGAACTGGAAACCGTTTGTAAGAAAAATAGTAACTGATATTCTTTCTTTTCTGCACTGATTGAGAAAAACGTCCTGTAAATTTATGACCTTGTTCATACACATTCTCCGTTTCTGAAATAAATTAATTAAGTATATACAAATATACATAATATATTATAGCACACAAAAATTCATTTGGCTATAATTTTTCTGCAAATTTGCGGAATTTTATTTTTTTCGTCAATTTTATCCAAAAGAAACCAGTTGATTTTCTGATTTTTTCTAAACCATGTCAACTGACGTTTGGCATAATGACGTGTTTCCTGCTTTATTTTATCCACACACTCATCAAAAGACTGTACATTTTCAAAATATGGAATAAGTTCCTTGTATCCTATCGCATTGGAGGCAGTTTTCATTTTTCCGCTTTCAAGATAAAGATTTCCTGCCTCATCAGCAAGACCTCTCTCAAGCATAATATCAACACGTCTGTTTATACGGTCATAAAGAATATCCCTTTTACTGTAATCAAGACCGATAATGAATGAATCATACGGACTTTCTTCAAGACGGCTTTCAGCTTTAAGTTCACTAAGTTTTCTGCCTGTTGTATGATAAACTTCCAAAGCACGAATTACTCTCACAAGATTATTCGGGTGAATACTGACAGCAGATTCAGGGTCAGTTTCAGCAAGAATTTTATATAGTTCATCATTGCCGTTTATTTCAGCAAATTTTTCAAGGCTCTTACAGTATTCCTCATCTTTTTTTGTTTCTGAAAATTTGACATTGTTCAGAAGTGAATCGATATAAAGACCTGTTCCGCCTGCTATTATCGGTAACTTTCCCCTGCTGATTATATCGCTGATTTTTTCATTTGCAAGCTTTACATAATCCGCAACGCTGAAAGAAACATCACGTTCAAGAAAATCTATAAGGTGGTGAGGAATACCCTGCATTTCTTCTTTGGAGGGTTTTGCAGTTGCAATATCCATACCCTTATAAATCTGCATTGAATCCGCTGAAACAATTTCACCGTCAAATTCCTTTGCAAGAGATATTGCCATATCAGTTTTTCCTGATGCAGTAGCACCTACTACTGCCAGTATTTTTTTTTTCAACTGGAAATCACCTCAGAGCTTTCTTTTAAACTGTCTTTCAATATTGTTTTTTGTCATAGTAAACATAACAGGTCTGCCGTGCGGACAATGACGGATATTTTCACTGTTATAAACAATTTCCGCAAGTTTCTGGAGTTCTGAAATATCATTTTTATCATTCGCCTTTATAGCAGATTTACATGCCATTGTATGAAGAATATCATCAATTGCATGCGTTTCAGGATTATGTTTGCAAAGAACAAAATTTTCAGCTATTTCAGGAATGATTTCCTCCATATCAAGTTCTTTCAGAAAATCAGGAACGCCTTTCAGGATTATATAGGGTTTCTGTGAATAATCAAACATAAATCCCATATTCAGAAGTGAGCCGGAATTTGTTTCCATTTCGGAAAACTGTTCATCTGAAAGCAGAATTTTATATTCAGAAATAAGCATCTGCATATACTGACGGCAGTTTTCAGATTTAAGCTTTTCAAATATAACACGTTCATGTGCTGCATGCTTGTCAATCATTATGATATTGTCATCAGCCTCAGCCATAATATAATTTTTAAAAGCCTCTCCGATTACATGAATTTTCTTTTCAGTTTCTATTAACTCAGGAAGTTTTTCCTGAACATCAGCATTTTCAGTATTTTCAGAATGGCTGAACGAAGATGTATTTATATAGCTGAATCCCTCTATTTTTTCAGGAACATCATTATCATCTTCTTCAGCTTCTATAAAAACATCTTTGTTTATGGTTCTTTTAACATCAATTCTGTCATCATTATATCTAACCGGAATTTCAGGAATATTTTTCCTTTCATCAATCTGAACAGAAAGTTTCTGTTCTGCTTTCTCAACATCTTCAGGCTTGGTAAAAATACTGCTGAAATTTTCTGTTTTTGGTTCATCTGGAATTTCATCTGATGATTTGCTGAATTTAAATTCATATGAAAGACCTTTATCAAGAAAAGCATTTTTTATCGCAAAATATACTGAATCTGATATTTTCTTTTCGTCCGAAAATCTTACTTCTGCTTTCGAGGGGTGTATATTGACATCTACTGTTGCAGGATTTACGTTCAGAGTGAGTATGCAGGCGGGAAATTTTCCTGTCATAAGCATATTATTATATGCACTTTCAAGTGCAACCTGACATATAAGCGATTTTACATATCTGCCGTTTACAAAAAAATTCTGAAATGTGCGGTTTGACTTTGCATAAAGAGGTTTTATAACAAATCCGCCTATCTGCACACCGTCCGAAGAATAACTGACTGCCACCATATCATTGGCAAAATCCTTTCCGTAAACGGCATAGATTGCGGAATATATATTTCCGTCACCGCTTGAATTAAATTCAAGTTTTCCGTCACGGATAAATTTAAAAGCAACTTCAGGGTGTGAAAGAGCTGTTTTCTGAACTATTCTGCTTACAGCGTTTCCCTCTGTAACATCTTTTTTCATAAAGTTACGCCTTACAGGAACATTGAAAAACAGGTCACGGATAATTATTGTAGTTCCTTCAGGACAGCCCGTTTTTTCATAAAGTTTTTCATAACTTCCCTCTGTTATGTAATGCGTTCCGTATTCATCGCCTTTACGTTTTGTGATAACATCAACTTTTGATACTGCTGATACTGATGCAAGAGCCTCTCCTCTGAAACCGAGAGTCATAATATGTTCAAGGTCATTTTTTTCAGAAATTTTACTTGTTGCGTGGCGGAGAAAAGCTGTCGGAACATCTTCATATTCCATACCACAGCCATCATCAGTTATACGCATAAAAACAGTACCGCCTTTTTTTATCTCAACAGTAATATGTTCTGCTCCGGCATCTATGGAATTTTCGATAAGCTCCTTTATTACAGATGCAGGACGTTCTATAACTTCACCTGCCGCTATAAGCTCCGAAATATCCTTGCTCAATATTTTTATCTGTGACATTTCTTTTCTCCTTTCGCAAATTATTTAATCATATCAGCCATATTTTTAAGAAGTTCACGGCATTCACTGTCTGAAAGTTCATCAACATTTGTTTTTTCAAGCATAAGCAGAGCGTTTTCCCTGTTCTGTGAATCAAAGGTCTGCTGTGCATTTTCTGAAACGGCTGATTTTGCATGATGATTTTTTTCTTCCATTTCCGAGAGAATTTCCCTTGCACGGCTGATTACTTTATTCGGAAGTCCTGCAAGCTTTGCAACGTCAATTCCATAGCTTTCATCAACACCGCCGTTTACAATCTTTCTCAGAAATCTTATGCTGTCGCCTTTCTTATTTACAGCTATACTGTAATTTCTTACGCCTTCAAGCTCATTTTCAAGTTCAATAAGTTCATGATAATGAGTTGCAAAAAGCGTCTTGCAGTGAAGTTTCTTTGATGTGCAGATATATTCGGCAACAGCTTTCGCAATACTTACACCGTCAAATGTTGAAGTTCCCCTGCCCACTTCATCAAGAATAACAAGGCTGTTCGGAGTAGCATTTTCAAGTATATCCGCAACCTCACTCATCTCAACCATAAATGTACTCTGTCCTGCGGAAAGGTCATCAGATGCACCGACTCTTGTGAAAATTCTGTCAACGACTGATATTTTCGCAGAGTTTGCCGGAACAAATGAACCTATCTGTGCCATAAGCGTAATTATTGCAGTCTGACGCATATATGTGGATTTACCCGACATATTAGGGCCTGTTATAACTGACATTCTGTTCTGCTTTGTATCAAGATAAACATCATTCGGAACAAAAACTTCACCGTCAAGCATAAGTTCTATAACAGGGTGTCTGCCTGCTTTTATATCTATAACGCCGTCTATTGAAATATCAGGCTTTACATACTGATTTTTCAGTGCTGTATCCGCAAAAGATGCAAGAACATCTATTGATGCGACAGCCTCGGCAGTACGCTGAACCTTTTCAAGCTGTGTTGAAAGATAATCACGTACTTCTGCAAAAATATCAGCTTCAAGAGATAAAGCCTTATCCTTGGCACTAAGAATACTGTTTTCAGCATTTTTGAGTTCTTCAGTAATAAAGCGTTCGGAGTTGGCAAGAGTCTGTTTTCTTATGTAAGCAGGCGGAACGAGTGAATAATATGAACGTGTAACTTCTATATAATATCCGAAAACACGATTATATCCTATTTTAAGATTTTTTATTCCTGTTACCTCACGTTCACGCTGTTCTATTCCGTCAATAATTTCCTTGCCATGTGTCATAATATGGCGGAGTCTGTCAAGTTCCTGATTGAATCCCTCTTTGATAACACCGCCGTCCTTTACAGATACAGGCGGTTCATCATTTATAGCATTTTCAATAAGATTTGATATATTTTCAAGTGTATCTATATCACTGTTATATTTTGATATAAGCTTTGAACTTTCAAGTTTTGAAAGCTGTTCTTTTAAAAGAGGGAGTTTTTCTGATGTTGAAGAAAGTGCCTTTAAATCTCTCGGAGTAGCTGTCTTATACATAACTCTTGTCATAAGGCGTTCAATATCATAAACGCTGTCAAGAATATCAGTAATTTCCATAAGGACAACACTGTATCTTACAAATATTTCAACAGCATCAAGACGCTCCATAATTCTTGCAGGGCTTAAAAGAGGCTGTTCGATATATGATTTCAAAAGGCGTCTGCCCATTGAAGTTCTTGTTGAATCAAGAACCCATAACAATGAACCTTTCTTTTCTTTGTTTCGGAGAGTTTCAGTAAGTTCAAGATTTCTTCTTGCATTAAGGTCAAGTCCCATATATGAACGGCTGTCACGGATTTTTATTGAAGTAAATCTTGATACAGATGATTTCTGTGTATCACCTATATAATTGAAAAGTCCGCATACTGCATAACAGTCCTCACCGTTTTCGCTTATTCCGAGTTCTGAAAGTTCATTGACATTGAAGATTTTTTTAATGTTTCCTGCATTTTCATCAGGTGAAAAGCATATATCATCACGCAGGGTAACTACACATTCAAGACGTGATTTTATAAAATCAGCAACAGTTTTAAGGTCAAGGAAATCCTGACTGAATATAATTTCTGCCGGCTGATACCTTGAAAGTTCATTGATAATTTCTGTTCCGGATTCTGCATTGTCTATTGAAATAAGAGATGCTTCACCTGTGGAAATATCTGCAAAGGCTATACCGCATTTCTTGCTTTCCTTATTGTAATATGCAGAGCATATATAATTGTTCCGGCTCTCATCAAGCATACTTCCGTCAGTGATAGTTCCGGCTGTTACAACCTTTATTACATCACGGACAACAATTCCCTTTGATTCAGAGGGGTCAGTAAGCTGTTCGCAGACAGCAACCTTATACCCCGAATCAATGAGCTTTTTTATATATACATCAGCACTGTGGAACGGCACTCCGCACATAGGGGCTTTTTCATCAAGTCCGCAGTCACGTCCGGTAAGAGTAAGTTCAAGAACCTTTGATGCAACAAGTGCATCATCAAAAAACATCTCATAAAAATCTCCCAGACGGAAAAACAGTATGCAGTCATTGTATTTATCCTTTACGTCAAAATACTGGCACATCATAGGAGATAATCTGCTTTTGTCTATATCTGCCATTTATTTTATTACTCCTGTCTTTATCAAGATTAATGACAGCCTCCGCATGAAGAGCAGTCACCACTGCAATTATGGGAAGGTTCACAGGTATCAGGGTCTTCTCCGTTTGCACACATTGTGAGTATAGTTGTTATCTGATTGAGGAGGTCGTCCATTTCATCTCTTTTAACAGAAAATTCAATCATATTTTTATTCTGCATAATTTCAGCATAGAGGTTCTGAAGTTCAGCGTTAAGGCTTTCAACACGTTTTTCGTCCTTATCATCTTTTTTGCCTGCCTCAAGACTGATTTCCATACGTTTCATTTCAAAATCGTGAATCATACTCTGAAGTTTTTCGTCATTGTCATTAGCAGTCTTAGCTTTCATATATTCAGTATATCTTGAATCTTTCTGAAGTTCCTTTGCGAGTTCTCTTGTCATTTTGATAATATCCATTATTAAAAATCTCCTTTTAAACTATTTCACCGGTTACAGCCCAGTTCATAGAATCTGTAACCTTTATATTTACAAACTGTCCGATAAGCGATTCATCGCCCTTAAATTCGGCAATTATAAATTCATTGCTTTTTCCTGTGAGAAATCCCTCACGCTTTTTGCTTTTTCCGTCAGCAAGCACTCTCATAGTTTTTCCGATAAAACGTCTGTAATGCCTGTCAGAAATTTCCCTCTGAACTTCAAGAAGTTCTCTTAATCTGTGGCTTTTCACTTCTTCAGGGGTTCTGTCCTCAATCATACTTGCCTTTGTACCGCTTCGTTTTGAATATATAAAGGAATATATATTATCATATTCCACCTGTTTTATAAGCTTAACAGTATCCTGAAATTCTTCATCTGTTTCATTCGGAAATCCTACTATTATATCAGTAGTAAGAGAAAATCCGCTGTCATGTGAACGCAGATAATCAACAGTTTCAAGATATTTTTCAACAGTATAATTACGGTTCATCGCTTTAAGAATACTGTTGCTTCCGCTCTGAACAGGAAGGTGCAGATGTTTTGCAACCTTTTCACATTCAAGAATAGTATCAAGAAGTTCTCTTTTTGCATCTTTCGGGTGAGATGACATAAATCTTATTATAAAATCTCCATCAATCTCATTTATTTTTCTGAGAAGTTCAGGAAAGGTCAAATCATTTTCAAGGTCTTTGCCATAGGAATTTACATTCTGACCCAGAAGCATTATTTCCTTATAACCCTGATTTACAAGCTGAGTTACTTCACTGATTATATCAGCAGATTCTCTGCTTCTCTCTCTGCCTCTTACATACGGAACAATGCAGTATGTGCAGAAATTATTGCACCCGAACATTATCGGAACAGACGCTTTAAAACTGCTTTCTCTCACCTGTTCAGCATTGCAGGAAAAATCTGCATACTCTGATATATCATATTCAAGTTTATTGCTTTCAAGATGTTCATAAATAAGCCTTGGAAGTGAACTTATTGCAGATGTTCCGAGAACTATATCTACCTGAGGATACGATTTTTTTATACGCTCAAGATTTTTTTCCTGAGCAGTCATACAGCCTGAAACTCCTATTATCAAATCGGGATTTTCAGCTTTAAGCTTTTTCATACTTCCTATTATTCCGAAAACTCTTTCTTCGGCACTTTCACGCACAGCACAGGTATTAAAAATAATTATGCCTGCATCTTCAGGTTTATCAGTGAACGAACAGCCGGTTTCTTTAAGTATACCCTTGATTTTTTCACCGTCTGAAACATTAAGCTGACAGCCGAAACTGTGAACATATGCCTTTATATTTTTTCCGGAAAAAATTTGCTTTAATTTTTCCTTATAGTTCAGTTCCAAAAAATCACCTCTTATTTATAATATGATATTATATCACATCTTCGTATTCAATGCAAGTATTTATTCAGAAAAAAAGAAACTCCGCCGTTTTAAAGGCAAAGTTTCTCTTTATGGGAAATTTATTTTTATGGAGGAATCGCATTCAGATTATACAGCTGTCCTCAACTGATATTTCCTTATCATCATAAAAAACATATGTAATCAATCTGTATCTTTTTTTGTAATCAGCGTTATATCTTTCATTGAATATGTAAAAACTGTCATCTGCAACGACATCATTTACAACTATGTCAATATATCTTCCGAGAATATTTTTCTGAAAATATATTTTTCCTGTCATATCAGATAAATCTTTGTTGCCAATAATTTTAACATAGCAGTCTGCATATCTTTTTTCTGATGAATTTATATTAACAGTAATGCTTTTCAGATTAACACCATATCCTATTATATTGCTGTATATGGTCATATAGTCGAATTCATCAATAACACCGTCATTATTTACATCGGAAATATCTATATAATATGAATCTGAAGAAATATCTCCTCTGAGAATACTTTTTATTATAACAGCATCTGCTATATTAACCTGCCCGTCCCCGTTTATATCAGGTGTATTTTCAACAGGCGAACTGGGTTCAGAAGAACTGTCATTTGAAGTTGTAGTAGTATGGATTTCATTTTTTGTTGTAGTAACAAAATCGTTAGTTTCCTGACAAACAGTAGTAGTAACCGGACAATCAGTACTATTCCAGTCGTCAAAATTATAACTGACCGGATTTTCAACAATAATTCTTTCAGATACACTGACCGGATTATATACAAAATCAATATCAGATACATAATCATACCATTCAAAATCCCTGAATTTTTCTGAAATTTCTTTTGCATAATAATAATCACACGATTCATCAAACTGAACATCATAATAAAGACAGCCGTTTTCATCAACCTGAACATCACTTATTGAAATTATACTGTCACTGATTTCATAAATATCCTGAATATCTGTGGCATACTGCATATATATCCTTAACGTTCCCGAATATTCATACACAGTATCATAAGCTTTATATGCCACAAGAATATTTTTAATATACTGTTTTGCCTCTGCGGAATTTTCTGCACCGAACCCATAGACCATAAGATAATTTATATCATAATTTTCATATCCTGAACGAGCATTGAATATATAGACATTATCCTCCTCTGTATAATTATACATATAATTAAGGCGTTCAGAAAACTGTACTCTCCCTGTAAACAAATCTCCTCTTGATACACTGAAATTCAGTTCGGGATTTATACAGTCAAGAAATTTCTGCTTTTGTTCCTCATCAAGATTTTTTATATCTGCAAGAATACCATAATATTCACAGTTTGTTTCATATTTATAAATGCCGTCAGGACTGTAATCAAACTGTAAGCTTTCATAAATAGCTTTAGCCTTAATACCTGAACAGAATATCAGCATAATAAAAATCCCGATAAACAATCCCATAAGTTTTTCTGTTGTTTTCATCAATAATCTCCTGAAAAAATATATTTTTTATATATACGGACAAAAACTTCATTTTACTTCATAAATTTCAGAATAATATAAGCTTTCGGCAATCCGCACTAAATCAGCATCAGAATTTTGTGCATTTATTTCATAAGTATATTTATCGTCCTGCCATATAAGAATATTAAGACTGTCCGATTTTAAAATATATCCGTCATAATCATTTATTTTCACATGAGAATATTCAGAAAAGCTGTTATCTGCCCCGAAAGAAACTGATGATACATAATAACTGAAATTTATATATGATTTTCCGTCAGAATAAAAAATATCAGCATTGCTTTCACCGATATTTTCCGATACTTTTTCATATCCTTCCGGAATATACTTAGGATATACAGCAGATTCTATACTGCTGTTTCCTGTATCACCGAAATATATTGCTATATTGTTTTCAAGCCATTCAATAACACTTCCCCACACAACTGCCCTTACTTCCGGAACTGCCACTGAAACACTGAAAAGGATAAAAACTGCTGATGCAACTGAAATAAATGCCTTATTATAAGAAATACCATGTTTTATTTTTATTATTCCCTTAGGATTTATTCCGTATTTTTTCAAATCGTGATACATTTTTCTGTTAAAGCTTTCTGAAAATATATGAATATTTTTATCGCTGTATCCTTCAAGAAGTTTCCGGTTATTTTCATTGGCATTTTCTCTTAATGCCTGAAAAAGTATTTTATCAAATTCGGTTTCGGTCATTAAATATTCTCCTCCCTTCCGGATATAATATCAGCAAGCATTTTCTTTGCTCTGAAAATTCTTGAATTTACAGCCTTATTCCCTATTCCGAGAATATCTGCTATTTCATGTTCTTTAAGACCATGATAATATTTAAGCTCAAGAACTGTTCTGTATTTTTCATTAAGAAGTTTCAGACAGTCTTTTACTTCTTCTTTATCGGGGTTGTAACTGTCATCATATACAAGATTATATTTTGACTGATATTCTTCTTCATCAAGAGGAACAGGTTCAGAACGGTTTTTTCTAATCATATCTCTTACTGTATTTTTAAGGATAAGTATAATAAGATTTCTTTCATATTCTTCTGATATATCATAAAATTTTTCTATATGATTTATAACTTTCATATAAGTATCATGAACAGCATCTTCTGCCGAACTTTCATTTTCAATCATTTTATATGCTATATAATAAAGTCTGTTTTTATATTCTCTATAAAGATATTCAAAAAGCTTTCTGTCATCATCACTCTCCAGCGACATAAGATAAAAAGCCAGCAAATAATTCACTTCCCTTCTGTAAATATTACGCTCCTGATTTATTTTTTACTTCAAAAAAAGCGGACTTTTTTTGTCCGCTTTAATTTATGCTTTTTAATAGATTAAACCGTTATAGTCTGAATAACTAGTTGAATATCCGTAAAGATATGAATTTACAATACTTCTTGCCTCCTCATCAGTTTCAGCAAAGCCGATATTCTTAACAACAGATGACATAAAGTTTATAATATTTTCCTCTGAAACATATCCCTCAAGGTCATTTGTATTTTTATCTACAATATAAGCACCTGATTTATCCGGAATATTGAGTTCGCTTATTTCAGATGATGTGATTTCAAGAGTTACATTTCCATAGTTTATATCTTCAATATCAATATCAAAGCTTGCTTTCTGTGATGAACCGTCAGAATCAAGAACAATTGCAAAAGGTGCGGAATCATTTACTGAAAGGTTGATATTTCCGTTTACATATCCATATTCATCATTTACTTTCTGGAGGTCAGTAAATTCGGCAACAACTTTTTCATCTTCATCATTTTCAGTAAATGTCATATCAGCAGAACCTGTATATTTTCCGTCATTTTCAACATAATCCACATTGCATTTAAAATAGGTACTGTTTTCGGAATCTGTGAAATTGATTATTCCGTTTACAGTCTGTTCGTTCTCGCCTGTGAAAAGATATTCAAAACCGTCATCATTTTCATCTTTAAGAGTATAACCTCTTACTTTTCCTGTTGCATCAACATACATTTTAAATGTAAGGCTGACATCATCTCCGTCATCAGCTTTTATTGATTCAACAGCATCATCAAGATTTCTGATATATGTTTCCTCATCGCATACGCCAAGACGTGTAATAAAAATATCCTTTATTGTTTCATCTTCCTTAATGGTATTTATATACTTTTCAGCAGTATTTTCAAGAAATTCCTCACTCATATCGATAGTAAGAACAGTATATTTGTTTGAATAATTTCCGACAGTAACTTCTTCGCCTTTTTCCTGCTGTACATCTGAAATGCAGTCATTCCAGAGAGAAGTATATTTTTCTGCAAGTGTTCTGAATTCCTCTTTTGTGAGAATTTCTTCAGGATTGCTGTAAAACTTTGCAACAGCATCAACAGCCTTTGCTTCATCGTCATCAGAAGTAAAAGACTTTAAATCCATACCGAGATATCTCTCTGTAAGCTGAGGAACTCTGCCGAGCATAAACAAATCGCCGTAGTTCATAAACATTTCAAGGTCAGCAATGTCATTATCATTGAAATCAAGACCAAGATTATATCCTATAACTCCTCTGAAAAGTGATTCATCAAGGCTGAGGGAAATATTGTTTATATTATCAACAAATTTATTTGCCTTGTCAGTACCGCCCATAGAACTTTTAAGAAGTGTCTTGACACCGTCACTCATTGTATATGTAGCATTGATTTTAACATTCATACCCTTTTCGGAATCTTTTCCCATAATGTCAACATATCTGTTGTAAGATTCTGAAAGAGCCTCAATATTTTTATCAGCATTGGAATCATTAATCCATACATAGTATTCCTTTGGAGAAAGTGTTGCAAGCTTGACTTTATTTTTAATAAAATCAGAAGTATTATAAGCAATAACAGAACCGCCAGCAACAACAGCAACAACACCTGCGGTTATACCTGCAATAACAGGGGCTTTTCCCTTTTTTACGGTTTCAACACCGCTTACAGACTCATTGAATTCAGACATAAGAAATCTCCTTTTTAATAATTAATATATAATATAATATCATGTTTAATTTATAATGTCAACGAAATATCCAATTATTTACCGTTTTGTAATTTTTCAGCAAAAAAATATTTCACATTCGGAGCATATTTTTATTGTATGTGAGAATAATAGAATCAGTTCCCCAGTGAACAAAATAAAAAATTCAAAGGAGATTTTATACTATGGAAGCTATGAAGAAAAACACATCTATCAAATGTACTGTTTCACAGTGTAAGCACAATATGGTTACAGAAGATTATTGCAGTCTTAACTGTATCTCAGTAGGAACTCATGAGGCTAACCCTACCGTTCCTGAATGTACAGACTGTCATTCATTCGTAAAGCGTACAGGCTGCTGCGACTGATTCTGATGCCCGAATTGTTTCGGGCTTACATATAAATATGTATATTTTATACAAAAGGATATGAACTTTGACGTGTAAAACATAAAACTTTTTTCAGGTGCTTGCAAAATTCTGCAAAATGAGTTATAATATAGCTGTGCCTGATAATTAACTTTATTACAAGCAATTTTTTAACAGGAGGCTGAAAAGCATGTTAGATAAAACTATGACATTTTCCGTAAACGATGACAGAGAAAGTGAACTTAAAAAAACTCTCACTATTATCTATGATGCCCTCGTACAAAAAGGATATAACCCCATTAATCAGATTGTAGGATACATTCTTTCTGAAGACCCCACCTACATAACCACTTATAACAATGCAAGAAATCTTATCCGCTATATAGACCGAGATGAGCTTTTACAGGTTCTTGTAAAATCATATCTTAATTCATGATTATATGGGGCGGAAAATTTTCCGCCCTTTCCGGATTTAGTATAAGTTTCCGCAAATAATAAATCAGTTTCTGCAAATAATAACAGGGCGGAGGACAATCCGCATAAAAAATTTTTTTCAGGAACTGTATATTATGAAAAAACAAATTATATCTGTTCTGGCTTCATTTATTACAGCATTATCCGTTACAGGAACAAATGCATTTTCAGCCGGATACGGTCAGGGAACTGCTGTTGATGAACATAACTGCCCGACAGGTGCAGTTGAATTCAATTCAGCTTACAGCGATAAGGGAACTTATTCACTTACCGGCGACAAATCAAGAATTATCATTACTTTTGACCAGGGATATGAAAACGGTTATACTTCAAAAATCCTTGATACCCTGAAAGAAAAAAACGTATCTGCAATATTTTTCCTAACCGGAGATTATGCAAAAAAGGAAAAGGCACTTGTAAGACGTATGATTGATGAAGGTCATGTACTCGGAAATCATGGTATGACTCACGCAAAAATTCCAGCTCTTTCACCAGATGAACTAAGAAAAGAAGTTATGTCACTTCATCAGTATGTACTTGATGAATACGGATATGAAATGCAGTATTTCAGATACCCCTGCGGTGAATATTCTGAAGAAACAATCGAACAGCTCCGCAGTCTTGGATATAAGACACTTTTCTGGAGCTTCGCATATGTCGACTGGAAAACAGACAGTCAGCCGTCACTTGATGAGGGATTTAAAAAACTCACCGAATCAGCTCATGGCGGTGAAATTCTTCTGCTCCATTCCGTATCAGCTACAAATGCCGAAATCTTAGGCGATGTTATAGACAGCCTGAGAGCAAAAGGATTTAAAATCTGAAATTATTTTTCAGTAACGGATTCCCGTACGGGAATCCGTTTTTTTAATTAAACTCACATTTTATAAAACGCATAATATGCTCATAGTCAAGTGCAACATCATTTCTGAGATGCTCACTTACACTTTCAACAAGCCTTTCAGGACGAACCCACATGTAATCTCCATGTTCCGTACTGAGTGATACCATATCATGATTTGAAGTGCAGAGATAGAATATTACAATTATATTCTCTGTTTCTGAGATAATAAAACTGGAGGCATGTGTTATCTTCTTTACCTTGACATTAAGTCCGGTTTCTTCATATACCTCACGTTCAAGGGCATTTTCAGGAGATTCCCCGAATTTTATTCTTCCGCCCGGAAATTCCCATTCATTTGCTCCGACTGTTTCAAATTCCGAACGCTTTAAAACAAGTATTCTGCCACGACAGCATACTATTCCTTTAACTTCCGTTACAATTTTTTTATCCATAAAGCTTATTCACTCCATAATTAATTCTGCTGATTACTATTGTTCAAAATTTCATTTTGATTGTTATATCAATGTTTTTCTGAGTTCAGATTCCATTTCAGATTTAAGATAGGAACTGCGGTAAGCGAGTATCATTACCAGCATAGCCTTGCGGAGTTTATCATCTCCATATTTTATATCCCTTGCAGAATGACGGACTGCCTCGTCAATAACTTCTTTAAGCGATTCCTTTTCAAAAGCACCGTTATCCTCTGCATCGAATATTATATGACACAGGATATTATATAATATCACATCATCTATAATATCATCAGAGCTGTCCTCAACATCACCGTTGACATATGTCATAAGATTTGCAATATCTTCAAGTTTCATAACTCCTCTCAGCATATTTATGAGAATAATTCTTATAATCTGTCTTTGGCGGTATTTTTTTCCTATTGTTGATGATACCCAGCCACGTTTTATCCAGTTCTGAATTGTTGAACCTTCTATTCCTGTAAGCTTTGAAAGCTGTGAAAGGGTTAAACCTCCCGTAGCCTCAAGCACCGGAGAAATAGCAGAAAAGGCATTATTTCTGATTTGTTCGCTGTATTTCAAAGTAGTACCGGGAATAATTCTCACAGCGTTCATACCTCCTTGTCTAACGATGATATGATTATATCATAAGTTCATATGAACTTCAAATGCCGTCTGATGTCACTTTTTGTCGTTTCAGGCAATTTTTTCAATATATATCCATTATTCTCACTTGTTTTCCTGTTTTTGCATTTTTTCATAAAAATTATAATTACCGCATATATATTGACTGTATAGCTGTTATTAAAGGAGTGAGAATATTTTGAACAAATCAGACGAACAAAGACCGGTAATTTTAGGAGAATACATTATTGAAAACAAAGCTACTGTAAGAGCTGCTGCCAGATATTTCGGAATCTCCAAAAGTACCGTACATAAAGATGTAAAGGAACGGCTTCCTGAAATAAACAAACAACTTGCGGGAGAAGTAAAAAGTATACTTGAAATAAATAAAAAGGAACGTCATATCCGTGGCGGTATGGCTACAAAAATGAAATATCAGCGTATTGCGGAAGAAATGAAGAAACGCAAATCCGAACACGCTTTCTGAATAAAAAACAACGACTGCCCTGTTTATTAACAGGGCAGTCAAATCTATATTAAAGCGAAAAATTAAATTACACTGCCCTGAAGCTGTTCACGGGCAGTTTATGCCACTTCAAAGCATATAAAACTGCAAAATTTAATCTTTCGCTATAATATTTTATGCTGTTTTTTGCTTTTTGCAACATGTAATTTTTGTCAGATTTTTGTAACCATTTAAAATTTTTCTGTAAAAATATGTAATTTTTCTGTTATTGCATTTCAGGTCTGCCTCTGGTATAATTTATTCAGAAAATATATTATAATATTATTTATAAAGGAGGCTTAATTTATGAAAAAAAGAATTAAAATATCTGCACTCTCCGCATCATGTATGCTTTTAATGACACTATTTACAGGTTGCGGTTCAGCAGATAATGGTGATATGTTCTCAATGAGTTCAGCGGTAAAAAGTGCTGATGAGGGTTCTGCTGAGGCTGTCGCAAAAGATGAAGGTTCTGCCGAAATAGCAGAAGAAGCAGAAGTTCCGGACGCTGATACAGCATTGAAAAAAGCCGATGATGCTGTTGCTGATATTGCAGAGGGTGCAGAAGATGTTTCTGTTGTTCCTGAAGAAGATATAATCATAGATGAAGAATATACAATCAATGAAAATGGTGATACAAATCAGGCAGGACTCCTTACAGCAGGAAGATGGAACGACAATCAGAACTGGGGATTTTTTCAGAATCTTATAAATACCGGAACAATAGAATTTCCAGTATTCGATATAAATCCTGTAAACCGCACGGAAGTCAATGTTAAAAGTGAATCAGGTGAACCGTCTGTAAATGCAAAAGCTGAACTTCTTTCATCAGACGGTTCTGTAATATGGACTTCATTAACTGATAAAAACGGAAAAGCATATCTCTTTTACGAAAAAGATAATCTCCCCGAAAAAGTCCGTATATCATTCGGAGAGGATTCACAGGAATATGCAATAGAAATCAATAACCATAATTCTGACGGACAGGGCTCATCTGCAACTCCTGTTTCAGAAAGCACTGATATAACATTCAGTTCACAGGGAGAATTATATCCGGCAACTGATATTATGTTTATTGTTGATTCAACAGGTTCAATGTCTGATGAAATGCTTTTCCTGCAAAGTGAATTTTCAGCAATTGCACAGGAAACCGGCACAGATAATATAAGATATTCTGTAAATTTCTATCGTGACATAGGCGATGAATATGTTACAAAATGCTTTGATTTTACTGATGACATATCATCACTTCAGGAAACTTTAAACAGTGAACGTGCTGACGGTGGCGGAGATACTCCGGAGGCTGTAACAGAAATTCTCGATGAAACAATGAATAAATCTGACTGGGGCGAAAAATCCGTAAAACTTGCATTTATGATTTTTGATGCTCCCCCTCACAGTGACCGCAATGACCTTGATGTACTTAACAATGCAATAAAAACCGCATCTGAAAGGGGTATAAGAATTATCCCCGTAGTATCTTCAAACTCTGAACGTAATACAGAACTTTTCGGACGTGCTTTAAGTATCTGCACAAACGGTGAATATGTTTTTCTTACAGATGATTCAGGCATAGGCGGTTCACACCTTGAACCAATTATAGGCGACTATCAGGTTGAAAAACTTTATGATATAATCATCAAGATTATAGATGAATACAAACAGTAAAAAACAAAACGGCGGAATTTTAAATTCTGCCGTTTTTTAATATCATAAATAAAAAAGTTTTTTGGTCAAGCTTTTTTTCAAAAAAGCTTGTGGGGGAGGTTTGGAGGGGGCAAAGCCCTCTCCAACAAAAAACAAAACCCTCTCCAACAAAAATCAATCAAAATTTTTCGCATACTGGAAATTTACAGACTGCGAAAAAGGTTCATATAAAATATCAGTATTTTCCGATTTCATTACAAGATAGGTATTTTTATAAAATACCGGAATATAACAATACTGGCTGAGAATATCCCTCTCTATATCAGAAAACGCTATTACATAATCCTGTGCATCAGCAATGCCTGAAAGATTTATTACAGACTGTTTTGTATCATCATTTATACTGAAATACGGATTATCAGAAAATTTATATAAAAATGAAATTCCGCTGTTATAGTCTGCTGTAACAGGATATAATGCAAGAGAATAATCTCCTCTTTCAAGACGTGAATAAAAATCAGATTCCGTAACTTCTTCAACACCGATATATATTCCGAGCAGGTCACTCCATTGCTGTGAAAGAACATGAAGTTCATCGGGATTTACACTTTCATTGCATACAAGAATTTTAGCAGGTTCAAATGTTTCACGGTTAAGTTCTGATTTTGCCTTGCCGAGATATTCAAGAGCCTTTTCCTTATTATATTCAGAAAGACTGCTGTCTGCTGAAAGTTCTCTGTAACTTCTTCCGAGAAGTGTTACCGCAGGAGCAATAAGACCTCCTGCCATTTCAACATCATTATCAATTTTTTCCTTTGCAGATTCACGGTTTATTCCATATGCAAGAGCTTTTCTGAGATTTTCATTTGAATAGATTTCATCTTTCGGATTGAATATAATTCCGAGAGTAATTGAACGGTAAGCATCATATGAATATTTTTTCTTTTCAAATCTGTTATCAAATTCAAGAGTGCTTATGCAATCCAAATCACTGGAAATAAATTCGGAATTTATATCTTCCTGAGAATCCTCTATACTGAAACTGAGATAAGACGGATAAACTTTATCATACTGACTGTTTACGCTGTTGCGTTTCATATACAGAATATTATGACTTCCATAAGGGTCATAAAACCACTGACGCATAAAAAATGCACCGTTGGAAATAACAGAATCTTCATCAAGACCATATCTTCCCTTTGTACTGTAAAAAAATTCTTCATTGCAGGGAAGTGCAGGAGTAGTTGTAAGAAGTTTCAGAAAATCTGCACTTGAATGTTCAAGATTAAAAACAAGTGTATAATCATCTTCGGCATAAACTCCTATTTCTTCCGGTGACAATTTACCTGCCATTATTTTTTCACTGTTCTTTATACAGATAAAGTTTCCGGCAAGTTCAGACCTTGTTTCCGGATTAAAAAGTCTTTGAAATGCAAAAACATAGTCATGAGCTGTAACAGGAAAATATTCACCTTCACTGTAATCCTCATCACCGTCAATATCCCTGAACCAGTAATTATCTTTACGCAGTCTGAAAGTATATGAAAGACCGTCATCAGAAATTTCATAGCTTTCTGCGTTGTCATTTATAACAGAACCCTCGGAATCAAGAGCAAGAAGTCCGCTGAACATATTTGAAATTACTGTCCTTGATGATACATCATCAGCAATCTGAGGGTCAAGGCTCTGGGGATTTTTATATAATGAAGCGTCAAACATTTCACCGCTTCCGTCATTTGTATCACTTCCGCAGGATACAGAAAATGACATTAAAAAGGCAAGAGTTAAAATAAGGGCTGATTTTTTCAACTTTTCTGATACTCCTGAAAAAAATTAATTAAGTGTGACCGTAACTATAAAACCGTCTGTGTTGTTGCCTGATATTGTATAGGTTTTGTCTGACGGAACAGGGACTTCCGTAACGCTGTTTTCATTTGCAGAAACATAATATATATTATAACTTTTTGTACCGTCAGTAACTTTAAGAGGTGTATCCTTATTGTATGATTTTATATTTTCGATATACTCCTCAAGAGTAAGATTATTCTGTGCCATATATATAGCATGCGGTACACCGACATATCTGAATCTGTAAGTGCTTGAAGGTATACCTGTTATTAAATCCTTGCTTACAGGGTATCTCAATATAAAGCCGTAATTCTGCATATTGTCATAAATCCATGAATAATCGCCCTCATCAAGAAGATAATATGAAGTTCCGTCTGCCGGAAAAGAACCGAGTGCAAAACTGCGGGCAGTATTATAATCAGAATAACCGCCTGTAACATCAGTTTTATTTCCGCTTACCTGCTTGTCCTGTTCTTCTTTTGAACGATAAGCATCTATTACACGTATATCATTATTATTCTTTTCCTTATGAAAAGCCTCCATCATAGCATTAAGCTGATTTATAACATTGCTTTCGAGTGAAACTTCCATATCCTTAACAGTATAATATTCATTTTTGTGGCTGTATATATCAACAATATCCAAATCCTCAGTAAATTTGTATTCATATGTTTTATTTACAAGCACAAGGTCACCCTTGCTGATTTCAGAATATTCAAGTTTCTGAACAGTATAGCCTGAATTTTCAGTAGCAGGCTGAGTTGCTGAAGTTTCAGAAGTTATTTCTGAAACAGGGAGAGATGTATTTTCAGTCTGAGTCTGAACGGACTCTGACGATATTTCAGATGAGCTTTCATTATTTTTATCCGAACAGCTTCCTATGCATGAAACAAGCATAACAATTATAATTATAAAAACAACTCCGACAGCAATAATTCTGTCATATCGGAGCTTATAACGCTTCTTTTTTCCTTTTCCGCCCGTACGGCTGGTACTCATAAAAAAACTTCCTTTCCTGAAAATTAATTATTCTTCAATTATATCATAAAAAAATCGTGTTGTAAACAGTATTTTTTAAAAAATCCTGCTTGATTTTTCAGGAAGTATGGGATATAATAATAGTATATAATAAAAAAGAAAGGAATGATATTTTTTATGGAATATACATATGTTCCTAAAGGAGTATGTTCAAGAATGATTAGCTTTGAGATTGAGGACGGTATCGTAAAGAACGTTAAGTTTACAGGAGGCTGTAACGGAAATCTCAAAGGTATCGCAAGTCTTGTTGAGGGTATGGACGTTGAAAGCGTTATAAAAAAACTTGAAGGAATAAAATGCGGTATGAAACAGACTTCATGTCCTGACCAGCTTTCAGAAGCTTTAAAACAGGCTTTATGAGAGGGTTGAAATTAATTCAGATAATTCCCCTTTCAGTTCTTTTATTTTTTCTTGCACTTTTCATAGCTCCTGTTTTCACAGGAATATGCAATATCGGAAACATTGCAGGAATAATTATCACTTCATTACTTTCGTTTCTGATTATAAAACCTGATATTCTTTCAAAACTTCCGAAACCTGTTGCTGTAATATCAGGAATAATAACTGCCTTAGGATTTATAATTCTGCTGATAATAAATATATCTATGGTCAGATGTATGAATGACTATCCGCAGAATAAAAATGCAACAGTAATAGTTCTCGGTTGCAGAGTAAAAGGTGACCGTCCGAGCCTTATGCTGAAAAGACGGCTTGATTCTGCATATGATTATCTTTACAGAAATCCTGAGGCTGATGTTATTGTATCAGGAGGAAAAGGCAGTGATGAAATTATGAGTGAGGCAAAGTGTATGAAAGACTATCTCTGCAATAAAGGGATTTCCTCCGAAAGAATCATTATGGAGGACAAATCTGCCTCAACTTATGAAAATCTGAAATTTTCAAAATCAATTATTGAAAAAAACAATCTCTGCACTGATATAGTAATAGTTACTGACGGCTATCATCAGATGCGTGCTGAAATGATTGCAAAAAATGCCGGATATGAAAATATATCAAATGTATCCGCACCAACTTCCCTATGGCTTGTTCCTACCTACTGGGTGCGTGAATGGTTCGGAATTGCATATCAGTTTATTTCAGAACTTTAACGGATACTTAATAAGTATCCGTTATTTTTTCAGGGTTGATTTTTTATATATACAGTGTTATAATTTAAAAGTAAAGAAATATTTAAATTCAGGAGGAAACATGAACGCAAATTTTTATACAAGCCAGATTAACAGAATAGTAAGCGAAGTCAAAAAAGCAGTAATCGGAAAGGATACTGTTATAATAAAAACTATGCTTGCAATACTCTGCAAGGGGCATATACTTATAGAGGATATACCCGGAGTAGGCAAAACTACTCTTGCACTTGCATTCTCAAAAGCTCTTAACCTCAGGCACAACAGAATGCAGTTTACACCTGATGTTCTGCCTTCAGATGTAACTGGTTTCAACATATACAACAAGGCAAAGGGAACTTTTGAATTTAAAGAGGGTTCTGCTTTCTGCAATCTCTTTCTTGCCGATGAAATAAACAGAACTTCAAGCAAAACACAATCAGCTCTGCTTGAACTTATGGAAGAAAAAAATATTACCGTTGACGGAATAACATACAAGCTCCCCGAACCATACACTGTTATCGCAACACAGAATCCGATAGGTTCTGCCGGAACACATCTTCTCCCCGAATCACAGCTTGACAGATTTATGATAAAACTGAGTATGGGTTATCCTACTTCTGACGGAGAAATTGCAATACTGAAATCAAAGTACAATTCAAATCCTCTTGAAAATGTTCAGCAGGTAGCTGATACTGATTCGATTATTGAAATTCAGCAGGCTGTTTCAGATATTTACATAGATGACAAAATATATTCATATATAGTAAGCATAGCAAATGCCACAAGAAATCACCCTCTTATAAAACTTGGTGTAAGCCCGAGAGGAACTCTCGCACTTATGAATATTTCAAAAGGAATTGCTCTTGCTATGGGACGTGATTATGTTATTCCTGATGACGTAAGCTATATATGCCGAGATGTTTTTTCACACAGAATAATACTCAATTCAAAGGCAAAAATCAATGACAGAACTCCTGATGATGTCATACTTGATATACTGAAAACAACTCCTGTTCCGAAAATATCAGGCGGTAAATAAATATGATTATAATGAAAATTCTGTTTCTTATTCTGATAATAATAAGCATATTTTTCAGGATTTTGTATGTATGGGATTTTTCAATAGTTCTCCTTGTAATCTCATGTGCTATACCTGTTTTTCTTTTTACAGGAATAATATATCTTAAACATACACTGAAAATGAATTTTTCAGTATCAGAAAAAACTGCTGAAAAAGGTCAGCCTTTTACTGTTACGCTGAACGTTGAAAACAAAAGCATTTTTCCTGTTTCAAAAGCAGAGGCTGTTATAGAATATCAGAATACAATAAACGGCGATATAAATACAGTTGAACTTCATTTTCCGATACAAAGCCGGAATTGTCAGAAAATTGATTTTCAGCTCACTTCAAAATTCTGCGGAAAAGTAAAAATCCGGAGCAGTTATGTTATGATATATGACCCGATAAGACTTTTTAAAGCTAAAACAGCTAAAAATATTCAGACTGAAATAACAATTATGCCTCTCTGTCAGGAAATAAACGGATATATTTCTGATTTCTGTTATACGGACGAAGAAAGCAATCAGTTCTCGCAGACAAAATCAGGCGATGACCCTTCTGAAGTCTTTGATTTTCATGAATACAGAACAGGCGATAAACCAAGTCGCATACACTGGAAACTAAGCTCAAAAAAAGATGATTTCATAGTCAAGGAACTAAGTATGCCTGTAAATGAAAAAATCATAATTTTTCCTGATATACGCTGTTCTGAAAATTCTGAATATACACTTCCCGTATTTGATACGATTATGGAAACTCTTATATCAGTTTCAGCATTTCTTCTTGAAAATGAACGTCCGCACTATATAATAAACTATGACAGCAAATCAGGAACTTTCAATGAGGTTTATATCGATGATATGAAAACGCTTTACAGCTTTATATTCAGTGCTGTAAACAATGCTGATATAAAATACAGTAAAAATCCTGTTTCAGAATTTTTCAGTAACTATTCTGAATTATACTGTTCATCATTTATCTGCATATCACATGAAGCTGATACTGAAACTATTGTGAATATAAATCAGAATGTTTTTTCAGAAATCAAAAATCTTCTGTATATATGTAAAAATCAAAATGAAAATGATTTTCCCGATTGTGAAGGCATAAATATTATGAATATTTCTGCCGGAAAAATTTCACAGTCAACAGCCGGAATAGAATTATAATCGGGAGAGTGACATATGAAAAAAGAAAATATAAATTTAAGCGGTATAAGAATAAATGACAGCATAACAATGTCAGTAAAGCACAAACACAGAAATTTAAGGGAACTTGAATCACTTTTCATTGCACTCTGCGGATATTCAGGAATTATAATGTTCTTTCTGAATACATTTACATTTTCATATGACAGTCAGGCTGTACTGATATTTTCAGTAATCTTTGCCCTGCTCTATGGAACGGCATCAGCAGTCAAGGGAAAAGCTGTATGGATATTCCCTGTAACTTTTGCATTTATGGGTTTCGGAGCTTTTAAATATTATTCCCGAATTAAAAACGGTTTTTGTCTTGTATTCAATATAATGTATAAAAAGCTGACTGATACGGGAATAAACTATTTCAAAGCAATAAACCCTGTTCACGCTGAACATAATATAACAGTATTCTTTATATTTGCAGTCTGGATTCTTTCAGTTGTAATATTTTTCTTTACAGTATACAGACCAAATATATTAATAGTCATATCAGTAACATTCCCGATAATTGAAATATGCCTTTATTATGGAATTGAAGTTCCTGTTATATGGACTGCCCTCACAATAGGATACTGGTTTGCACTTTCATCAATATGCACAAGTGACCTCGGTGAATATTTCGGCGGTGGAGGAGGATTTACCCGAAAAGATGATTTCTTCTTTCCAAAACGCAAAATGAAATTCAAGGTTACGGAAAAATGCGGTATATGGCTTATTGCAATGTCAATGATTACAGCAGTTATCACAAATACTGTAATTGATGTAACCGGCTATGAGAGAACAGATAAAATCAAGGAACAAAGACGTGAACTAAAAACAGCTATAAATTCATTTTCAATGGAGGATTTGGCATCAAGTATATCCGCTGTTACGGAATCACTTGGATTTTCATTTGAATATCAGGATAACAGACTCGGAAAATTCAGCAAAATTACTTACAATGGAAAAACAGACTTAATAATAACTCTTGATGATGCCCCCGCAAATGCCCTTTATCTCAAAGGCTTTACTGCATCAGAATACGGAAACAATGAATGGCTTGAACCAGAAAATCCGAAATATACTGAAATCAACAAGATGTTTGAAAAATATGATATATACCCCCAGCAGACAGCATATTCAACAGATACGTTTCTGAATGAAAAATGCTATAAAATAAAAATAAGTCCGCAGAAAAAGGGATATAAATATTATACGCCATATGCAATTGTTCCTGATGAAAGCTTTTCATTTGCCGATGACAAAAGCATATCAAAAAAGCGTGAAAAATCATATTCATTTGAATTTTTCTCACCTGATATAAAAAATCTTGTATCATCTCTTTCTGTTGTGGATATAAAAATTGACCTTGATTATTATGATTCTTTCACTGATGAACAGAATCAGACTATAAAGGATTTCAGTGAAAAATATAATATGGATATGAAGTTAAGTAACCGTTCAAATCTTCCTGTACTTACAAACTATAACTATATGATTAATATGCTTGTTGAAAATCAGTACAGAAAATTTGTATATGAAAATTATCTCAGCTATCCTGATAATGATGAATTCAAGGAAATTTATAATGAATATTCCGATATTCTTGAAAACTGCTCAGTATCAACTTCACAGGACAAGCTTGAAACACTTCAGAAAATAAAGGATAAAATAAATTCAGATGTTGAATATACTCTTGAACCGGGCAAAACTCCCTCAACAAGAGATTTTACAAACTATTTTCTTCTCGAAAATAAAAAAGGTTACTGCGTCCACTATGCAACAGCAGGTGTAATGCTTGCACGAATGGCAGGTATACCTGCAAGATATGCAACAGGATATGTTTCAGTCGGCGATGATTACAATGAGGACAACAAAAATCCTGACGGTTCATATACTGTAAAGCTTCCTGACAGCCGTTCACATGCATGGGCAGAAATATATCTTGACGGTTACGGCTGGATTCCCTTTGAATTTACTGCCGGATATTCTGACCTTACAATTGACAGCGAACACCCCGAAAATGTTACTACTGCAACTACCGCAACAACAGAATCTACTATAACTACTACAATTTCTCCGTCATCAAATCCGGAACAGTCACATACTACCAAAAGTTCAGAAAGCATCAGTTCAGCCGTAACATCAGCTGTAACAACAACTGAAAAAATATCTGAAAGCTCTCTTGTTTCCGGAACAGGTTCTGCAACACACATAAAAGAAAATATTCCTGATTCAGTCCGAAAGATTTTTATACTTATTTTTGCTTTCCTCTTGATTTTTGCAAGAAGATGGATTATAATAAGTATCAGAAACAGAAAACTCAATT
Source organism: uncultured Oscillospiraceae bacterium (assembly GCA_934481385.1). Lineage (GTDB taxonomy): Bacteria > Bacillota > Clostridia > Oscillospirales > Ruminococcaceae > Ruminococcus. Next base: position 216,992 of record CAKSPD010000001.1, read on the forward strand.
CAGGTTCAGCAAAAAAACGTGTCATAAACAATTACAGATATGTAATAAGACTTCTGAAATATCTTGGTCTTAAACAGGATAATCTCCAGCACAATGAATTTTCTGATATTGTTGAAGAAAAACTTTCAGGTGAATATTTCAGTGAAGGCTGTTTCTCATCTTTCATTAAAATCACTATGAAATCTGCTTTCGGAAATTCACAGCCAACTTCTCAGGAACTCGATTTTCTTTCAGCCTTTTCAAAGGAACTTTCAAAAAATATATGCCGGAAATCAAATATATTTAAAAAAATATATCTGAAATTAATTTCCATTCTTGTATAGGAGGATTTTTTATATGAACATCAAAAAATTCAATTACACTTTTGAAACAATTATGATTATTCTCGGTATAATAATCATAGTAAATCCCGCCGTAATCGATACGATTTTCAATATCTTCGGTATAATAATCGTTGGTTACAATGTTTTTAAATTCGTTATGGGCAGACTCGGAAAAGCTCCCGAATATCCGATGCTCAGATTTATCTGCGGTCTTCTTCTTGGTATAGGTGTTTCAGCAATACCGCATATGGTAAAATTCGGAATACCGCTTGTTCTCGGCTGTTTCGTCCTCTATAACGGCATTGAAAGACTTATCTTTTCATACCAGATTAAACAGCGTGGCGGAAATTCAGGAAATCCGCTGATTATGGGAATTATATTCTCACTCCTCGGAATAATAGTTATAATAAATCCGTTTAAAACATCTGCACTTCTTTTCAGAATACTCGGAATTGTTCTTGCAGGTATCGGAGTTATGAGAATAGTTTCAAATATCAGAATAAAAAAACAGAATGAGGATATTATCCCTGATATAATTGAGGGAACATTCAGAAGCAAGGATTAAAAAACAAAAGCGGTTCATTTCTGAACCGCTTTTTTATTGCATTAAATCTTACTTTGTGCCGAACATTCTGTCACCTGCATCGCCTACGCCGGGAACTATAAATTTATTTTCATTAAGACATTCGTCCACAACACCGGTATAGATATCAACATCAGGGTGAGCTTTCTGCAAAGCTGAAATCCCTTCCGGACAACAGATAATACACATAAACTTTATGTTTGTTACACCAAGACTTTTAAGTTCATCAATTGCTGCACATGCTGAAGAACCCGTTGCAAGCATAGGGTCTACAACTACAACATCACGTTCTGAAATATCATCAGGGAACTTTGAATAATACTTTACAGGCTTGTGTGTTGTCGGATCTCTGAAAAGTCCGACATGACCGATTTTTGCAGCCGGTACAAGTGTTGTAATACCTTCTATCATTCCAAGACCTGCACGGAGAATCGGAACAAATGCCATTTTTCTGCCTGAAATTATTTTAGATTTTGCAACAGCAAGAGGTGTTTCAAGTTCAATTTCTTTTAACGGTAAATCTCTTGTAGCCTCATAACAGATAAGCATAGCTATTTCTGAAACAAGTTCTCTGAATTCCTTAGTGCCTGTGTTTTTATCTCTCATAAGAGAGATTTTGTGCTGAATAAGCGGGTGGTCAATAACATATAATCCTGCCATAACCAGAACCTCCTTTTTATAAAAATTATTTGTTTTCAAGTTCAGTAATAAGGTCAATACGTTGCTGATGTCTTCCACCCTCGAAACCTGTTGTGAGGAATATTTCAGCGAGTTCAAGAGCAAGACCTGAACCCATAACTCTTGCACCTAAGCACATAACGTTTGAATCGTTATGAAGTCTTGTATATTTAGTTGAAAAGCTGTCAGAACAGAGTGCAGAACGTATGCCTTTTATCTTATTGGAGGCAATGGACATTCCTATACCCGTACCGCAGATAAGTATACCCTTGTCGCATCTGCCGGAAGTAATTTCACCGCATACAGCTTCGGCAATAACAGGATAATCACAGCGTTCACCGTTACAACCCATATCCTTAAATTCAAAGCCCTTTTCTGAAAGAGCTTCAATAAGAGCTTTTTTCAGTTCATATCCTGCATGGTCACAGCCAATAGCAATCATAATAAAAAAAATCTCCTTTCCTAAAAAATAAACGATAATTAATTATATCACAATTCATATGAAAAATCAACAATTTTGAGAATGTTTTTCCAAATCTTTTTCCGCCTTGACTTTCTGCATATATGAAACCTCAAGCTGTTCGGGGGAAACAAAGGATTTATTCACAGATGCAAGGCATACTCCGCAGGCATTCTGGAGTCTTGAATCAGGAGGAGCAAGAAGGAATTTATCAGATTTATACTGTTTTATAAAATCCTCTGCACCGTCACCGCAAAGCAGAACTTTCTCGGCATCGAATGAAAGAAATTCCGCAAGTTCTTCAGAAGGCATAATTTTTTCATTCATAATATTTTCGCATATGAAATTTTTAAACATATATATTGCCGTATATACAAGATTTCCCCTTGCTTTCATAACAGGACAGACAATACCCTGAAAAACGGTATTATTATACGCAAGTGCCTCAAGAGTGGAAACTCCGCATACATTACATTCAGCACCGAATGACATAGCCTTTACTGATGCTATACCTATCCTGAGTCCCGTATAAGACCCCGGCCCGTTTGCAACAGCAATTGAATCAATATCATCAAGTGATTTCCCTGCCCTGTTCAGAACGTCCTGACATAACGGCATAATTACCTGTGAATGAGTAAGGCTTGTATATATTGAAGATTCCGCAAGAAAAACCTGTCTTTCAGAATCATATACGGCAACAGACGCAGTTTTTCCGGAAGTATCCATACCAAGTATAAGCATTATTTCTCATCGTCCTTTACAGTAATTTCCCTTGTATTTTCATCAAGAGAACGTATATTTATATATATAGTATTTTCAGGAAGAACATCTGCAATATTTTCAGACCATTCAACAGCAAAAATGCTTTCTTCAAGAGGATAGTCATAATATCCTGTTGATTCCAGGTCATCGGAATTTTGTATTCTGTACATATCAAAATGATACAGTGTAAGTTTTTCGCCTCTGTATTCATTTACAATTGTAAATGTCGGAGATGTTACAACATCTCCGAGTCCAAGACCTTTCGCAAGACCTCTTGTAAAGGTTGTTTTTCCCGCACCAAGACCGCCCGTATATGCGATAACATCACCGGCTTTAAGAGTCTTTGCAATTTTTTCTGCTGTTTGAATAGTTTCATCGGGTGAATGAGTAATAAATTTCAAAAAAAATCACTTCCAATCAGAAAAGTCCTGAAATATTTCCGTCATTGTCGCAGTCAATTTTCATAGCAGACGGAGCTTTCGGAAGTCCGGGCATTGTAAGAATATCACCGGTATATATTACAATAAATCCTGCACCTGATGAAACCTTTGCATCACGAACAGTAATTCTGAAATTTTCAGGCTTTCCGAGAAGTGACGGATTATCTGAAAGAGAATACTGTGTTTTTGCAATACATACAGGAAGATTTCCGAATCCGAGCTTTTCGATTTCAGCAAGTGACTTTTCAGCCTGTGCAGTATAATTTACACCGTCAGCACGATAAATTTCCTTTGCAACAGTTTCAATCTTTTCCTTGACAGGCATATCTGTATCATATATAGGGCTGAACCGGCTTTCAGAACAGAGCTTAATTGTTTCACAGACTTTTTCAGCAAGGTCTGTTCCGCCTTTACCGCCTTTTGCAAATACTTCACACATTGAAACTTCAACGCCCATATCTGCACAGAATTTTTCAACAAAATGAACTTCTTCATCAGTATCAGTTCCGAATCTGTTTATAGCTACAACAACAGGAAGATGATATTTATACATGTTTTCAATATGAGTTCTGAGATTTTCAATACCCTTTTCAAGAGCATCAAGATTTTCATTACCTAATTCAGTTTTAGGAACACCGCCGTTATATTTCAAAGCTCTTATTGTTGCAACCATTACAACGCATGACGGTTTGAGTCCGCCGTAACGGCATTTTATATCAAAGAACTTTTCAGCTCCCAAATCAGAACCGAAGCCTGCTTCTGTAATACAGTAATCACCAAGTTTTAAAGCAAGCTTTGTAGCACGTATTGAGTTACAGCCATGTGCAATATTTGCAAAAGGGCCTCCATGAATAAGAGCCGGATTGTTTTCAAGAGTCTGAACGAGATTAGGCTTTAATGCGTCCTTTAAAAGAGCTGTCATAGCTCCGCAGCAACCGAGGTCTTTCGCAAAAACAGGTTCACCGTCAAGATTATATGCTACAAGTATATTTTCAAGACGCTTTTTCAAATCAGCAAGACTTGTTGAAAGACAAAGTATTGCCATAACTTCAGATGCAACAGTAATCTGGAAACCGTCCTCACGGGGAACACCGTTAACCTTTCCGCCAAGACCTATTATAATATTTCTCAAAGCTCGGTCATTCATATCAAGACAGCGTTTGAACATAATTCTTCTCTGGTCAATTCTGAGTTCATTTCCCTGCTGGAGATGATTATCAAGAACAGCACAGAGGAGATTGTTTGCAGAAGTAATCGCATGCATATCACCGGTAAAATGAAGGTTTATATCCTCCATAGGAACAACCTGAGAATAACCTCCGCCAGCTGCACCGCCTTTTATTCCGAAAACAGGGCCTAATGAAGGTTCACGAAGTGCAAGGACTGCCTTTTTTCCTATTTCAGCCATAGCTTCAGCAAGTCCGACACTTACGGTTGTTTTTCCCTCGCCGGCAGGAGTAGGATTTATAGCTGTAACAAGAATAAGTTTCCCGTCCGGTTCTGAATCAAGTTCTGAATAGAGAGCCTCCGAAAGCTTTGCTTTATAATGCCCGTAGGGTTCTAAATAATCGGAAGAAATTCCGAGATTCCCAGCAATTTCATCAATGTGTTTCATATTCGCATTCTGAGCAATTTCAATATCTGATAACATAAGATACCTCCGGCTATTATTTATTTACAGTATTATTATATCATCTTTTATATATAAATGCAAGACAAAATCTGCGAAAAAGCTTGACAGGGGAAAAATAATGTGATACAATATGAAAATGAAAATCATTTTCATTTTCAGAGGTGATAAGAATGTATAATACAAAACAAAAAGAAATACTTTTAAAGTTTCTGCGTGAAAATTCATCAGAACATATAACGGTTCAGAAAATTTATAATTTTATGAATAATGCCGGAACACCTATGGGTACTGCCACAATATACCGTCAGCTTGACAAACTTGTTGAACAGGGACTTGTAAGAAAATATCTCCTTGACGGACGTTCAGGAGCATGTTATCAGTATATGGATAAAAATAATAATTGCTGTGAACATTATCATCTTAAATGTACATCATGCGGAAAGCTTATTCATCTTGACTGCAACTTTCTGAATGACATAGGCAAACATATTCTTGAACACCATGGATTTATTGTTGACAATTCAAAAACTGTATTTTACGGTCAGTGCAGTGAATGTCTGAAAGGAGTTAAAAAATGAAGAAAAAAGCATTGCTGACAGCCGTCATTATGTGCCTTTTAACATTTACAGGCTGTATGCAGTCCAATGCGGATTACATAAAAAATAATAATAACGGTGAATTATCAATAGTTACAACATGTTTTCCTCCGTATGACTTTGCAAGAGCAGTAAAAGGAAATACAGACAATATAACAATGTTAATCAGTGCAGGTGCAGAGGCACATTCATATGAACCGACTCCACTTGATATATTAAAGATACAGCAGTGTGATGTTTTTATATACATAGGCGGTGAAGGTGAAGTATGGGCAGATGAAATTTTAAATTCTATGGATACTTCCGGCAAGTATATATTAAAGCTTTCAGATTATGCAGAACTGCTTGAAGAAGCTGATATTGAAGGGGCTAATTCTGCTCATGAACATCATAATCACAGCGAACATGAAGAAGAACATGATGACTGCGATTTTGATGAACATATCTGGACTTCTCCGGAAAATGCCATAAGTATGACAGAAGCTGTATGCAACACGCTGTCTGATGCAGACAGTAAAAAAGCTGATTTATACAGAAAAAATACAGAGGAATATACAGACAAGCTCAGAAAACTTGACAGTGATTTCAGAGATATGATTTCCGGTGCAAAAAGCAATCTTATAGTTGTGGGGGACAGATTTCCTTTCAGGTATCTTGCCGATGAATATAATCTCCAGTATTATTCAGCTTTCAGCGGTTGCAGTTCTGAAACCGAACCGGGAGTCTATACAATGGCATTTCTTATAAACAAGGTTCTTGAAAACAAAGTAAAAAATATTTTCTGCCTTGAATTTTCAACAAGAAAAGTTGCTGAAAAACTTTCCGATGCAACAGGTGCAGAAATTCTTACACTTCATTCCTGCAGTAATGTATCAAGAGATGATTTCAGAAACAATGTAACATATATAGATTTGATGTATCAGAATTTAAACACTCTGAAGGAGGCTTTATATTAAATGAAAAATACTCTTATTTCATGCAATTCCATATCTGCAAGCTATGACGGTGTAAATGTTCTCAAAGATTTGAGTTTTTCTGTTAATGAGAAAGATTATCTTTGTATCGTAGGCGAAAACGGTTCAGGAAAAAGCACTCTCATAAAATGCCTTTTAGGTATAAAGCAGGTTGATTCCGGTGAAATAAAAATGGCAGACGGTCTTAAACAGACTGATATAGGATATCTTCCTCAGCAGACTGTTCTGCAAAAGGGATTTCCTGCAACAGTAAATGAAGTTGTTCTGTCCGGCTGTCTTAACAGCAGAGGTCTGCACCCTTTTTTTACAGCAAAAGAAAGAAAAAAAGCTTATGAAAGTATGGAAAAACTTGGAATACTTGATTTGAAATCACGTTCTTACCGTGAACTTTCAGGAGGTCAGCAACAGAGAGTTCTTCTCGCAAGAGCATTCTGTGCTGCAAAAAAATTAATTCTTCTTGATGAACCTGTAACGGCTCTTGACCCTATTGCATCGGCAGAATTGTATTCTGTTATATTTGAACTGAATGAAAAATACGGAATTGCTGTTATAATGGTATCACATGACATTAAAAATTCCGTTATAAGTGCATCGCATGTTCTTCATTTAAGAAAAAACGGATACTTTTTCGGCACAGCATCAGAATATGCTGTTTCAGATTTCAAAAGCAGATTTATATAGGAGATTATAAAATGAATGAAAATTTAAGGCTTATGCTTGAACCTGAATTTTTCAGGGCAATAATTCTTCCTGCACTCATAGGAGGAATTGCAGTAACAATATGTGCCTCACTTCTTGGTGTTACACTTGTACTTAAAAAATATTCAATGATTGGTGACGGATTGTCACATATAGGATACGGGGCTTTGTCAGTCGGAGCTGTACTCAATCTTGCTCCGCTTAAAATAGCACTTCCGGCAGTAATAATTTCAGCATTCATACTTTTAAGGCTGAATGAAAACAGTAAACTGCATGGCGATTCTGCAATAGCACTCTTTTCAACAACTGCCCTTGCGATAGGTATTCTTGTTTCATCAAAAGCCGGTCTTACAAATGATGTCAGTCAGTATATGTTCGGCAGTATTCTTGCAATGAGCAAGGAAGATGTTATAATAAGCGTGGTGATGTCAGTTATAGTAATTCTTGCATTCATATTCCTTTATAACAGAATTTTTGCTGTTACCTTTGATGAAAATTTTGCAAAAGCTACGGGAGTAAATTCCGGAATGTACAATATGATTTTTGCTGTACTTACAGCAATTACAGTCGTTCTCGGAATGATGATGATGGGTTCACTTTTAATATCAAGCCTTATAGTTATTCCAACTCTCACAGCTATGAGAGTATGCAGAAGTTTCAGGGGAGTTGTTATAACATCAGCAATAATATCTGTTGTAAGTTTTTTAATCGGAATGTTCACAGCTCTGCTGATGAATACAACTCCGGGGGCAAGCATAGTAATAGTAAATGCCATATTCTTTGTAATCTTTTCATTGATAGGAAAATTCAGAAAATAAAAAATTAACGGGCGACTTTTTCAGTCGCCCGATTTTTTTACTTCCCTGCTGTATAAATTTTGACCTCATCGGTATCGGAATATTCAGGAATCCTTTTCTGAGAGGGCGGACAATAAATCTTTATAACCTCATTTTTAACAAAACTTAACTGTTCCATAAAAATCAGACTCCTTTTCTTTTTATATATTATGTCGCAAAGAGTCTGATTTTATTCAGGAATTATAAATATCCGGCTGAAAATAAATTTTAATGTCAATGTCCTGTATGCTGAATGCACTGCCATTTTTAACAACATCAAAATAAACCTCTGCCCTGTCATAATATTCCGTATCACTTAAATCAAAATTAGCTTTTTTATAATATTCAGTATAATCTACGTCTGACTGATTACTGTCAGAACCGGAATAATCATCACCATAAACTATTGTTGCATATGATTCCAGATTATTAAGTTTATCTCTGTATCTGAAATTATTCTGAATATAATCAGATGCTGTTGAAACTGAAATCTTTGCGTCTATTTCATTATTTATTATATAAAGTTGGTCTGTTAATTCTGCAATTTTTTCAGAATCAGATTCATTTTTTTCAAGTTCTTCAATCTGTTTCTGAATTTCAAGATGATTTGAAAGGAGGTCTTCATAATAATTATTATATTCATTCTGTTTTCTTTCAATAGGGGAATCAGAATTATCTGATAATTCTGTATTTCTTTCAATGAAATCATCACCATAATTTTTAAGATTGTCAATTGTTTCCCTGCTGAAAAGCTCTGTAATATTATTCAAAGATACTTCCGAATGTGAAATATCACTCGAATATTCAGCAATTTTTGTAATTTTTTCAGTTCTGCTTTTATCATCATCAGGAACAGAAATTTTTACCTCAATTGTTCTCTGACTGTTTATCACCTGACGTTCATAACTCGGTGAAGCAGTACTTGAAGAATAATCATTCACAAATAAATATCTGTCAATAAAGATATTATTCTGTGTCATATCATCTGAAATATGTTCTCTCCTGAAATAATTTTCTTCTTTGTTATCATCAAAGCCAGTCGGTTCATCATACTGATAAATGGTTTCATTCCACATATCATCAGTATTGATATTATATATTTCATAATTCTGAGAATCTGAATTATTATCAGGATTATATATTGAAACAATATCATAATGCTTTATATCCTGATTTTTGTCAGAATCTTCAAACCAGAAAACTGCTGATGAAATAAGGTCATAAACCTTTTCTGTATTCTGTTCTTTATACAGAAAACGATAATTTATTTCAAACATATCCTGCATATCATCAGTGCCTTCATAATAGAAATCACTGTAAGGAAAAGTATTAAAAGCATTCTGCCATGTTATATTATACTGCGGATAAAGAGTTGCATTATCTTTGTCATCTCTGCTGAATTTTGCCTTTGAATCGGTTATGCTGATTATATTTTCATCGCAGTAATCATTTATATACTGGACAAGATAAATCTGATTTGTTTCTGTTTTCTGACTTCCGACAGTAAAATATTTTGTATACACCCTTACATTTGTGCTTTCATCTTGCCTTACAAGCGGACATTCTGCAAGAGGATTTATACAGCCGATATTCATCTGATATTCTTCAAAGGAAAGGTCATAATAAATATAGCTGAAATTTTCAAGTTCATAGTCAAGTTCAGATTTTATATCATTGAAATCATTGTAATATTCATCATAATCTTTAAGCTGACTGAAAAATTCCTTGAAACTGCTCTGCATAACAACAACCGAACATAAAACTACGGCACATGCAACAGCTATAACAGGAACAAATGAAAAACGTCTTTTGCCTGTAACATTTTCAAGACCGCTTTCAGAATAATATCCGTCCTCTGTTACGGAATTTTGTTCCGGAAAGGCTCTCCTTGCAATTTTATCAAAACAGTTCACATTATCCGAAAGCTCTGACATTTTTTCAGAAAGATTTTTTTCAAAATCCTTTTCAAAATTTTTCATTGCATTTCACCTGCTTTCTTACGCAATATATCCATTGCACGACTATATCTCGATTTTACGGTTGATTCCGGAGTATGCATAATTTTTGCAATCTCCCTGAACGAAAGCTGATTACAGCACCTCATTACAACAGTCTGACGCTGTTTATCTGAAAGATTTTTCAAAAGCTGATTTATATATATACTGTCCTCAACAGTTTTTTCAGCATCTCCATATGCCTGAATAACTTCACTGTAACATTCCTTTTTATAGCGTCTTAGGATTTCCATAGCACAGTTACGGGCGATTTTAATAATAAATCCTTTGCCGTTTCCTCCTGATTTTGAAAACCGTTTTACCTGACTTAATCTTACAAAAGTTTCTGCAACACAGTCCTCTGAAAGATGATAGTCACACAGAATACTGAATGAAATTACAAAAACATCTTTTTTGAACGTATCATAAAGCAATTCAAGACTTTTTCTGTCAGTACGGCATTTTTCAATAAGCGTATTTATATCAATATCAGTATTTTTGCTTATTGACTGCGTTTCATCAGTATCACAAAAAATAAGTTCATTACCTGCAAACATATAAAATCACTCCTTTTTTTAAAATTTTCCGCATCTCCTTTTCAAATGCCTTTTATAAACAGTGATTTTAAAGCTTAAAAAAGACGAACTTTTTTTAAAATTTCTCAAAAAAAACAGGCGGAAATAAATTTCCGCCCGTTATTCATTATTCAAGAGCCTTTTTTATATCCTCTGTTTTGTCTGTCTTTTCCCAAGCAACGCCCAAATCTTCACGTCCGAAATGTCCGTATGATGCAAGCTGTCTGTACTGCGGTTTTCTGAGGTCAAGCATTTTTATGATTGATTCAGGTCTGAGGTCAAATACCTTTTCAACAGCCTGTGCAAGTTTTTCATCATCAACTTTTCCTGTTCCGAATGTATCAACAAGAATTGATACCGGTTCTGCAACACCTATTGCATATGCAAGCTGTACTTCACATTTTTCTGCCAGACCGCCTGCAACTATATTCTTAGCAATATATCTTGCAACATATGCTCCCGAACGGTCAACTTTTGTCGGGTCTTTTCCTGAGAATGCACCGCCTCCGTGACGTGAATAACCGCCGTATGTGTCAACTATAATCTTTCTTCCTGTAAGACCGCTGTCACCCTGAGGCCCGCCTGTTACAAATCTTCCTGTCGGATTGATGTAATATTTTGTTTTGCTGTCGAGAAGTTCGGCAGGAATAACAGGTTTTATAACATATTCGATTATATCATCACGGATTTTATCAAGTGTTATATCAGGAGCGTGCTGTGTGGAAATTACAACGGCATCGACTCTCTTTGGCTTTCCGTTTTCATATTCAACAGTAACCTGTGACTTTCCGTCCGGACGGAGATAACGGAGCGTCTTGTTTTTACGAACTTCTGTAAGCTTCATAGCAAGTTTATGAGCAAGGGAAATCGGCATAGGCATAAGTTCAGGAGTTTCATTGCATGCATATCCGAACATAATTCCCTGGTCGCCTGCACCTGTAACAAATTCTGTTTCAGAATCGTCATTTCTGTATTCAAGAGCCTCATCAACTCCCATAGCAATATCGGCTGACTGTTCATCTATCGATGTGATAACAGAACATGTATGTCCGTCAAATCCGAATTTTGCTCTGTCATAGCCTATATTGATTACAACCTGACGTGCAATTTTAGGAATATCGACTTTTGCGGTTGTGGAAATTTCGCCCATACAGAGAATCATTCCTGTTGTGCAGGCTGTTTCACACGCAACTCGTGCATTTTTATCCTGTTCAAGAATGGCATCAAGAACGGCATCTGAAATCTGGTCACATATTTTATCCGGGTGACCTTCTGTAACTGATTCTGAAGTGAATAAAATTTTAGACATTAAAAAACCTCCGTAAAAAAATTCTGACATTATCAAAAAAAGCATACCGTTTCCGGTATGCTGATGATTTTTTTAAAATCCTCATCTTCCGGTATAACCGCAGGAATTAGCACCTTTTCAGGATAAACAAAAAGTTACCCAATAGGTTGCCGGGCTTCACAGAACCTGTATTCTCCACCACTCTTGATAAGGTCATATTGACATGATACACTATATCTGTTATTTTGTCAATAGAAATCGAAAAAAATTCTTTAAAAACTTTTTCCTGCTATACGGTTTAAAAATTTCCTTGAATGTTTGCATGCCAGAAAAAAATATGTTATAATAAAAAATAATATTGATAATCTATTTGCACAGCTGAAAAAATATGCTATAATAGATAATGTTGTTTTTAATCAGATTCAATTAAAATTAATTTATTCGGTTGTACATTGGAATCTTTGACAAAAAAATATATCGAATGGGGTAATAATATGAAAAATGAAACTTTTATCCAGTTGAGAAGAAAGGCTCTTGAAAAATATTTTTCAGGTCTGAACGATATGCAGAAAAAAGCCGTATTTCATGTGAATGGCTCTCTGCTTGTGCTTGCCGGTGCTGGAAGCGGAAAGACTACTGCTATTATTAACCGTATCATAAATCTTGTTAAGTTCGGAAATGCTTATTATGATGAAACTTCTGCCGGTAATGAATACGATGAAAAAATTATAAGGGATTATCTTGACGGAAAACCTGTCAGTGATGATGATTTGAGAGATGCCGTTGCAGTATCTCCCGTAAAGCCCTGGAATATCCTTGCCATAACTTTTACAAACAAGGCTTCTGAAGAACTTAAAACACGTCTTGAACTTAAACTCGGAAACGACGGTCTTAATGTAAATGCATCAACATTTCACTCTGCCTGTGTACGAATACTCAGAAGATATATTGACCGTCTTGGCTTTGAGAACAATTTTACAATATATGATTCTGATGACAGTCAGAGAATGATTAAATCCGTTATGGCTGAACTTGAAATTCCTGAAAAGAATTTTCCTCCGAAATCCGTTCTTTCATCAATAAGCTCTGCAAAAAACAAGCTCGAATCTCCGAAACATGTTCTTGACAATGCCGGAAACGATTTTCGTGCAAAAATGGTTGCAAGAATTTATGCAAGCTATCAGATGCGTATGAAAGAAGCAAACGCTCTCGATTTTGATGACATCATTCTCTTAACTGTAATGCTTTTTGAATCCCAGCCGGACGTCCTTGAATATTACCGTAACAGATACAGATATATTATGGTAGATGAGTATCAGGATACAAACTATGCCCAGTTCAAATTTGTATGGCTTCTTGCATCAGCTCATAAAAATATATGCGTTGTCGGTGATGATGACCAGAGTATATATAAATTCAGAGGAGCAGACATAAGAAATATTCTCAGCTTTGAAAAACATTTTGAAAATACTGAAACAATCAGGCTTGAACAGAATTACCGTTCAACAAAAAATATTCTCGATTCTGCAAATTCAATAATCAAAAACAATACAGAAAGAAAATCAAAAACTCTCTGGACTAATGATGAAGCAGGCAGTAAAATTGTATGGTATAAAGCTCTTGATGAAAATGATGAATCGGATTTTGTTTCAAATCAGATTAAGGAAAATTTCAAAAAGAATAAAAAATATGGTTCAAATGCCATTCTTTACAGAATGAATGCACAGTCAAACATAATTGAAAAATCTTTGATTAAAAACCATATTCCATATAAAATATACGGCGGTATGAGATTTTTCGACAGAAAGGAAGTAAAGGACGTTACAGCATATCTCAATGTTATAAACAATCCTTTCGATATGCTCCGTTTCAAGCGTATTGTAAATGAACCAAAAAGAGGAATAGGCGATGCTACTGTTTCGCTTATAGAAGAAATCTGCCGTGACCTTAAAATCTCTCCTGTTGATGTAATGCGTAATGCCTCTGAATATCCTCCGATTTCAAAAAAGGCTGTTCAGCTTAAAAACTTTGCAACAATTCTTGACGGACTTTCCGAAAAACTTAAAACAACTCCGCTTCCTGAATTTATAGATGAAGTGACAGCAAAAACAGGTTATCAGAATATGCTTAAAAATCTCGGCGATGAAGGGGCTGAACGTCTTCAGAATATCGGCGAACTTAAAACAAATGCAATTCAGTATCTTGAAAAAAATCCTGACGGAAATCTTGAAGGATTTCTTGAAGAAGTATCACTTTACAGCGAGGCTGACAGAGATAATTCAATATCAGACAGAGTTGTGCTTATGACTGTACATTCCGCAAAGGGTCTTGAATTTGAAAATGTATTCATAGTCGGACTTGAGGACGGACTTTTTCCAAGCTCACGTTCTTTTGATAACAATGAAGACCTTGAGGAAGAAAGACGTCTTGCATATGTTGCAATAACACGTGCAAAAAAACATCTCTATATTTCAAGTGCAAACTCAAGAACACTTTTCGGTCAGACACATCAGAATATCACTTCAAGATTTATAAAGGAACTCGATATGAATCTTGTTGAAAAGCACGAAAATTCCTCTATAAAACTCAGAAACTCCGTATATAAGGATATTTCTGCCGTTCAGTCAATACCCCTCCAACAACAAATTCTCCGCAACAGAGCAAATTCTGTTAATAAATCTGTTTCACAGAATACCGAATTTAAACCCGGTGATAAGGTTATAAACAGAAGTTTCGGTGAGGGTACTGTTATTTCAATATCACAGCCCGACAGCAAAAATACTATACTTGAAGTTTGTTTTGATAAGGTCGGAGTTAAGAGAATGGCTTCCGGTTTTGTAAAGAAAAAAGAAAATTAAGTAAAATTCCTGTAAGTTTTATTTATTTAAACCCGAAATCATGATATAATATACAGGTAATAAAATAAAAGGAGATTTTTTTTCATATGAGGAAAACTAAAATTATCTGCACTGTCGGCCCCGCTACTGATGACGAATCCGTTATGCGTGAACTTATGGTCAATGGTATGAACGTTGCACGTTTCAACTTTTCACATGCTGACTACGAAACACATAAGAAACGATTTGACCAGATTGTAAAACTCAGAAACGAACTCGGACTTCCTGTTGCTACACTTCTTGACACAAAAGGCCCTGAAATAAGACTCGGAAAATTTGCTGAAAACAAACCTGTTGAAATTCAGGACGGTGACATCTATGTGCTGACTGCTGATGATGTTATTTGCGATGAAAAAAGAGGAAGTATTTCATTCAAAAACCTCCCCCGTGATGTAAGTGCAGGAACTCAGATTCTTATAAATGACGGCGTTATCGAACTTCGTGTCGAAAAGGTTAAAGGAAACGATATTATATGCCGTGTAATACATGGCGGAACTCTTTCAAACAACAAGGGTATAAACGTTCCGGGAGCTAAACTCTCTATGCCGTATCTCAGCGACAATGATATGAATGACCTTGAATTCGGTGCAAAAACGGGTTTTGACTTCATCGCAGCAAGCTTTGTGCGTTCAGCGGCAGATATAAATTATCTCCGTAAATTTACAAAAAGCCTCGGCTGGTTTGATGTAAAGATTATTGCAAAAATAGAAAACAATGAAGGCGTAGAAAATATTGACGAAATAATAGATGCTGCTGACGGAATTATGATTGCAAGAGGCGATATGGGTGTTGAAATTCCTTTTGAAAAAATCCCTGCTATTCAGAAATCTCTTATATATAAAGGCTATCGTGCCGGAAAACTTGTAATTACTGCAACACAGATGCTCGAATCTATGATTACAAATCCAAGACCGACAAGAGCTGAAATTACTGACGTTGCCAATGCTATTTATGACGGTACAAGTGCTATTATGCTTTCAGGCGAAACGGCTGCGGGAGCTTTCCCGATTGATACAGTAAAAACAATGTCGCTTATTGCTGAAACAACTGAAAATAATATTGATTATAAACATCAGTTTTTAAACAACAGCAAAAATGATTCAAATGAAAGTATTGCTGATGCTATCGCTCATGCTACTGTTACTACTGCACATGACCTTAACGCAGAGGCTATTATCACTGTAACAAAAGGTGGCGGAACTGCAAGACTTATTTCAAAATACAGACCGCAGGCTATGATTATCGGCTGTACTACAAGTGAAAAGGTATGCCGTCAGCTTAATATGAGCTGGGGTGTAACTCCTTTTGTAATTGATGAAAAGTCAAATACTGATGAACTCTTTGCTGCTGCTGTTGAAACTGCTGAAAAACGCCGTCTTGTTCAGGCAGGCGACATTGCAGTAATAACTGCTGGTGTTCCGATAGGAGTTTCAGGAACTACAAATCTTATGAAAGTTGAAAAAGTCGGTCTTCACTAAAAAAATCAAGGGTACTTTTATCAAGTACCCTTTTTTCTTGCTGTTATGATATAAATAAATATCAGAATAAATCCCGAAGCAAAAATTCCTGTTTCAAAAGCCGTTACAGTATCAACAATTCTGTACATATATGAAGTAAATGCTGTAAAAATCTGTTCCTGCTTTATAACAAACGAATCAAAATATTTTGATGATGAAAGATACATACATGGAATAAGTCCGATTAATGCACTGACCATAAGTCCTGAACCTGTCCAGTAGAATATACTCTTTATATTTTTCATACAGAGAAGCAAAAGCAGAACTATACAGAATATATCTGCTCCTATGCATATATACATTATCTTATCAATATAACCTATATATCTTCTTGCCTGTGAAAGAACTCCATGTTCATTCAGTGAATCAAGCTTGAAAACATCAGAATAATTTGTAACTATTGTGTGAGCATTATTTATTTCTTTCTGAAGTTTGTCATAATAAGATGAATCCTTTACATATCCGTTCTGTTCAGCATAGCTGTTAAAGAAATCCGAAATGCTTTTATCAAGGGCATCAAAATCATATGAAACGCTGAAACTGTCTGTATTTCCGTTCAGATAATCAAAACCGCTGTTTATATTGACTTTTACGATATTATCAATATATTCTTCTGAAAGAATATCTGTATATACTTCTGCCGGAATACCTGTTGAATTATATTTTTCAGTAAAATTCTTTTCAAGAAGATTTTTTATTTTTCCGGAAAGCTTGTTTTCATCTATAATCTTAACACACGTTTTACTGTTCAGAACAACTTTATCAGCCGTTACGGAAATTACTGTTCCGAGAACCGAAAATACAAGAATTATTGTAAGAAGAACGCAGGGAATATAAGTTTTTGAATTTTTCATAAATTATTCTCCTTTCGGTTCTTTATAGAATTTTTTATCAGTAATCTTGCATACAGCACCAATACGCATATCAGAACCGCCGAGAACATCAGGTTTGCAGGTATAAAGAGTAAGTATTTCTTCATCTTTCGGAACTACATATTTTTTACTTGTCTTTTTGAACTCTATAAGCTCATCAACTTCATATGTAAAAATTCCGTATTTTGTACTTATTTCAACCTTGTCACCTTTTTCAAGCTTGTCAAGCTCTGAAAAGAATGTATTTACATGTGCGGAAATAACTGCATTGCCCTTTTCACCGCAGAGAACGGAATTTGATGCCTGACAAGCTCCACGTTTAAAAAGTTCGCTGTTGCTTCCCCAGTAAACAGGAATATCAAGTTCAAATTTATCCGATGAAAGCTTTGCAAACTGTTCACCGAATGACGGGCGGATTACTTCACCCGTATCGGAAAATTCACTGTTATAATCAGGCTGTATATCATCTTCCTTGATATGAAGTCCCGCAGTAATGCCATTTGTATCCGGAACAGTTTTAAGATTGTCCATAAATGCAAGATTAATATAAGATGATATTTTATTATAGGGTTTTATAGCTCCAAGAACTGATACTCCGGCACATATTATAAATATGAAAACCGGAGTAAGAACTGCCAGAACTATATTGCCTTTCTTTTTTTCATTACTCATGCTTTTTTTCGTCCTTTGAAATTTTTCTGAATATAAGGAATATTCCTGCTGAAGATGCAATTATTCCTGCTGATACAAGGGCAAAAATCATTCTGTAATCATATCCTGTATCCTCAACAATAACGCCCATACTTGACTGGTCAACAAGAACACCTTCATCATTTCTGACTGAAAGTGAAACACTGTCGTTTGTAATCTCATCAACAGTCATATTGAGTCCCATCTGTTTTCCTGCCTCAGCAAAACGTGAAAGGAGTTCGGTTTTATCATCTATCGGGAGCTGTTTTATAATGCTGTTGCGTTCTTCGGTTGAAAGATTTTCAATAAAACTGCTTCTTTCAGATTCAGGCAGTGAATTTATATAATCTGCTTTCTGACTGATGTCCATATCTGCGAAAGCAGTATCTTTTTCAGTAACGGTTGTAGTTTCTGCTGAAGAAGAATTATTATTATCAGCAGGGGCAGTTGTTGCAGGCTGTGTCGGGGTTTCAGGAGTTTCAGGAGTATCGGGATTATCAGTTATGCCGAAATATGACTTGATTAATGCATCAGAATCCGAACCATAAAGATGCAGGGTATCAATTATAACATCAAAATCCTCTGATGTATACTTATCAGGATTTGCATAATAGGCATTGTATGCCGACTGTATAGCTGATTCAGATACACCATAGCTCCTTGCAACTTCTGCACATTCATCAACCGTTGCAGAATATGCACTGAATGACGGCAGAGCCATACTGCATACAGCAGTAATTAAAGCTGTTATTCCTTTGATATAGTTTTTCATAAGTTGTCCTCACTTTTCTTTTTTTATTTTCAGGAAAAAAAATTTTCCATAAGGATATTATATCCGCATTTTTTATTCAAGTCAAGAGGAAAAATATGAAAATCTGAAAAATTTTTTACTTCCAGCAAAGGTTGTAAATTTATTTTAATTTCTTTAATAAACCAACAGAAAAAGAACTTAAACTTAAAAAAACTTTCTCTTGTTTCAATAACTTGCAAATTTTATTAAATATTTCCAGAACTTTGTTTTCATTTCTAATATTGTTACGATACTCAGCATAATATTTAAAATTTAAAACCTTTACTAAATTAGCATCAACCTGCTCAATATTTAATGCTGAAATTTTTTTATTATTGAACACAAAGTTATTCAATTCTCCGTCACATGAACCATTATCTAAATTTTCAGGAATATTGTCAATTATTTTCCAATTTTGTGAAATTATTTCTTTAATGTCATTAATTGTACTTTCTGATATATAATAAGTTTTACAACGTTTTTCTTTTTGTGGGAAAATATATGTTTTATATTCCAAAAATCCATCTGAATTAATTACACAAGAAAATCCACCATCATCAATATCTTCCCAACCACATGAGGGAAAATTCATATACCCGAATATAATCAATTAAAAAACCTCCCAATAAAATTTTACACGGAAAGAAAAATTTCTTTCCGTGTCATTAATAATTTAATTACATACGGAGTTCCGCACCTATTTCAGAGAGAGCTTTTATAACCTTTTTCATAGCACTTTCAGCCTGTTCATCTTTAAGAGTTCCGTCATGCGAACGCATTGAGATTGAATAGGATATACTCTTTTTGCCGTCTGCAATCTGTTTGCCCTTATAAACATCGAAAAGTGTTACTTTTTCGAGAATTTTTCCGACAGATTTCTTTATTATTCCCTCAATCTTTGCTGACGGGATTTCATCATCACAGATTATGCTGATATCTCTTGTAATAGCAGGAAATTTCGGGAGTGGCTGATATGTTATCTTTGTTTCTGCTGACTGCATAAGTTCAGGAATATTGAACTTTGCAACATAAACTTTTGTATTAAATCCGTATGATTCCTGAATATCAGGGTGAACTTCTCCTATATATCCGAGAGCAGTTCCGTTCTTGAGTATAACAGCACTTCTTCCGGGGTGAAGTGCAACAGTTTCATCAAAGGCATCTGATTCGCCTGCTCTTACATATTCAACATTATTGATATTAAGAGCTTCAAAAAGTTTTTCAGCAGTACCCTTTATATCGTAGAAATCAACATCACCGCCGTACATTCCGAGAGTAAGCCTCTGAGGTTCATCAGGGAGTTCCTTATTTTCAACAGGAATATATTCCTTGCTGATTTCATAGAGCTTTGCAACAGGATTTCTGTAATTATAGTTTGTTGCAAGAACTTCAAGCATTGAAGGAAGTGTTGTTGTTCTCATAACGCTTGTATCTTCTCCGAGAGGATTTGAAATCTTTACAACATTTCTGAGTTTGCTGTCAGCAGGGAGTCCTATTTTATCAAGAGTCTTCGGTGAAACGAATGAGAATGTTGCGATTCCGTAATAACCAAGACCAACAGTAATATTTTCAAGTTTCTTTGTGAATTTCTGTTCAGGAGTAAGCTCTGCTGTGGCAACTCCTCTGAATTCTGTTGACGGAATATTATTATATCCGTAAATTCTTGCTACTTCTTCCGCAATATCAGCCTTGCACTCTATATCAATTCTGAATGAAGGTGCAATAACTTTTCCGTTTTCAATTCTGAAATCAAGTCTTTCAAGATATTCAATCATATCTGATTCAGGAATATCAGTTCCGAGGAAATTATTAATCCATTCAGAATTAAATTCAACGCTTGCAGGAGTCTTATCTGTATAGTCCTTATCAATAACAGTTCTTACAACTTCACCTGCACCGAGTTCTTCAACAAGCTGGAATGCTCTTTCAAGGCACTTCATACTTATAAGAGGGTCAACACCTTTTTCATATCTTGATGACGCATCAGATTTAAGTCTGAGTTTTTTAGATGTACGTCTTACCTGTATAGGTTCAAAATATGCTGATTCAAAAACAACAGTGGTTGTATCTTCCATAATACCGCTGTATTCTCCGCCCATAACACCGGCAACGGCAACAGGTTTGTTTTTATCGGCAATAACAAGCATTTCATCAGTAAGTTCACGTTCAATGCCGTCAAGAGTTGTGATTTTTTCACCGTTTACGGCATTTCTTACATTTATTTCAGCACCGTCAACATATCTGAGGTCAAATGCATGCATAGGCTGACCGTATTCAAGCATAACGTAATTTGTTATATCAACAAAATTGTTTATAGGTCTTACACCGCTTGCACGAAGTCTTTCACGCATCCATCTCGGAGATGGTTCAATTTTTACATTCTTTACAATTCCTGCACAGTATCTCCTGCATTTTTCAGTGTTGTGAATTGTTACTTTAAGCATTGAATCAATATCACCGTCAACACCCTTGAATGACGGAACAGGAACGTTAAGGGGGGTATTGAATGTTGCGGAAGTTTCTCTTGCAAGTCCTATAACGCTTAAACAATCAGGACGGTTTGAAGTGATTTCAAATTCAACAGATGTATCATCAAGACCGATTGCGGACTGTATATCCTGACCGATTTCACATTCTTCCTGCATTATAAAAATACCGTCCTCAATTGCATAAGGAAAATCGTGCTTGTTGAGTCCGAGTTCTCCGAGTGAACAAAGCATACCGTTGCTTTCAACACCTCTGAGCTTGCCCTTCTTGATTTTTACACCGTTCGGAAGTGTTGAACCGTCAAGAGCTACCGGAACAATATCGCCTGCATTTACATTTGATGCACCTGTTACAATCTGAACCGGAGCTTCTTTTCCTACTTCAACCTGACAAACTACAAGGTGGTCGGAATTTTCGTGAGGAACTACTGAAAGAATTTTTCCTGCTACTACATTTTTTATATCACTGCCCTCAACTTCAAATGCCTCTACTTTTGAACCGCTCATTGTGAGAGCGTGGCAGTAATCTTTTATAGGCATATCAGCTTTTACATAATCTGAAAGCCATTTCATTGACAAATTCATAATAAATCTTACCTCCTGTATTTAAAATCAGAACTGTTCAAGGAATCTCAAATCGTTCTCATAAAGAAGTCTGAGGTCATTGATATCATAACGTCCCATAACCATTCTTTCAAGACCAAGACCGAATGCAAAGCCTGAATATACACTGCTGTCTATTCCACAGCCTTCAAGAACTTTCGGGTGAACCATACCTGCACCGAGAAGTTCGATATATCCCTCGTCTTTACACATTGAACAGCCTTTTCCTCCGCAGTTGAAACAGCTTATATCAACTTCACAGCTTGGTTCTGTAAACGGGAAGTGATGCGGTCTGAAACGGAGTTTGCAATCGTTTCCGTAAATTTTTTTCATAAGCATTTCAAGAGTGCCTTTAAGGTCAGACATTGTTATGCCCTTGTCAACAACAAGTCCCTCAATCTGATGAAAAAGCGGTGAATGAGTTGCATCAACAGCATCTGAACGGTAAACACGTCCGGGGGAAATAATTCTGATAGGCGGTTTCTGAGTTTCCATAACATGAACCTGTACTGATGATGTCTGTGTACGGAGAAGAATGTTATCTGTTATATAGAAAGTATCCTGAGTATCTCTTGCAGGGTGGTCGGGAGGAAGATTAAGAGCCTCAAAAACGTGATAATCATCATCAACTTCAGGGCCGTCCGCAATATTGAATCCCATACCCATAAAAATATCCTTGATTTCGTTTTCAACGACTGTCATAGGGTGAAGTTTTCCGAGAAACTGTTTTTTTCCTGTGAGAGTAATATCAATATACTCTGACTTGATTTTTTCAGCCTGAGCTTCAGCCTTTAAAACGGCAACTTTTTCATTGATAGCCTGTTCAATATCAGAACGCACTTTATTTGCAAGCTGACCTATAACCGGTCTTTCTTCAGCAGAAAGCTTTCCCATCTGCTTTAAAATGGCAGTAAGACCGCCTTTCTTTCCGAGATATTTTACTCTCAAATCATCAAGAGCCTTGATTTCCTTGCAGGAAGCAAGTTCCTCTTTAGCAAGGGCTTCAATTTTTTCAAGCTGTTGTTTCATTTTATCACCTCATAATAAATTTAATAGTATACGACAAAAAAGTCCTGTCCAACAGGACAGAACTTATAAAAATTCTGCTTTTAAACCACCCATCAGTCAGGAGAGCCGTTACTCTCTTGTCTTTAACGCAGACTTACGTTACCGCCTAATCTGTAAAAAACATTTCAGCAGTACCACTCGTGAGTGAATTTCAGCATATTTTGAAATGAACCGCTTTCAGCCGATGACGGATTCTCTCTTTAAAATCTCTGTATGCCTACTCTCTCAGTCAATGTGTTATCTGAAAATATTATACACTTAAAATAAAAAAAAATCAAGGGGTTTTCTTGAATTTTTAAAAAAAATATGCTATTATATTATAAACAGATTTTTATAATATAAAGGAGTGTATTTTATATGGACAGCTTTGCTGAACAGCTTGTCAGGCGTGAAGACACATCAGCCGACAAAATGAAAAAATATCTTATTTACGGCGGAGGAATTTTTATAACACTTGCTCTTGTTATACTTGCCGTTATTAAAATGGGTTCAACATTATCAATAATAATGCTCCTGCTTGCATTGGGTTCAGGGTATCTGACATACTTTTTCGGTACTTCAACATATGTTGAATATGAATATGCCTTTACAAACGGTGAACTTGATATTGACAAGATTATTGCAAAACGCAAAAGGGTTGAACTTCTTTCAGCAGATGTAAGAAAATTTACTGCGTTCGGAAAATATTCCGAGGATATAGCAGATTCTGCCGATTTGACAACAGTCATAAGTTCTGATAATATTGCATCTCATGAATACTATGCAGATTTTGAATCCGAAAAATACGGAAAAACAAGACTCATATTTGCTCCTGATGAAAAAATTCTTGAGTATATCAATGATTATCTGCCGTATACTGTAAAAAAGAATATGAAGTAAAAAAGAAGCGGTCATCAATGATGACCGCTTTCAAGTTTTTCAACAGCCTGCGGAAGTTCTGATATATCATCTATAATAATATCGGCATTTTTAAGTTCTTCAGGATTTCCATATCCATACGCACAGCCTACTGATTTGAGATTGTTTTTAACTGCTGTTTCAATATCATGAAATCTGTCACCTATGACAATAAAATCTCCCTCATGAGAATTTTTTATAAATCTGCGGAAAATTTCATACTTCGGTATAAAATCATAAGTTTCAGCACAGTAAAAATAATCAAAAAATCTGTCAAGTCCGAAATTTTTCGTATGTTTCTGCTGATAGACTTCACGGCAGTTGCTTAAAAATATAAGCGTATAACCTTTTGATTTAAGCTCAGCAAGAACATTTTCAGCACCGTCAAAAAGACTTGCATCACCGTTATCAAGATGTTCCGCCATTTCCTGCCCTATTATTTTTCTGCCCTTTTCACGCCATTCCTGTTCAAGACTGGGCTGAAACATTCTCCACATATCATCACCGCTGAATCCGAGCCAGTATGAAATCTGTTCATCAGTATATGACTTTTTTTCAATTTTGCCGTTTTCTTCAAGATATTCACAAGCCTTCAGAAATGAAGGCTTATAAATTTTCATACAGTTGTGAATTGTTCCGTCATAATCGAAAATAAGATTTGTCATTATGCCTCAATCTCTCTGATAAGATTTACCATTTCGATTGCACCCGATGCACAGTCATAACCCTTGTTTCCTGCCTTAGTTCCTGCACGTTCGATAGCCTGTTCAATTGTATCTGTTGTGAGAACTCCGAACATTACAGGAATATCAGAATTAAGTGATACACTTGCAACACCTTTTGAAACTTCACTGCATACATAATCATAATGCGAAGTACTTCCTCTGATTACTGCTCCGAGGCATATTACTGCATCATATTTACCGCTTTTAGCCATTTTTGATGCAATAAGCGGAATTTCAAATGCTCCGGGAACCCACGCAACATCAATTGAATCTTCATCAACATTGTGACGTTTAAGACAGTCAACAGCTCCTCCGAGAAGTTTTGATGTTATGAACTCATTGAAACGAGCAACAACAATTCCTATTCTTATTTCTTTTGATACAAGATTTCCTTCATAAACTTTCATTTTTCAAATCTCCTTATATTTAATTAATATTTAATTAATAATTAAGAATATGTCCCATTTTTTCCTGTTTTGTTTTAAGA
Source organism: uncultured Oscillospiraceae bacterium (assembly GCA_934481385.1). Lineage (GTDB taxonomy): Bacteria > Bacillota > Clostridia > Oscillospirales > Ruminococcaceae > Ruminococcus. The sequence continues at coordinate 241,865 of CAKSPD010000001.1, forward strand.
TAGAACAGGTCATAGGCGGTAGCGTCCATCTGTATCGGAACACGTTCCTTTATATCTATTCCATAACCGCTTAACTGATAAACCTTATCAGGATTGTTTGTAAGAAGTCTGAGAGTTTTAGCTCCGAGGTCACGCAGTATCTGAGCACCTATATAATATTCACGCATATCGGGCGGAAATCCGAGAGCAACATTCGCCTCAAGAGTATCCATTCCGTTATCCTGAAGTTCATACGCACGAAGCTTGTTTATAAGTCCGATTCCTCTGCCTTCCTGACGCATATAGAGAAGTATTCCCCTGCCCTCTTTTTCAATCTGTGTCATAGCTGATGCAAACTGCTGACCGCAGTCACATCTCATTGAACCGAAAGCATCACCTGTGAGGCATTCGGAATGTACTCTGCAAAGCAAATCCTGTCCGTCACCTATTTCACCTTTTACAAGTGCAACATGATGTTCACCGTTAAGCTTGTTTACATATCCGTATGCCTTAAATTCACCGTATTTTGTAGGCATTCTTGTAACTGCAACACGCTCCACAAGAATATCATGAATTTTTCTGTACTGCTGGATTGATTTTATCGTAATGAACTTCATATTCCATTCCTTAGCTTTCTTCTGAAGTTCTCCTGCTCTCATCATAGTTCCGTCATCACGCATAATTTCACAGCATAAGCCACATTCTTTAAGACCTGCAAGACGCATCAAATCAACAGTAGCCTCTGTATGACCGTTTCTTTCAAGAACACCGTTTTTTCTTGACATAAGCGGGAACATATGCCCCGGACGTCTGAAATCCTCCGGCTTTGAATTTTCATCAACAATTTTTCTTGCGGTAAATCCTCTTTCTTCTGCTGAAATACCTGTTGTAGTATCCTTATGGTCAACAGATACCGTAAAAGCTGTACAGTGATTATCAGTGTTATCATAAACCATCTGCGGAAACTGTAATTTCTTGCAGTATTCCTCACTCATAGGCATACATATCAGTCCCTTTGCATGCATAGCCATAAAGTTTACATTTTCTGTTGTTGCAAATTCAGCAGGACAAATCATATCGCCCTCATTTTCACGATTTTCATCATCAGTTACAAGAATTATTTTTCCCTGTCTTAAATCTTCAAGAGCTTCTTCAACTGTATTGTATTCAAACATTTTAAAATCCTCCTTTGTATCAGAATCCGTTCTTTGCAAGAAAATCCATTGTAATTCCTGATTTTTCCGTTTTACCGGAATTCAGAAATCTTTCAACATACTTTCCTATAATATCATTTTCAAGGTTAACAATATCACCTGCTTTTTTTTCAGATAATATTGTTTCTTCCGAAGTATGCGGAATTACTGAAACACTGAAATTATCTCTTTCAGCTTTCGCAACAGTAAGGCTTATTCCGTCAATTGCAACAGAACCTTTTTCAACGATATACTTAATAATATTTTTATCGGCTGATATTTTATACCATACAGCATTATCATCTTTTCTGGTACTGATTATTTTTCCCGTACCGTCAATATGACCTGATACTATATGACCGCCGAAACGTCCGTTAGCAGACATTGCACGTTCAAGATTTACATGACTTCCTGCCCTAAGACTTCCGAGAGATGAACGGCTGAACGTTTCGTTCATAACATCAGCAGTAAAAATATTTCCTGAAAAATCCGTAACAGTAAGGCATACACCGTTTACAGCAATGCTGTCGCCTATATGAATATCAGAAAATATTTTATCTGCCTGTATTTCAATGCAGGAATTCTGTCCTCTTGATATTCTTTTAACCGTGCCTTTTTCTTCAACTATTCCTGTGAACACTTTTTCACCCTGCTTTCAATAAGAAAATCATCTCCGATTTGCCTTATATGCGAATCATATAAAATACATGCCTTATCAGGAGAATCAAAACCCGTTCCCGAAACAGCAGTTTTTGCATTTGCTCCTCCGAAAATCTTTGGAGCAATATATGCCTGAACTTTATCAACGATACCACTTTTTATTGCAGACCAGTTAAGTTCGCCACCGCCCTCCAGAATAACACTGTCAATCTTTAATTTTCCGAGTTCATCAACAAGCTGATTAAGATTGACATGATTGTCTTTCTTTTCGGTAACTATAATCTTACAGCCTTTTTTTATATATTCAGCCTGTTTTTCAGTATCATTACAGCATGTTGCAATTATAGCCGGAACTTCTTTTGCAGTATCAGTAATATTGCAATCAATGGGAGTTCTCAAATTTGTATCGCAAATAATTCTTGTCGGATTAACACCGTTTTCAATACGGCATGTAAGCATAGGATTATCGCTTATAACAGTATTGACACCAACCATTATTGCAGAATATCTTTTGCGGTCTTTCTGAACATTAAGTCTTGCAGATTCTCCCGTAACCCATCTTGAACTGCCGTTGAAGCAGGCAATTTTTCCGTCAATAGTCATAGCATATTTCATAATTACAAACGGCTTTTTCAATGTAATATAATGAAAGAAAACTTCATTGAGTTCATCACATTCATCTTTAAGGACACCCTCATAAACTTCTATTCCGTTATTTTTAAGAATTTCAGCACCTTTTCCGGCAACAAGCGGATTAGGGTCAGAAGAACCTATAAAAACACGCTTTATCTTGTTTTCTATTACGGCTTCTGTGCAGGGAGGAGTCTTTCCGTAATGACAGCAAGGTTCAAGTGTTACATATAAATCTGCACCTTCAGCAGAATTTCCTCTTGCCCTGCAATCTGCAAAAGCATTTCTTTCTGCATGCAGTTCACCATATTTTCTGTGAAATCCCTGTCCGATAATTTCACCGTCTTTAACTATAACAGCTCCGACCATAGGGTTAGGCGATACAAAGCCCATTCCTTTTTTTGCAAGTTCAAGAGCTTTTTTCATATATTCTGAATGAGTCATAAAAATCCTCCGAAAAAACGAAAATGCCCTGATATAAAAATCAGGGCATGAAAAATCACATCTTCTCTCGTCCGGACTTTACCGTCGGTACCGGAATTTCACCGGTTCATGCCAGAAAGGCTTGCGGACTTTTACCGCCGGTCAGGAATTTCACCCTGCCCTGAAGATTAAATTCTATTCTTTTTTTACAGCTATATTATATCACCATAAAATCAGATTGTCAATAGCAAATTTTATATATTGTCTTATTTTGTAACATCTGACAGGCAGACAGAATAATATATGGTATAGCCTTTTCAGACATCGGCTATATTCATAAGGATACCCGATTTTGTTATGTCAATAATGCCGTATGAAGCTTTTTTATCATCTCTTGGTGATGAAGCACTGCCGGGGTTCATAATATATATACCGTTTTCATATTTCATATATCTCTGATGAGTGTGACCATAAAGAATAATATCAGCATTATTCACAAGTCCGGCTTGTATGAGATATTCAAGTCCATAGTTTACACCGTATTTATGACCATGAGTTGCAAAAATCTTATGTCCCTCATCTGTCCATGTTGTAAAAACACTGCTTTCCGAACAGCCTATATCACAGTTTCCGCAGACATAAAAAAACCGTCTTTCAAGTTCGGGATATTTCATAAGCAGTGTATCAGTTTCATATTTTCCGTCACCGAGATGTATAAACATATCAGCATTCATATGTTTTTTGACAACTGTTTCAAGTGCAAAATAATTTCTATGGGTATCAGAACATACAATAATACGCATTACATTCACCTCAAAAAAGCAATTCTATTTTATGGTATTATATCATATAATAGTAATAAATGCAAGCGTGAAAGGAGCTTTTATGGACAAAAAATCTTTTGATTCAAACAGCCTTAACGGACTTCTGAATGTTGTAAGCAAAAAACTCGGAGTTCCTCCTGAAAAGCTGAAAAAGGAGCTTGAGGACGGAAAATTTGACAGTGCTATTTCAAAAATGAGCAAAAGCGATGCAGTCAAATTTCAGCAGGCTGTAAACAATCCGAAAATAATTGAAAAAATGATGAGTACTCCGCAGGCAAAGGCTCTTTATAAAAAGCTTTCAGGAGAATAATTTTTCAAGTGAGGTCAGTGACATGGACAATATGATGAATAAATTAGGGGAAATTCTTTCAGACCCCGAAAGCGTAAAGCAGATTACGGAGCTTGCACAGATGTTCATGTCAGAAACCACAGACAATAAAAACAGTTCCCCTGAAAATTCTGAAAACGGTGATGATAAAAATGATTCTGAAAGTTCCGGCGGTCTTTTTTCCGGAATAGATTTAAGCAGTATAATGAAGATTCAGGAAATTATGGGGGCAGTTTCCGGAAAGGATAAAAATTCCGAACTGCTCCTTGCCCTGAAACCGCATCTAAGTCCCGAAAAACAGAAAAAAGCAGACAAGGCAATCAAGCTCATAAAACTGCTTACAATATGGAACTTCATAAAGGACAGCGGAATACTTAAAGATTTCCTGAACTGATAAAAAAGAGGTGACAATATCTTGGCATACTATGATAACAGACAGTTCAACAATATGCGGAATGATGCCATAAGGCGTACAAGGGAAATGTACCATAGTTCTGCTGTAAATACATCTCATTATTCCACAGCAGAAAACTATAAAAGCAAGCCTGCCCCTCCTGAATCTGAAAAAATTCCTGAAAGTCCTTCTGAACTTAAACCGACTGAAACAAATAATAATAGTCCGCAGATTCAGAAAAATTACAGCAATAATTTAACTTTTCCCGAAAGCATAGGAAAAATATTCGGCGGAAATCTTGACAGTGAAAAACTTACCATAATTGCACTTATTATAATTCTTGCAAAAGAAGGTGCAGATATGAAACTTATACTTGCACTGGGATATATACTTATCTGATAAATACAGGGAGATGAAATATTTTGGACAGCCAGAAAATTTTTTTCATAATATGCGGATTTGTATTTCTGATAATGCTTGTTACATACATCAAAAAAAAGCACAGAATACTTTCATTTATATTCGGTTCTTTAAGCGGAATAACTGCACTTTTTCTTCTTTGCAGATATGGTTCGGGAATAGGTGCGGAAGTTCCTATGAATTTTTTCAATCTTTGCGGAAGCGGTATTCTCGGCATACCGTTTGTTGTGTTTCTTGCGATAATATGCCGTTAAAAAATATTGATTTTTTTATTCAGATATGATAAAATAAAACAAAAGGAAGTGATTTTTTTATGAATATAATAGATATTATCTCAAAGACAAAACATAAAATTCCGCTTGAAAAATCTGAAATAAGATTTCTTGTCGAAAACTATACAAACGGAAATATCCCTGATTATCAGATGTCAGCGTGGCTTATGGCAGTATGCCTCAATTCACTGACAGATTCTGAAACTGCTGAACTTACTCTTGCTATGCGTGACAGCGGTGAAATTCTTGACTTAAGCCGTATAAACGGAATTACTGTTGATAAACACAGCACAGGCGGAGTAGGTGACAAAACAAGTCTTATAATAGGCCCTGCCGTTGGAGCATGCGGAGTGTATGTCCCTAAAATGTCCGGCAGAGGTCTGGGACATACGGGCGGAACTATTGACAAGCTCGAAAGTATTGAGGGATACCGCACTGAAATGTCGCTTGATGAATTTATATCAATCGTAAACAAAACAGGTTTTTCAATAATTTCACAGAATGAAAATCTCTGTCCGGCTGATAAAAAAATATATGCTCTGAGAAATTCAACGGGAACTGTTGACAGCATACCGCTTATATGTTCAAGTATTATGAGCAAAAAATTAGCTGTTTCCGCAGACTGTATACTTCTTGATGTAAAATACGGTTCGGGAGCTTTTATGAAAACCAGAACTGATGCTGAAAAACTTGCGTCACTTATGGAAACAGCAGGAATAAATGCCGGAAAGAAATGCCGTTGTGATGTGACTGATATGAATTCTCCTCTCGGAATGAACATCGGAAACGCTCTTGAAGTAAAAGAGGCTGTTGAAATTCTTCAGGGTAAAAACAAGGGCAGTCTTTATGAACTCTGCATAGATTTAATTTCTGATATGCTTGAACTCGCAGGTCAGGACAATTGCAGGGAAAAAGCTGAAAATGCAATCGGTTCGGGAAAGGCTCTTGAAGTATTCAGAAAAACAATAGAACTTCATGGGGGGAATTATAAAATATGCGATGATACTTCGCTTCTTCCGCAGGCAAAATATTCCTTTGAAGTAAAATCAGACCGCACCGGAACTGTTTCAGAAATAAACAGTGAGGAAATCGGAATGACTTCCCTCTTGCTCGGAGCAGGAAGAATTACAAAAAATCAGCCTGTTGATTCCACAGCAGGAATAATTCTGAACTGCAAAAAAGGCGATTGCATTCATAAGGGCGATTTGCTTATGACTCTTTATTCTTCAAAAATTTCTGATTTTTCCGATTCAGAAAAACGTGCGTTAAATTCAATGAAAATTATGTGAAATTTTTATAATTTCTCTTGACGATTTTTGTCGTCTGTGGTATAATATATACATCATTATTAATCAGGAGGCTTTTATTATGGGATTCTTCGATAAACTTAAAGATATGGCAGGAGATGCCGGAGATGCTATCTCAAAAGGTGCTAAAAACGTTACTGACAGCTCTAAAAAAATGGTTGAAAAAACAAAACTTAAAAGCAAAATCTCAAAACTTGAAGAAGATATTGAAAAGAAATATGCTGAAATCGGTAAGCAGTATTTCAAGATAAATTCTGCTAATCCGCCTGAAGAATACGCAGAAATGATTAACTTCATTATTGAATCACAGAAACAGATTTCTGAAATTCAGGCTGAAATCATTGCTATGGACAATAAATATATCTGCCCTACATGCGGTGCTGGTATTCCTGAAAATGCAAAATTCTGTTCATCATGCGGTGCAAGATTTGAAAAGCCGGCTACTTCTGAAACATTTAATGCTCCGGCACATAAATGTCCTAAGTGCAATGCTGATATTGAACCCGATGCTAAATTCTGTACATCATGCGGTGCTAAATTTGATGAAACAGAAACAGTTTCTTCCGATGATGTAGAAATAATAGGCTGATTTATATAAAAATATCATTATTCAGATGAATTATATTGTCACTAACGATAAAAAAATTCAAAACACTTGACAAATCAGCTTTTATGCTGTAAAATAAATACATCAAGTGAATAACTTAATCAATATTGAAACAATGGCGTTTCGGTTGTAAAAATTATATTTTACAGTCGAAATGCCTTTTTTTAATTCAAGGAGGATATATTATGACAGAAAATAATCAGTCAGTTGCAGAATATTTTGGCTGTAACGTATTCAGCGATACAATTATGAGAGCAAGACTCCCTAAAAACATCTACAAATCAGTTATGAAAACAAAGAAATTCGGCGTTCCGCTTGAACAGTCTGTTGCAGATGTTGTTGCTAATGCCATGAAAGACTGGGCTGTTGAAAAAGGGGCTACACACTATACTCACTGGTTCCAGCCTATGACAGGCGTTACTGCTGAAAAACATGACTCTTTCATCTCTCCTACTCCTGACGGCGGTATCATTCTTGAATTTTCAGGCAAGGAACTTGTAAAAGGTGAACCTGATGCATCATCATTCCCTTCAGGCGGTCTTAGAGCTACTTTTGAGGCAAGAGGCTATACAGCATGGGACCCTACTTCAAATGCTTTCATTAAGGACGGTACTCTTTATATTCCTACTGCTTTCTGTTCATATACAGGTGAAATTCTCGACAAGAAAACACCTCTCCTTCGTTCTATGGAAGTAGTAAGCGAACAGGCACTCCGTATCCTCAGACTTTTCGGAAATAATACTGCTACAAGAGTTACTACTACTGTCGGCCCTGAACAGGAATATTTCCTTGTTGATAAAAAATATTTCGACCAGCGTGAAGATTTGGTTATTACAGGCAGAACACTTTTCGGTGCAAAACCTCCTAAGGGTCAGGAACTCGAAGACCACTATTTCGGAAATATCAAGCAGAGAGTTTCAGACTATATGAAGGATTTGGATAAGGAACTCTGGAAACTCGGTATCTATGCAAAAACTAAGCATAATGAAGTTGCTCCGGCACAGCATGAACTTGCTCCTATTTTCACAACTTCAAATATAGCTGCTGACCACAATCAGCTTACTATGGAAATTATGAAGAAAATCGCTCTCCAGCATGGTCTTGTATGCCTTCTCCACGAAAAGCCATTCGCTGGTGTAAACGGTTCAGGAAAGCATAACAACTGGTCTATTTCATCTAATGACGGTCAGAACCTTCTTGACCCCGGTGATACTCCTCAGGATAATATGCAGTTCCTTACATTCCTCTGTGCAATTATAAAGGCTGTCGATGAATATGCTCCTCTCCTCAGACTTTCAGCTGCATCAGCAGGCAATGACCACAGACTTGGTGCTAATGAAGCTCCTCCGGCTGTAATTTCAATGTTCATAGGAAGTGAACTTGAAGGTGTTATTGAAGCTCTCGAAAACGGTACAACATATAAGAAACCTAACGGCAATGAAGAATTTGTTATCGGTGTTGATGCTCTCCCGAACTTCCCGAAAGATGCTACTGACAGAAACAGAACTTCTCCTTTTGCTTTCACAGGAAACAAGTTTGAATTCAGAATGCTCGGTTCTGCTGATTCAATTTCCTGTACAAATACTATACTTAATACAATCGTTGCAGAAATTCTTGATGAATTTGCAACAACTCTTGAAAAAGCTGATGACTTTGACAAGGCTCTCAAGGAACTCCTTGTAAAGACTATCAAGGAACATAAGAGAATTATATTCAACGGAAACGGTTATTCAAACGAATGGCTTGAAGAAGCTGAAAGACGCGGACTTCCTAACCTTGTTTCAACTGTTGATGCTCTCCCGAAATATACAGAAGAAAAATATGTTTCAATGTTTGAAAAGTTCAAGGTATATTCCGCTAAGGAAATCAAGTCAAGAACTGAAATTCTCCTTGAAAATTACAGCAAGGTTATCAATATTGAGGCTCTCACAATGCTCGATATGGTAAAGAAACAGATTCTTCCTGCCTGCATCTCATATACAAAAACACTTTGCGATTCTGCAATTTCAAAGGATACTGTCGGAATTGACTCATCTGTTGAAAAATCACTTGCTTCAAAAATTTCTTCTCTTACAGCAAGCATTGTAAATGAAGTAAAGGCTCTTGATGAAAAAGTTATTTCCGCACAGGACTGCGAAGAAGGCGAAGCTATGGCAAGATTTTACAGAGATGAAGTATTCACACAGATGCAGACTCTCAGAGCCTCTGTTGATGAATGTGAAATGTGTATTCCTGAAGATGTATGGCCTATGCCTTCATACACAAAACTTCTCTTTACAGTTTGATTTCTCCCCATTTTTATCCCTTATATAACAAAAAGAACCCCATGGAAATTCCATGGGTTCTTTTTTGTTCAGAATATAAAACGGACTGCTTAAAAAAGCAGTCCTGTTTTTATCTCAAAAAATTATGAACGGTTTTCTTTGTTTTCAAGTGATGCTCTTATGAAATCAGCAAAGAGCTTATGAGGCTTGTTTGGTCTTGATTTAAATTCAGGGTGGAACTGTACACCGATAAACCACGGGTGGTCTTTAAGCTCGATAATTTCAACAAGACGTTCATCAGGTGAAAGACCTGCTATTGAAAGTCCCTTTTCTGTAAGGAGTGTTCTGTAAGCATTGCAGAATTCCCAGCGGTGACGGTGACGCTCATATATAAGCTGGTCAACATATATCTTTTTAACAAGTGAATCATCAGCAAGTTTACAAGGATAAAGTCCGAGCCTCATCGTACCGCCCTTGTTTTTAATATCTTTCTGACCTTCCATTATATCTATAACATTATGCTTGCCGTCTTTATCAAATTCAGAGGAATTTGCATCAGCAAGACCTGCAACGTTTCTTGCAAATTCAACAACAGCCATCTGCATACCAAGACAGATTCCGAAAAGCGGAATCTTATTTATTCTTGCATAGTGGATAGCTTCAATCATACCTTCAATTCCTCTGTCGCCGAATCCGCCCGGAACTATGATTCCGTCACAGCCGGAAAGCATTTTATCGGCTGTTTCAGGATTGATTTCCTCTGAATTAATCCAGAGTATTTCAACATTGGCATCGTTATTTATACCGCCATGTCTGAGAGCCTCTGCAACAGAAAGATAAGCATCAGGGAGAGCTACATATTTTCCGACAAGTCCGATTGTTACTGTCTTGTGAGCATTTTTCTGACGTTCAACCATAGCTGTCCATTCAGCAAGGTCAGGTTTTCTGTTTTCAAGGTGAAGATGATGACATACACAGTCAGCAAGTCCTTCATTTTCGAGCCACAGCGGAACTTCATAGAGAGAAGGAGCAGTCATATTCTGAATAATATCTTCTCTGCGTACATTGCAGAAAAGGCTTATTTTTTCTGCCATTTCTTCAGGAATTTCAAGTTCTGTACGGCATACTATAACATTAGGCTGAATACCTATTGAAAGAAGTTCCTTTACAGAATGCTGTGTAGGCTTTGATTTAAGTTCATTTGAACCGCTTATAAAAGGGAGGAGGGTTACATGAATATACATTGCGTTTTCACGTCCTACTTCTCCGACAAACTGTCTTATAGCCTCAAGAAAAGGAGTGCTTTCAATATCACCTACTGTACCGCCGATTTCAGTAATAACGACATCTGTTTCAGTTTCTCTGCCGACACGATAAATTCTTTCCTTTATTTCGTTTGTAATATGCGGAATTACCTGAACAGTACCGCCGAGGTAGTCACCTCGTCTTTCCTTATTGAGAACAGTCCAGTATATCTTACCGGTAGTAACATTGGAATTTACAGAAAGATTTTCGTCAACGAATCTTTCATAGTGACCTAAATCGAGGTCAGTTTCAGCACCGTCATCAGTAACGAAAACTTCACCATGCTGATAAGGACTCATAGTTCCGGGGTCAACATTGATGTAAGGGTCAAATTTCTGAATTGTTACCTTATAGCCTCTTGCTTTAAGAAGTCTGCCGAGAGATGCCGCAGTTATACCTTTTCCGAGTCCTGAAACAACTCCACCTGTAACAAAAACATATTTTATAGGCATATTATAAAAACCTCCATAATTTAATAAGTTCTGTAAAAACATATCAATATCTATTTTACTATTTTTTTTCGGAAATTGCAATAGCAAAATGCATTTTTTTTCGCAATTCGATTTATTTTAATAAATTAATATAAAACAATTTTCTGAAATTCCGTTGACTATTTTCGAGGTGTATGTTAAAATTATATTTGACAAATAATTTCTTATTTCTTAAAAGGAGTTTTCATTATGGCTAAAAACAGCGAAATAAATTATATATGGACTGATAAAAAACGTACATTTCTGGGACTCCCTATTTCATTTACAAAATATTTTCTTACAGAAAAAAAGCTTATAGTAAGAACAGGAGTTCTAAGTATTACTGAAGAAGAAATTGACCTCTATAAAATTACTGATAAAAAACTGACTCTTTCATTCGGTCAGCGTATTTTCGGCTGTGGAAGCATTACTATATACAGCCGTGATACTGATACTCCTACAACTGTAATCAAAAGCATAAAAAATCCCAGAAAGGTTCTTGAGCTTTTTGATAAACATATTGAAATTCAGCGTGACAAGTACCATATAAGAGGCCGTGACATCATCGGAAATGATTATGAAGATGACAATACCTAAAAGAAAGGAATTTGAAAATGCTCTCATTTATAACAGAAAAACAATCCTGCTGGGACAGACTAAAAGCTGAAAAACGTCCTATTTTTATGTATGGAATGGGCGACGGTGCTTTAAAAATCATGTCAGTATTCAAAAAGAAAAATATAACTCTCTCAGGAATCTTTGCAAGCGATGAATTTGTAAGAGGCCATTCATTTCAGGGATTCCGTGTACACAGTCTTTCTGAAATAGAAAGCTATGTAAGTGATTTTGTTGTTGTCCTTGCATTTGCTGCGGGATACCAGTCACTTGTTGACAAAATTCATGAAATCGCATCAAGGCATGCTCTTTATGTTCCTGATGTTCCTGTTGCGGGCGGAGGTCTTTTCACATATGAATACTGCTGTGAAAATGCCGATGAAATTCAAAAAGTATATGATATGCTTGCTGATGATTTTTCAAGAAAAGTTTACGCAAATATCATAAATTTCAAGATAAGCGGAAAAATTGAATATCTCTCTGCCGTAACAACTCCGAAATCTGAAATATACAGAAAAATCGTTAAACCCGGACTCAATGAACTTTATGTTGATTTGGGTGCATACAACGGTGATACAATTGAAGAATTTCTTGACTATACAAGAGGCAGATACCTCGGAATATATGCCCTTGAACCCGATAAAAAGAACTACAAAAAACTATGCAAGAATATAAACGGCTTAAAACATATCTTTGCATATAACTGTGCTGTATGGTGCAAGGATACTGAACTGCCTTTTGCAACGAAAGCAGGCAGACAATCCTCTGTATCCGCCAGCGGTTCACTTATTGAGGCACGTTCTGTTGACAGTATCCTCGGAGGTCAGACAGCTACGCTTATAAAAATGGACGTTGAAGGCTCTGAACGTGAGGCTATATGGGGTGCATCTCAGACAATTGCACATCACGCTCCGAAACTTATGGTATCGCTTTATCACAGAAATGAGGATATATTCAAGCTTCCTCTGCTGATAAAGAGTCTTAACCCGAATTACAGCCTTTATATAAGACATCAGCTTTATATTCCTGCATGGGAAACAAATCTTTATGCAATATGAAAAAATGCTTGACATTTCAATATAACTGAATTATAATTATATTAATTCCTGAACTATCCACCGATGTCGTCAGACATTTCGGGCGGGGGTCTGATAAACCCGACAGGTTCTCGGATTATATTGACATCTGCTGAACCATCACCGGTACTATGAAGTATCTGGGCGTGGGTCTGATAACCCAACAGGTTCTCAGATGTCATTTTTTTCTGATAAACAAAAAGGGCGAACATTTTCAGTTCGCCCTTTGTTTTTTATAAATTATACAAGTTTGCGTTCATCGCAGTATTCGCATTCAAGAAGTGTATCACCATTACTGCGGAAACTGTTCGGAAGATATGTTTCAGACTGTGTGATACATCTTGGATTTGAACAATGAACTCCGGTATAAACCTTTCCTTTAAGGAGTTCTGATGGATTCTGGTTTTTGATTATTGTCATTATAAGAGCCATTCTTGCAAAAACTCCGTTTCTTGCCTGTTTGAAATACAATGCACGAGGGTCATTATCAACTTCATTTGTAATTTCATCAACTCTCGGAAGCGGGTGAAGAACAGCCAAATCGTGTTTTGCATGTGTCATTTTCTTTGAATCAAGTATATATGTATCCTTCTGTGCAAGATATTCAGCCTCGCTTGCAAAACGTTCTTTCTGAATACGTGTCATATAGAGAACATCAAGACTGCCGATAATTTCATCAAGCGATGATACTTCTTCAAATGTACAGCCGTTTGCAACTATAATATCCTTTACATATGAAGGCATCTGAAGTTCAGGTGTGGAAATAAATATAAATTTGTTTCCTTTAAAACAGCTCATTGCCTTACAGAGAGAATGAACAGTTCTGCCGTATATCAGGTCACCGCAAAGACCGATTGTAAGGTGGTCAAGTCTGCCCTTTTCAACTTTGAGTGTTACGAGGTCTGTAAGAGTCTGTGTAGGGTGAAGATGACCGCCGTCACCTGCATTTATTACAGGACAGCCTGCTGTAAGTGCTGCTGCCTTTGCTGCACCTGCTGAAGGGTGACGTATTACAAGCACATCAGAATAACTGCTGACAATCTTTGTTGTATCTTTAAGAGTTTCGCCCTTTGATACTGATGATGTTGCCGGATTGTCAAAACCGATTATTTTTCCGCCGAGTCGGAGCATAGCTGTCTGAAATGACATCTGTGTTCTTGTTGACGGTTCGTAGAAAAGAGTTGCCATAATCTTTCCTTCACATTCATGTGCATATTTTTCAGGATTGCTTCTTATATCGACAGCAAGGTCTGCAATGCCGTTCCACCATTCAACCGGATAATCACTAAGGTCGATAAGATGCTGATATTCAGAATACATAATTTTAAACCTCCATAATTTTTTATAAATCAAAGCACACTTGTGCCGTTTATAATCATTTCAAATTTTATTCCGAGAAAGATTGATGCCTTTTTGCAAAGCAGCATTCTCTGGAGAAAAATTTCAAAATATTCGAGAACTGATGATATTTTTGTATCTATTTTAAGCTCAAGGATTATTGAACTTTTATCGCTGTTGAATTTCAGTTCAGAAAGTTCAACAGCATAGTTTACTCTGTCATGTATATCAAAGGTAAGCAAATCGGAATTTCTTACACGGCTTCTGCGTACATCGGTTTTATCTGCAATTATAAGTGCTGCGGAAACAGGGTCAAGAGGCTGACCTGTTCCCTCATCGTGATTTCCTATTGCTGATATTATTGAACATATTTCATTAGCCGGCATACTTAAATTGTCAAGAAGTCTGAAAGCCATAACAGCTCCGCTTTGTGCGTGGTCTATACGGTTTATGACATTTCCGATGTCATGCATAATTCCTGCAATTCGTGCAAGTTCAACAGTTCTCTCATCATATCCGAGTTCAGTGAGAATCATTCCTGCCGTCTGTGAAACTTTTTCTACATGTGCAAAGGAATGTTCAGTAAAACCCTGAGCCTCAAGAGCCTTGTCGGCACGTCTGATATATTCCATTATATCGGGATTCTGCTTGATGTATTTATATGTTACAATACTTGCCATATACCCTCCGGATTTTTAATTGCTGTATTTGCCGTTGTTGTCAAAATATACCTGATACCATATAAGGAATATGAAAACAGTCCATATCTTACGGCTGTTATCGGCTTTTCCGTTTCTATGGTCATCAAGAAGCTTTACAAGCAAATCAGTGTTGAAAAATTTCTGTGAATCTTCATTTTCAAAATATGAGCGGACTATATTATAGTATTTATCCTCTTTGAGCCATACTCTTATCGGAACAGGGAAACCGAGTTTTTTCTTTGCAGAAGTTTTAGCTGTCTGACTCGGAGTATCCTTTTTGGAAGCAAGACGCATTGCATATTTTGTAATATACGGTGTATCACCGTTTGAAGATGCAGTATGTGATACTCTGTATCTTCTCGGAATACGCTGTGCAAGTGACATAATTTCTTTATCGAGGAAAGGAACACGAAGTTCAAGTGAATTAGCCATACTCATTTTATCGGCTTTAAGGAGTATATCTCCTGCCATCCACAAATGGAGGTCAAGATACTGCATTTTTGTAACATCATCTTTACCCTTTACATTGTCATAGAAAGGCTTTGTAATTTCAGTCGGGTCAGGAGCATTTGTCTTGATTTTAAGCAGTTTTTTACGCTGTTCGGGAGTGAACATATAGGCATTTCCGATAAATCTTTCTTCAACGTCCTTGCCTTTTCTTACAAAGAAGTTGACACCCCGTCTTGCAGGAAGTTTTTCCGCAATACTTCCGATACCTCTTTTTATAGCTCTCGGGAGTTTATCATATGCTGTTCCGTCAGGGTCACTGTAAACATTATATCCGCCGAATATTTCATCAGCACCTTCACCTGAAAGAACTACTTTAAGTTTCTGTGATGCAATATTGCAGACAAAATAAAGTGCTACTGCTGACGGGTCTGCAAGCGGTTCGTCCATATGGTACTGTATTTTTGAAAGATTTCCCCAGTATTCCTCAGGAGAAATAACCTTGCTTGTGTTTTCTTTTCCGATAGCCTTTGAAAATTCCTTTGCCCAGCCGATTTCGTTGTATTTTTCATCTTTGCCGAATCCTACTGTAAATGTTTTGTCAACATCGGCAACAGATGCAACATAGCTTGAATCAACTCCGCTTGAAAGAAATGAACCTACTTCAACATCGGCAATTTTATGTGCCTTTACAGAATCGTGGAATACATCTGATATTCTGTTTACCCATGTGTTAAGGTCTGGTTTTTCATCAGCATCAAAGTGAACGTCCCAGTATTTTGTAACAGCAGTCTTTCCGTCCTTATGTATAAAGTAGTGTGCAGGCGGAAGCTTATAGACATTCTTGAAAAATGTTTCATTTGTCGGTGAATACTGGAATGTGAGATAGTTTTCAAGAGCTGATGTATTAAGTTCCTTTTTGAAATCAGGGTGTTCAAGAAAGCTTTTTATCTCTGAACCGAACATAAATGTTTTTCCCATCTGTGCATAATAGAGTGGCTTTATGCCGAAAAAATCTCTTGCACCGAAAAGTTCCTTTTTCTTTTTATCCCATATCACAAATGAAAACATTCCTCTAAGCATATTCAGAAGTTTTGCACCGTATTCCTCATATCCATGAATAAGAACTTCTGAATCAGTCTTTGTTTTAAAAACGTGACCGGCATCAACAAGTTTTTTTCTTATATCCATAAAGTTGTATATTTCACCATTGAATAAAAGAACCATTGAACCGTCCTCATTATATAAAGGCTGGTCACCCTGCGAGCTTACATCAATGATACTTAGTCTTCTGTGTCCGAGAGCAATGTCGCTGTCGATATATTTTCCTTCAGCGTCCGGCCCTCTGTGCTTTATTCTGTCCATCATATTTTCTATGATTACATTAGAGTTGTCAATAAAATTTGTAAAGCCTGTGTATCCGCACATATCTCCTGCCTCCGTCAAGATTATTCTTTAATATTTCACCACTATATTATACTACAACTTTATATTTATTGCAACACAATTTTGAAAATATAATGTTGACTTTTTCATAGAAATATATTATAATATCAATAATACTGAATTATCAGATTATTTTAAAAGGAGATTTTTTATAATGGCAGTTAAAAAACAAATGTCTCAGGAAGCTTTTGAAAAGCTTGAAAAAGAACTCAAATATCTTGTCACTGTTAAACGTGCTGAAGTTGCTCAGAAGCTTAAAGAAGCCCGTTCATTCGGTGACCTCTCCGAAAATGCCGAATATGATGAAGCTAAAAACGAACAGGCTATTCTTGAAGCTCAGATTAACGAAATGCAGTATACACTCGATAATGCTGAAATCGTTTCTGATGAAAATATCTCTGTTGATGAAATCGGTATGAGTTCCGTTATGAAAATCCGCCGTGTCGGTTCAGATAAAATACAGACATTTACCATCGTTGCATCAAATCAGGTAAACGTCAAAGAAGGAAAAATTTCAGATGAATCCCCTCTCGGAAAATCTGCACTTAAAAAGAAAGTCGGAGACAGATTTATTGTAAATGCTCCTATCGGTGACATGGAATATGAAGTCATTGAGATTTCAAAGTAAAGGAATGGTATAAAATATTATGAGCGAAATACAGAATAATATTCCAGCTGAAGAAACTGAACAGGATATTAATATCCTCAAGAAAATAAGACTCGAAAAGCTGAATGACCTTAAATCACGCAATATAAATCCTTTTGAGATTACAAAGTATGACGTCAATGCAAAGAACGCTGACCTTAAAGCTCAGTATGAAGCTGATGAAAAGAAAATAATTGAAGAAGCTGACGGCGATGAAGAAAAAATAAATGCAGGTCTTGAAAAAATCAAGGAAAAAGATGTAAGAATCGCCGGAAGAATTATGAGCTGGAGAAATATGGGTAAAGCCAATTTCATAGATGTTCGTGACGGCTCTGACAGAATACAGGTCTATGTGCGTTCAAACGATATAGGTGCTGAAGAATTCAAGGAATTCAAGAAATGGGATATAGGCGATATTGTCGGTGTTGAAGGATTTGTTTTCAGAACACGCAAGGGCGAAATCTCAGTTCATGCACATAAAATCACTCTCCTTTCAAAATCACTTCTCCCGCTTCCTGAAAAATGGCATGGCCTTAAAGACCAGGATATGAGATACCGTCAGAGATATGTTGACCTTATTGTAAATCCTAATGTAAAGGATACTTTCGTAAAGAGAAGTCAGATTCTCCGTGAAGTAAGAAATTATCTTGACAATATGGGATACCTTGAAGTTGATACACCTGTTCTCCATACACTCGAAATCGGTGCATCTGCAAGACCTTTCGTTACTCACCACAATGCACTCGATATTGATATGTATCTCAGAATCGAAACAGAACTTTATCTCAAGCGTCTTGTTGTAGGCGGTTTTGAAAGAGTCTATGAAGTCGGACGTATTTTCAGAAATGAAGGTATGGATACTTCACACAACCCTGAATTTACATCTATCGAAATGTATCAGGCTTATACTGATTATATCGGTATGATGGATATTATTGAGGATATGTATAAGACAATCGCAAAAAATGTATGCGGTACTGATGTTATAAATTATCAGGGCGTTGAAATCAATCTCGGCAAAAAATGGGAACGTCTTACAATGATTGAAGCTGTTAAAAAATATGCCGGTGTTGATTACAATGACTGGGAATCAGATGAACAGGCAAGAGCATGTGCAAAAGAAAAAGGCGTTGAAGTAGATGAAGGGGAAAACGCTACAAAGGGACATGTACTTATAGCATTTTTCGATGCATTTGTTGAGGATAAGCTCATTCAGCCTACTATAATTTATGATTACCCTGTTGAAAACTCTCCGCTTGCAAAGAGAAAACCTTCAAATCCTGCATTCACTGAAAGATTTGAATACTTTATTTACTGTCGTGAAATGGGTAATGCATTCTCAGAACTCAATGACCCTGTTGACCAGCGTGAAAGATTCGTTAAACAGGTTGAGGCTAAGAGAGCTCAGGGTGCTAATGCTGAAGTTGATGAAGATTTTGTTACAGCTCTTGAATACGGACTTCCTCCGACAGGCGGTCTTGGATTCGGTCTTGACAGACTTGTAATGCTCCTTACAGACAGTCCGTCTATAAGAGATGTACTTCTTTTCCCGACTATGAAACCACTTAACAATAACAACAATCAGTAATCAATAAAAAATACGGGGTATGCTGTTCTTTTTACAGCATACCCCTGCCATTTTAACGGAGAATTTATGGAAGATAACAACAAAAAAAATCCCCCGAACAATGATGATAAAATCAGTGTCGGAGAACAGAGCGTTTTTGATACCCTTAAACAACAGAATAAACAGCGAAAACATGAACAACTTGAATTTGAAAGCCAGATGACAAGACAGATTGCTGAAGAAAATCAGAAACAGCGTCTTGCCTATGAAAAAAAATTACAGCAGGATAAAATAGAACTGCTTAAAATGAAACAGAATAAATCTGATGATAATAACAATAACAATTCAGAAGAACAGGAAGAAGCTGTTGAACGCACTATCGGTCAGAAAATAAGCAGTTTTTTCTATCTCAACAAATGGTGGCTCGGGCTTTTTGCAATGTTTGCACTTATTGCCGGATTTCTTATTTATGACTTTGCAACAAAAAAGAATCCTGATACTGTTATACTTTTCTTCTATGAAAATGATGATATGGACAAACTTGCTTTAAGGGACTATATTGAACCGTTCTGTGAAGATTTCAATGATGACGGAAAAATTATCCCTGATGTTTATTATATTCCCTATACGGGAGATGATGCAAAGGATTATTCAAGCGGTA
Source organism: uncultured Oscillospiraceae bacterium (assembly GCA_934481385.1). Lineage (GTDB taxonomy): Bacteria > Bacillota > Clostridia > Oscillospirales > Ruminococcaceae > Ruminococcus. The sequence goes on from CAKSPD010000001.1 coordinate 261,438, forward strand.
CTTCAACAAAACTTATGGCAGAAATGCAGACTGATGAAGCTATGATTGTCATATGCAACAAAAAATGTGATGATGTCATATCTCCTGAATATAATCTTGTAAATCTTGAAGAACTTTATCCTGATAATCCGAATGTAAAAAAATACGGATTTTATCTTAAAGATACAAAATTTGCTGAAAAAATCGGATATTCAGGAATTGTTGATGATGATGTATATATCGGAATAAGAAAACCTGCTGATATAGCATGGGCATCTCAGAAAGATATGCAGAAAGCCTATGATGAATCAATAGTAGTTCTTGACCGTATTATAAAGGATTTGACATAATTTCAGAATACAAGATATTCTATAACTGAATTTGACATTAAATATCCCTTAGTAGTAAGGGATATTTTTTTTCCGTCAAAATTTATATATCCTGCTTTTAAAAGTTCAGAAGTTTTTGAAATTATTTCAGGGTGCTGTGATATATCAAGTCCCTCTTTAAGCCTCAGACGCAACATTACATATTCCTTGAAACCGCATGGATTTTCATCTGTTACTGATATATCCTGAAAAGGACTGTTATTGAATTTTTCTATATCGGGAGGAACAAAAAATCTTTTTCCCTCAAAGCAGGAATGTGCTGATGCACCTATTCCGAGATAATCAATGCATTTCCAGTATTTTGTATTGTGACGGCTCTCAGAACCTTTTTTTGCAAAATTTGAAACCTCATACTGCATAAATCCACGCTTTTCAAGCTCATCAACCATAAGCAGATACATATCAGATACAGTGTCATCATCAGGCATAAGCGATATAAAATCGGGATTATCAAAAGGAGTGCCGTTTTCTATTTTCAGAATATATGATGATATATGAGTTACAGGCAGTTCAGAAAGTTTCTGAATTGTATATTTTATGCTTTCAGAAGTCTGGTTCGGAACTCCGATAATCATATCACATGAAATATTTTTAAATCCGGCTTTTTCTGCATTTATTACAGTTTCAACAGCTCTTTCGGCAGTATGAGTTCTTCCGAGCATTTTAAGTTCTGATTCAACAAGTGACTGCACACCTACTGAAAGTCTGTTTACTCCTGCATTGTACAAATCTGAAAGTTTATCAGCATTTACAGTATTCGGATTTACTTCAAGAGTGATTTCAGAATTTTCGCTAAGGATAAAATTTTTCCTTACTGAATTTATAATTCTTTCGATACATTCAGCAGGCATAAGCGAGGGAGTACCTCCGCCGAAATAAATCGTATCGGCAATTCGTCTGCGTGAATAATATTCAAGATTTCTTAAAACAGCGTCAGTATACTGTATAATGCTGTTTTTATTGTATCTTTCTGAAAAAAAATCACAGTAAGGGCATTTTTTTGCACAGTACGGAATGTGAATGTATATTCCGAGATTATCCATTAAAACCCGCTCTTTCGCTGTGATACTTCAAGCCTGAAACAAAAAGCGTTTACAAGCCTCGGAACAACCAGCATTGCAAGAATGGCAGGAATGATTATCAAATCAAGCTCATTAAGAAAAGATATTATAACAAGTACAAACATTGCAAGACAAAATACTGCATTGAATATTGTTGCACCTTTTCCGTTTGTAATTCTGACACCGCAGTTTGAACATTGTTTTCCCTTTGAATTAAGCTGTCCGGCAAAAGCCTTTGTAAGCGGAGTAAACGTTTTTTCGTGGCAGTTCGGACAGGTATATATACTTTCTTTCATATTATTCTGCTCCTTTATTTTTAGTAAGTATTATATCATCGGGGAAAATTTCGATATTGCAGTATTTCCAGCAAGAAATATCCTCACTTTCGCTGTCAGACATAATACGGTATGTTTCAAAACAGTTTTTCATAAACGGAAGTCTTATAAGTTTATAACTTTCAGAATTTTCAGCATTGTTTTTATCAAGAAATTCAATCCATTTAAGAGCCTTGTCGATAGATTTAAGATTATCAAGCAGAGTTTTTCTGTCGGCATCAACTTTTCTGAGTTCGCTTATAATTCTTTTCCTTTCGTCAATAAGAATTTTTACAGCATATTTCATAATAATCAGCTGTCGAGCTTGAGAACGCTCATAAAAGCTTCCTGCGGAACTTCTACTGAGCCAAGCTGACGCATACGCTTTTTACCTTCTTTCTGTTTTTCAAGGAGTTTCTTTTTACGGGTAATATCACCGCCATAGCATTTTGCAAGTACATCTTTACGCATAGCCTTTACTGTTTCTCTTGCAATGATTTTTCCGCCGATTGATGCCTGAATAGGAACTTCAAAAAGCTGACGTGGAATATTTTCCTTGAGTTTTTCAGCAATTTTTCTTGCTCTTGCATATGCCTTGTCAACGTGAACTATAAATGAAAGTGCATCAACAATTTCACCGTTAAGAAGTATATCAAGCTTGACAAGCTTTGAAGGACAGTAACCCATTAATTCATAATCAAATGATGCATATCCTCTTGTTCTTGATTTGAGTGCATCAAAGAAATCATATACAATTTCATTAAGCGGAAGTTCATAGTGAAGTGTAACTCTTGTATCGTCAAGATACTGCATATCCTTGAAAACTCCGCGTCTTTCCTGACAAAGTTCCATAATATTGCCGACAAATTCAGACGGTGCAAGAATATCAGCCTTTACCATAGGTTCTTCAGCCTGCTGAATAAGTGAAGTATCAGGATAATTTGTCGGGTTATCAATATATACAACCTCACCGCTTGTAAGTGTTACCTTATAGATAACAGACGGAGCTGTTGTAATCAAATCGAGATTGTATTCACGCTCAAGGCGTTCCTGAATAATTTCCATATGAAGAAGTCCAAGAAATCCGCATCGGAATCCGAATCCGAGAGCTATTGAAGTTTCAGGTTCAAATGAAAGTGATGCATCATTAAGCTGTAATTTTTCAAGAGCATCACGCAAATCACCATACTTTGCACCGTCAACAGGATATATACCTGAATAAACCATAGGATTAACTTTTCTGTATCCTGCAAGAGCTTCATCACAAGGATTATCCGCAAGTGTTACGGTATCGCCTACCCGTGTATCACCGATACTCTTTATAGATGCTGAAAGATAGCCAACTTCACCTGCTTTAAGTTCTCCTGAATTTACAAGTGATGATGCGTCCATATGACCTGCCTCAACGATAGTAAATTCAGCACCTGTTGACATAAGCTTTATTGTATCGCCTATTTTGACAGTACCGTCCATAACTCTTATATAAATTATAACACCTTTATATGAATCATAATAGCTGTCAAAAATAAGAGCTTTAAGAGGTTTTTCAGTATCTCCCGAAGGTGCAGGAATATCAGTTACAATTTTTTCGAGAACCTCCTCAATATTAAGACCTGTTTTAGCTGATATTCTCGGAGCGTCCATAGCCGGAATACCTATAACGGATTCAATTTCACTGCATACACGTTCAGGGTCAGCGGAAGGCAAATCTATTTTGTTTACGACAGGAACAACTTCCAAATCGTGTTCTATTGCAAGATAAGTGTTAGCAAGAGTCTGAGCCTCAATTCCCTGAGAAGCATCAACAACAAGTATTGCACCCTCACATGCAGCAAGTGAACGTGAAACTTCATAATTGAAATCAACATGTCCTGGGGTATCGATAAGATTGAATATATATTCTTCGCCGTCTTTAGCAGTATATTTAAGTCTTACTGCACGGGCTTTTATAGTAATTCCTCTTTCACGCTCTATATCCATATTGTCAAGGAGCTGTTCCTCCATATCACGAACAGCAACAGTTTCAGTCTTTTCAAGTATACGGTCAGCAAGAGTTGATTTTCCGTGGTCTATATGTGCAATTATACAGAAATTGCGTATTTTTTTATTAGCTTCAGCCAAATTGCATACCTCTTTTCAAAAAATCTTTCAGATTATATTATAACAGAATTTTATTCCGTTGTAAAGGATTTTTTAAAGTCACAAAAAGGACGGCATATATACCGTCCTTAAAATTATTTTATAAGCTCTGATATTTCCTTAGGAGTGAAAGTATATTTTTTATCGCAGAAATGACAGCATATTTCAATATCTTTTCCCTCATCAGCCATTTTTGAAAGCTCATCTTTTCCAAGACTGATTAATACTCTTTCAGTTCTCTCACGACTGCAATCGCATTTATATGAAACTTCTGATTCATCAAGAATATTCGGTTCAAGACCATCAAGAAGTTTAAGTGCAATTTCTTCAGCAGTCATTCCCTCTGTCATCATAGTTGTAACAGGAGGGAGAGTATTTATAGTTTTTTCAAGAACATCAATACAGCTTTCATCTGCAAAAGGAAGCAACTGTATAAGATAACCGCCTGCAACTTTTACGCTTAAATCAGGATTTACAAGAACTCCAAGACCGCATACTGTCGGAATCTGTTCACTTGTTGCAAAATAGCTTGCAATATCCTCTGCAATTTCTCCTGAAACAAGCGGAATTACCCCCACATAAGGCTCTTTCAGTCCCAAATCCTTTACTACTGAAAGTGTACCGTCCTTTCCGACAGCACCGCCTACATCTAATTTTCCGTATTTGTTAAGCGGAATTTCAACAACAGGATTTGTCGCATAGCTTTTAACATTTCCTCTGCTGTCCGCAACTGCAACAAGCTGACCTGTTGCACCTCCTCCGTCAACTCTTAAAGTAACAGTATCCTGTTCATTTTTCAAGCCGTATCCCATAAGCGATGCACCTATTGAAAGACGTCCAAGACCTGCTGTTACAACGGCTGATGTTTTGTGTATTCTCTCCATTTCGGATATTATATCAGTAGCATCAAGAAACATTGATATTACAGATGCATCTTTTGAAATTGCACGTTTTAAAGTTCCCATAAAAATTTTCCTCCTATATTTTTCTTGTTACCATAACAATACGCTGACTCTTTTCGTGAGGAGCATTAAAGCTGTCATCATCATATTCAGCGAGAATTTCAAGACCGCATTCAGAAAGAAGTTTTTCAATTTCTTCAAGACTGTATGCCTTTTCGCTGAAATTTTCTGTTGTGCGATAATAAACATCTCCGTCACGTTCAAAAAATTCAAGATTTATATTTACCTGATTATTGTTTCTGTCAAGAGAATTTTCCCACACACAGTAAACATCATCAGTTTCATATGTAAAAGTATTGTCTGCAAGTATATTCTGATGCTTGTAAAGCGTATTCATATCAAAGATAAAAAGTCCCTGCGGTTCAGCAAAAAGTGAAACCTTCTGAAAAACTTTTTTCACATCATCAAGCGAATCCAGATGATTTATGCTGTCCAATGCACAGACAGTTATTCCGATTGTTCCGAACATATCAATATCACGCATATCCTGACAAAGATACTGTATAGGCAGATTTTTTTCAAATTTCTTTTCCATAGCAATTCCGAGCATTTCCATTGAATTGTCAACACCTATAACATCATAACCAAGTTCAGCGAAAATTTCAGAAAGACTTCCCGTTCCGCACCCTAAATCAAGCAGTATATTATTATCTGTTTTATTGTATTTTTTTATAATTTCGTGAAAATATCCGCCACGTTTTTTATAGTCAATATTAGCCGTCAAATCATCATAGTATTTTGCAAAAACGCTGTAACTGCTCATTAAAAAATTACCTCTTTATTCATAATAATCGTCATAGTATTCATCGCTGTATTCATAATCATCATAGCTACTGCTGTAATCGTCACTATAATCATAATCGCTTTCACTGCTGTTGTAATCATTACTGTAATCACTGCTACTGCTTTCGCTATAATCATTATTACTGCTACTGTCATAACTGCTGTTATTGCTGTTGTTATCAGTATAATTATCAGAAGGTGCTGAAGGGATATTTGCTTCATAGCTGTTAGAAAGTGTTTCATTTCCGTAATAATCTATATCATAATTTTCAATAATTGTCGTTCTGTTTACAGTATCAACACGGTTTACAGTTTTTTTATAAGGCATAAATTTATCGCCGTACCACTTATAAGTAATAGTTTCACGAATATTGTTTTCAATGGAGAAAATATAATATTCATCATCACCCTGTAATTTTTTTCCTATTTTATTAAGCTCAGTCCAGTATTCAAATTTAAAAGTTTCAGGGTTAAATCTGTAATAAACACCCTTTGAATCATAAAGATTATTTTCAGGAATAAATAAATCATCAAAACCGTCTGAATCAAAATCCTTTGCTTCCTGTGATACATAATATTCAGGAGCATATTCAAGCTTTGAAAGATTATAATAAAAATTTCCGGAAATATGCTGTAAAGGTTCATCGTAACCAAGAATCATAACGTCAAGACCGCTTTTATCAACTTTGAAATAAATATCATCAGGATTAAAAGTACCTGTCTTGTTTCCGTTTTCATCATAAACAGTTTTTTCATGGCTTATAAGTTTGTCATTGGCTGAATATGTTTCAGTCCAGAGTCCACCGCTGTCCTCTTTTCCTACAATATGTTCACATAGTATTATTTTCTGATGTTTCCATTCATACACAAATTTTTCAAATCTGTAATCCTTGCTGTAATCATCAACCCAGTAAAGGCACTCATTTTCATTATCAATAGCAAGTTCCCTGCCGACTGAATTAAGTTCGTCCCATTTTTCGTAGATTTTCTTAAAAGGATTATATCGGAAATAAGTTCCCTGTGAATACATTGCACCATTCTGCATTGATACAAACAAATCGTTGTTGCCGTCAAAATCATAATCATAAGATTCAATTTTGTTTTCATCAGGAGTATAGTCACATTCAAGAGTCTGAATAACTTTATCTCCGAGCATAACATCAATATTATTTCCGTTTGGTTTGAATTGATAGAATGAAGATATACTGACTTCTTTTCTTTCGGAAGAACCGTCATCAGATGTCAGGAGCTGTTCTCTTTTTATAAAAATCTCATTTTCATTATTATCATAGCTGAATGTATCAACATATACTGAACCGCTTTCATCTTTCGGATACTGAATTTCGTGCGAAACAGGTTTCAGTATACTGTTATCCCATTTATATATTATATTTTCAGATTTTGAATTTTCATCTGTAAGAGAATATCTGAGTGTTTCATCACCGGAAACTGACATAAGAAAGCCTATTTTATTCAGTTCTTCACAGGATTCAAAAAGATTTGTTTCAGGATTGTATATATAATATGTTCCTGAAATATTCGTTCCTGTCAAATCTGACGGAATAAACAAATCCTTATAGCCGTCAAAATCATAATCATCAGATACTAAATGTGTTTCGGGAGAAGAATCCATATTTTCAGGATAATTTTTCAGATAATCTGTTTCAATAGTCTGGATAAGTTCTCCGTCCTTTGAAATTTCTATTCCTGAATTATTTATTTTAAACGAAAATCCCTCAGGAATTTCCAAAAAAAATTCAGATGAAGTTTTATTATTACTGCAACCTGAAAGAAATAAAGATGACAGTAATATAACTGCAAGTAATTTTTTCATATATGTTTATCCTTTAAAAAGCAAGGGACGCACCGCAGTACGTCCCCCACCGAAATTATTTATTAGCACCACAGCATTTTTTATATTTTTTACCGCTTCCGCAAGGGCAGGGGTCATTAGGCCCGATTTTTTCAGAATGTCTTGCTTCATCAAAGCTTCCGTCACCAGCTCCGGCATTAGGTGCATCAGGTTGCTGAACCTGTTCACGTTCCGGCATAGCGTTTTTCTGGAGCTTAACTGTAAGCAACATTCTTACGGTATCTTCGCATATTGAATCAATCATAGCATCGAACATTTCAAAGCCTTCAAATCTGTATTCATCGGCAGGATTTTTCTGACCGAATGCACGAAGTCCGATACCTTTCTTGAGTTCTTCCATATCATCAATATGAGCCATCCACTTTGTATCAACAACTTTAAGAAGAATTACACGTTCAAGTTCACGGATAATATCCTTTCCGTAATCATCTTCCTTAGCCTGATAGATTTCCTTAGCCTTATCAGTAAGAGCAGATATAATATCTTCCTTTGAAGTTTCCTCAAGTTCATTTCCTTCAAAAACAAGGTCTTCATCAGTGATAAGCCAGCCCATAAAGTATTCACGAAGTCCCGCTATATTCCATTCACTGCGGTCATCATCATCAGCAAGATAAGTGTTGACCATATTTTTTACAAGGTCATCAATCATCTTGAGAATATTTTCGTGTAAGTCCTCACCGTTAAGAGCCTCTGCACGCTGATTGTAAATAATTTCACGCTGTCTGTTCATAACATCATCATAGTTAAGAACGTTCTTTCTTATGCTGAAGTTTCTGCCTTCAACCTTCTTCTGTGAAGATTCAATGATTTTTGTAAGCATCTTGCTTTCAATCGGCATAGACTCCTCAACATTAAGAGTTTTCATCATATTTTCAAGACGGTCGCCTGCAAATATTCTCATAAGGTCGTCTTCAACAGAAAGGAAGAAACAGCTTTCACCAACGTCACCCTGACGGCCTGCACGTCCTCGGAGCTGATTGTCGATACGTCTTGATTCGTGACGTTCTGTACCGAGAATATAAAGACCTCCTGCCTCTTTAACAGCGACAGCCTTTTCTTTTACTTCAGCATTGAACTTATCATAAAGTTCTTTATAAACAGCTCTTGCCTTGAGTATATTTTCATCTGTCGTATCAGCAAAACCGATAGCCTCATTGATAATTTCTTCCGGATATTCACGCTTTCTCATTTCAGCCTTGGCAAGAAATTCAGCGTTTCCTCCGAGCATAATATCAGTACCACGTCCTGCCATATTTGTAGCGATTGTAACAGCACCGAGTTTACCAGCCTGAGCAACGATTTCAGCTTCCTTAGCATGATGCTTAGCATTGAGGACTTCGTGCTTTATGCCACGTCTTTTAAGCATAGCTGAAAGAAGTTCAGATTTTTCGATTGAAATAGTACCGACAAGGATAGGCTGTCCTTTTTTGTGACATTCTTCAATCTGATTTATAATAGCATCGAATTTACCCTTTTCAGTTCTGTAAATCTGGTCATTGTGGTCAATTCTTGCAATAGGCTTGTTTGTCGGAACAGCAATAACATCAAGTTTATAGATTTCCTTAAATTCATCTTCTTCTGTCATAGCAGTACCTGTCATACCGGAAAGCTTATCATAAAGACGGAAGAAATTCTGGAATGTAATAGTAGCAAGTGTCTTTGATTCACGGGCAATCTTAACGCCTTCCTTAGCTTCAATAGCCTGATGAAGTCCGTCATTGAAACGTCTGCCGAGCATAAGACGGCCTGTAAATTCATCAACGATAATAACTTCACCGTCTTTTACAACATAGTCAATATCAGATTTCATAACACCGTTAGCTTTAAGAGCCTGATTTATATGGTGAAGAAGTGTCATATTTTCAGGGTCCATAAGGTTTTCAACGTGGAAAGCCTGTTCAGCTTTTTTAATACCCTGAAGTGTAATAGTAGCAGTTTTAGCTTTTTCATCTATGATATAGTCAGCGTTTTCGCTGATTTCTTCCTGGTCAACTTTATCGTCCATTTCAACGACAGTTACAGGAACAAGAGTTTTTGCAAATCTGTCAACGATTGAATAGAGTTCAGTTGATTTATCGCCACGTCCTGATATGATAAGAGGAGTTCTTGCCTCATCGATAAGAATTGAGTCAACTTCATCGACAATAGCAAAGCTGTGGCCTCTCTGAACCATATCTTTTTTATGTATAACCATGTTGTCACGAAGATAATCGAAACCGAGTTCATTGTTAGTACCGTATGTAATATCGCATGCATATGCAGCACGTCTTTGGTCATTTGTAAGTCCATGAAGTATACAGCCTACTGTCAGACCGAGAAATCTGTGAACCTTTCCCATTTCTTCAGCCTGAGTTTTAGCAAGGTAATCGTTTACGGTTACAACATGAACACCTTTTCCGTCAAGAGCATTAAGATATGATGCAACACAGGCAACAAGAGTTTTACCTTCACCGGTTTTCATTTCGGCAATACGTCCCTGATGAAGAACGATAGCACCGATAATCTGAACCGGAAATGGTTTCTTTCCGAGTACACGCCATGCAGCCTCTCTTACAGTAGCCATGGCCTCAGGAAGTATGTCATCGAGTGTTTCACCTGTTTCAAGTCTGTTTTTAAATTCAGGAGTTTTTGCTTTTAATTCTTCATCTGAAAGCTTTCCGTATTCTTCATCAAGAGCAAGAACCTTATTTTTAATAGGTTCAATTCTTGCAAGCTCTCTTTTACTGTACGAACCGAAAATTGTACTAAAAATTCCCATTTGTTTACCGCCTTTACTTCATTAATAATATATTTATATTTTAATCCATATATTATGATTTGTCAATAGGTTATAAAAAAACACCCCCAACCGGAATCGAACCGATATTTAAGTCTTAGGAGGACCTCGTTCTATCCATTAAACTATGGGGGCGTGTCTGAATAACATTATATCACATACTTAATAAAATTGCAAGTGTTTTTCAGATTTTTTTAAAAACGAAAGGGCGGAGTATAAAATCCGCCCTTTCTATTATTCCTGATTATCCTGAACTTCTTTAGAATCGGAAGATTTTTTTACTGAAACTTCATCATCAAGAGTATAAACGAGTTCGCCCTTCATAAGCTTTTCAAAGTCATCGCCGTCAATTTTCTCATATCTTATGAGATATTCAGCGAGTTCATGGAGTTTATCCATATGAGCTGTAAGAATAGTTTCACATTCGTGATAAGCGTTTGTGATAATATCCTTGATTTCGGCATCAATAGCAGATGCAACAGCTTCACTGTAATTTCTTGTATGGCCATAGTCTTTTCCGAGGAATACCTCATCATTGTCAGAACCATAAACAACAGTACCGAGCTTTTCAGAGAATCCGTATTTTGTAACCATATTTCTTGCAGTAGCAGTAGCACGTTCAATATCGTTTGAAGCACCTGTGCAAATATCATCAAGCACAAGAGCCTCAGCACATCTTCCGCCAAGCATCATAACGATACTTTCACGCATCTGGGTTCTTGAAACATGGCTGTTGTCGTTTGTAGGTCTTGTCATAGTAAGACCGGCAGCCATACCTCTCTGAATTACTGTTACCTGATGTACTTTATCCTGAGTTTCGAGATTATATGCAGCAATTGCATGACCTGCCTCATGATAAGCAGTAATCTTTTTGTCACGTTCAGTAACAACTCTTGATTTCTTTTCAGGTCCTGCAATAACTTTAAGTGTGGCTTCTTCAATATCAGATTCAATAATAGCATGTCTGTTAGCTCTTGCAGCAAGGAGAGCAGCCTCATTAAGAAGATTTTCGAGGTCAGCACCGGTAAATCCCTGAGTAGTTTTTGCGATTATCTTCAAATCGACATCAGGTGCAAGAGGTTTGTTTTTGGAATGAACTCTGAGAATTTCCTCACGTCCCTTTACATCGGGGTATCCGACAACAATCTGGCGGTCAAAACGTCCCGGACGAAGAAGTGCGGGGTCAAGAATATCACGTCTGTTTGTAGCCGCAATAACAATAACGCTTTCGTTTCCTGTAAATCCGTCCATTTCAACAAGAAGCTGGTTAAGAGTCTGTTCACGTTCATCGTGACCGCCTCCGAGTCCTGCACCTCTGTGACGTCCTACCGCATCTATTTCGTCGATAAAAATTATAGACGGTGAATGTTTTTTAGCCTGTTCAAAAAGATCTCTTACTCTTGAAGCACCGACACCGACAAACATTTCAACGAAATCAGAACCTGAAATCGGGAAGAAAGGACAGCCTGCCTCACCTGCAACAGCTCTTGCAAGAAGTGTTTTACCTGTTCCGGGAGGGCCTACGAGCAGAACGCCCTTAGGGATTTTCGCACCGATTTCCTTATACTTGTTTGAATGTTTAAGAAAATCAACAATTTCTTCAAGTTCCTGTTTTTCTTCATCAGCACCGGCAACATCAGCGAAAGTAGCCTTTCGTGCATTTGCCTGATTTTTCAGGTTAGCTTTTCCGAAATTATTATATTTTCCGCCTGCACCGGTCTGTCGCATCATCATATATATGAAAACAACTGCGATGATAATCATTATAAGAGTAGGGACAAGTGAAAGCAACCACGTATTATCATTTACCTTATAGTAATCCTGTTCAAGTGGCTGGTCAGGATACTTTGCATTATATTCCTTTCGGTAGTCCTTTGTATCTTCAAGAAAAATGTTGATATTCGGGACATTGTACCTTATTTTATTGTTTCCGTCTTTCAGCTGAAGAACGAGTTCACCGCTTCCGAGGTCGAGTGTATATGACTTTACTTCATAGTTATCAAAATATGAAATTATTTCAGAATATTCAGTAGTCTTTGTTTTTCCTGAAAACTGTGAAGCGACAAACCATATACCCAGAACAATAAAAACGACAAAAAGGATATATGCTAAAAAACCTTTGCTCTTTTTTGGTGACAATTCATACAACTCCTATCTTTTATTTATTCTTTATATATGCCGTAAAAAGCCGGCAATAAAGCTGTTAATAAGACCGGAAAAACCGGTTCTTTTTCAATCAGGAAAGGTATATACAGTAATCTGAAGTATATTCAAGGTATTTTTATCAGGTTTTACTCTGTCAGCGATTCCGATTTTTTCTGCAAATATAGTGCCGTTTTCATCGTCAATAAAATGCAGAAACGGTTTTTCATCAGGAGAAATCTGTGAATTAATCAGTTTTTTGACTGATGAGGTAAAGTTTTTACCTGCAAGTTTAATTTTATCACCATTTCTTCTGTTTCTCAGAATCATTGTACCTATTATTTTATCATGATCAACAAGATAATTTGTGAACTTTTTGTTAATATTGTCCTGCGTTTTTAAATCTTCTGACTTTAACAATACAGCATCAAGAAAGAATCCTTCAAAGATTGAGTTTTTACCGATTTTCAGCGGAACAGAAATTTCAGAAATACTGTTATGCGGTGATATTTTTCTGAATGACAGTGTATTTTTATCAGAAACAAAATACAAATCACCTGATATATTAAGTTTTCCGCCGTTTAAAAGAATGGAATCGATTTTTTCAAGCCGTTTATAATCATAAGGAAGATTTTTTTCTGAAAGAAATTCTGCAATACACCGTTGTCGGACAGCCTTATGGAATTTTTCCAGTCCCTTAAAGCAGTCATCTTTTCTGCATTCGAATTCTGCCTTATGTGTTTCTTCTTCGATAAAGCTGTTTTCAAGCCTGAGAACTTCAAGTGTTCTTGATGAAGTTTTAATAAGCGAACTGTTAAGCTGTTCGAGCAGAGGCAGAACATTATGACGGATTTTATTTCTTGTATAGTCATCTGAAAGATTTGTGCTGTCAGTTACAAACGGTATATTTCTTTCTTCAAGAAATTTTTCTATTTCCTTACGGCTTATTTTAAGAAGCGGTCTTACAATATTATCTCTTACAGGAGGTATTCCGCAAAGTCCTTTAAGAGCAGTACCTCTTGAAAGATTATGAATAACCGTTTCAAGATTATCATTTGCATTATGAGCAGTGGCAATTATTTTTCCCTGAGAATTTTCAGAAAATATTTCATATCTTAAAATCCTTGCGGATTCTTCAGTAGAAATTCTGAATTTTTCAGAATATTCCTTTACATTGCATCTGACAGCCTTAAACGGCACTCCGAATTTTTCACAGAGGGTGCGACAGTAATTTTCATCGCTGTCGCTTTCATCACCTCTAAGACAATGATTTACATGCAAAGCTGATATTTCAGAAATTCCGAGTTTTTCTTTAAGCTCCATAAGTGATAAAAGCAGACAAACACTGTCTGCACCTCCCGAAAGACCGCATACAACATTGCAGTTTTCCGGAAACATATTATATTCTCCTGAAATTTCAAGTATTCTGTCAAGCATGCATTTTCACCTATTCCACTGCCGTTTTATTAAGGTTAGAAAATCTTGTATATTTGCCGTCCCAGTACATATCGACTTTTCCCTGTTCGCCATGTCTGTTTTTAGCAACAATGCACTGAGCAATATTTTTATTTTCTTCCTCCTTGTAGTATGCCTCACGATAGAGGAAAAGAACAATATCAGCGTCCTGTTCGATAGAACCTGATTCTCTCAAATCTGAAAGCTGGGGGCGTTTGTCAGTACGCTGTTCGGTATTTCTTGAAAGCTGTGAAAGAAGTATTACAGGAACATCAAATTCCTTAGCCATAATTTTAATCTGACGTGTTATTTCTGATACAACAACAACTCTGTTATCTGATTTGCTGTTGGAATCCATAAGCTGAAGATAATCTATGACAACGAGTCCGAGATTTGTCATTTTTCTCAGCTTGGCTTTCATCTGCTGAACGGTTATTCCGCCCGCATCATCAATATATATGGGAAGATTGCTTAAATATCCTGCACTTGTTGCAAGTCTAACCCAGTCATCATCAGGAATCATTCCGCTTCTCAGAACTCTGGAATCTATTTTTGCCTCACTTGAAAGCAGACGTGATGCGAGCTGTTCTCTTGACATTTCAAGGCTGAATACAGCAACATCTTTGTCCTTTGAATGTTTTGCAACATTTACAGCAATATTCATAGCAAAAGAAGTTTTTCCCATACCCGGACGGGCAGCAATTATAATAAGGTCAGATTTATTCAAACCGGAAGTCAGTGTATCGAGGTTTGCAAAACCTGTTTTTGCACCGATATATCTTTCTTTATCAGGCCCTGAAATTTTTCCGTATCTGTCATAAGCCTCATTGATTGCAACCTTTATCGGAACAAGTCCCTGAACATTTTTACCCTGACGTATATCATATATTCTCTGTTCAGCGGAATCTATAAGTTTCTGTGCATCTGTTGAATCAGTCTGAATATCTGATAAAATTTCTCTTGCCGCAATTGCAAGGCATCTTATATAATATTTGTCTGCAACTATTTTGCAGTAACTTTTTATATTAGCAGTTGAAGGGAGCATATCCGCAAGGTTTGCAAGATATTTTCTGCATGATTCAGAATTTTCAAAAATTCCGAGTTTCTCAACTTCATTAAGAACAGTTATTACATCAGCAGTTTCACCGATTGAAAACATTCGGAGAATAACAGAATATATTTCTCTATGCTGTGAACTGTAAAAATATTCGGTTTTAATATTTTCAACAACAGCAGGAAGTACAGAAGGGTCTGCCAGAACAGCTCCGAGTATACATTGTTCAGCCTCTATACTGTGCGGAAGAATATTTCCGGATAAACTCAAATTATTTTCAGCCATAAATCAGCCCTCAACTACTTCAACAGAGATATCAGCATTTATTCCGGCATAAAGTTTTATTGAAACATCAAAAGTTCCGAAATTTTTAATATCAGTTTTAAGACTGATTTTCTTTTTGTCAACCTTAACGCCAAACTGTGCGGAAAGTGCATCAGCAATATTACCGGCAGTAACAGAACCGAAAAGTTTTTGATTATTTCCTGCCTTAGCCTTTATGATTACTTTTTTTCCGTCTATTGCTGATTTAACATCAAGAGCATTCTGCTTTTCAACATCAATCTTATGTTGCTGTGAAGCCTTCTGACCTTCAAGTTTATTAAGATTTTCCGGTGTAGCCTCAACAGCAAGTCCCTTAGGAATAAGCATATTTCTTGCATATCCGTCAGCAACGTTTTTAAGTTCGCCTTTTTTTCCTGAACCTTTTACATCTTTTATAAAAATAACTTTCATTTTAAAATATTCCTTTCTGTTCTGATTTAAGATTTATCATTCAAGGATTCATCAATAGCATTTTTAAGTCTGTCAACAGCCTCAGAAACAGAAACATCTTTAATCTGGGTTGCCGCCATAGTCTGATGACCTCCTCCGCCAAGACGTTCCATTATAACCTGAACATTCATACCTCCGAGAGAACGGGCTGATATATTTACAGTATCTCCTGTGCGGTAGACTACAAACGAAGCATCTACACCCGATATACTTAAAAGGTCATCAGCAGCCTGCGGTGAGATAAGTCTTATATCATCACTTTTAAGCTCTGTTGATGCAATAGCACATCTGTTATGTATATCTGCGGAAGATACTATCTGTGTACGGCGTTTATATGATTCTATTGTACTTGAAAAAAGTTTTTTGACAGTAACAGTATCCGCACCGAGTTTTCTGAGATAAGCCGCAGCCTCAAAAGTTCTGACACCTGTTCTCATTATAAAGTTTTTTGTATCAAGAGTTATTCCTGAGAGAAGTGCCTCCGCATAGCATGCATCAATATTCGCAGAACCCTCAAACTTGAAATACTGTATAAGCTCTGTTACCATTTCAGAAGCCGATGATGCATAAGGCTCATGATGAAATATAACAGCATTGTCAATAAAATTGACAGTTTTGCGGTGGTGGTCAATAACGACTATATTTTTTGCTTTTTTATAAAGTTCCTTGCTTTCGATAAAATCCTTGTTATGAGTATCAACTATAATAAGCAGGTCACTGTCTGTAATTGAATCAACAGCAGTCTGCGGTGATATATAGAAGTCATCAACCTTTGTAGTTTCTTCTATATGTTCTATAAGCTGAATGGCAAGATTTTTTTTGCGGTCAACAACAACATATGCATTTTTTTCAAAAAGCCTTACTGCTGAAGCAAGACCTGTTGCCGAACCTATTGAATCCAAATCACCGAAACTATGCCCCATTATAAAAACATTGTCGGATTTTTCAATAAAATCCTGAAGTGTATTTGCAATAATACGGGTTTTTGCACGGGATTTCTTTTCAACGCCTTTTGAAACTCCGCCGAAAAATCTGAAACCGTTTTCAGTTTTTACGACAGCCTGATCTCCTCCTCGTCCGAGAGCCATATCAAGACATTGTCTTGCAATTTTTTCGCTTTCTTCAAGAGAACCTGCACCCTGTCCGACTCCTATTGAAAACGTAAGGCAGTTTCTTTCACCAAGTTTGATTTCTCTTGCGGAATCAAGAATTTTAAATTTTTCCTCTATAATCTTATTCAGATGTCTGTCCTCAAGAACGGCAACAAAAGTATTGTCAGATATTTTTTTAACAATACCGTCAGTTCCGTTCATAAAGTTTTCAATAAGCTGTTCAGTTTCAACAGATGTTTTAGCCTTTTCTGTTTCTTTTGCATTCTGCATTATATCGTCATAATTATCAATCATAAGGATAACAACAGACTGTCTTGTATCATTGAAGGTTTTTTCAAGGCGTAACAAATCCGTTACATCTGAAAAATAAAGAACGGTGAGGGATTCCTCGTCCTTGCCTCTTGTAACGACTGAACGGACTTTATAGCTGTTTCCGTTCACCATACAAAGACATTCACTGCCTTTCTGAATTTCACCAAGGTCAACACTTATATAGTCAAGAAGCGAATAGCCGAAAATATCCTGTTCAGCAGCAACCTTTTCCCTGAAAAATTCATTATACCAGACAACTATTCCGCTTTTGTCTATAACTACGGCAGGGGCGGGCAGAAAATTCATAAATTCCGCCCCGCTCTGTTCAAGATTGGTGCTTATACGGCTGACATGGCGGTACATATGCTGGAAATTTCCGGCAAGAACCACTATAAAAACTATACAAAGAACCGTTGCGGGAACAGATATTGCCATAAATTCCCTGACGTTGTACTTGCATAGCATAAAAGATGCGACAATCTCACAAATAAACATCATCACCGATATTATTATCAATGCCAAGGGAAATTTTTTTTTCATTTTTTCATCTCCGTTCCGATGAAATCAGACTTCCATAATAATCGGAAGAATCATCGGACTCCTTTTTGTTTTCTGATAAATATAATCTGAAAGAGCATCTCTCATTTTTCCTTTAAGGGTATTCCATTCCTTAAATTCACCGGCAGAACAGTTGTTTAAAGTTCCGATAAGTATATTTCTTGAATCAACCATAAGTTCCTCTGATTCACGAACATAAACGAATCCCCTTGATATAATGTCCGGCCCTGAAACAACATGATTTGTAGATTTTTCTATGCCGACAACAATTATAATAAGTCCGTCCTGAGCGAGATGCTTTCTATCTCTGAGAACAATTGAACCGACATCTCCGACTCCAAGACCGTCAACAAGAGTTCTTCCGGCAGGAACTTGTGAAACTATTGACATTTTAACACCGTCAGTTTCAATAACATTTCCTATTTCGGCAATAATTATATTTTCTTCCGGTATTCCGACATCAACAGCAAGTTCAGCATGCTTTTTAAGATGTTTGTATTCACCATGAACAGGAATAAAAAATTTTGGTTTTGTCAGAGCCATCATAAGTTTAAGCTCCTCCTGACAAGCGTGGCCTGATACATGGACTTCATACATAGATTCATATACAACCTCTGCACCGGATTTCATAAGTTCATTTACAACCTTTGTGACATACTTTTCATTTCCCGGTATAGGCTTTGCAGAAATTATAATAAAATCCTGAGGAGTAATATTTACTTTTTTATGGTCATTCATAGCCATTCTTGTAAGGGCAGACATAGGTTCTCCCTGACTTCCGGTTGTTATAAGAACAATCTGTTCATTCTTATAGAGATTCATCATTTCAATATCTATGATTATTCCGTCCGGAACTTTAAGATAACCGAGGTCTATGGCAGTTGTGATGACATTTATCATACTTCTTCCGAAAAGAGCGACTTTCCTGCCGTATTTTTCCGCACAGTCGACAATCTGCTGAACACGATGTATATTTGAAGAAAATGTAGCTATTATAATTCTTTTTCCGTCTGCTTTTTTAAAAAGATTTTCAAAAGATTCACCGACTTTTCTTTCAGTCTGAGTATAGCCGGGGCGTTCAGCATTTGTTGATTCGGACATAAGGGCAAGAACTCCCCTGTTTCCGAGTTCACCGAAACGTGCAAGGTCAATAATTCCGCCGTCTATTGATGAAAAATCAACCTTGAAATCGCCTGTATGCACAATTACTCCTGCCGGAGTATGAATAGCTATTCCGGCTGAATCAGGTATAGAATGGTTTACTTTTATAAGTTCAACACCCATACAGCCCATTTTTATTGTTTTTCTTGGCGGAACAACATTGAGCTGAACTCTGCCGGAAAGTCCATGTTCTTTAAGTTTTCCGTCAACAAGTCCGAGTGTAAGCTTTGTGCCGTATACAGGGACGTTCATTTTCTTCAGAAAATAAACAAGACCGCCTATATGGTCTTCATGTCCATGAGTGAGAACAATTCCTCTGAGTTTGTCACGGTTTCTTTCAACATATGTGAAATCAGGAATTACTATATCCACACCCGGCATATCAGCATCAGGAAAAGCAAGACCGCAGTCAAGAATAAACATATCATTTGCACATTCAAAGACAGTCATATTCTTTCCGATTTCGTTAAGACCTCCGAGAGGAATGATTTTTATGGGAGTTTTTCGGGATTCTCTTTTTTCCCTTTTTGGTTCGGAAACAGAATTTTCCTGTTGTTCCGGCTTTCTGCGAACATATTTTCTTTTATAACCAGCCGGAGATTTTTTTTGATTTTCCTTTTCGTTCACTTTATGACCTCACTTTCTGTACAAGTGCATTTTCTTGATTTACTTGCAGGAACAATATGCAGAAACGATGAAACAACGCACTTTAATAAAATCACGAATGGAAATTTTTATCTTAAAGGCGTGGATTATCCCAACCACGCCGTTAAAGCCGAAAAATATATACAATATTATTATACGTTATGAGTTGTAATCTGTCAAGCAAAAAAGCTGTGATTATACAATTTTTACAAATAGGATTTCTTATAGTCAGATTTATTTTCCGTTTTTTTCAAGAATAAGCTTTTCCCATTTTCCGCAGAGTTCTGCGGAATTTTCCATACTCATAGACTGAACAGCGAGGGAAATGCGGTTCTTTCCGCTTCTTGAAATTTTTATTCTTCCGTCAGAATCAAGAATAGTTCTCTCAGAATCACGCATACAGAAATCTGTACTTATTTCACGTCTTGCAGTATAAAAAGGCGGAATTTTTCTTATTGTATCCTGTATATTTTCAGTACTGTTCATAAGAGCTGTACAGAGGAAAAGCGAATCAAATGTAAAACGCTGTTTATATAAATCATTATGATTTGATTCATTGCTGTATTCATAACGGGCATTCATACTTTCTGCAAGTTCTTCACCTGCATAGTGAAATCCATACGGAAGTATTACCTTTTCGCCTTTTTCCCATAGAATAAATGCATATGCAAGAACAAGTCTTTCATATGAAATAAATCCCGAATCGGTGCTGTAACAGTTTACACGGCTTCCGTCCTCCGAAATCTGAAAAACAATATCGCCCGTTTCAGATGAAAAAAAGTTTCTCCATATATCAGCAATTTTTCTGTTTCCACAGCTTATAACAGCTCTGCCGATAAAATTTTCTGCAACGCTGTCCCTGATTGAATTTATATAAAGCAGACTCATATTGTAAAGATATGATATTTTCCCTGATTTTTTAAGATTTTCTGCTGATTTGGCATTATATATTTTCAGCATAATACTTTCGGACATATTTATGCCGTATCTGTCGAAAAAAATAAAACGCAGTTTTTCTTCTCCGCAGATATATATTCCGCAGTCACATTCAGAAAGTTTTATTCCGTATCTGAAAACAGGAACAGGCTCATTTATAACAAATATATCTGCTCCGCCTTTTGCAATTCCTCCAATCAAAACAGAAAGTTCAGGATTTCGGGATAATATATCAGTACCGACTGCAATTCTTCTGAAAATATTACCAATAATCTTTCCGAAATCCGCAAGTTCCCCCATTTCAGAAATATCCGTTTCCTCACAGAAATTATCCCTGAAACTGAATTTTCCTTTTTCACCGTAATAGCTCATAGCAATATACCTCCGTTTTATTACATCAACTTAAATATTGCCTGCTAAACAGATATTTATACTTATAATATATTTTATTGTCTTTTAACTTTACGGCACAGAAAAAGAAGTGCAAGTATATTCGGAAATGCCATAAGACCATTGAAAATATCAGAAAGCGTCCACACATCTTCAAGCGAAAATATTGCTCCGGAAGCCACTGCAACAGAAAATACAAACCGGTAAGGCTTTATATATCTCCCTCCCGAAATATGACGGAATGACGTTTCACCGCAGTAATACCAGCCTGTTATTGTACAGAAAGCAAAAAGTATAACTGATATATTTATAAAAATATTTCCGCCGTATGCTTTATTTATATCATATGTATCTGTTACAAGAAGAACAAGTGCTGTAAGAGTACAGCATACTATCGTATCAAGAAATACTTCAAATATACTCCACATTCCCTGAACGGACGGTTCATTTTCTTCACATGCACTGTGCATTATTGAAGAACTTCCGAGTCCTGCCTCATTTGAAAATATTCCGCGTCTTATTCCGACTGATACAGCATATCCTCCTGCTGATTTGAAATCAAAGGCTGAACTGAATATTTCTTTAAAAGCACCTCCAAGATGTTCACGATGATTTATTATAACTGCAATTGATATTATTATATATATTGCTGTAAGAACGGGAATTATTATCTGTGTGGCACTTCCTATTCGTTTTATTCCTCCGGAAACAACTGCATACACTGATAAAAAAATGAAAAATGCTGTAATATATTTATCTGCTCCGAAATCATAAAAAGCATTTCCTATTGAATTGGACTGTACCATTCCTCCCATTCCCCATGATGCAAGTACACAGAATACTGAAAAAACAACGGCAAGCACATCAGAGCCTACTCCGTATTTAAGATACGAAATTGCCCCTCCAAGCCATTCACTGCCTTTTTTACGGCGGTAAAGTATTCCGAGATAGTTTTCTGCATATACAAGAGCCATTCCGAAAAATGCTGATACCCACATCCAGAATATACTCCCTGCACCTCCTGTTGCTATTGCAGATGCAACGCCTATTATATTTCCTGTTCCCATAGCTGTTCCGAGTGATGATGTAACCGTTTTAAGCTGTGAAATTCCTGTTCCTGATTTTTCTGATTCCCCGTTATTTTTTCCTTTTAAAAGAAATGGTATCATTCTGAACTGTATAAATCTTAATTTCAAAGTATAAATCAGTCCTGCCGATAAAAGAAGAAATATCAGACCTCCTCCCCAGACGTATCCGTTTATTGTTTTTAAAATATTGCTTACATTCATCTTTTCCCCCTTGTAATTATATAATATTTTATGGTATACTATAAATATATAAATTCATAATGTGAGGGATTTTATTTTGAAAATATACAATGCTGACAAAACTCCTCTTAATATTTTAAGAATACTTATATCAGTAATTATAATTATTTTTCTGATACTCTGCCGTCTTTTTATACCCTTTTATATGCTTATGATTGTTCTCATGGCGATATTCTCAGCAATGGGCATAATACTTATATTTTTTTATTTTCCGGCTATGTTCCGAAATCTTGAATTTTACTTAGGTGAAAATACAATAACAAAAAAATACGGTGTTTTCTTTCATCGTGAACAGACTATTCATATATCATCAGTTCAGTATATTACAACAGGTTTCTGCTGTATAGAGGGACTCTGCTTTATAGTACTTAATGTTTACGGAGGAATTATGATTCTGCCGTTTTTAAGCCGTAAGGATTTCAAAGCGGTCATAAGCCAGCTTGAATATACTATCAAAAGGAAGTGATTATCCTGTATCATGAACACCCTCTTAAAATACTGAAATATTCAGCAAAAAACATATGGCTTTTAATATTTCCTCTCCTGCGAGGAATAAAAGCATATCGTCTTGACGTAAACCGCCTCTATGAATGGGTTAAAGGTTCTTGGTTTGACATTCTTATAATAACTGTAATTCTGCTTTTCGGATATATAAGGTGGAAATTTTCACTTATAACAGTTACAAAATATTCAATTGTTCACCGTCAGGGAATTATATTCAAAATTAAAACTGATATTCCTATAAATAACTTATCATCTGTAACAATTGAACACCCATTTCATCTCAGAATTTTCGGGGCAGTAAAATTTTATGCTGATACACGTTCCGGAACAACTCCTTCAAATGATATGCATCTGCTTTTAAAGAATAAAACCATAACTGAAATTATGAAAAAAATACCGTCTGTTTCACAGTATAACAGTATAAAATACAGCCATAAACCGAAACTCTATCTTATACTTATATTTTCCGCACTTTTTTCAAGCAGTCTTTCGGGAATTATATATATAGGAACATTTTTCTTTCAGGGCGGTGAAATAGCAAAGGATATTATCCTTACATCAATAGATATAATTTCTGCTGAAACTTCAAAATTCATTATTTCAGCAGTTCCTCCTGTCATATGGGGAATTATAATATTTATGCTTTCAACATGGATTATATCATTCATAATAAATCTTATAAAATACAGCGGATTCAGCATAAGGCACGATTCTGGTATAATTGAAATAAAATTCGGATATTTCACAAAACGTCATTTCAACATATCTATGAAAAAAATAAATTACATTGATATACGTCAGAACGTCATAATGAAACTTTTCAGAGTTATGTCAATAAATATAAGCTGTTCGGGATATGGTTCAAATACAAAAAATCTGCCTGTTCTTGTTCCGATTATAACAAAAAGAACCCTCAATGAAAATCTCTCTGACATAGTTCATGCAAGATTCAGCATATCAAAACAATATAAACCGAAAATAACAAGTTTCTGGCAATATATATGGATTTCTGTAATAATATCAGCTCTTATACTTCCTCTTACATCAATAATAACATACTTCTTTCCGGAATTTCATGAACTTGCAGTCTTTGTTACAGTTATGGCTGAAATTCCTGCATTATGGTCTGTAATTGTAAATCTTACTGCACTCTTTACAAGCGGTATTACTTTCAGTGACGGCTATATACAGATAAATTATGCAAAGGGACTTTCATTTCATACGGCAATTGCTGAACCTGAAAAAGTTGCAACCTTTCAGATAATGCAGACTCCTTTTCAGAAATTCTTTAAAAAATGCACAGTATCAATAAGATTCGGAAGTGAAGTTTCAGTCAGTCACACTGTCAAGGCTATTCATTTTGATGATGCAATGAAAATTCTTGATACAATAAGTTCATACAAATAAAAAAACGGTCAGTTTAAATCAAACTGACCGCTGTTGTTTTTTACGGTATTATTCCCATGAACACATCCAGTTATAGATGCCTTCATACTGTTTTGCGGAATTGTTCCATGAGAAGTCCTTTTCCATACCTCTCTTTATAATATTATCCCATTCCTTAGGAGTTTCAAAGTATACTTTCTTTGAATAATTGATAACGCTGAGCATTTCATCAGCATTATAATTCTTAAATGAGAAACCTGTACCTGTGCCTTCAAATTCGTTATAAGGTTCAACAGTATCTTTAAGACCGCCTGTTTCTCTTACAATCGGAACTGTTCCGTATCTGAGTGACATAAGCTGAGTAAGACCGCATGGTTCAAAAAGTGACGGTACAAGCATAGCATCAGCTGATGCATAAAGTTTATGTGCGAGGTCATCAGAATAAAGTATATTTGCAGAAACTCTGTCTTTATACTTCCATGCATAGTGCTTGAACATATTTTCATATTTGCTTTCGCCTGTTCCGATTACGACAAGCTGTGTATTTGAATCAACGATTCTTTCAAGAGCATATTCAACAAGGTCAAGACCTTTCTGGTCAGTGAGTCTTGAGATAATGGCAATCATATACTTGTTCGGATTCTGAGGAAGTCCGAGCTGTTCCTGAAGTTTCCTTTTATTTTCAGCCTTAGCTTTTCTGAAATTCTTGCTTGAATATTTTGAATATATATGTTCATCAGTAGCAGGGTTGAAAATCTGATAATCTATGCCGTTTACGATACCTCTGAGCTGCATTTTCTTTGCTCTGAGAAGACCGTCAAGACCTTCACCATAGAAAGGATACTTGATTTCATCTGCATATGTTTCAGAAACAGTTGTTATATAGTCTGCATAGACAAGACCGCCTTTGAGCATATTTGCATCTTTTTTATATTCAAGCTTGTCCGGAGTGAACATATAGTCCGGAAGATTTGTATTGTACTTGAATGTATCAATATTCCATACACCCTGAAATCTGAGATTATGTATAGTCATAATTGACTTTGTATGATTGTAGAACGGGTGTGAGGCAAATGTGGATTTAAGGAACACCGGAATAAGTGATGCCTGCCAGTCATGACAGTGAATTATATCAGGGCAGAAGTTTACAACAGGCATTATTGCAAGCACAGCCTTGCAGAAGAAAGTAAAGCGTTCAATATCCCATTTCAAATCAGAGGAATAAGGTGTGTTGCACTTGAAGTAATATTCATTGTCAACAAAGTAGAACTTTACTCCCTCATATTCATACTCCATTATTCCGACATGAGTACCTACAATTCTCTTTCCGAAATCCATGTAGAAATGAGTAACATACTTAAAGTTATCACGGTATTTTGCAGGGATACATGTATAGTAAGGCATTATAACCCTGACATCATATTCATTTCTGTCAAGATATTTCGGCAAAGCACCGACAACATCAGCAAGACCGCCTGTTTTGATAAAAGGCACACATTCAGATGAAGCAAAAAGAATGTTTTTCATAGAATCACTCCTCAATTTTAATTTTGTAAATAAAAAGTTCAAAAATTTCATATTTATATTATAATACAAAAATCAGAATAAGTCAATAGAAAAATTGTAAAAAAAGTACAATTCTTATAATTTATTCTAATATACAGTTACTGCCTGTTTTTCAAGTTCATTATATATTTCTTCAAATCTGCACATATCATAAGTATATTCGCCTTTAAGAGGGTCACATACTGTTACAGTTCCGTTATATGTATCATATCCCGTAAGGAGCATGCAGTGTTCATTTTCATACCACCATACTTCCTCACCATCGTCTTCAATAGTCCATGCATTATAGTATCTCACGTCCACAAGGCTCATACTTGCCCATATAACAACAGGTTTGTCATCAGCTATATAATAGAAAAGGTCATCAAGCTCACTTCCGGTAAGGTCATATACATCAAAATCGCTGTCCATATCCTGAAGATATTTCTGTGCTGATTCGGCAATTACAGGAGAATAACAGCCGAAACCTGTTCCGTCTTTCGGATTTCCGATAAAAGCCTCATAGAAATTTTCTGTATAGTCATAATTTTTTTTCAGATATTTATCTGACAAATCAACCTTGTCAACATCAAATCCGAGATAATTAAGAAGCATATCAAGTGAAGTTATTTCACAGCCGGAAGGAAGTTCGGGTTCCTGATAAATCGGTGTAACTTCTATATAATACTCCTCCGGCAGTTCATCAATACCGAAAGTTTCTGTATTGCTTACATTTATTATCTGCGGAACGTCAGGGGGTTCTGTCACAGTTGTAACAGTTTCAGTTTTTGTAATGACTGCTGTTGTAACAGACGTCTGAAACGTTACTGCCGGAACGGTCTGCTGTGCCATCACCACATTTTCCATACGGTTTCCGCATGATGAAAGCAAAGACAGTATCGGAACTGACAGAAAAACTGACAATTTTAATTTATTCATCTAAAAAAACTCCTTGCATAAAAAAAAACTTTTTAATCCAAATCTATTGAAAATTTTGAACGGTAATCTTTCTGGGCAGACTGTATTTTATAAAGTCCGAGTCCGTATATATCAGATGCCCTTGCTTCAAGCTGTGCAAACCTTTCAGTTTCAGGATTTATTTTTTCAAGCTTTGCAAGAGAAGTGTTATAGGGCAGACGGGACTTGTTTTTAAGTTCAGAAAGAATATCAAGGCCTCTTTCATTTGACGCAAGAATCCTTATATAAGGAGGTAATATTTTTATATCATCTTTTCTTATTCCGATTAGTATATTAAGCAATGCACGTCTTATTCTTGACATAGTATAATTTTTGGATTTTACGGTAAATTCAAGCTCATCAAGCGAGCCTGCCATTCTTGCATTATAAATTCTTTTTTCCATTCCTGCTGAAATATCGCATATATCTGATATTTCTTCAGGTGTTGATGTACGGAGCTTGTACAGTATAATTCTTTCAATGCGGTTTATATCAGCAAGTTCACCGTTTTCAGATGCTGTTTGTATTGCACTGCTCCACAGAGGAGTTGTAAACTGTTCAGATATATTATAGTCTGCTTTAAGCATTTTTCTTATATATGATGCACTTGCAAATCCGTCCTCCGAAAATTCTCCGTCATGCTGAACACTTTTTCTTTTTACTGTAAATATTTTCATATCAGGAGCATATCTGTTTACCGCACGCATATATTCTATGGCAAGAATATTATTAGGCTGGAGAATGGTTTCCCCTGCCTCCTCACTGTATCTCATAACCACAGAGGTCAATGCCCGTGGATAAGTATATCCCTTTTCCATAAGTTCCTGTATATCGTTCATATTATTTTTTACTGCGGTATCAGCAAAATTAAGTGCATCGGAAAGCTTTTTTATATCACCGCATTCACTCCCGAATGAAATTTCATCGACAGCTCCCATTGCACTCAAAAGATATACTGCACCTTTTGCGTATATTTCTGCCGGTGCAAGACAATATGATACAGGAATTTCAATTACAAGGTCTGCTCCCGATTTTACCGCAAGCTTTGCTCTGTCAAGCTTGTTCATTATGGCAATATCACCACGCTGAACGAAATTTCCGCTCATAACTGCAACAATATGTGTTGCACCATTCTTTTTCGTTTCTCTTATGTGATACAGATGCCCGTTGTGAAACGGATTGTATTCACATACGATTCCGGTTATTTTTATAAAAATCTCCTCCTCATCCGGCTTTTGTTCAATATATTAAAAATACAAAAAGCCCTTGCAAAATAAAACAAAAAAGTATATAATTATTTTGCAGACTATTTTTTTGAAAGGATTTGTTTATTAATGATTATTTTAGTAGTTAATGCAGGCAGTTCTTCTCTTAAATATCAGCTTATTGATATGAATGACGAAAGCGTCATCGCTAAGGGCAACTGCGACAGAATCGGTATTGACGGTCACATCTCTCACAAAACAGGTGACGGCAGAAAGTTTGAAGCTGACTGCGATTTCCCGACTCATACTGAAGCTTTCCAGAAACTTGTTGAAACTCTCACAACAGGCGATTATGCCGTTATAAAGAGTATGGACGAAATTTCTGCTGTTGGTCACAGAATAGTTCAGGGTGCTGAAATTTTTGATAAGACTACTCTCGTTACTGATGAAGTTATTGATAAAATCGATGAACTTCGTGAACTTGCTCCTGTACACAACCACCCTCATGCACTTGCTCTCAGAGCCTGCAAGAAGGTTATACCTGCAAATGTTCCTCAGGTTGTTGTATTCGATACAGCTTTCCACCAAACTATGCCTGAACGTGCTTATATGTTCGGTCTTCCGTATGAAGACTATGAAAAATACCATGTAAGAAAATATGGTTTCCACGGAACTTCACACAGATTTGTTACATCTGCTCTCGCAAAAGCTATGGGCAAGGATATAAAAGACCTTAAAATTGTTTCATGTCACCTCGGAAACGGTTCTTCAATCACTGCTGTAAAGGGCGGTAAATCAATTGATACTTCAATGGGCTTTACTCCTCTTGACGGTGTTGTAATGGGAACTCGTACAGGAAGCGTTGACCCTTCTGCTGTAACATTCGTAGCACAGAAACATGGTTTCTCTCCTGCTGAAATGAGCGACTATATGAACAAGAAATCAGGATTCCTCGGACTTTCCGGAATATCCTCCGATAACCGTGAAATTTCCGCTGCTGCAAAGGAAGGCGATAAAAAGTCACTCCTCGTATGCGATATGCTTACATACGAAATAAAGAAATATATCGGTGCTTACACTGCTGCTATGGGCGGTCTTGATGCTGTAATATTTACAGGCGGTATCGGTGAAAATGATGCTCCTACAAGAGAAATTTCCTGCTCTGATATGGAATTTTTCGGAATTAAAATCGACAAGGAAGTAAACAAAGCAACAAGAGGAAAGTTCCAGAAAATTTCAACTCCTGATTCAAAGGTAGAAGTATGGGTTGTTCCTACAAATGAAGAACTCCTTATTGCAAGAGATACTCTCGCACTTATTTCCGAAAATCATTGACATTATTATAACACCTTATCACCTCAAAAATCAATAGCTTGATATAAAAAAATTTCCCCGCAGTGAATTTCAACGGAACTGCGGGGATTTTGTTTGACAAAAGCGGGGCTGTGTGATATAATATTTTAAAAATATAAAAGGGGGAATTTTCTCTGATAAAAGCTGTTATATTCGATTTGGACGGCACTCTTGCCGATTCAATGCATGTATGGTGCGATGTTGACAAAAAAATTATTGAAAAATACGGCGGTACTTACACTCCCGAAATATCTGAAAAGCTTAAAACTATGACTATTGAGCAGTCATCTGATTTTTTTATAAAAACTCTTGGTCTTGACAAAACACCTGATGAAATTGCAAAGGAAGTTGCACAGACCGTTTTCAATCAGTACAGATATGAAATAAAACTTAAAGAAAATGCTCTGAATATCCTGAATTTTCTTGATGAAAATAGTATTCCGTTCTGCATAGCAACTTCTACTCACAAAATGCTTGCAGAGGCACTTCTCCAAAGATATAATATAGAAAAAAGGTTTAAATTTATTCTCACCGGAGAGGATATTCCGAAAAGCAAAAAATTCCCCGATATTTATATAGAATGTACAAAGCTTATGAATACAGAAATTTCTGAAACGCTTGTTGCTGAAGATTCACTTCACTGCGTTCAGACTACTGTAAGAGCCGGATTCCCTACTGTTGCGGTATACGATAATTTCAATAAAAATGATTTTTCAGAAATGATAAAGCTTGCAGACAAATATATATATAATCTCGGAGAACTCCCGAATATTATAAAGGAATGGTAATTTAATAAAATGAAAAAGGTTATGGTTGGAATGAGCGGAGGCGTTGACAGTTCTGTTTCAGCACTTCTGCTAAGAAATATGGGTTATGATGTTACAGGTGCAACATTGAAGCTCTTTTCAAATGAAGATATAATTGAGGCTGAAAAAACAAACAAGACCTGTTGTGCATTGTCTGATGTTGAAGATGCAAGAAGTGTTGCATACAAGCTCGGATTTGAACATCTTGTTTTCAACTTCAAGGACAAATTCAGAGAATGTGTTATGAATCAGTTTGCGGAATGTTACCTTGAGGGCGGAACTCCTAACCCCTGCATAGAATGTAACAGACACATAAAATTCGATAAAATGCTTTTAAGGGCAAAGGAACTTGATTTTGACTATATCGCAACAGGTCATTATGCTGTTGTGGAATTTGATGAAAATTCAGGCAGATATTTGTTAAAGCGTCCAAAAGACAGGTCTAAAGACCAGACATATGTTTTATACTCTCTGACGCAGGAACAGCTAAGTCATACTATTTTCCCTCTCGGAAATCTTACAAAAACAGAAGTGCGTGAAATTGCTGAAAAATATGGCCTTGTAAATTCGCATAAACCTGACAGTCAGGATATATGCTTTGTTCCTGACGGTGACTATTCATCATTTATAAAAAAATTCAAGAATATTGATGTTCCTGAAGGTGATTTTGTAAGCACTGACGGAAAATTTCTCGGAAAACACAAAGGTATTATAAACTACACAATAGGTCAGCGGAAAGGTCTTGGAATAGCTCTCGGAAAACCTGCATATGTAGTAAAGAAGAATATTCCCGAAAATCAGATTGTTATCGGTGATGAATCCGATTTATATACAAGTTCACTTGATGCCTGTGATGTGAATTTAATTCCCTTTGATACACTCGAAAAGCCGATTGAAATTACTGCAAAAACAAGATACAGCCAGTCTGAACAGAATGCAGTTCTTTCATACAAGGGTGACGGAATTTATCATGTTGAATTTGAAAAACCTCAGAGGGCTGTGACTAAGGGGCAGGCTGTCGTATTTTATGACGGTGATATTGTTGTCGGAGGCGGTACTATAATATGACAGAATATTCTATGGAAAAACTTACTGATGATATATTTGTCTGTGCAAGCAATGAACACCGTTTCGGAACTGATGCATTTCTTCTGACATACTTTTCAAATTACCGTATGAAAGATAAAGTCTGCGATTTGGGTACAGGCTGTGGAATTATCCCTATGATTATGCAGAAAAAAAATCCCCCTCAGATTACCTATGCTGTCGATATTCAGGAAAGTGCTGTTGAACAGCTCAGAAAGGGCATTGAATCAAGCAATGTAAAAAATATTGTTCCTGTTCTTGCGGATTTAAAAGTTCTGTGGGAAAATGCTCCTGTCGGTATGCTTGATTTGGTTATATGCAATCCCCCATACAAAGCTACTAATGCCGGAATTGAAAGTTCTATCACCGCACAGAAAATTGCTCGTCATGAAATTATGTGCAATATAAATGACGTATGCCGTTCAGCCTCAAAACTTCTTAAATTCGGGGGCAGACTCTGTATGTGCAACCGCCCTGAACGCCTTGCAGATGTTATAACTGCTATGAAAGAAAATAATATTGAGCCAAAACGTATAAGATTTGTTTCAAATAACTCTGAACAAAGTCCATGGCTCTTTCTTATAGAGGGCAAAAAAGGTTCAAAGCCTTTTCTGAAAATCGAACCGCCTCTCTATATGAAAAGCAATGAACTCAAAGAAATATATAAAATCGGAAAAGAGTGTGAATAATGGGTACTTTATATGTAATCGGTACTCCGATAGGAAATATGGAGGATATAACACTCCGTCAGCTTGAAACTTTCAGGAATGTTGATTTCATATGTGCGGAAGATACAAGAGTTACTCTCAAACTTCTTTCAAGATATGATATTCATAAACCGCTTGTAAGCTATCACGAACACAGCGGACGTGAAGTTGCTGACCGCATAACAGAAAGAATCCTTAACGGTGAAAATGCCGGAATAGTTACTGATGCAGGTATGCCTTGTATTTCTGACCCCGGTGAAAATCTTGTTAAAATATGCTACGAAAAAAATATTGATGTAAAAGTTGTTCCTGGGCCGAGTGCTGTTGTTTCTGCCCTTGCAGTATCAGGTCTTAATACTTCAAGATTTACTTTTGAGGGCTTTTTATCCGTAACAAAAAAACAGCGTTTTGAACATCTTGAATCCCTCAAAGATGAAAAACGCACTATGATATTCTATGAAGCTCCGCATAAACTCAATTCAACTCTTAAAGATATGCTTGAATATTTCGGCGACAGAAAAATTTCAATATGCCGTGAACTTACTAAAATATATGAAGAAGTTCTGAGAATGACAATTTCAGAAGCTGTTGAATATTACAGCATAAAATCGCCGAAAGGTGAATATGTTCTTGTAGTTGAGGGAAAACAAAATTCTGAACAGAAAAGCATTGACATCAGTGATGCATTAAAACAGGTTGAAAATCTTGTTGAGGCAGGCGAAAAACCTGTTAATGCATGCAAAGCTGTTGCAAAAGAATACGGGTTCAGAAAAGGAGATTTGTATTCTGCTTTCTGCAAATCAAATCAGGAGGACAGTTCCGATGAATGAAAGACTTAAAAAGCAGATGGATTTTATTGCTGAAATCGACAAGCTTAAAAATATTTACCGTCAGACTTATGTTCTGAATGAGGACAGAAAAGAAAATGATTCTGAACACAGCTGGCATATTGCTGTGCTTGCATTTATCCTTGCTGAATATTCCGATGAACCTGTTGATGTTCTCAAAACAATAAAGATGCTTTTAATTCATGATATTGTTGAAATTGACGCAGGTGATACTTACTACTATGACAGTGAAGGCTATAAATCAAAGAGAGAACGTGAGGAAAAAGCATCTGAAAGAATTTTCGGTATTCTCCCCGATGACCAGCGTGATGAAATGATTTCGCTCTGGAATGAATTTGAAGAAAGAAAAACTCCTGAATCAAAATTTGCAAATGTTCTTGACCACGTTCAGCCACTTACATTAAATTACAGAAAACAGGGTATTGCATGGAAAGAACATGGAATACATAAAAATCAGGTTCTCGAACGCAATTCATATATGCAGGACGGTTCGGAAACCCTTTGGAATTATGTAAACGAAATAGTTAATGATGCCCATAAAAACGGCTGGCTGAAATAATTATGTAAAATCTGCACTAAATTTTCTGTTGATAATATCTGATTTTTACAGTAGATACAAGAATTATGACAAATCGATGATATTTTTTTCCTTCACTTGAATTTTCGTTTTTTTTATGATATATTTTATAATGGCATAGGAAACATTCTGTCTTTTTTATTATGAAGGAAGGAATAAAATGAAACAAAAATTTATTGATTTTAAAACATCTGTTAAAAATAATGTTCACAGACTTAATATTGTCCGTGAACAGAATACAGAAAAATATAAGCACTTTAATATGCTTATAATCCTTATTTTCCCCATATTTATTTCATGCATGGCAGAAATAAATCAAGCCAAATATGTTTCGAGCTTTTTAAAATTCGTTATAGAACGCCCCAGTGTTATGCTATTTAATTTCATTGTTGCGTCACTTATTTTTTACATGCTCCTTGCAATTACCAAAAGAGGCTGGCTCGCTATGTTATTGCATGGAACTGTGTATATGCTTTTAAGTACCGTAGAACTTTTTAAATACGGCACTAACGGAAATCATCTGATTCTTTCAGATATGAAGTTATTTAAAAGCGTTAAAAGCCTGACATCTTTTGCATATATAAAAATCACTCCAAGGCTCATTATATACTATCTGATTGCAATTGCATTTATAGCTGTTGCATTCTATTTCAATCCCAAAATGAAAATGAAACCAATCAAGCGTTTTCTTACTGCCGGATTCTGTGCATTGCCATGCATATCCCTTATAGTAATACCTTCTTTTTCAACATCTGTATATTCAATATTTGATGTTGATACGACAAGTGCAAGCAATACATTCCTGCTTAATGAAAAATTTGAAAGCAACAGTCTGCTTGCATTCCTTGTGGAAACTGCATCAGAAAGCTTTGAAAACAGACTTGTTCAGCCCGATTCCTATTCAGAGGAAACAATAAATAATATTCTCAGCTCTGAAAAGGTTCAGTCAGGCGACTTCAACGGCGGTCAGAAACCTAATGTAATTGTTATTATGAGCGAATCCTATGCCGATTTCCGTGCATTTGATGAACTTAATGTTGATGACAAATATTATGAAAAGTTTGATGAAGCCTGTGCAGAGGGATATTCAGGCAAACTTATTGCTCCTACATATGCAAGCTTTACAGTCCGCTCAGAATTTGAACTTCTTTTCGGTCTGCCTGTACGTTCACTCAATGACCCGAATATGCCACAGAGAGTTCTTGCTGAAAGAGAACAGCCTGCTATGGCTCAGTATTACAAGGACTGGGGATATAATACAGCTTATATTCACCCGTTTACCGGTTCATTTTACAGCCGTCAGAGAATTTATGACCGTTTCGGTTTTGACCAGCTTATCTTTGATGAAGATTTTACCGTTCCTGTTGAAAACTACGGAACATACATTGATGATTCAACAGTATTTAACCAGATTGAAAAACTGCTGAAAGACAGCGATGCTCCTATGTATATTCATACAACTACAATGCAGAATCATCAGCCTTACAATCAGGGCGAAAATCCTGATGCTGAATTTGAAAACTATCTCCAGTGGGTTCAGCATACAAATGAAGGTCTTACAGATTTTCTTGACAAGCTCGGACAGCTTGATGAACCTACTCTTGTATTTATGGTTGGCGACCACTTTCCCTCACTCAAAGGCGGTTCAGGAATATATGAACAGCTCGGTATAAACGGTGAAAATTGCAGTGTAATCTATGAACAGAAATATCTCCTCTGGAGCAATTATAACGCAGATTTTTCAGAAGTTCCGCAGGAAGAATTTTCATTCTTCTATGTTCCGTATATGCTTATGAATATAATTGACGCTCCGAGAGATGAATTTATTCAGAAAATGAATGAACTCTTTGAAAAAGTTCCTGTATATTCAACAAATTATGACAGCTCCGCTGAACATAATCAGGAACTTGATTTACTTACATATGACAGGGTTATAGGTGATTTGTTCTCATCAAATCCTATACCGGAAGAAAAACTGAATACAGAGGAAACGGAAAAATGAAAAATATCACAGTCGGAAAAACTATTGAAATATCACAGAATGTTGAAAAATCAATGCTTGCTGTAAATGTAGGAAGCGGAAGCCTTGAGGTTTTCGCTACTCCTGCTATGGCTATGCTTATGGAAAAAGCATCATGCATGTGTATTGCTGAATATCTTGAAAATGATGAAACAACTGTCGGAACTGAAATAAATATCAAACATATTTCAGCTACTCCTGAAAATATGAAAGTCACTGTGAAAGCCGAAGTAACAGAAGTAAACGGCAGAGAAATTTCATTCAGATGTGAGGCTTTCGATGATGCCGGAAAAATAGGCGAATGTACTCACAAGAGATTTCTTGTATACGGTGAAAGATTTACAGCTAAGGCAAAAGCAAAAAAATCGGATTCCTGACGGAATCCGATTTTTTTTTATTCACTATCTCTTGCAATAAGCTGGTCAAGGTTTCCAAGCATATTATCAACGCATATAGCATCAAACCTGTCCGCAAACTTTTCATCAAGGTCAAGTTCAAGCTGCTCGCCTGTTTTCATATTCTTGACTTTCGCCTTGTTTGAAAGAAGTTCATTTTCTCCGAGAACAAGAGTAAATGAAGCATTAATCTTATCAGCATATTTCATCTGCGATTTTAAGGTTCTGCCAACAACGTCATATTCAACCCAGTAACCGTATTCACGAAGTTTTCCTGTTATCTCCATAGCCTTTTCAACAGACTGTGTATCCATAGGAGCAATATATAAATCGCATGTGCGTGGCTGGAGGAAATCACATTTCTGATTTTCCATAACCATTATAATTCTTTCAAGTCCCATTGCAAATCCGAGAGCAGGAGTCGGCTTTCCTCCGAGCTGTTCAATAAGACCGTCATATCTTCCGCCTCCGCATACGGTACTCTGAGCACCTATATCAGAAGAAACAAATTCAAAAACAGTCTTTGTATAATAATCAAGACCTCTTACTATTTTCGGATTTATCTTGAAATCAATATTCATTGCTTTAAGATATTTCTGAAGTGTTTCAAAGTGTTCACGGCATTCATCACAAAGGTAATCAAGTATTACAGGGGCGTCCTTTGCTATATCAGAACATATTTCACTCTTGCAGTCAAGAATTCTCATAGGATTTTTTTCAAGTCTTGAAAGACATGTTCCGCAGAGATTTTCCTTCTTTGTTTCAAAAAATTCTCTGAGAGCCTTATGATACTCTGCACGGCATTTCGGACAGCCTATTGAATTTATATAAAGCTCAATATTTTTAAGTCCGAGGTGATTAAGAATAGTGTTTACAAGGGAAATAATTTCCGCATCTGCTGACGGAAGCTGACTTCCTGCCATTTCAACACCGAACTGATGAAATTCACGGAATCTTCCTGCCTGTGTTCTTTCGTGGCGGAAACATGAAAGTATGTAAAATACTCTCTGGGGCATAGCATCGTTAAGAAGTCCGTTTTCGAGCATTGCACGGATAGTTCCGGCAGTACCTTCAGGGCGGAGTGTATACTTTGTTTCCTTTGCCATTACTGTATACATTTCTTTCTGAACCACATCAGTAGTTTCGCCGACAGAACGCAGAAAAAGGTTTGTATTTTCAAATGTCGGGATTCTTATTTCCTTGAATCCGAAATTTTCGGCATTTTCTTTTGCGATTTTTTCGACAGTGTGCCATTTGTGAATATTCTTAGGTGTTATATCCTGTACACCGTTAGGACGCTTTATATTAAGTGCCATAGAAACATTTCCTTTCGATGAAAAAATAGTTTAAAATTAAAATTGTCCCCAAGGAATCAGGGACAATGAGAACTGCTGAATTTTAATGTATCCGCCTTTTTATATAACAGGCTTTCCCATCTCTCTCCAGTCGAGATCTCCTCTTTCAAGTGCAAATATAAGAGCTTCTGCGGTAGCTACGTTTGTGGCTACGGGGACATTATGCACATCACACAGTCTGAGAAGATTCATATCATTGGCAGAATCATTTGAATGTGGATTTATAGGATCTCTGAAAAACAGAAGAACGTCCACTTCATTGCAGGCGAGAAGTGCGATAATCTGTTCAACTCCTCCACGACCGCTGAGGTATCTTCTTATGTTAAGACCTGTTGCTTCACTAACAAGTTTACCTGTGGTATTTGTTGCACACAGCTTATGCTTTGAAAGAATACCGCAGTAAGCACTGCAAAACTGAACCATAAGCTCTTTTTTAGCATCATGTGCAATAATTGCTATTTGCATTTTTCTCATTCCTTTCCATTTTTTTGTATAATAAAAACGCATTTTTATAAGGCATTTTTAATTGTCAGCGGAATATAATCTCCCTGAAGTCTTTTTGATATGGCATCAAACGCCCTAAGTCCCTCACAGTTTGTAGGAATAGGCTCACCTTTTCCGGTAGCCACAGTAAGTGAAAAATCTTCCGGTATAACTCCGATAAGCTGAACGCCTATTGTATCGATTATTTCGTCAAGATTTGAAACAAGGGAGCTTCCGATAATTTTGTGATTAACTTTGTTTATGATAAGTCTTTGACTTTTATTGCCTCTGTTGTAAAATTCATCAGACATCATATTAGCATCACGAACACATACAGGGTCAGGAGTGGTAACAATAAGTATAAGGTTTGACTGAGCCACTATGTCAAATACATGTGAATTTATACCTGCACCGGTATCTATTATAATAAACTCAAAGTATTTTTTAACAGAATTACATATTTCGGTAATCTGTTCAGCCGTAACAGTAGAAAACGGATTACGCGGGGCACAGAGAATACTGAGATTGCTTGCCATTTTAACCTGAGCGATAGCGTCAAGAGGGGCTTTTTTTCTGCTGACAACATCACTCAAATCAAAAGGGACATCTCCGCCCATACCAAGCATAATATCAAGGCATCTCAGACCGAAATCAAGTTCAATAATCAAAGTACGGTGACCTTGTTTTGCGAGGGTATAACCAAGTCCGGCACAGATTGTTGATTTGCCTGTACCGCCTTTTCCAGATGTAACAGCAATAATTTTAGGCATAAAAAATCAAATCCTTTACAAAACTTAATAAAATGTAGCAAAATACAAGCTTACTACTTTATTATATCACAAAAATTCCAAATGTCAAAGAACTTTTATAGAAAAATAAAATAATTGTGCAAAATATTTATTTTCCATATCATTACTTGTGCATTTTAACAAGAAATCCGTAATTCAAAATAATGCTTGACTTTTGGTGAAAAATATATTATAATATTTCAGTGACCAGACTATACGGCAGCGGAAACGTTTTCAGTTTACGAGGAAAGTCCGGGCATCACAGAGCAAGGTAACTGTTAACGACAGCCGAGGGCGACCTTAGGGCAAGTGCAACAGAAATATACTTCCTCAGTATTTTTTATACTGCGGTAAAGGTGGAAAGGCGAGGTAAAAGCTCACCAGAGTGCAGGAAACTGTACTGCTATGTAAACCCTACCTGATGCAACGTCTATTGGTGCTTTGTATCTTAACGTCTGCTCGGCGGATACAAAGTAATGACGGCTTGAGCTTACCGGCAACGGTAAGCCTAGATAAATTGCCGTACACGACAGAACCCGGCTTATCGGTCTGGTCATTTCTATGAATTTCAATGCGGAGGATATATATAAAAATCCTCCGCATATCAATAATACTTTGTGAGGCAGAACAAAAATGAAAAAACTTTACAGAATATTTCCCGCACTGATTTCAGTGCTTATTTTTATGCTTTGCGGTTGTGAAAGCGTTCCGAAAAATTCATCAGTAGTTTCAGAAGTTATGCTACCGCTTTCTGAACCGGATATAGATTTTTCAATACCGGAAAAATTTTCACTGACTTCAACAGCAAGCAACAGTAATGCATATGTATGCGGTAATGCCTCAATAATTGTAAATGAGGACAGTTTAAGCGAAAAAGTTTCAAGTCTTAACGCATATGTCACATATTCAAAAGAACTCTATCAGAGTGTTGCTGATAAATACACCGAAAAAAATCAGGAAGAAATCAGCTTAAACGGTCTTGACGGAATTATAACGGAATTTGACTATGAAATAAACGGAAAAGAAGATACTCTTTCTATGTCATGTGTTGTCGGATTTTTCAATGACCCTGTAAACAAGCCGTCTGAAATTTATATTGTCACATGCAAATCCGATTCTGAAAGCTATTCTGATTTTCGTAACAGTTTTCTGAACACCATAAAAAGCATAAAATTAAATCAGGGAGAATAAAAAATGATTAAAGGCATTGTTTTCGATATGGACGGACTTATGATTGACACTGAAAAACTTCTTGTAAGATTCTGGAAAGAGGCTTCCCTTGA
Organism: uncultured Oscillospiraceae bacterium; assembly: GCA_934481385.1. GTDB lineage: Bacteria > Bacillota > Clostridia > Oscillospirales > Ruminococcaceae > Ruminococcus. The sequence goes on from CAKSPD010000001.1 coordinate 300,879, forward strand.
ATACGGTTTTTCAATGACTGATGAGCATGTATACGGAATGAGAAGTCTTTCGCATACTCTTGCAGTCCCCTACCTGAAAAATATATTCGGCGAAAGCTTTGATTATTACGAAATCCGCAAAAGACGTATTGCCCTTATGAATGATTATATTGAAAAAAACGGAATAGAAGTAAAAAAAGGTCTTTTTGAACTTCTGAATTATGCTAAATCCAACAACTATAAAATGGCAGTTGCAACTGCAAATCCGCTTGAACGTGCTGAAAGGTATCTGAAAAAAATAAATGCTTTCAGCTTTTTTGAAAAAATAATCGGCGGTGATATGATTCAGAACGGAAAACCTGCCCCTGATATATATATTACAGCATGTCACGAAATCGGTTTTGAACCGTCTGAATGTATTGCCCTTGAAGATTCACCTAACGGAGTAAAGGCATCATATCATGCCGGCTGTAAAACTGTTATGATTCCCGACCTGACACAGCCTGATGATGATACAAAAGCTATGATTTATGGTCTTTGCGGAAGTCTTGATGAAGTTATAGAAATTCTTGAAAGGGAGAAATGAAAATGAGTGTATCAAAAATTTTTGATATTCCGAAATATTATTATTTCCAGTCGGGAAATGATTACAGCGGAAGTAAGGGAGATTTCAGCTATAAAATAATTACTTCTGATACAATGAAATGCCTTACATGGCATGGAAAATTATGCTCTATGAAAGCAGAAATAGAAAATCAGAAGGATTTTGAAAAATCCGAGGAAGGATTTTCCGAGCTTATAAAATGGCTTGAAGAAATATATCAGGGCTGATTACCTTTTAAGGCTGAAAACATTCGGAAGAAATTCGCTGAGAGTATGAATACCGTCAGAAAGAACTATTTTAAAATCAGCGTTGCAGAATTCACTCATAACCTGCAAACATGCTCCGCAGGGTATGCAGGGATTTTCTGTTCCGTATATAGCTATTGCCTCAAAATCAGTTATTCCCTCTGAAACAGCTTTGAATATAGCTGTACGTTCTGCACAAACAGTAAGTGAATATGATGAATTTTCTATGTTACAGCCTGTGAATATTTTTCCGTCAGATGAAAGAAGTGCTGAACCTACTCTGAATGAAGAATAGGGTGAATATGATTTTTCTGAGGCTCTGACAGCAGTTTCATAAAGTTCTCTATAATCAGTCATGACGCTGTACCTTATGTTTTGTGCCGTCAGGTTCTACAATATATGTGTTTTCAAGCTGAGATGAAAGACTTCTTCTGAAAGCCTCACGATATTCATTGCGGAGCTGAGTCTGTTCAGCCTTTTCTTCTTCGGTCAGACCCTGTGATTTTGATTTTTTAGCAAGAAAATTTATTCTTTCAAGTTTTGCGTTATCCAATTCAATATACCTCATTTCTGAATTTTTATACTATTATATCACATATAAAAAAATTTTTCAAGAGGAGTGATTCAATGAAAAAAGCTCTTGTAACAGGCGGTTCGGGAGGAATAGGAAGTGCTGTATGCCGTATGCTTTCTGAAAACAATTATATGGTATATATAAATTATTATTCATCAGAAAAAAAAGCTCAACAACTTGCTGACGATATAAAAGGAATTGCAGTTAAATTTGATGTTTCAGACAGAAATGATGTAAACAATGCAGTAAAATCAATAGGTCATATTGATTTGCTTGTAAATAACTCCGGAATATCCGAAATAAATACATTTGATTCAGTAAGCCCTGAAAATGCCGACAGAATATTAAACATCAATTTAAAAGGAACTCTGAACTGTTCACGGGCGGTTCTTCCTGATATGATTAGAAATAAATCAGGTGTAATCATAAATATTTCATCTATGTGGGGAGAATGCGGAGCGTCCTGTGAAGTTGATTATTCTGCATCAAAGGCGGGCGTAATCGGATTTACAAAAGCTCTTGCAAAGGAAGTTGCACCCTCCGGTATCCGTGTAAACTGCATTTCCCCCGGATTTATTCTAACTGATATGAACAGAAATTTTTCTGATGAAGATTTGAAACTTATAAAAGAAGATATTCCGCTCGGAATATTCGGAACTCCTGAAAATGTTGCTGATTCTGTAATATTTCTTGCATCTGAAAAAGCATCATTTATAACAGGGCAGATTCTCGGAGTAAACGGCGGAATGGTTATATAAAAACAAAGGACAGCCCGAAAGCTGTCCTGTTTTTTTATGTTTATAAATTATTATTCCTTAACAGGAAGTTCCTTTAAAGAACCTGCGAGATACTGCTGGATTGCAAGAGCATCATTAGCTGTTACACCGTCACCAATACCCTGTACATCAGCATTTTTAAGTCCTTCATCAGTAAGCTTGTTGTTTTCAGCAGAACCTACATATGCTGCAACTGCAACTACATCGGCAACATCAACCTTGCCGTCAGCATTTGCGTCACCATATAATACATCATCGCTTGTACCGCCGATTTCTGTAACTTCTCCGTCAATGCTGTAACTTGTTGCCTTGCATGTTGCATCAGTAGTTTCAGAGTTAGGCCACCAAATCTGGAATTCAACAGTTTCAACACCGTCAGGAATATCAAATGATATAACAGCATTGCCGTTCTTATCAAATTCCTTTACTTCCCACTTTGATGAAATCCATTTTGTACCTTCAGCATAACCAAAACAGCCGTTTGCAAGTGCATAGTCAGCAGGATTGATATTTATAGTTACATCAAGCTTTTTACCGCCCTTTGTATCAATAGAAATCTTAAAGATTTCCGGTTCAGTAGTTGTAGTAGTTGTAACTGTTTCTGTTGGCTTTGTAGCAGTAGTAGCTGTTGTAACTGTCGGTTCTGTCGGGTCTGTCGGGTCAGTACCTTCTGATGATTCATAGCTGTAAAGATTTTCAGGAAGTTCATCAAGAGTAATGCAGTAATCACTTTGATACATTGTTGTCAAATCTTCAACAGTATTGAAAACAGGGTTTGAAAGGAAGTTTGTGCTTTCTGAACCTCCGTCATACCACGGGCAGAAATAGAGCCAGCCTGCTTTTTCTGCAAGCATGTTTTCAAGAGTAGGTATGCTGTCATTCTCAGACATAGCTACCATTTTTTTGCCTTCATACATATCAACAAGGTTATAGAATGTTCCGCTTATAGCACTGTCGTTATGAGAAAGAACAGCATTTCCTGTTGACCAGTCTGTACAGTTATATTTATCATATGCGACAAGGTCTACATATTCATCGCCCGGATACCAGTTCTTAGAAGTAGAATAAGCATAGCTGTTCCATTCCCATATTATATTATGAAGTCCGTAATCATTTGTGAGAGTATCGTATGTCAGTTTCCAAAGTTCCTTGTATACGGCTGAACCTGATTTGCCCCACCAGAACCATGAACCTGTTTCACCGCCGCCGCCTTCTGCTTCGTGGAGAGGTCTGAGGATTATCGGAACATTTGCGTCCTGAAGTTCCTTCAATGCAGATGCAAGACTTTCAAGGCAAGCCATATAGTAAAGGTTTTCCTTAGAGCCTTCTTCAAGAACCTTTGATGTATCGAAATCAGTTTTCTTAGGGTCATATGTAGCATTTGACCAGTCAACCTTTGTTTCGCCCATTACATAGTTTTCAAAATCACATGGAACTGTAACATGCCATGATGCTGTTACGATACCGTTTTTATTTTTAGCCCAGTCAATCATACGGTCTGTTGTACCGTCATCGCTTCCGTAAAGGATATTTGCCTGATTAAGAAAATCGAAGCCTCTGATTGCCGGATATTCACCTGTTTTATCCTTTATATATTCAAACTCATATTCAAAGTTATGAGGGCCGTACTGATAAATTTCCTGCTGACCTGAAATTACATGCTTTCCGTAAACATCAGCAAGATAATTCATAAGTGACTGTGTTTCAGCAGTAGCCTTGCTGTCTGAAAGCTTGTTTGATGATGTAAGTGCAGGAAGTGTAGCTTCTTCAACCTTGATATAGTCGAGATAAGTCCAGCCCCAGCTTGATTTTACTGTAATAGTATTGTCACCGGCATTAAGCTTGAACTTTCCTATTTCAGTTTCAACAACACCTTTCTTGTTTTCAACGAATGAAATTTGACCCTGGTCAACATCGTTGATAAGAAGATTGTGAGTTTTTGCTCCATATGGTGTATATGTAGCAATTGTAAGAGTATACATACCGGTTTCCTTGACATTTACATTAACAGTAGCAGTTTCGCCTGCATTTTCAAGGAATACGAGCTGACCGCTTACACCGCTTACGGCGTTTCCGTCCTTATCGCCGTCAAAAGCCTTGGCATCAACAAGAGTACCGTCTTCAAATTCATATTTGCCACTCTCTGCAAAAACAGGAACGATTGCAAGTGCATTCAACGCAAGTGCAGATGCAACAATGGCAGAACTGAATTTCTTTAAACTTTTTTTAAAACCCATTTCTATTACCTCCAATAATAATTATACGTTCATTATAATATATTTTTTTCCCAATGTCAATATAAAAATATGCAAAATATAGAAATTAACCCTGAATATTTTTTCTGTATACTGTGGGAGTAACTCCGACAACTTTTTTAAACTGTCTCATAAAATGTTCATCGCTGTCATATCCGCACATAACAGCAACCTGTGAAACGGTGCAGGAAGTAGTGCTTAAAATTTCCCTTGCCTTGTCGGTTTTGCTGACAATAACATCAGATATACAGGATATTCCGAATGTTTCACGATATATACGCTGAAAATATGAACGTGACATATTGACTTCTGATGCCATAAGCTCAACAGTCCACTTTATATGCGGATTTCGGTATATTTTCTGACGCAGTTCAAGGAGTTCGCTGTAATGAGGGTCAGATGTCTGCGGAAAAATTCCCCTTATACCGTTTGTTTCGCTGATTTTTATCAGAATAGTTTTCAGAAGGCTGTCTATCATTTTTGTTTTGTTAGTACCTGCGGAATAAAATTCATTTGTGAGATTTCTTATAAGCTCACTCAGAAAATTAACATCAGTATATCTTATAACAGTATCAAGAGGAATATCAAGGGCGGAAAAAAAGTCATTTTCTCCGCCTATTCCAAAGCAAACCCAGTCATATATAAAAATATCCTCATCAGAATGCAAATCTATATCAGAATTTATATCATATATTATAACAGTATCGCAATCTGCTGATATTTCAGCTCCGTTTATTTTCAGAATACATGGACTTTTAAAAAGTATAAGCAGATAATTTTCCATACCGTTTTTAACAAGACTGTAATTTCTGCCATGTATTGTATTATATCCTATACCTGATATATTCACCAAATCACCTCAATAAACCGCCACTCAATATTTTTCCAGTAATCACCTGCATAATCTATTCCGACTCTTGAAGCAGTTTTTATATCAGGTCTGTATCCGTTATCTTCAATCCATATATCAGAATTTTTACATATATCCGTATTATTAAAGCTCTTGTCTATCTGAAGATATTTTGTAAGTTTAGCAGGCCCGTTGCAATCATCTCCGGCTCTCAGAAGTACACACTGCGGATTATCTTTTTCACCCGTAACAATATTCATAAGCCAGTGCATACCGTAACAGAGATAAATATATATCATACCGCTTTCACCGTAAAGAACTTCCGTTCTCGGAGTACGTCCCTTTGATGCATGACAGGCTTTGTCTTCTTCACCTCTGTAAGCCTCTGTTTCTGTTATACGCACACGCATTTCCGTACCGTCCGAAAATCTGCGGACAAGTATTTTCCCTACCAAATCAGGAGCAACTTCAAGGCAGTCACGCTTAAAGAAATCCTTTTCAAGCCTCATTATTATTTTACCCTTAACCTTTCTGCAAGTTCTGAATCAGGTTTTACAAATGCTGTTTTATAATTAGTGAAAATTACTTTCCCCGGTTTAGCTCCTGACGGTTTCTTTACATATTTTGCAAGGCAGTAATCAACCGGAACAAGGTTTGAATCCTTTCCACGACTATTTACTGATGCAATTATGCAAGCCTCCTCAACAGTTTTATCAGGAGGTGTTTCACCGTCTGTGAGTATAAGAACGTGAGAACCTGTTATAAGCTGTGTGTGTAGCCATATATCAGATTTTTCAGCAAGTTTCAATGATAATTTATCATTCTGAATATTATTTCTGCCGACAAGTATCGTGAAACCGTCACTTGATTTATATTCAACCGGTGGCAGTGATTTTTCGGGCTTGCCCTTCCGGAATGATGATTTTATATATCCCTGTTCAGAAAGTTCAAGCCTTAACTGTGTTATTTCGTTTTCAGTTGTAGCTCTTGTAAGAGCATCAAAAACGCTGTCTATATACTGAAGTTCCTCTTTACCTTTTTCAATCTGTTCTGCAAGCTTTTTTTCAGCAGTTGCAGATTTTTTATATTCATTGTAATAATGCTGAATATTCTGTGAGGGAGTTTTCATAGCATCAAGCTTTATTTCGATTTCAGGATAATTTTCATCATAGAAATTATTTGTCACAAGGACAGTATCGCCTTTATGAATTTTATATATTTCAGCAGAAAGCAAATCACCATAAAGCTTATAAATATCACGGTTTCCGCACTGTTCAAGTTCTTCTGACTGAACTGCAATTCTTCTTGATATTCTCTCATTGAGATTTACAAGAAGTTTGAAAAGGTCATTTGCCCTCTGTTTCATACGGACAGCCAAATCACGCTGTGCATAAAAGGCATCAAGAAGTTCTGAGGCTGAATTATATTCACATGTCTGCATAAGATTTCCATACTGCTGTATATTTATAAAGCTGAAATCTTTCAGTATACCGTCATTATCCCTGACAACAGTAAAACAGCATTTCCTGTTTAAAAGCATATCACGGCATTTTTCAATTTTAAGCATAAGGCGGTTTATATGTTCGGGGGTTATATCAGATGATTTCAGATATTCGCCCTTTGATGTATAATATGCCCATTCCCTTGCAAGTATCGGAGAAATTCCCTCGAATACTTTTATAAGAGCTTTTGAAAGTTCTGCGGGTTCGGTTGATTTTATTCTGTTTGCAATTGTTATTTTATCAGCTTCAAGAAAATTCAGTCTTTCTTCTCTCGGGGGGAGCTGATAACATGTATTCGGGAGAATTATTCTTTCTCTTGACATTTCGGGGTCAACACGTTTTATACTGTCAATTATTTTCCCCTCCTGATTGATTACAACAAGATTTGAACATCTTCCCATAATTTCACAGGCAAGCGTTATTGTTACAACATCACCAAGTTCATTTACACATTCAAAATCAAGATATAAAATTCTTTCAAGACCGTCCTGACGTATATCAATAAGCTTTCCGCCTCCTATATGCTTTCTGAGGAGCATACAGAACATAGGCGGAGTTTTAGGATTGTCAACTGAAATTTTAGTTATATGGACTCTGCTGTTGTTTGCATTGGCAGATATAAGAAGTCTGTAAGCTCCCTGTCTTGTACGCAGTCCGATTATTATTTCATCACGAGAGGGCTGATATACCTTTTCAACACGGCTTCCTTTTAAAAATTCTGTTTCAGATTTTACTGCATAGAGAAAAGCTCCGTCAAGTGCCATTAAAAAAATCCTTTCTAAATGAGATATTTTACTGGGTCAGCAGAAGATTCTGCAATTTTTGTTTCGATAAACGGGAAATTTGCATCAAGAACATTTTTAAGATGTTCAAGAACAATGTTTTCTGTATGGAAATGACCGCAGTCAAAAAGTGTAAGATATTTATCATTTGCGGAAATCCATACATCATGTTTAATATCACCTGTTATAAATGCGTCACATTCCTTTTCAATAACTTCATCAAGCATTGAACCGCCTGAACCTGAACAAAATGCTATTCTCAGAATTTCACTGTTCTCACAGCAGTATTTTATTACTTTACAGCCGAATATTTCCTTTAGAATTTCCGCAAGTTTTTCAGATGAAACAGGTTTTACAAGATTGCATATTCCGCCTATTTCATCAAGGGGTTCAAAAGATGATATTTCAAGCTTTTCTGAAAGTTTTTTTGCTATAACTCCGTTAGTTCCGTCCTCTGCAATATCAAGATTCGTATGCATACATATTGCACTGATATTATTTTTTACAAGTCTGTAAACAACAGAATCAGAAGTTACTGATTTAAGCGGATTAAATATTACAGGGTGGTGAGATATAATCATATCTGCCCTGTTTCTCATACCCTCACAAACTGATTCCTTCGTTATATCAAGGCTGAGCAGAATTTTATTTACAACTTCACTTTTATCTCCGGCAAGATAACCTGAATTGTCCCATTTTTCCTGAGTGCTGAACGGATAAATTTCATCAAGAATATTATATATATCCTTTCCGCAAAGTGAATCAAAACCGGAAAGAAATTTCATACGCATCAATAATTCTTTTTTTTCAGAACCTTCAGATATTTTTCCCGATTTTATAAGTCCGTCTGATATTTTTTCAAGCTTGTTAATCTGAACATCAAGATATTTTTTTGAAATATCAAGGCTGAAATCAAGATGACCGACAATTGATGAAAATTCAGAAAGCTTTACACTGTCACCGCAGTAAACGGCATTTATAACAGTATATATAAAACTTCCGTCCCTTACAGCTTTTTCGGATTTTATTTTATATCCATATTTATAAAGCCATGTTCTGAGATACGGAGCTTTCGTCATAGGCTGTAATATGAGATTTACATTATTTTTAACCCACTCGCAGTTATCTATAATATCTGCAATAGTTTCTCCGCCCATACCTGCAATTATAACATCAGATATATTTTCACCTGAAATTCTTTCAAGGCCGTCTGAAAGAATCAAATCAACCTTATCAGAAAGATTATATTTCTTTACGGTGTTTTCAGCAAATTCAAGAGGTTTGACGTTTATGTCAGATGCAATTACATGACTGCATTTTCCGTTTTTTATCAGTTCACATGCAAGATATGCGTGGTCTGTTCCGACATCGCAGGCTGTACCTTTACCGCTTACATACTCTGTACATGCTTTCAGTCTTTCATTAAGCACAAAATCACTCCTTAAACAAAAAAGGGCAGACTGAAAAAAATTCAGACTGCCCCCGCCTTTACGGCACAATTTTACTTTGCGGAAAAATGAGCGTTCAGCTTTGCAACGAGTTCATCAGCATCTGTTCCATGAACCATACATGCATCAGCAACGGATTCTCCTCTTGATGCAGGACAGCCAAGGCAGTGCATACCGATTTCGAGGAAATACGGTGCAACAGTAGCATCAGCATCAAGAATATCGCCTATAATAGTATCTTTAGTAACAACCATTTTAAAAACATTCCTTTCCTTTTTTATATTCTGTGAACTTGCGAAAAAATTATACATAAGCTTTAAAAAAAGTCAAAGCACAGCTTAAAGGCTGTGCAATGAAATTTTTAAATTAGTTCTGGTCTTTTTTTGCAAAGCATTCACTGCAATAGATTGGCTTGCCTTCCTTTGGTTCAAAAGGAACTTTAGCTTCCTTACCGCATGAAGCACAAATGCCTGTATACATAACTCTGCCGTTCTTGTTAGCATTTTTTCTTGCATCACGGCAAGCCTTGCATCTCTGCGGTTCATTTTCAAAACCTTTTTCAGCATAGAATTCCTGTTCGCCGGCAGTGAAAACGAATTCTTTTCCGCATTCCTTGCAGACTAATGTCTTGTCTTCGTACATGATAATATACCTCGCTTAAAATATTTGGAACATGGACTTAAATAAAGTCTGTTCAAACAGCATAATATGCTGTTTGATATTAATTATACAGTTAAAAGTAAAATTTGTCAATGACTTTTTGGATAAAAAATATATATATGACAGAAAAACGTCATATTCTCCATAAATAGCTACTCAAAACTGGGCAATTTGCACATCAAAAGCATAAAAACAGCTTTTCAGTGATTATTCCTGAGTATTTCTGGAGGCATCTTCCTCGGCAGCCTTAACAAGTTCAGCCATATCAAAGTTGAAATTATTTATTTTCTTAGCCTGTTTTTCCTTTGGAGTAGGTTCATGTTTTACAGGAGCAGGGGTTTCCTGTTCAGGTTCTGGAGTGTTTACAGCTTCCATTTCAGCAGCCTTGACGAGTTCAGCCATATCGAAAGCAAAGTTGACAGGTTTCTTTATATTTTTTTCCTGTTTCGGCTCAGGAGCTTTTTCGGGTTCGGGTATATAATCAGAAACATTACTTTCCTTTTTAGCTGAAATTTTGTTATCAGGTTCAGGTTTAACACTGTTATCATCTGACGTTTCAGCATTAAGGGATTTTTTTGCTTCCTCAACAGCGATATTAGCTTCTTTGAGTCTGTCACCGGTCTGTGAAATTATTTTTTCAACAGCACCGGACATAAATTCAAGTTTAGAACTTACATCTTCAATTTCACTGCGAAGTGTACTTCTTACAGAATCAGTTATAGAATTAATGCGGTCTGCTTCCCTGTTTGCATTTTCAATAGTACGTTCTGCCTGTTCATTAGCCTGTTTTCTTGTAAGGTCAGCCTTTTCGTTAGCTTCTCTTATGTATGAATCAGCAGTAGTATTTGCGATACTGATAGTATTTTCAGCCTCAGTCTTTGCATCACTTATAATCTTATCAGCTTCAGCCTTTGCATTTTCAAGAACTTTTTCAGATTCTGCTTTATTTTTTTCAATACTTTCAACAGCTTCTCTCTTTATAGTTTCAGCCTGTTCATTTGCAACTTTTATGATACTGTCGAACATTGCACCAGGGGTAGCACTTGCTTTAGACTTTTCGATTTCAGCATCTTTTTCTTCAATAATCTTTGCGATTTCGGCTTCACTTTCAGATTTGATTTTTGCAATTTCAGCTTCCTTTTCACCGACAGCATTTTTAAGTTCATCAAGCTGTTTTTCAAGTGATTTGATTCCCTGATTTTTAGCATTGATTTCAGCTTTAAGTGCATTGATTTCAGCAGGATTTGAACTTGCAAACTTAGCCTTTATTTCTTCCATACGCTGTTTTGCAATATTCATCTGATTTCTGAGTTTTTCTATTTCAGCCTTAGCTTCAGCAAGTTCAGCCTCTGTCTGAGGATTTGAGAGCTGAAGCAAAGAGTCATCTGCATTGTTTCCTGCAAGTTTCTGTCTTGCAAATTCAACCTGTTTTTTAAGTCTTTCGTTTTCAGCCTTTATATTTTTAAGTTCAGCTTCAAGCATTATTGTATCAGCACTTCTCGCACCGTTCAGACCTCCGGACTGATTCTTGTGCATTTCAAGCTGTGATTTAAGTCTTTCGATTTCTGACTTTGCCTCCGCAAGCTCAGCCTTGCTTTCAGAAGGAATTTCAACGCCTTTTCCTTCAAGAGCTTTTTTAAGATTTTCATTTTCATGATTTGCATCTTCAAGCTGTTTTTCAAGACTTACAATTTTGTCGTTAAGTTCATCAAGATACTGATTAACATCTTCAATAACGAAACCTTTCTGACCCATTTTAGTAGTTCTTAAAATTACATTTTCGCTCATTAAAATATCTCCGTTCTCTGCAATGCAGTATTTATTCACTATATTGTTAATTATATCATTTCTGTCATTTAATTTCAACATCTGTATATACAGAATTTTCCCTCGGTTTTTTGTGCATTTTAACGATAAAAAAGCCGGACTGTAAAAAGTCCGGCATAAAAATTTTCAAATCAGCTTCCGAGCATTTTGAGAATGGCATCGAGGTCATCATCTGTTTCTGCCGGAGCAGAATTATTATTTTTGCTCTTATCATTATTGAGTCCGAGTGAAGAAAGCAGAGGATTATCAACAGATATAACTTCTTCTTTCATACCTGATGAAGTTTTAGCTGTGTCAGCAGTTTCTTCAGAATCTGAATCGTCAATATCCTTGTCAAAATCATCTCCGCCAAAACCGGCAGCAATAACAGTGATAGTCATTTCGTCCTGCATATCGTCCTTGAATGCAGTACCGAAGATAAATTCAACACCGTCAGCAGCAGTATCTGTAATTTTCTTTGTAGCAGCATCGACATCTGATGAAAGAACATCGTTTGACATAGCGATATTGATAAGAAGTCTTTTTGCACCAGAGATAGATGTTTCGAGAAGCGGGCTTGAGATAACTGCCTCGGCAGCTTCCTTTGCCTTTTCCTTTCCTGAACCATGACCGATAGCCATATGAGCATATCCTGCACCTTTCATGATTGTTGAAACGTCTGCAAAGTCGAGGTTTATGTAACCTTCTTCAACGATAAGGTCTGAAATACTCTTTACACCTGTTTTAAGAACGTCATCTGAAAGTGCGAAAGACTGTATCATAGTAAGGGGCTTGTCAAGACCGACAAGAAGTCTTTCGTTAGGGATAACGATAAGTGAGTCAACATATTTTTTAAGTTCAGCAATACCTGCCTCAGCCTGACGCATTTTCTGTTCTCTTTCAAAGAGGAAAGGCTTTGTAACGACAGCGACAGTAAGTATGCCCATTTCCTGAGCAATCTTAGCAACAACAGGAGCAGCACCTGTACCTGTACCGCCACCCATACCGGCAGTAATGAAAACCATATCAGCACCTTTAAGATGTGTTTCGATTTCATCTCTGCTTTCTTCAGCAGATTTCTGACCTATTTCAGGTTTATTTCCTGCACCTCTGCCCTTAGTAAGCTTAGCACCTATCGGGATTCTTGTAGTTGCCTTAGACTTATTAAGAGCCTTTGCATCAGTATTTATTGCAATATATTCGATATTGTTTACACCGGAATCCACCATACAGTTTACGGCATTTCCTCCGCCTCCGCCGACGCCTATAACTTTAATATTGACATCTGGCTCAAGGGCTTCTTCATAGATAAAATCAGCCATTAATTACTCCTCCTATGTTTTATATCCTGAATTTTTTTAAAAAAGCTCAATCATTTAAATACACTATTATTTTATCATAAACAGATATATTTTGCAAGTATCTGAAATGTATTTTTTTATTTTTGAGTCTTTTTCACAATATTTCACTATTTTATTACTCCATTTTTAACAATATTGTTATTCTTCATATTGATAATTTTCATCATCATAATAATCCTGCTGATAATCGTCTGCTGAACTGCTTTCATAATCCTGATAGCCGTCTGTTTCGCCGTCATAATTGTTATAATCATCAGAATAATTATAATCAGGTTCGTAATACTGTTCCTGAGTTTCAACGTATTCATCAGCAACAGGTTCAGCAGTAGTAGTTGTAGTCTGTGTTGTTAAAGTTCCTCCGGAAGTAACAACCGGCTCTGTTGTAATGACATTGCTTGAAAATTCACCGTCAGTCATACGGAATGAACACTGATTTGTGCCTACCATAGTTATATATCCGACTTTTCCGGTTTCTTCAATAACTCTTTCTGCAAGAGTAAGTTTATATTCAAAATCAGTCCAGTCACCCATTTTGAAAATATTTCCGTCACGGAATTTTATGATAACGTTTGACCTGTTTTCAATATTTATTGATTCAATTTTATTTCTGTCCTCACGATTATTAAGAACGTTTATAAAATTCTGAAATACTTCTTTTTGTTTTTCATCATCAGTATCAACAGTACTGCCTACCGACGGTGAAAGTGGCTGGTATCCGTAAAACGTGGGAAGACCATTATCGCCTGTTTCAGAAGTTTCAAGAATTTTTCCTTTTTCGCTTATAAGAATACTTCCGAGGTCATAGCTTATATTATATGAAGATATACATGGAATTATTTCTATATTGAGCGTTGAAGGCAGACTTACACTTACTTTTGCATCTTCAACATAAGTAAGGGCAAGAAGTTTCTGCCTTGTTTTTTCCTTATCCATCTTCACAATGTTCTGACCTGCTTTAAGTCCGGCAGTTTCTATAATATAATCTGCATCATATCTGTCAGAAGCTCCGAGAAAGGTTACTTCATTCAGATTAAAAAGCAGTGTACAGCTTAAAGTAATTCCAAGTCCGAGAACGGCAATTATAACAAGAAGTCCATAAATTCCCATACTTCGTTTTCTGCGTCTGAGTCTTTTTATGCTGTTTTCACGTTCAATATTAACTTTTTCAACGTCCTTCATAAAAGGAATCCCCTTTCTATTCTGTTCTTTTTATATCTGCACCGAGTGCCGACAATGATTTTTCAAAATTCTCATAACCTCTGTCAATATGATTAAGACCTGTTATTACTGATGTTCCCTCTGCTGAAAGACCTGCAACAGCCATTCCTGCACCGCCTCTCAAATCAGTAGCCTCAACCGATGCACCATAAAGACGGTTTACACCATGAACTATTGCCGTTTTTCCGATAACCTGTATATCAGCACCCATTTTTACAAGTGCATCAGTATGACGATAACGGCAGTCAAATATATTTTCTTCAAAAACACTTGTTCCTTTAGCTTTAAGAAGTGATGCCATAAGGACAGCCTGTGCATCTGTCGGGAATCCCGGATAAGGCATTGTCTTTATATTTTTTATGGCTTTAAGTCCCGAACCGCTTCGGAGATAAATTATATTTTCAGATGTGCTTATACTGCACCCCGCACATTCAAGCATTGAAGTAAATGATTCCATAGCATTTACGCAGGCATTTTTCAGAATTATTTCTCCGCCTGTTGATGCCGTTGCAGAAAGATATGTAGCACCTGCTATTCTGTCGGGCATTATGCTGTATTCACAGCCGTTAAGCTTTTTCACACCGTTTATAACAATTCTGCTCTCACCGTCACCCTTTATTTTTGCTCCGCATTTTCTGAGATATTCAGCAAGGTCGCATATTTCGGGTTCTCTTGCAGAATTGTTTATAACTGTTTCACCGTCCGCAAGAACTGCACATAGCATTATATTTTCAGTAGCCCCGACTGAAGGAAATGAAAGCGATATTTTAGCACCATGAATTTTATCACGGACTCTGCATATTATTTTTCCGTATTCCTCTTTTATATCAACACCCATTTTCCTGAATCCGTCAAGATGCATATTTATAGGACGTGAACCAAGTTCACAGCCTCCGGGATAAGATACCGTACATTCTTTTAGTCTGCCGAGCATAGCACCAAGAAATATTATTGAAGAACGCATTTCCTGCATAAGTTCTCCGTCTATTTCAGAACGGCATATTCCTGTATATTTTACTGTTGCCGTATTTTCTGAAAAACTGCATTTGAATCCAAGACTGTTAAGTATTCTGAGTGCGGAATATATGTCACTAAGACAGGGGCAGTTATGAAAAATGCTTTCTCCGTCACATAAAAGAGATGCCGAAAGTATCGGCAATGCACTGTTTTTAGCTCCCTGTAAATCAAGTTCTCCCCTTAATCTTTTTCCGCCCTGTATAACAAGCTTTTGCATTAAAATCACCCCGCAGTATTTTTATATGCTATACTATGCTGCGGGGCAGTTTTGTGTTACTTTGAACTTATAAGCTTATCTACAACGGAAAGTATTCTCTGAGGTGTATCCTTTATTGCAAGTTCTGATGAATTATATGACATAACTTCAAGCTTTTCAGGATTTTTATAGAAGTCATCAAGATATGATATGATTTTTTCAGGGGTGACATCTTTCTGTTCAATAACTATTGATGCTCCGGCTTTTCCGAGAACCATTGCATTATGATACTGATGATTTCCTGCAACTATCGGTGACGGAATAAGTATTGATGCCTTTCCCGCTGCTTCAAGTTCTGCGAGAGTAGATGCTCCTGAACGGCATACAACTATATCGGCACATGCCATACATACTGCCATATCGTTTATATATTCAGTAATTCTGAGATGATTTGATTTAAGAGGTATTCCTGCTTTCTGCATAGCCTGCGGAAATGTATCCTTTCCCATTCCCCCGTAGCCATGGATATGATTTATTCTGAGATTATTTTTTGTATGCCATTTTATAACTTCCTGCATTGTATCATTTATACAGCCTGCACCAAGACTTCCTCCGAATGAAAGTATACACATATCATCATTAAAGCCGAGAATTTTTCTTGCCTCCTGCTTTGTCATTGATGAAATACTGCTGCGGACAGGCAGTCCTGTTACTGTATATTCAAAAGAACCTGTATCCATGTATTCAAGAGCCTCTTTTACTGTAAGCATAACATGGTTTACTTCCTTTGACAAAAGCTTGTTTGTAACTCCGGGATAAGCGTTCTGTTCATGAATTGCACAAGGTATTCCCATTTTTGATGCCATTCTTATGACAGGGCCTGAAACATATCCGCCTGTTCCTATTGCTATATCAGGGCTGAAATTTTTTATAATCTCCTTTGCACGTTTACCTGATACAGCGAGATAACTTAAAGCCTGAATGTTTCTCTTTATATTTTTAAATGAGATTTTACGCTGAAATCCTGCAACTTTTATAAACTCTATTTTATATCCTGCCTGCGGTACGAGCTTTGCTTCCATACCGTTTGGAGTTCCTGCAAAAAGGAACTCCGAATCAGGATATTTGCTTTTTATAATATCAGCTATGGCAAGAGCAGGATTTATATGTCCTCCTGTACCGCCTCCGGCAAGTAAAACTTTCATATGAAAACTACCTCCTTATGCAACGTTTCTGTCATCTGATGAATTGTCATCAGTATTTTCTTCTTTAGGATAATATCGCTTTCTTGATATATTAAGCATTATTCCCATTTCCATTAACTGCATTACTATTGCCGTACCGCCATAACTGAAAAACGGAAGACTTATTCCCGTATTAGGAACAAGATTGCTTACAACGCAGAAATTGAATATAGCCTGTATAGCAATCTGTGTGGTTATTCCTATTGCAACAAGACAGCCGAATTTATCCTGACATCTTGATGCTATTGAGTAACCCTCTATTATGAGAAGTACAAATACAAGAATTATTGCAAAAGCTCCTACAAATCCGAGTTCTTCGCAGACAATTGAAAATACAAAGTCACTCTGTGATTCAGGAAGATATAAATATTTCTGTCTTGAATTTCCGAATCCGAGGCCAAAAAGTCCTCCTGAACCTATGGCTATAAGTGAATTTGATGTCTGCCATGTATCATTGAGAACATCAGCAAACGGGTCTTGCCACGACTTGAATCTTATTGAAAGATAACTGTCAGGATTCTGTGCCTGAGAATATATAATAAATCCTCCGACAACTGCAACTATTCCCGCTATGATAAAAATCTGTTTAAGGCTTGAATCTCCGCAGAATATCATTGAAACTCCTATGATGCATATGAGAATTGTTCCTGAAACGTGAGGTTCTTGGTATATCAGAAATGCATATATTCCGATAAACAACATATTAAAAACTATACCGTTCAGCAAGCTTGACATTTTGTCATGATGCAGTTCTATCATATAGGCAAGAAATACTATAAGCGTAAACTTTGCTACTTCAGAAGGCTGAAAGTTTACTCCTGCAATGATAATCCAGCGTTTCGCACCCATTGAACCGCCTTCATCAACACCTATAAAGAATACAAGTATAAGAAGAACCAATCCCAGAAGATAGAATATTATTGCTGTCGGAATAGAATTTTTTGTTTTCCGCAATCTCATTTTCTTGAAATTGTGATAATCAAAACCTGCGAAGAATATCATTGCAACAAGTCCTATCGCAATATTTTTTGCCTGTGCCTTTGCATAATAAAGTCCATCTCCCGTCTGTGAAAATGCCCACGCATAGCTTGCTGATGACATCATTACAAGACCTGTTCCCAGCAAAATCATAACATAGACGAAAAAAAGAAAACTTGTATCGCCATACCTGACATTTCCGAGATAAAGCCTGCCTGCCTTTTTTATGCCTTTGAGAATAGGATTTTTTGTCCGTTTTCTCTGTGGCGTTTTTTGCTGTGCCATAGCTCCTCCTTTTAATTGCCGTTAAGTTAAAAAATCCTTATAATATTGTAAGTATTCCTATTATACCTGCAACGAGTCCGAAAAGAGAGAATGTTATCACTATTTTATATTCGCTGAATCCGCTTAATTCAAAATGATGATGAATAGGAGTCATCTTGAAAATTCTCTTTCCCTGTCCCTTTTCGCCTGTTGCCTTGAAATGTTTCTTTGCAGTATACTTGAAATATGTTACCTGTATAACAACTGAAAGTGCTTCAAGGATATATACAAGTGATACAAGAACAAGAAGAAGGTGTTTATGAAGTATAAGTCCGACAGCCGTAACCGATGCACCGAGGAACATTGAGCCGGTATCTCCCATAAAGCATTTTGCCGGATTTAAATTCCAGACAAGAAATCCCAGACAGCCTCCTGCAACCGCCATTGTAAATATTGAAAGCTCATTGAATTTAAGTATGGCACATGCTACTGTAAATACGAGCATTGAAACAAATGTAACAGTTCCGCAGAGTCCGTCAACACCGTCTGTAAGGTTGACAGCATTTGTAAGATAGATTATAGCTGTAATCATAATCGGATAATATAAAATTCCGATGTCAAATGATACAAAGCTTAAATCTATTACTGTTGAAGTATCGCCAAAGGCATATAATGATGCGAGAAAAGCTCCCCCGAAAATAAACTGAAGAATCATTTTCTGTTTCGGAGTAAGGCCATGATTATCTTTCTTTGCAACTTTTATATAGTCGTCAATAAATCCGAGAAGTGCAAAAAGCAGACAGAATATAACACAGCTTAAAACAGTAAGTGCTGAATTTATATTGCTTTTTTCCGTCATATCAATACCGCACTGCCATCTGTAAATGCAGTATCCGACAACGACACATACAAGTGTTGAGAATATAAACATAAATCCGCCCATTGTCGGAGTTCCCTGTTTTTTAGCGTGCCACTTAGGGCCGTCCTCCGTTTTTATAGGCTGACCGAATTTTATTTTATGAAGATACGGCACAAGCCATATTCCTGAAACTCCCGCAACGGCACACGAAAGCAATGATACTATTATATTTATCCAGTAAGGCATTAAAAATCACTCCCCATATACTTTTGTTATTATTTCTTCAAGTTTCATTCCCCTGCTTGCCTTGAAAAGAACGGTATCGCCCTCTTTTACATAATCGGCAACAGCTTCCGCAAGCTTTGCCTTATCATTGTAATGATATGTTTTGACTCCTGATTTTTCTGCTTTATCAGCTATATATGCGGATTGTTCACCATAGCAGAAAAGCATATCAGGTCTGGCTTCTGCAACCATTTCACCGACTTTGCTGTGAAGTTCTTCAGACATTTCGCCAAGTTCAAGCATATCACCAAGAACAGCTATTTTTCTGCCGGCTGTTTTCATATTTGCAAGAACTCCGAGAGATGCTCTCATAGAATCAGGGCTTGCATTGTAGCAGTCTGTTATAACGGTCTGACCTTTTTTCTGAGATATATTCTGCCGGAGCGAATCGGGAACAAATTCCGAAAAGGCTGATGCTATCGTATTATCATCAATACTGCAGATTTTTCCGACTGCAAAAGCCGTTACAGCGTTCAGGACGTTATGCTTTCCGACTGCTGTAAGCATAACATGAACTGATTTGTTATTGTAAACAATATCAAATTCAGTTACACCATTATTCTCTGTTATGTTTACTGCCCTGTAATCAGCATCAGGATTATTTATTCCGAATGTATAGACAGGTCTTTCAAGATTTGCTTTAAGAGTACATAAAAGTTTATCATCAGCATTTGTCACAAGAGGAGAATTTTCTTTCATTCCGTCAAGAATTTCAAGTTTTGCTTTAAGTATTCCCTCCTGAGATTTAAGTTTTTCAATATGCGAAAATCCTATGTTTGTTATTACTGCAATATCAGGAGATGCTGTGCAGGTCAGTCTGTGAATTTCCCCGAAATCAGACATTCCCATTTCAATTACTGCCGATTCACATTTTGAATCAAGATTAAGAAGTGTTTTCGGAAGACCGATTTCATTGTTAAGATTTCCCTGTGTTTTGAGTGTGTTGTATTTCTTTGACATTACAAGCGAAATCATTTCTTTTGTAGTAGTTTTTCCGACACTTCCCGTAACTCCTATAAGCTTTATATCAAATTTCATTCTGTAATAATGAGCTATCTGCAAAAATGCCTTGCGACAGTCATCAACAACAATACAGGGGCATTCAGGGATTTTACGTTCTGTAACACACATTACTGCACCCTGTTCAACAGCTTTCGGCACAAAATCATGAGCATCAAAACGTTCACCTTTTATTGCAATAAACAGACAGCCTTCTGTCAGATTTCTTGTATCAGTGCATACATCTGAAATTTCAGTGTCAAAATCAACAGTTTTTCCGAGAGCAGAAGCTATTTCGGAGAGCATTATTTTTTCCATTTTTTTTAAATCCTTTCATTTTCAAAGAAGTTTCAGACCTTCTGCAACAACTTCACGTTCATCAAAATGAATGTGAACATTATCTGCAAGAATCTGATAATCCTCGTGACCTTTTCCTGCAAGAACTATAACATCACCCTTCTGTGCAATTTCAAGTGCGTGATATATAGCTTTACGGCGGTCTGTCACAACATCATAAGGCTTTGTTCCTTCAAGACCTTTTAGAATATCGCTTATAATATCATCAGGATTTTCATTTCTCGGGTTATCAGATGTAACTATAAGATAGTCGGCATATTTTTCAGCAGAATGTGCCATTTTAGGACGCTTTGAAGAATCTCTGTTTCCTCCGCAACCGAAAAGGCATATAAGGCGGTTTTCAGTACATTTCTTGACATTAATCAGTATGTTTTCAATTGCATCAGGAGTATGGGCATAGTCGCATATGACTGCAAAGTCTTTTCCTGTCGGAATTACCTCACATCTTCCCTTTACTCCGCCGTAATTTTTTATTGATTCGATACAGCTTTCAATGCTTATTCCCTGCTGAACGCATACAGCAATCGCACCTGTTATATTCATAACGTTGAACATTCCTGTCATAAGCATATCTATATTATAGCTCTTTCCGGAATTTTTAAGAACAAATTTTGTTCCTGTCGCCTTTATGCTTAAAAGTTCTGCTGAAAAATCAGTATTTTCTGAAACTCCATAGGAATATTTTTCACAGGATATTTCATCATAAAGACGTTTGCCGTATGAATCATCAGTATTTATGATTGCTCTGTCACATATACTGAACAGCATTTTCTTAGCCTGATAGTAATTTTCCATTGTCTTATGGTAATCAAGGTGGTCCTGAGTAAGATTTGTAAAAAGAGCAGTATCAAAATGTGTACAGCCTATTCTTTTCTGAACAAGTCCGAATGATGATACTTCCATTACAACATAATCACAGCCCTCATCAGCCATCTGTGCATAAAGTTTCATAAGGTCATATGCGAAAGGAGTTGTATTTTCCGTATGAATAACCTTATCGCCGATTTCATTCTGAATAGTTCCGATAAGTCCGACTTTATGACCGTTGTCAGTAAGAATTTTCTTTATTACATTAGTTATAGTTGTTTTTCCGTTTGTTCCGGTAACACCTATAAACTTCATTCTGCGTTCAGGATTGCCAAACCATTTTGCACACAGCACACCATAGAAATCACGGGTATTTTCAACGATAATTTCATTTTTACCGAGGTTAAGGCTGTGGTCTGCAACAACGGCTGATGCACCTTTTTTCAGCATATCCTCTGCAAATTCGTGGCCGTCAAATTTTTCGCCCTTTATACAGACAAATATATATCCCTCTGATACCTTTCTTGTATCATCAGTAATTCCCTTTATTTCAATATTATCAAGCTCAGTCTGAACATTTCCCTCAAGAAGTTCATATAATTTCATAAAAAATCCCTCCGAAAAATTTTTACTCTGTTGCAGCACCGTCAACATAAAATTCAAGTTCAATTACAGTTCCCTTAGGTACTTGTGTTCCGGCAGGAACAGACTGCTTTTTAACAACTGCACCTTCTTCGGATACTGATGCACCTGTTGCCACATAGTTAAGTCCGCTGTAATTCATAGCATCATCAGCATCTTTGACTGAAATCCCCACAACAGCCGGAACTTCTGTCATTTCAGCATCAGGGTTTTCATCTGTATAGAGGAATACTGTACCTGTATATGCAATAGATGTTCCGACAAGAGGAGATTGTGCCATAACAGTATCACCATTTCCTATTACTTCACATTTAAATCCCTTTGCCTCAACAGTAGCCTTTGCATCAGCCACTGACTTATCAGTAACAAAAGGTACTTGCTGGTCAAGAGTGCTGAATTCTGATTCATCATATTCAGGATAATATCCAAGTTCGGGGAGAATATCCTCCATAATTTTTCTTGCTGTCGGAACGGCAACTTTACTTCCGTAATAATCAATTTCCTTATTAGGCATATCAGCCATTACATAAAGCATAATTTCAGGGTCATCAGCAGGTGCAAAGCAGAGATATGAAGAAACATATTCATCTTCACCGTTTTCCGTTGTCATACCGATTTTTTGTGCAGTACCTGACTTTCCGCCTATTCTGTAACCTTTTATATATACATTGCCTGTTGTATTTCCCTCAACGACTTTTTCAAGAACATCACGCATTTTATCTGAAGTATCCTCTGAAACAACCTGACGTTTTACTGTTCTTTCGTTTTCAAGAACAACATTTCCGTCCTCATCAAGAATTTTGCTTACAACATAAGGTTCAAGAACATATCCGCCGTTTATAGATGCTGCACATGCTGTTACAAGTTCCATAGGACTTACAGCCCATGACTGTCCGAATGACGTTACAGCAAGGTCAACTTCACTCATATTTTCTTTACTCTGGCTTAAGCTTTCTCCGGGGAGGTCAATTCCTGTTTTTTCAGTAAGTCCGAATGATTTAAGATAATAATAAAATTTATCAACGCCAAGTCTTGCACCTATCTGCATAAATGCAGGGTTACAGGAATTTGTTATAGCCTGAACAAAGGTCTGTTCTCCATGACCTGAAAGATTATGACAGGCGATACCGTCCGGTCCTGTTCTGTCGGCAACGTCCTGACGTCCTGAACAATAGAATGAATCACCGTTTACATCAACAAGATTTTCCTCTATTCCTGATGCACTTGTTATTATTTTGAAAACTGAACCTGATTCATTGATTTCAGCAATAGCCTTGTTTTTCCACTGTGCCTCACGTTCTTCCGCAAGCATAGCTTTTCTGTCATCTCCGGTAAGCTTTGCAATTTCGCTTGCTTTGCCGGCATCTGAAATTTCATAGGGGTTGTTAAGGTCAAAACTCGGACAGCTTGCCATTGCAAGAATTGCACCTGTATTGACATTCATAATAATTCCGCAGGCACGGTTCTGAACTTCAAATTCATCAACCATTTCCTGAAGATGCTTTTCAAGATAATGCTGAAGTGTTGCATCAATAGTAAGATATAAATCATTTCCGTTCTGTGCCGGATATGTTTTTGAATATTTATACGGCATTTCTTTTCCGTTAGAATCCTTTGCGGAAATTACTTTTCCGTCAGTACCGGAAAGATATTCATCATAATATGCCTCAACACCATATGCACCGCTTCCGTCACCTGATGTAAAGCCTATTACCTGTGCTGCAAGTTCATTCTGGGGATAATATCTTTTTGTATCTTCTTCAACATGAATTGATGTAAAATCATATTTATCAAAATGTGCAAGAACTTCATCTGCAACAGGTTTTTCAACCTGAGTCTGCAAAACAGAATACTGTGAATTTTCCTCCATAGATGATTCAACATCTTCCGCAGTTATTTCAAGTTTTTCTGAGAGAAGTTTTATAGTTTCCTGCTTGTATGCCTCCGCAGATTCAGGGAGAGGAACTATCGGAATTTCATTTCCGTTTTCATCTTTATCAGGCGTTGGAACTACATATGTACCGTCTGCCTTTTCCTTGTTTTCTTCGTCTATTATTTCCTGAAGTTCCTCAATTTCATTTCTGAACTGTTTTGGGTCAAGATAGACTTTATATACTGATGCACTTCTTGCAAGAGGAGTACCGTTTGTATCATAAATAGAACCTCTGTGTGCGGAAATATCTATCGTTCCGAAATGGTAGTCGTTAGCCTTTGCCTGATAGAATTTATTCTGAACCACAGAAAGATAAAAAATCCAGCCTGCTATCCCGAGGAATACCGCTGACATTACAATAGTCATAAAAAGTGAACTTCGTTTCCGCATAGATATAGTCGGCGGATTTATTTCATTTCTTTCCCGTATTTTACGGGAAGATGATTTTTTATCTTCATTCTTTTTCCTCATAAAATAAAAATCTCCTTTTTCTGAAAAATAAAACAAGGCGGGATTTTTTACGATACCCCGCCCCAGACACCGCACAAACCGGCTGTTGTAAAAAGGACGGTATTATTATAATTATATATATACTATCCTTTTAAATATTCCAGACACCTGTCAATAAAGCTTCCGACCTTTGCGAACACACTGTCCTCTTTTTCCGGAACGCTTATAATATCACTGTTCTGAATTTTTATATATTCTATCTGTGAATTATCAATTTTTTTCATATGAAGAACATTTTCGGCATAATCTTCAAGGTTTTTAAGTGAAACCTTTGCATCAAGCTCCGAACGTATTCTTACATTTTCAGCCTCAAGAGTTGCAAGCTGTGCATTTGCAGAAGTTATCTCATTGTATACACGGTTTCTTCTGTCAAGGGTTATAACAACCATACCGCATATAAGTACAGCAATAACTGTCATTAAGAAAACTGCTGTTTTTGAACCGCCTTTATTTTCATTTTTTATCTGCGAAATATCAGGAGTAAGCTCTGATTCTGAAGTATTTCCGTCAGAACTTTCTTTATTTTTCTGACCTTTCTTATATTTTACGGACATCTTGACTCCTTTCGATTATTCTCAGCTTTGCACTTCTGCTTCTGTTGTTTTTCTCAAGTTCTTCTTCAGAGGGTTCAACAGGCTTTCTGTTCACAAGAAAACCTTTCGGTTTATTTCCGCATATACACTGAGGAAAATCCGGCGGACAGGTACAGCCCTTGCACCAGCCTGCAAAACGCTGTTTTACAAGTCTGTCCTCAAGTGAATGGAAAGTTATAACAGACATTCTTCCGCCTGCTTTAAGGCTGAAAAAAGCCTCATCAAGTCCCTTTGACAGATGTTCAAGTTCACCGTTGACGGCAATTCTTATAGCCTGAAAAGTTTTCTTACAGGGATTTTTTTCACGTCTTACCTTCTGCGGAACGCTGTTTTTTACGATTTCAGCAAGTTCAAGAGTAGTGCGGACAGGTGAGATTTCACGCTGTTTCACAATATTTTCGGCAATGCGTCTTGAAAATTTTTCCTCACCGTATTCAAATATTATTCTTGAAAGTTCCTTTTCAGAAAACGTGTTTATTATATCAAAAGCACTTATTCCGTCCTGACTCATACGCATATCAAGAGGAGCATCAGTGTGATATGAAAAGCCTCTGTCAGCCGTATCAAGCTGATGTGAGGAAACACCCAAATCCATTATAACTCCGTCAATAAGGTCTATGCCGAGGTCATCAAGGACACATCTTATATCAGAAAAATTTGACTTTATAATTTTTACATTATCAAATTCCGCAAGTCTTTCTGATACAGCACATATAGCATCAGGATCTCTGTCGAGTGCAATAAGCAAACCGTCAGAATCAAGTTTTTTAGCTATTTCATATGAATGACCGCCGCCGCCTGCGGTACAGTCAACATATATTCCATGAGGATTTATATTAAGTCCGTCTATACTCTCATTAAGGAGAACGGAAACATGAGAAAAATTCATTTTTAAAGCTCCTTTTTTGACGGAAACAGGTGAAATATAGTGTCATCAAATCCGTCTATTAACATTATACCGCAAGTAATAGACTATTTCAATAGTTCAATATGACGAATAAACGCAAAAAATGTCTGTTTTTTTAAGATATTTCCTACAAAAAAACGCTCCGGCGTGCGCACACCGGAGCGTTATATTCTTCAAACTTTAAAGCTTATTTTTGAATTTTACTGTGCATATGCGATGTCATATTTAGGGGATTTGAGTCCAAGACATGCTCTGAGGTCATTGCCTCTCACATCAATCTGACCATCAATAATTACATTGTAAATATATCCGCTGTCACCGACATAAGGGGCGAACCAGTTTTCAGGATTATCAGAAAGCGTTATTCCGTAATCGGATTCAATACATTTCTTTACTTCTTCCGCAGACATATATGTAACTGTTCCATAATGGGGGTCACATACTGAGTCATATTCGCAGTAAACGCTTCTTAGATAAGGCACATCCTGACTGAAAACATCATAACAGTTAGCTGAATATCCTCCGCTTGAGGCAGAGAACATTGTAAGAGCAAAATCTCCGTCATAATAGAGTGCCTCACCAAGAACTGAACGGCATATATCTATTACATTCTGAGGGGGATTAGGCTTGCAGAGAAGGTCGTGGCTGTCGTTTCCGTAGAATTTTATATATGTATATACGGCAACAGCCTGTGCTTTTATAGCTTCTTCATGCATACTTCCGCCGACTTCTCGGTATACTATTCCGGCAACAGCGTCAAGAACGTCCATTGTTTCACCGTTAACAGAAACTATCTCGCCATCAGTTGTCCCTGTGTTCATGAGATATGTACCCTGATAATAGTGGAAAAGTATATCCTGATAAGACCAGCCTGCATATGTGGCATAAGCGTTAGCACCATTCTGGCTAAGGCCGACACCATGCCCCCAGCCGTATGTAGTAAATGCAAATTCTCCTGAAGAAGGGCTTGCAATTTCTATCTGCTTCTGGACAGGTGTTTCGCCCGAACCTGAACCGGATTGATATGGTACTTGCGAAGTGCCGTTTTCTGACACTTCTGTTGATTTATCCGTAGTTGTAGCTGAATTTGGCAATGCAGAAACTTTAGTTGTTGTTGTTGTTGTAGTAGTCTGTGTTTTTTCTGATTCAGCTGAAACAGTTGTCTGAATTGTTTCCGGGATAATTTCATAACTAATCAATGATAAGCTTGAATCATAATCTGTGATTTCCGCTTTCCACCAATTTGATTCACTTTCTGTTTCCTTTTCGTCTGATGACTCATAGAGTTCAGATGAAACTTCCGTTGCAGGTAAAACAGCATCTGTCATGCCGAGTGTTGTTTCAGCTTTAGAAAGCCTATTTGCTCCCGCAATCATCAGCAGTGCCGCTGCTATTACGGACACACTTTTAAGTGGTTTCTGAATATTCATAAATTACTCCATCTCGCCGATTTCATCGGTTTTATTTTTCCCGAAAAGAGTTTTTGTTTTCGGGAAAGTGATTATGCTGTCCCTTTTCTTATAATATAGAAGACCGCATGAATCCCACCGCAATCCGAACCGTTCAGATTTTGTCTGCTCTTATCTCTATTAATTTGTTTTTGTTTCAGGCTCTTGCCTGTGTTCTTCAATATAAGCCTCCGTTCTGCCGATATTCTCCATGGAAGTTTCACCCTTTCGCAATCTCCTTGCGACCACTATAAAGCGTGAATTGTCAGCGTCCGAATAGCACGTTGAAAGTGTGAGAAGCTTGTCACCGTACTTTACATCAACATCGGTATCCACAAGAGAATTCTGTTTTATTCTATCGACGTAATAATTAAAGTCATCTTCTGTATCAAGTTCCTCCATATTCCAGTAGTGGAAGTCGGTGTCCCCGAAGTTTCCGCTTGTAATTATGAAGCCGAAGATAACATATTGATAATCCCTGTAATCAGAACTAAACTGTATTATGGGATTGTCAGCATAAAAACTATGGTCACGACGGTAATAATGCAGAGAGCCGAACATCGTGTCATTACGCATATTGTGACCATATATCACAATATTTTCTGACTGTGACTCCTCATCTGAACCTAAAATGTTCCTGTAATCCATGAAAAGAGTACCCTCATAAAGATACTCGCCGTCAAGACCTCTGTGCAGGTAATATGTATTTGGTTCTGCCTGCGTTTCTTCATTTGAAGGCTCAATGACGAAAGGATAATTTACATAAGTTCCGTCAATCCTGAGCCAGCCGGCTATATCCGGATTTATATGATAAAGGTTTTTTGTTTTCTGAGTTATACCGCTCGGGGAAGGACTGTATTCAAAAAGCGTGTCCCAGTTTTCGGGGAGAACGGATTCCGGTTCAGTCTGAGATTCCGGTTCTTCAACATGAAGTGAAGAAACATCAATCGGCGGTACTTTTTTATTGTCATCGGACGAACCGAAAAGCAGTACAGCTCCAATGACAAGAATTATAGTAAGTATCACAGCAATTATAACTGCAATAACTGTTTTTTTCTTTTTTGACATTGTTTCACCGTCTTATATTAACCATAAGGAACGAAACCGTCATCTTTATATCTTTCAATGTTATTATAATCATAATAAATTGACGGCCATTTTACATTGGGATTTGTTGAAGAATTCTGAGTACCTGCAAGCGGGTCTTCACCGTCACGCAGACGTCTTGCCATTATAACAAGTCTGCCCTCTCTTTCCTTTCCGAATATTTCATTGCATGTAGAAAGAGTTATAAGCGGGTCACCATATTTTACATCAACATCATTAAGGCGAATATTTCTTCTTTTAGCCTCATTTACAAAATCATAGAATTCCTTTTCATTGTCGAAATCGAGAGCGTTCCAGTATTCATATCTTGTATCGGTTTTATCGTCCGCATCAACAATCATAACTGAAAAGATTTTATATTTATAGCAGAAATAGTTTGAATTAAATTCTATTATCGGGTGTTCTTCATAGTAATAGGAATTGTCCTTATACATTTTAAGGCTTCCGAACATTTTACCAGTAGCCATTTCGTGACCGTAAATAATAATATTATCGGAACTTTCCTGCATAACACCGTTCTTGACTTCATCAAAGATATTACGATAATCTATAAATATAGAACCTGCTCTTGCCTCATCGCCGGAAACGGTTTTATTGAGATATTCAACATTATCCCTGCCTTTTACAACAGGATAGAAAACATCAGTATCAGGAATATTTATAACACCTACAACATCATGATTCATATTATAGAGTTTTTCCGCACTCGGAGTCATAATATATTTAATATTAGGGGTTTTATCCGTATCCTGAGAGGGCTGGGAATTATCAGGTTCGCTGTAATCCTCCATAATATCCTCATATTTATTCTGGGCAGTAGTAGTATCTATATAGTAATCAAGAACTATATA
This sequence comes from uncultured Oscillospiraceae bacterium, assembly GCA_934481385.1. GTDB lineage: Bacteria > Bacillota > Clostridia > Oscillospirales > Ruminococcaceae > Ruminococcus. The sequence goes on from CAKSPD010000001.1 coordinate 329,936, forward strand.
ACCGCATACAACTATTGTTATGACCGAAATCATATATATAATCTTACGGCATTTTTCAAGTATGCTGTCCTCTCTCTGAGGAAACAGGGAAAGAAAATTTTCCTTGAAAGATTTTCTTTTTCTCTTTTTCTTTTTCTTCTTTTTTTTAGGAGGAGTTACAACAGGTTCAGAAAATTCAGCAACTTTTTCAGCCGGTTCAGGAATATTCTGAACAGGTGTCACAACAACTCTTTTAAGAGGTCTTAAAGGAGGAAGTTCCTCCGGTTTTTCGGGAATTTGCGTATGTTCTGTTATTTTTTCCTCCGCAGGTTCACGAATTGTTTCATTGTGAATTTCTTCTGTTTTTTCAGCAGGTCTGATAATTTTTTTCTGTCTGCTTGTTTCTTCAAGAACAGCAAGGAGTTCGCTGTCCTTATTTTCAAGCTTGTTTACCCTTTCGGAGATACGTCTTGACATTTCATTTTCCCATTCCTGAGAAGAAATGGTATTGCTGTTTTCATCGAAATCGTTTTTATTCATTCTTTAAGGAATCCTCCGAAAGCAGATTCTCAACTGTTTCAAAAGCATATTTTACAGCAGAGAGTCTTATATTTTTGCGTGATTTATCATCAAGCTCCCATAATTCAGGAAGTCTGACAAAGCATCTGCCGTCAAACCAGAAACCTATATAAACAGTTCCGACAGGAGTTTTTTCAGTTCCGCCGTCAGGCCCTGCAATTCCGGTAACGGATATACAGACATCAGCACCTGATTTTTTATGCAGACCTCTGACCATAGCTTCAGCAGTCTGAGGGCTTACAGCTCCGTATTTCTGAAGTATTTCTTCAGGAACACCGAGAAGATTATGTTTCATACGGTCTGAATAAGTACATAGTCCGAGTTCAAAAACAGATGAAGCACCTGAAACGGAAGTAATCATCTGAGAAACAAATCCGCCGGTACAGCTTTCAGCAGAAGCTATTTTCCAGTTTCTTTGCTTTAACAATTTTACAACATCTGATACTGTTTTGTCAAGTTTATTGTCATCACATTCAGATAAATATCTATCTTGAACCAATATAAACACCCTCTCTTATATATTTTACACAAAATATGCGGAGATTTTATTAATATATCATTAATAAAACGTAATTTTAAACATAAAAGACTTTCATTTCAGTATCTTCAACAGCTTTCTGAATGAGCGGTTCAAAATCGAACTGATTCTGAGCAGATTCAACATCAGAAAGGGCAGGTCTTACTTTCGGGTGCTTAGGAGTAAATACAGTACAGCAATCCTCATAAGGAAGTGTTGAAATGTCAAATGTATCGATTTTTCGTGATATTTCAACTATTTCAGTTTTATCCATACCGATAAGCGGACGGAAAACAGGCATACGGCATACAGCATCAGTACAAGCGATTGCAGAAAGAGTCTGGCTTGCAACCTGTCCGACACTTTCACCGGTAATAAGTGCAAGACAGTCATCTTGTCCGGCGATTCTCTGAGCAATTTCCATCATTATCCTACGCATTATTACGGTAAAATATTCTTCAGGGCAGTTATTTTTTATAGCCTCCTGAATTTCAGTGAAAGGAACACAGAAAAATGCAATATTTCCGCAGTAACCTGTCATTTTATCGCAAAGCTGTTCAACCTTGAGTCTTGCTCTTTCGGAAGTATACGGAGGGCTTACATAATGAATTGCAGAAATATGTATTCCACGCTTAGCCATCATATATCCCGCAACAGGACTGTCAATTCCGCCTGAAAGAAGAAGTAATGCATTACCACTGCTTCCGACAGGAAGTCCGCCTGCACCCTTGATATTTTCAGCGTGAACATATGCATTTGTATCACGGATTTCAACAGTAACAGTGATTTCAGGATTTTTTACATCAACTTTAAGATTAGGGAATTTTTCGAGAAGAACTCCACCAAGTTCATTGCATATTTCAGGAGATTTCATAGGGAATGACTTGTCTGCACGCTTAGCAGTAACCTTAAAAGTTCTTGCATAAGGCAGAACATTTTCAAGATATTCAACGCTCTGTGTGCATATATCCGAAAAATCCTTTTCACATACACATACACGGCAGATTGATGCAATTCCGAATATTTTTTTAAGAACCTCAACAGCTTCGGAAAGGTCATTCATTTCTTCATCAGGTTCAACATATACTGTTGACTGGGCTCTTGTTACAGAAAATTTTCCGATTTTTTTAAGTCTGTATTTTATATTCTTTATCATTATGCTTTCAAAAGAATTTTTATTCAGACCTTTAAGAGCAATTTCACCATATTTTAAAAGTATAATTTCTTTCATAATAAAAAACTCCAGTTATTTTGATTTAAGAATTTTTTGCTGACCTTCTTTAAGAACATCAACAAATTTATCGATTTCTTCCTTTGTGTCCGAAAAGTCAAAGCTTATCCTCAATGCACTGTCAGCAAGTTTCTGACTCAAACCGAATTCATCAAGAACACCGCTTTTAGCTCCCTTTGAACAGGCTGAACCGCTTGAAACATAAATCTTATGACTTTCAAGCCAGTGCAACATTATTTCCGAACGTATTCCCGATACAGATATATTCACTATATAAGGAGAAGCATCAGGCTGTGAATTTACTGTTATGTCATCAAGTTCAGAAAGACGCATACAAAGGTATTCTTTAAGCTCTGAAACATATCTGTAATGTTTATCGATATGCGGATTCATAGCTTTAACAGCCGAACCGAATCCCATTATAAGCGGAACGCTTTCAGTTCCGGAACGTATGCCGTTTTCCTGTTTTCCGCCGTTTATAATCGGAACAAGTCTTATTCCCTTTTTTATGTACAAAGCACCGATACCCTTTATGGCATGTATTTTATGACCGCTGAGAGATATTAAATCAGCGTTAAGCTCTCTTGCTTTTACAGGAATTTTCATAAATCCCTGAACGCAGTCACAATGCGTTACAGTATCAGGAAATCTTCTTTTAACTGCCGTAAAAATTTTTCTGACAGGAAGAATATATCCTGTTTCATTGTTCACAAGCATAACTGATATAAGAACAGTATTTTCATCAACAGCATTTATAAAATCATCAGGATTGAAAATTCCGTTTTTATCAGGGGAAATTCTTATTACTTCAAACCCCTGTTTTTCAAGCTCGTTGATACTTTCCTTTACTGAGGAATGTTCAACCGATGATGTCACGATGCGTTTTTTTCTTTTTCCATAAGCCATAACAGCACCTTTTAAAGCCATATTACTGCTTTCGGTAGCTCCGGAAGTAAAATATATACATCTGCTTTCACAGCCTATTGAATCCGCAATAATTTTTCTTGCCTCATCAACGGCAAGCTGTGCATCAAGTCCCATAGAATGAAGTGAAGAAGGATTTCCCCATAATTCCGAAAGACCTCTGTTTACAGCCTCAACAGCCTCCTGACAAGGTTTTGTGGTAGCGGCATTATCAAAATATATACTCATTTAATTTTATCACCTTCTGTTTTATTATATCACAACCCCTAAAAAATTTCAATTAATTTTCAAAATTATTCTGATTTTTTTCTTTCAACCTCTTTCAATCCGGATTAAAATGTGATATAATAAAAAAAACATTACAAACTCAACGGAGGCTAACAAAATGAATCCGGATTTAAAGCATATCAGAGAAAAAGAAAAATATCTGCTTTCTTTCCTGCTTGGATTTACAGCACTTTTAATATCATTTATTCCGATAATAATTGCGGACAAGGGTTATTTTATATACTACGGTGACTATAATTCACAGCAGATTCCGTTCTACATACTTGCAAACAATGCCGTCAGAAACGGTCAGTTCGGCTGGAACTGGTTTACCGATTTGGGTTCTGACTTTATAGGCTCATATTCATTCTATCTTATAGGCAGTCCGTATTTCTGGATTACAACGCTTCTCCCGAAATTTCTTGTAACAATTTCAATGCCTTTTTTATTGTGTATAAAACATGGAATGGCAACTATGACGGCATATGCTTTTATAAGAAAATTCGTGCGGAACAAATATGCCTGCGTAACAGGCGGACTTCTTTATGCATTTTCAGGATTTCAGATTTTCAATATATTCTTCAATCATTTTCAGGACGTAACATCATTTTTCCCGCTTATGCTCATAGCTATGGAAGAACATATCAACAATAACCGCAAAGGAATTTTTGCTGTTACTGTTGCATTTATGGCATGTCTGAATTACTTTTTCTTTACAGGTCAGGCGGTATTCCTGATACTGTATTTTATTGTAAGATTAAAATGCCCTGATTTTAATGTAAACTTGAAAAAATTCCTTACACTTGTACTTGAAGCCGTATGCGGTACAATGATTGCAGGATTTATACTTCTTCCGTCCGCAATGATAATTCTTGACAATTACAGAGTTACAGAATATCTTTTCGGAATGGATATGGTTGCATACAACGACAAAACACGCATATGGAGAATTATTCAGTCATTCTTTATGCCTGTTGATGTCCCCGCAAGACCTAATCTCTTTGATTCAAAATATGCAAAATGGTCATCAATAGGCGGATATTTTCCACTGTTCTCAATGACAGGAGTAATTGCCTTTATACAGAAAAATAAAAAGCACTGGGCAAGCCGTCTGTTTTTTATATGCACAGTATGTGCATTTATTCCTGTTCTGAACAGCAGTTTCTATATGCTCAACAGTGCATACTATGCAAGATGGTTCTATATGCCGATACTTGTTATGGCTATGATGACAGCTCATGCACTTGATGATGAAGATGCTGATTTTTCACTGGGAATTAAAATATCATCAACAATGCTTGTAGCATTCGGAATAATTTCACTTCTTCCGAAAAAGGAAGATGATAAAATAATATGGTTTGACCTCCCGAGAGATATGATTTATTTCTGGCTTACCATGGCTGTTGCAGTTCTGTTTATGGTATTTACATATATCATATGGCTGAAAAAGCAGTCAGGAATAAAATTCATCAATCAGGCAACAGCTTTAACTGTTGTGGCATGTATAGGCTGTACTCTTTTAGCTGTAATTTATGGTGCGAACTCTCCGAAAACTGCAATTGAATTTGTTGATGCCTCCGTAAAAAGTCAGGACAGTGTATATGAACAGGTAAGCGAGGATAATTTTTTCAGAATTGATATTTCAAAAGATTATGACAATTATCCTATGAGCTGGGGACTTCCCACAATGAGAGCATTCCAGAGCGTTGTATCCCCTTCAATTATGGAATTTTATGATAAAACAGGTGTTCAGCGTGATGTTGCATCACGTCCCGAAACCTCCCACTATACATTAAGAGGACTTTTTTCCGTAAAATATTACTATCAGAAAAATGACCGCTATAAAAATACAGATTCAAAGGAAGAAATAAATATTCCTGAAGAACTCCCCGGATTTGAACTCGTTGAAAACGGAAAATATTTTGATATTTATGAAAACAAACTGTATATTCCTATGGGTTTTGCCTATGATTCATATATAAAGGAATCCGATGCCGAAAAATACGGAAACACTATGACAGAAAAAGCTTTGCTTTCCGCACTCATTCTTAATGATGAACAGATTGAAAAATACGGTGATATTCTGAACGAAAAAACTTCTTCTGAAATATCAGGACTCAGCAAAAATGATTACAGAAAACTCTGCAAAGAAAAACAAAATGTTTCATCAGATTCATTCAGATATGATTCATATGGTTTTGAATCAGAAATAACACTTGAAAAATCTCAGCTTGTATTTTTCAGTGTTCCTTACAGCAAAGGCTGGTCTGCTGAAGTAAACGGCAAACCTGTTGATGTTGAAAAAGTTTCATACGGATTTATGGCTGTAAAGGCTGATGCAGGGCAAAATACAATTACATTCAGATACAGAACTCCCGGACTTTATGAGGGATTTGCAATTTCATTTGCCGGAATAGTAATTCTTTCTGCATACTTTATTATATCACGCAAGAAAAAAGAGAAAAACGGTCACAGACATTATTACAATTATAATTCCTGTGAAAATAAAATAAGAGCCTCTCTCGAATATGAGAAAAGCTTTGAAAATAAATTTAAAGGAGACTGATTAAAATGCATCTTGAAGAAAAAACACTTTCAAGTGAAACTGTCTATGAGGGAGTAATATTTACTGTAAAAAAAGATTCTGCCGAACTTGAAAACGGGTGCGTTGCAAGACGTGACATCATAATTCATTCAGGCGGAGTATGTGTTATTCCTGTAACTGAAAACAATGAGATTTTTATGGTAAAACAGTACCGCTATCCGTTTCATGAAATCACATGTGAAGTTCCTGCCGGAAAACTCAACAAAGGTGAAAATCATGCTGAATGTGGCAGACGTGAACTTCTTGAAGAAACAGGCTGTACATGCAGTGAATATATTTACCTCGGCGAAATGTACCCTACTCCTGCTTACAATTCCGAAATTACTTATATGTATCTTGCAAAGGGTCTTGAATATAAAAAACAGAACCTTGACAGCGATGAATTTCTTGATGTTGTAAAAATTCCGCTTGAAAAGGCTGTTGAAATGGTTATGAACAACGAAATCAAGGACGGAAAAACTCAGCTTATAATACTCAAGGCTTCAAGACTTCTTAAAATATAAAAAAAGCATACCGCAGATAATAATTGCGGTATGTTGTAAAAAATTATTCTTTGGATTCTTCAGATTCGGCAAGCTGTCTTTCATATGCATCAAGAACAGCATTTTCAAGTTCTTTTCTTGCCTCAGCAGTAATCGGGTGAACTACATCACGAAATATTCCGTTTTCATCTTTTCTGCTCGGCATTGCTGCAAAGAGTCTTTCTTCTCCCTGCACAACCTTAATGTCGTGTACAGCAAGCATATTATCAAATGTAACTGATACAATTGCTCTCAGCCTGCCCTCCGTAATAAGCTTTCTGATTTTTACATCTGTGATTTCCATAAAACAACCTCCCTGAAAAAAATCCGGCAACAGCTTTTTTGCTATGGATATAATTGCCGTTGTCAGAGTAAAATATACATAGCTGTCTGTTATTTTTCCGGCATAAATATTATACATCATAAATTTTCAAATTTCAATAAGATTAAGGATAAGGTGATAATTTTGTTAGAAAACATACTAAAAGGACGAAAACACATTCATTTCATAGGTATAGGCGGTTCAGGAATGTATCCTCTGGCTCAGATACTTCATTCTCAGGGATACTATCTTACCGGTTCAGACAACAATGAAACCGAAACTCTTGAGGCTGTAAGAAAGATGGGTATACCTGTCTTTATGGGACAGCGTGCTGAAAATATTGAAGGTGCTGACCTCATTGTTCATACTGCCGCAATAATGGCTGACAATCCGGAACTCATTGCCGCAAAGAACAGCGGTGTGCCTGTTCTTGAAAGAAGTGACCTTCTCGGAATAGTTACAAGCTGGTTTGACAATGCAATATGCGTTTCAGGCACTCATGGAAAAACTACAACAACATCTATGATTACACAGATTCTCTATACTGCAAATATAGACCTCTCCGCATATATAGGCGGAAAACTCCCCTGCATACATGGAAGCGGAATAGCAGGAAAAAGTGATATACTTGTCTGTGAATCCTGCGAATTTGTTGATACTTTTCTGAAACTCTATCCTGATATAGCTGTAATTCTCAACATTGATGCTGACCATCTTGACTATTTCAAAACTGTTGACAACATAATAAAATCATTCCATAAATTTGCCGAAAACACAACAAAGGCTATTATAATAAACAAAGATGACGCAAATTCAATGAAATCAATTGAGGGTATAACAGGAAAAGAAATCATCACATTCGGCAAGGATTCTTCTTCTGACTACTATCCCGAAAATATCAGAAAAATAAATGGTCTTCAATCAGAATATACACTTATGCATAAGGGTGAGGCTCTCGGCAAAATAACTCTCCACGTTGCAGGAAATCACAATATTTTAAATTCCGTAGCAGCAGCCTGTGCTTCACTTTATGTTGGTGCTGACTTTGAATCTATTCAGAAAGGTCTTGAAGATTTCAGAGGTGCATCAAGAAGATTTGAAAAACTCGGATTTGAAAAAGGCGTTACTGTTGTTGATGACTATGCTCATCACCCCACAGAACTTGAGGCAACTCTTTCTTCTGCAATGGAAATGGAATTCAACAGAGTATGGGCAATTTTCCAGCCTTTCACATTCTCAAGAACAAAACTTCTCCTTGATGACTTTGCAAGAGTTCTTTCAATTCCTGATAAAACCGTTCTCACTGATATTATGGGTTCAAGGGAAAAAAATACATTCGGAATTTTTACAAGAAACCTTGCAGAAAAAATTCCGGACTGCATATGGTTTCCGCAGGACGAATCTGCTGAATATACTGACGAAAGAAAGTATTTTAACTTCCAGCAGGTATGCGATTATGTATGCGAAAATGTTTCCGAGGGCGACCTTGTTATAACTCTCGGCTGTGGCGATGCCTATAAAATTGCTAAAATGATTCTGAAAAAACTAAAGGATTAAAAGGTGATTAATATGCTTAAACAAAAAGACATCGAGATTTATGAATACATCAAAAAACGCATAGGAGAGGGATTTTCCCCGTCTATTCGTGAGATTCAGAACGCTATGGGTTACAAATCAACTTCAAGTGCCTTTATTCATGTTCAGAATCTTATTGATGCCGGTATGATAGAAAAATCAGACAGTCTTAACCGTTCACTTCACCTTCCGAACTTCAACACAATAACAGTTCCCGTTATGGGAACTGTTACTGCCGGAAATCCCGTAACCGCATATGAAGATATTACAGGATATATTTCATTTGATTCAGGAAAACAGTATGAAAATCCTCTTTTCGCACTTAAAATAAAGGGCGAAAGTATGATTAATGCCGGTATTCTTGACGGTGATGTTGTTGTTGTTGAACAGTCACCCTATGCGGAAAACGGTGATATAGTTGTTGCTCTTGTTGATAACGGGGAGGCAACTGTCAAACGTTTTTACAAGGAAAACGGGCATTTCAGACTTCAGCCCGAAAACGATACAATGTTTCCGATTATTCTTGAAAGTGTAAAAATTGTCGGAAAAGTTGTAGGTCTTAAAAGATATTATTAATTCAGGAAAGGATTTTTAAAATGCTTAATGAAGTAAAGGTTATTATATGCGGAAAGGAATATAAGCTCAAAACTGCTGAAACTCCGAATTATATATATAATCTCGCACGTTCTCTTGAAACAAAAATAAATGATATGATTGAATCAGGAAACGGAATTTCTCCGTATTCAGCATCAATTATGGTTTCACTCGGACTTATGGACGATATTAACAAAGCAAATGAACATCTTGACAGTCTGCGTGATGAAGCAAAAAATTATGTCGATGAGGCAGGCAAGGCAAGAATTGAACTTGAATCAGCAAACAAGGAGATTGAAGTTCTTAAATCAAAAATCGAACAGCTTGAAAATACTATAAAACTTAAGGAACTTAAAAGTACAATTCATGATTAAAAATATGGAAATCCTCGCCCCCGCAGGAAATTTTGAATCCCTCGAATCAGCTCTCAGATGCGGTGCTGATGCTGTATACATAGGCGGAAAATATTTTTCCGCAAGAGGAAATGCCTCAAACTTTTCAAATGACGAAATATCTGATGCCTGCCGTCTGTGTCACCTTTACGGTGCAAAGCTTTATATTGCAGTAAATACGGTTATTGCAGACAGTGAGGCTGATGCTTTCTGCAAATATATAAAATATACATCATCAGCAGGTATTGATGCATATATAGTTCAGGACTGGGGCTGTATATATCTGATTAAAAAATGCGTTCCTGATGCTGTGATACATGCCTCAACACAGATGACAATACACACTCCGAAAGGTGCTGAATTTGCAAAATCACTCGGATTTTCAAGAATAGTTCCCGCAAGAGAACTCTCATGCGAAAAAATAGAGGAAATTACAAATTACATTCCCGAAACAGAAGTATTTGTACATGGTGCATTGTGTATGTCTGTATCAGGACAGTGCTATTTTTCAGCTATGATTGGTTCACGCTCCGCAAACAGAGGTGTATGCGGTCAGGTGTGCCGTTTACCTTTTTCATCATGCGGAAATAAAAAGTTTTCTGCCCTCTCACTAAAAGACCTCACACTTCTGAAGCATACCAGAGAACTTGAAAAATGCGGTGTATGCTCTCTTAAAATAGAAGGAAGAATGAAACGTCCCGAATATGTTGCATCTGCCGTTACAGAAACAAAAAAAGCTCTTTCAGGACAGATTCCTGATATTGAAATGCTTAAATCAGTCTTTTCAAGAGATGGTTTCACAGACGGATATTTTACAGGAAAAAGAAATCACATGTTCGGAATTCGCTCAAAAGATGATTCCGACAGGGATTTGCTCCCTTGTATAAGGGAATACTATAAAAAACAACCTCAGATTTATTCACTTGAATTTAAATTGAATATAACAGAAAATCAAAAAGCAAAACTTTCTGCATACTGCCCCGAATGTAATCTTTATTCCTATGCAGAGGGTGAAATCCCCGAAAAAGCTCTGAAAAAACCTCTTGATTTGGAATACGCCGGAAAACAGCTTTCAAAATTGGGAGATACATTATTCAGATATGACGGCGTTTCAGGATTTATCTCAGATGATGTTATCCTCAGAGCATCGGAACTGAATAATTTAAGACGTGAAGCTGTTCAGAAAATGGAAGAAAAAATTATAGAAAAAAATACTCCGCATTATTCTGTTTCGGAGTATTCACCGGAAATTCCGACAGTTCAGAAATCTGAAATCAGAAATACTGAAATAAGAATACAGTGCAGAAATGCCCGTCAGGCAAAATATTCAGAACCTTTTGCGGATATGCTTATAATTCCGGCTGATGAATGTATGCAGGCTGTTGAATACGGCATAGATGTAAATAAGATATGCATTGCCCCTCCAAGATTTATAACTGATGAGGGAGATGAAATATTTAAAATCACAGAACTTAAATCTATGGGAATAAATCATCTTCTCTGTGTAAATCCTGCATATATACAGACAGGAAATGAACTCGGAATGATTCTGCATGGCGGATTCGGTCTTAATGTAACAAATTCATTCTCCTGCAAGGCACTTGCAGAATCGGGACTTGATGATATTACACTTTCTTTTGAGATGAAACTTTCACAGCTTAAAAGAATAAATTCACCCATTCCGAGAGGAATAATCGCATACGGACAGTTACCGCTTATGCTTGTACGCAACTGCCCTGTAAGTAATGAATCAGGCTGTGCAAAATGCACCGGCTCAATAACTGACCGTACAGGACGCATTTTCCCTGTAAGATGTCATAAAAAAGAATATGCCGAAATTTTCAACTCCGATACGCTTTATATCAATAAAAAGGATTTTTCAGAGTTTGATTTCGTTCTGATTATGCTTGGAGATGAAAATGCAGAACAGATAAAAGACCTTTCTGAAAATTTCGGAAGAACTGATTTCAAACACCCGAATATGACAAAAGGTCTTTATTACAGAGGTATTATAAATGAAACTCAAAATAAAAAAACTGAATGAAAATGCAGTTATTCCAAAACGTGCGACAGAATACAGTGCCGGTGCTGACCTTTTTGCCTGCATTGAAAATCCTGTTACAATAAAAAAAGGCTGTATTGTAAAAATTCCTACGGGAATTTCTGTTGAACCTGATGACAAAAACATTATGCTCGGAATTTTTGCACGTTCAGGACTTGCCTCAAAATTCGGAATTACTCTTGCAAACTGTGTCGGAATAGTTGATTCTGATTACAGAGGAGAAATTATCGTTCCTCTTATAAATCTCGGTGAATCGGACTTCATCATTGAAAAAAATATGCGTATTGCACAGCTTGTTGCAATTCCGGTAATATTTCCGGAAATAGCTGAAACAGATTCCCTGTCCGATACACAGAGAGGTTCAGGAGGATTCGGCTCTACCGGAATATAATCCAACCGGAAAGGAATGTTAAAATGAAAAAAACTGCTCTTTTCATAATACTTATTCTTACAGCAATATTTCTTGGTTCTATTGTCGGAAACGGTGCTGAAAACATAACTTTTCTGCACTGGCTTAATTACGGAAAATCCATAAGCATTGACAATATTTCTGTTGACCTAATTATTATAAACTTCAGCTTCGGCTGTACTTTCAGCATAAATATTGCACAGCTCATACTTATGCTGGGGGCATTCTTTGTATACACTAAATTTTCTCCAATGTTTACAGACTGATTTGTTATTTTATACAAAATATTCCCCCGCTGAGTCCGCTGTTATTGCTAAAAAACAGATTTTCATATTACTTCATTCTGAATATTGTTTGTATAAAATTTCAATGGTATAATTATACTATATCAAAAAATTCTGTCTGTCGCTAAGGAGTGTGCAAAATGTTTACAAAAGATATAGGTATCGATTTGGGTACTACGAATACTCTTGTTTATATGAGAGGAAAGGGCATAATTATCAGAGAACCTTCTGTCGTTGCCGTCAATACACGAACCGACAACTATCGGTATGTGGGAAAAGAGGCAAAAGACGTTATAGGAAAAACCCCCGGTTCTATCGTTGCAGTAAGACCGCTTAAAGACGGTGTAATTGCTGACTTCGATATAACTACAACAATGCTCAAGGAATTTATCAAAAAGGCTCTTAAAGGAAGCATTTTCAATAAAGCCAATGTAATTATATGTATTCCGTCAGGAGTTACTACCGTTGAAAGACGTGCTGTGCGTGAAGCATGTCAGAAAGCAGGTTCACCAAATGTATTGATTGTTGAAGAACCTATGGCTGCCGCTATCGGTGCAGGACTTCCTACAACTGAACCTGTCGGAAGTATGATTGTTGACATCGGCGGAGGTACAAGTGAAGTTGCTGTAATATCTCTGGGCGGAATTGTTTCCTCACGCTCTATAAGATGTGCAGGCGATGCCCTTGATTTATCAATAATAAATTATATAAAGAAAAAATATAATCTCCTGATTGGCGAAAGAACTGCTGAAAATATAAAAATTGAAATCGGCTCTGCATTTCCCTCCGATACTGAGGAACAAATGGAAATAAAGGGACGAAATCTTCTCAACGGTTTACCTGAAAATATTAATATATCCTCTGCTGAAATAAGAGATGCCCTTGCTGAACCGCTTTCAAAGATAGTTGATGCAGTAAAAAGCACCCTTGAAAAAACTCCGCCTGAACTTTCTGCTGATATTATTGACCAGGGTATAACGCTTTCAGGAGGAGGAGCTTTGCTGAGAGGTATTGACAAGCTTATAAACCGTGAAACCGGTATGCCTGTTTATATTGCTGAATATCCGCTTGACTGCGTTGCAGAGGGTACAGGAAAAATTCTTGAGGATATTGACAAATATCAGGACGCTCTGACCGAACATCAGAAATATTATTAAACGGGAGGAAGCCTAAATAATGAAGGATTTCTTCAAAAGCATCAGATTCAGGATTATTCTTGGACTTCTCGCCTTTCTGACAGGTGTAATGCTTTTTGCTGTTCTGAAAGGCGGATACTCCGTTTCAGGAAAATCAATTATAAACACTGTTACACAGCCTTTCCGTACTTTTTCAAATTCAATTTCAGTAAAGGTTGAAAATTACCTTGACAAACTCACAAATGCCACTGAATATTACAATGAAAATCAAAGACTCAAAGATGAAGTAGGACTTCTGAAAAAACAGATGTCCGACTATGAACAGGTTAAATCAGAACTTTCTGAAATGAAACAGTTTGTCGGAATAAAAGAAAAAAATCCCGACTATGAATACACAGAACCGGCTAAAATTACCGGATATATTGCAAATGACCCGTTTAAATCCTTTACCATAAACATAGGAAGCAACAGCGGTGTTGAACCTTACTGCCCTGTCGTTACATCTCAGGGACTTATCGGAATTACTGTTGACGTATCAGCAGATTCATCAACGGTAAGAACACTCCTCTCACCTGACTTATCTGTTGCAGTAGTCTGCCCTGAATCACTCAATTCCGCAATAATGGAGGGATATATAAATTCTGACGGCGAAAGCGTTGCACACCTTATACATCTTCCTCGTGATACAAAATTTATGGTCGGTGATTCGCTTGTCACGAAAGGTACAGGAGGACTTTTTCCGTCAGGCTATCCTGTCGGAACTATAAAAGAACTCATATCCTCTGAAAATTCACTTTCATATACTGCCATTGTTGAACCCTCTGTCGATTTCAGCAAACTTTCATCTGTTGTTGTTATAAAGGATTTTTCCGGAAAGGAAAAACAGAATGAAGATTAAAGCATCAAGAGAAAAGAAAATTTTTATCTTTAAAAATTCATTGCGATACTTCCTGTATGCAGTCATAGTTCTTATATGCTTTACATTTATGATGTCCGGCAGACTTCTAAAGCCTGTTCTGCTTATTCCTGCATCAATATGCATAGCTATGAATACCAAGGAACTCCCCTCTGCATTTACGGGAGCTTTCTGCGGACTTCTTATAGATATTGCCTGCGGTAAAATTTTCGGATACAACGCCTTTATACTTACTGTTGTATGCACATTCACTTCTCTTTTATATATGAATTATCTGCGTAAAAAATTTATAAACTTTCTGCTGATAACCACAGTTTCATCACTTATATGCAGTATGCTTGATTATGTATTCTATTACAGCGTATGGGACTATGAAAATGTTGAAACAATACTTGATACAGTAACTATGCCTGTTTTCGCAATTACAGTAATTTCGGCTGTACCTGTGTATCTTTTATTTCTGCTTGTAAACAGATTTCTTATGCCTGAACGTCATCTCACCATTGCTGAAGCAATAAAAATAAACAGAGAGGAGAACAGCTGATGAAAACCCTTTCAGACCATATAAAAGTTATTGTTACTGTAATATTTGTTCTTGTTATGGGGATTCTGGGGGCTATGCGTCTGATGAAAATTCAGGTTGTCAGCGACAGCAACACTGAAACTGTTTCACCTGCCGGCGAAAGAAATCTGATTACCTATACACAAAGCTCAAAGGCAACAAGAGGTGATATTGTAGACTGTTTCGGAAAGCCTATTATACAGAATACAATAGTTTATAATATTGTTCTTGAAAAGGCTTTTTTCCCTGACGAAAATCAGGAGGGAAATCAGATTCTGCTTGATATATACAATCTTCTTAAAAACAATTCATATGAGATGAAATTAAGCCTGCCTGTATCATCATCTGTTCCGTACAGATTTACCGGAAAAGAGGAGGATTCCCTGAATCTCAAGGGAAAAATAAATCTCAATTCATATGCTACTGCTGAAAACTGCATTGACAAATTCATATCCGACTATGAAATTTCAGATAAATACACTCAAAAAGAAAAGTGGATTATATCTGCTATGCGTTATGAACTTTCAGTAAAGGATTTTGCTCTGAACAATGACTTCATACTTGCTGAAAATGTAAGCGAGGATATTATAATTGAAGCAAAAGCCAAAAGCATTACCCTCAAAGGAATTGACATCAGGGAAAGTTCCGAAAGAAAGATTATTCAGGGCAATGTCCTCCCGCACGAAATAGGAACAGTAGGCCCTATTTATGCAGAAGAATATGAGGAATTAAGCAAAAAAGGCTATGCTATGAATGATGTTGTCGGAAAAAGCGGTATTGAATCCGTTATGGAGGAAATTCTGAAAGGTCAGAACGGTGTTGAAGAAATTACTGTAAGCAATAATGCTGTTGTAAATTCAAAAATAATAACACCGGTTCAGAACGGTCAGACAGTAAAACTCACTGTTGACAGCAAATATCAGCAGAAACTTCAGAATATTCTTGATAATTTTCTCGACAGTTACGGAGGATACAACGGCTATTCTTCCGACTGCGGTGCATTGGTTGTTCTTGATGCAAAAACAGGTGCAGTAAGAGGAATGGCAACTGCTCCGACCTATGACCTCAACGACTATATCAATGATTATAATTCAGTTCTCAATGCTGACAACACTCCTCTTATAAACCGTGCTACTGACGGTCTTTACCGCCCCGGTTCTACATTCAAGACAATTACTGCAACAGGCGGTCTTAATGAGGGAATTATTGACGGCGACACTTATTTTTACTGCGGTCATACTATGACATATTATGATATGCCGTTTAACTGTACAGGCTATCATGACTATATTTCCGTTTCAAGAGCTATAACAGTTTCATGTAATATTTTCTTCTATGAAGTTGCAAAAAGACTCACCATTGACGGAATCGTCAAATATGAAGAACTTTACGGACTCGGACAGAATACAGGTATTGAAACAGGTGACTCCGCAGGATATATTGCAAGTCCGGAAAATTATAATGAACTTGGTCTTACAATGTATGCCGGTGACGTTATCCAGACCGGTATCGGTCAGGGCGAAATGGGTATAACTCCGTTACAGCTTGCATGTGTTGCAAACACAATAGCAAATGAAGGTGTAAGATACAAGCCGTATCTTGTTGAGGGAATATATGATTCCGATACAGGAGAATGTGTCAAAAAGACAGAACCCGTAATAAATGCAACTATTCCTCTTAATTATGACTATGTATATGATTATATTGAAGAAGGAATGATTGGTGCAAGTCTGAATATGCCTTATGAGCATAATCTTTCAGATTTCGGATTTGATGTTGCAATAAAAACAGGTACTCCTCAGACAAGAAACCTCCAGTCGCAGAACTCTGTATTCATAGGATATGCTCCCGCTGATAATCCTGTTCTTGCATTTGCAGGAATTATCGAGGACGGAGAATATTCAAAATATATGATTCGTGATATAATAAAAGCTTATGATGAATGTTACGGAATATCAAAATCCAAAACAAAATAAAACAGAAAGGGCGGAATATAAATTCCGCCCTGATTTTTTATATCTTAATATCCGAGGATTTCTCCGACGAGTATTACTTTTATTCTGCCCTTTTCTCTCTGATATGCAGATATTAAATAGTTACAGCAGATTCTGTCTTCACTTGAACAGCCGTCAGTGAGAATTGAATCCGGATTTTTCATCGACATACACTGACCTGTTTTATAGCAGTATGTACCGCTTTCAAGTCTTTGGCAGTTTGCAGGAGCTGCTTCACATTTTACCCTCCTGACAGCATCATCGAGTGTAGGAACTATTTTATTATATCCTGCAATTACGATTACTTTGTCAGGCCCGTAAGCAATTGCAGCAACTCTGTTGCTGTTGCCGTCAACATTATAAAGACAGCCGTTTTCTGTTATAGCATTTGCACTTGTAATATAGGCATCTGCTGAGAAAGAGGCTCTGTAAAGATTCTTTACTTCTGAATGGGCTATTGCCTCTCTGTCGAGATACTTGTACTTTCCGGAATTAAGGAGTTCTGAAAGGTTACATTCTTTCATAGTCATAGTACCGCCGTTTGCAACAACGTCACCTTCATTAAGAAGTCCTTCAACTATTTCCGGAACGTCCTCTTTTGTTGAGGCATAATAAACCTCCATATTATTTTTTAGAAGATTTTCAGAAGTTCTGTTTATGCGTTTAAGTATAACATCTCTTAAATTCTTGTCCATAGCAACAATACCTGTTTAGTTGTATTCAGGTTCAAGAACGGCATAATTGCCTTCTCTACGCTTATAGACAACGTTTACCTTTCCGGTTGAGGCATTAAGGAACATGAAGAAATTATGACCGAGCATATTCATCTGGAGAATAGCTTCATCTACTTCCATAGGACGCATTTCAAACTTCTTATGTTTAATAACTTCATAGTTATCCTGTTCGGGAACTGTATCAGTGAAATTCTGTTTAAAAGCTGAATCTTTCAGACGCTTTTCGATTTTAGTCTTATTCTTGCGAATCTGTCTGATAATCTTATCAATAACAACATCGAGAGCATCATTCTTATCGTCTGAGAGCTGTTCAGCACGGTAAATCATGCTGTTGTACTTTACAGTGAGTTCGAGAATAATCTGGTTTTTAAATTCAGTGAGAGTGATTTTAGCATCAGCTTCATCGCCGAAGAACTTGTCGAGCTTGGAAGCAAGGCGTTTTTCAGCATATTCGTTAAAAGCGGGAGCTATCTGCATTTTTTTAGCTGTAATAGTTACTTTCATTGTAGTGAATCCTCCTTTAAAGCAGAATATAGAAAATCTGCCATAAATTATTACAATGATATTATAACACAGGAGATGAAATTTTACAAGAGTTTTCGCATAATTTATCTATTTCGCATAAATAAAAAATATATTTTTGTGCAATCTGACAGCATAAAAAATTCTGTATATATCATAAAAAAACTGTCAATACTTTCTTTGAATATATTTAACGGAGGTTTTATCTGATGATAAAAGGTGTAAACAAGAAGATTATTGAAATAAACAATCCTGAAAGCATTTATTTTGAAAAAGCAGTTTTTTATCTTCGTCCGGAGGTTATGGAACTTCCACAGCAGGTTGCCGATGAAGAAATTGAACGCTATATATCACGTTTCGGAATTTCATCTCAGAGAAGAAAAGCCAGAAAATGCCGTCTTGCAATTACCCTTTCTGTTCTGTTCCTTTTCTTTTCAGGAATAATTATTTTCTGTCTTGTTTAAAATATTATTCTGAAAAAAATTTTTTGGCAACATATTGCATTTTCAGGAAATATGTAGTATAATGTAATTACCGGAGTATTCTATGTACTCAGATTAAATATCCAAAAACGGAGGAATCTTAATTATGTTAGTTTCTGCTAAAGAAATGCTCGACAAGGCAAGAGAAGGCAAGTATGCTGTTGGCCAGTTCAACATCAATAACCTTGAATGGACTAAAGCTATTCTTCTTACTGCTCAGGAATGTAATTCACCTGTTATTCTCGGTGTATCTGAAGGTGCCGGAAAGTATATGACAGGATTCAACACTGTTGCTGCTATGGTTAAGGCTATGGACGAATCACTCGGAATTACTGTTCCTGTTGCTCTCCACCTCGACCACGGTTCATATGAAGGCTGTTACAAGTGTATCAAGGCTGGATTTACTTCTATCATGTTTGACGGCTCACACTTCCCGATTGAAGAAAATGTTGCTAAGACAACTGAACTCGTAAATGTTGCTCACAACCTCGGACTTTCAATCGAAGCTGAAGTAGGTGCTATCGGCGGTGAAGAAGACGGCGTTATCGGTAAGGGTGAATGTGCTGACCCTAACGAATGCAAGATGATTGCTGACCTCGGTGTTGATTTCCTTGCTGCCGGTATCGGTAACATTCACGGAAAATATCCTGAAAACTGGGAAGGACTCAGCTTTGAAACTCTTGCTGCTGTTAATGAAAAGGTTGGCGATATGCCTCTCGTACTTCATGGCGGTACAGGTATTCCTGATGACCAGATTAAGAAAGCTATTTCTCTCGGCGTTGCTAAAATCAACGTTAATACAGAATGCCAGCTCGTATTCCAGGAAGCTACAAGAGCTTATATTGAAGCAGGCAAGGATCTTCAGGGTAAGGGATTTGACCCAAGAAAACTTCTTGCTCCCGGTTTTGAAGCTATCAAGGCTAAAGTTAAGGAAAAAATGGAGCTTTTCGGCAGCGTAAACAAGGCTTGATTTTAAAAATAATCTGTCAGAAAACAGATAAGGCGACTTTTAAAAAGTCGCCTTTGTTTTTTACATCAGTTTTTTCAGGCATTTGCACGTCCGAGGAATGCAGCACCGATTATTCCGGCATCATTTCCGAGCTTTGCGATTACGATTTCAGCATTTTTCGGTGAATTTCTTGTATAGACTTCTTTCTTTACAATTTCCTTTACAGGTAAAAGAAGCGGGTCACCCTCATTGCATACGCCACCGCCTATGCAGAGAATATCAGGCTGGAATATATTGATTGTATTTGTAATTCCGGCAGCAAGATACTTAATATACTTGTCAACAACAGCCTTTGCAATAGAATCTCCTGCACGCATAGCATCAAATGAAGTTCTTGCAGTAACCTTTCCTTTTTCTTCAGCCATTTTAGCCATAATGCAGTCAGGATTTTCAGCAATAGCCTCTTTAGTCATTCTGATAAGACCTGTTGCAGATGAATATGCCTCAAAACAGCCCTTTCTTCCGCATGAACATTCTGCACCGTCAACTTCAATTACAGTATGACCGATTTCTGCACCTGCAAAGTTTGAACCGGAATAAATTTTGCCGTCAATAACAACACCTGCACCAACACCTGTTCCGAGAGTGATACATACAGCATTTTTAGCACCCTTTGCAGCACCTGCAACATATTCACCGTATGCGGCAGCATTTGCATCGTTTTCAATAAATACAGGTTTATCAATAGTTTCCTGAATATATTTTACCATAGGAGTATTATTGAATCCGAGATTGTTGGAATATTCAATAATACCTGTTTCGCTGTTAGCAATTCCGGGAGTTCCTATACCTATCCATTCAATATCATCAATAGTAAGATTTGCATTTTTTACTGCTTCGAGAGCCATTTTAGCCATATCATCAGCAATATCCTTTTCAGCTCTCGGACAGTTAGTCTTAGTTTTAGCTGTTGCAACTATATTATAGTTTTCATCAACAACGCCTGCAACGATATTAGTACCGCCGAGGTCAATACCAACATAGTATTTCATAAAAATCCTCCGTTATATTTATATTACAGTATAGATTATACTGCATTTGCCATTAATAATCCATTTTATTCCTGCGGGAATAAAAATGCTTTCACCTTTTCTGAATTTCATATTATATGAAAAATTATCTTCACTTGAATACAAAGTTCCCTCACCGTCAATCACAAGAATATGTGTAAACGAATTTTTATTAGTATGGAATTTATTTTCAAGCGTAACAGTATCCTTACAGACAGTGAAATATCTGCATTTTGCTAATAATTCCGTACAGCTGTTATCTGTATATTCAGTTTTTCTGTCATTCTGATTAACATTTTCAGGCGGACATGTATCTGCAACATCAAGAGCCTTTTCGATATGAAGTTCTCTCGGTTTACCGTCAGCACCTTTTCTGCCGTAATCATAGACACGATAAGTTGTATTTGAATTCTGCTGAATTTCAGCAATCAGTATTCCCTTTCCGATAGCGTGGAGAGTTCCTGATTTTATAAAGAAAACATCTCCCTTTTTTACATGAACATGATTTACTTTTTCAAGGAGTGTATTATTTTCAATGGCATTTCTGAAATCTTCTTTTGAAATTTCTTCTTTAAAGCCATATATAATTTCGGAATCGGGTTCACAGTCGACAATATACCACATTTCTGTTTTACCGTATTCACCCTCATGTTCAAGGGCATATTCATTATCAGGGTGAACCTGTACAGAAAGATTGTCATGTGCATCAATAAGCTTTATAAGAACGGGAAAATATTCAAAATTCCTGCAATTTTCACCAATAGTTTCAGGGTGTTCATTTATAAAATCAGCAAGAAACATTCCGTCATATTTTCCTCCTGATATTATGCTTGTACCGTCCTTATGACAAGAAAGTTCCCAGCTTTCAGCAAGGCGTTCGGAACTGCTTTTCTTTCCGTATTCATCACGCAGACGAGTACCGCCCCATATATAATCCTTTACAGGCGGAATTAATTTAAATGGTTCCATAAAAATCCTTTCAGCGAGTCATTTCAGAAATAAACTTTCTTTCATCACCATTATAAACATTAAGGTCAATATATTTTTCTTTACCATAATATCCTTTAAGCATACCCTTATCCGAAAACTGCCAGAAATCCCAGTTTATAATAAAAGGTTCAGAATTTACATTTCTAATCCATAAGGGATAATCTGAAAAAGGAGAGTTTACTATATATTTAAAGTAAAGAGGAGATGTTATATATATTATGGGTTTTGTTTCATAATATTTTTCAAGACGTTCAACAAGGGGTGACAGTATCGCATATACTTCATTTCTTGACGGCTGATTTTTAAACTTATCGCCGTAAAATTCTATATCAATTACAGGCGGAAGGTTTATTTCATCTTTTCCGACAGCAGATATATAATTATCAGCCTGAGTTTCGCCTGCACTGTCAAAGCTGAAAAAGTGATATGCCGAATGGTATATATCAGTATCTGCAATATTTTCAAGATTCATTCGTATATAGTCATCTGTCATGCCACTGCCTTCAGTAGCTTTTATAAAAGCAAATTTTATTCCCTGACGTTCAATAACATTCCAGTCTATTTCACCCTGATATGATGATACATCAACGCCGAGAAGTGAATATTTTTCATGGTTTACAATTGCCCTTGAAAAATACATTGAAAAAAATGATGTTATGCCAATCATAAGTATGCCGGCAACTATGGAAAGTTTTCTGTAAATCATAAATTATGCCTTAAAAGTCATTGTTTTTGCAGTTTTGATTATATGAGCTATTGTAGCTCTGTCGAGTGAAAGTCTTTCACCTGAGGGATTTATAACAATTCCGTTGCAGTTTCCTGCGACAGCACTCTGGAGAACATGCTCCAAATCAAGAACTATATATTCCCATTCATCTGAATATGACTTGTCAAATTCAGGTTTATCAGTAAATACAGTGAGAAGTTCTCCCTGATTTTCAAGAACAGTTTTAGCCATTATCAGTTTTGAAGAATCCTCTGAATCTCTCTTTGAAGGAACTATATACTGAGCATTTGCAGTATAATAAATCATAAGGTTCTGGAGATTATTAAGTTTTTTGTCATCAATTCCGAAACTTTCCTTATGATTGAGAGAGCAGTAAAAATTTGATATTGAAAATCTGAGTGAAGGATTGTCAATATCACATTCAGCAGATTTTCTTATTTTTGAATTTGAAAGTATATCATTTCTTTTAACAGCAATACTGTAAGTATTTTCAGTACAGTCAATCATAAGATACTGAATACCGAGATAATAAAGGTATTCAAAAATATTTCCCTTATAGTCTGATGAGTCAAAAACAGAACATTTAACACCCATATCAGAATAACGCTTTACAGCATCTTCAGCAAACTGACGGCATGTAAACAAATCAGCATAGTTGTCCTTTATAAGAAGTCCGCCTGTTGAGGCATCAGCAATAAAAAAACATTCTGAAAGTTCTGAAAGCTTACCGATAAGGTGCTTATATATGGATTCAGAACTGTCCTGAATATTGAAACCTACATTTTTGTCTGAACGTTCGTTCAGCAGGTTAATAAGGAATATGAGTTCCTGTACATCATTTATATCAGAAAGAAATTTTTTTGTAGCACCTTTTTCAAAGAGTGCTGATTCAAGATTTTTCTTTCTTTCATCATTAAGTTTATTCATCGGAATATCTCCCTTTTAAAAAGTTATGTAATAATGATATTTTATCATTTTCTGACAATAATGTCAAGGGAATTTTTGCAATTAACACAAATTTAGTGTTTGTATAAAATCAATATATTTTTTATACAAAGTTGAAAAATAATATTGACAAGCAGTGAATTATAGCGTATAATTAAAACAATTCATACAAGGGAGGATTTTTATGAAGTTTAAAAAATTAATATCAGGTATCGCAGTCGCTTCACTGATTGCAGTAACTTCTGTTCCTGCATACAGCAGTTTATTTGTTTCCTGTCCTGCGAGTGCAGTAAGCATAAGTGATTTGCCGTCAGAATACCAGTACGCTGCCGACTGGATTTGGCAGAACAGAGTTGAAAAAGAACAGTCAACAGCAAGGCGGAACACCATATTTGACCAGATTATTGCGGGAAAAGGAACTGTAAATTACGTTGTAAGGTGGCAGTCATATAAAACAATCACTCTTGAACAACGTAAAAAACTTGAAACTATGCTTGAAAAATGCTACAATGACTGGAACAAATGGCTTGCCGGATATGAAAACTGGCCATATGAACATATCGATGTAAAAATAGTCGGCTGGGCAGTTATTGACAAAAGCGTTCTTCTGGACTTACAGCCTGATGAAATTGTATATGACAATCTTATTGAGGATTATGACAGCACTTATGATACTTCAAACGGCGTTGAAACTATTCCTGATAAGCTTGCATCTGCACCGTCAGAACTTTCAAGATTTGACCATTTCACAGACAAATCATATCAGTATCCTGGAGGACTTGAAAAAAGATTTGATATGTATTTATGGGCAACACAGGGATTTCCTTCAATAGGAGGCTGTGGCGGAGATTGGGGGCAAAGACTTTCAGATAATGCCTATTTAAATATGCTTGACGGAAGCGGAATACATGTCCTTGAACACGAAATAGGTCATGGATTCGGAATGACTGACTTTTATGGCGGTGAAGGTGAAGAAAACGGCTTTCCGCCCGGAGGATTCCCCGGCGGAAATTCAATAATGATGGCTGGTTCTTCAATGGAAATAACCGATTTTGACGGCTGGTTTTTAAGATATATGTGGACAAAAATAAAAGATGAACCACAGCGATTTGATATTTCAGAAAATCCGACTGAAAAACCTACTGAAAATCCTGATGACAATAAACCTTCAGAGGAAAATCCCGAATTTACAAAACAAGATGAAAATAAATGGACATTCAAAGCGAAAAATGCAAAATATGCAGAACTTACTTTCAAAGGCACTAAAGGCGGTGGAATTGCAGGAAATATCAACGGAACACTCTGGGATACAAGTCAAATGGCAGAGGATACTGTCACTGTAAAAGTAAAACTCCCTGAAAATACAACAGATTTCACCATAGAAAGAACTTTTTCAGGAATATGGAGCGATGAAAAAGGTGATATGACTGATATGCCGTCAGAACTTTTAAGCATTAAATTGTATTATGATGATGAATCGCCTGATTCTGATACAGTATGGGGAGATGCAAACTGTGACGGAAATATTGATATTGCAGATGTTGTTGCAGTCGCTTCATATGTAAGTGACTCACAGAAAAATGCTTTATCAGAAAAAGGAATTACAAATGCTGATGTTCATGCAAACGGTGACGGTATAACCGCAAATGATGCTCTCGCAATACAGCAGTATCTTGCAGATATTGTATCATCACTTCCGGTTTAAAAAAATAAAGGCAGACTTAAAAAAGTCTGCCTTGTTTTTTTATCAGTATATTCCATGCATACCTATATAATCAACAATATTGTTTTCATCAACATGGAAATATATATATCCCGTATCAGTCTGATACCTGTATATATTATCATAAAATTCGCCTTTGCCGTATGCAGATACAACATCATCAGCAGTCATTCCGATAGATATATTTCTTGAAGTTAAAAATGTATCATCTTTTATAATGACCTCTCCGAGAATTTCCATATCATCATATACAAATGTTATAAGCTCCATATTTGAAAAATAATAATGTCTGTTTTCAGCCTGCACTTCATCAGGGGTATATTCTCCGGCAGTAGATGTCATACTTTCATATTCTCCGAAAGAACCTATAAGGTCTTTTATGTCATCAGAAGGAGTCATTCCATAAAAATAAAGTTCATCGGGAGTAACAGGTTCAGGAGAATTGTTTTCAGAGCTTTCTTCCGGCGGTTCTGTTTCTATAATATCAGAAACAAGAGTTGTTGTAGCTTCAGAGGGATTTTCACTGTCAGGCGGTGCAGTAGTATATATAACAGGCTCATGCGGTTTGAGAACAGCAGGAACTCTTGGTTCATACTGGGCATGCTGATTTGTTATAGTTTTAAAATTTGTTTCACCTGAAGGTGATTTAAAGGTTGTTGATGTTGCAACAGCAGTATTCTGTACTGATGAAGCAACTGTAACCTGCTGTGAAGTTTCTGAAACAGTTTCAGAAGTTACAGCAGTTAAAACAATATCAGTCTTAGCTGTAATCAATGTACAGGAAGTTTGTGTTTCAGTTACAACAGATGTTTCCGTAACTGTTTCGATAATGGGAGATGAATTTTCGGATTCTATTTCATGACTTCCGCACCCGTATGTAAAAAGGCAGAGCAAAGGAATAACCGCAAGCATAAAAAATTTTCTATTCATTTTTAATCAGTCCTCATAAAAAATATATTCATCATATATATTTCAATGATGTACACTAACATTATATCAAATACGGGAAATAATTTCAATATCAATCAGTAAAAAAATTATGGCAAATAAGGGAAAATTTATATGAACTTTTTTAAATTCCGAAAAAATATTATTCTTTCAGGTAATAAGAAAACGTGTATACGAATATAATGTGACAGAACTAAAATATTTAGGAGGACAACAGTTTATGGATTTCAAGGTAAACAAGGAAACTATATCAGTTTCAGAGTGCATTTATGAGGGTATGCAGGAACAGGGAATAGAACTTGACTATATACTTCCCGATTACTATGCAGATATATTCAGACTTGTAAGATGTGAAGCCGTTCCGACTGTAACTGATTACAGCATAAACGGTGACAAGCTCAACTATGAACTTCGCTGTGATATAAGAATACTCTATTGCAGTGAATCAGGAGGGGCATTGCAGTGTGTCAATCAGAAGCAGACTTTTTCAAAAACTCTTGATTTGGGAAAAATCTGTGAAAATCCTTCAATAGAACTCACTCCGAAAACCGATTATATAAATTATCGTGCATTGAACAAACGCCGTCTTGACCTCAGAGGAGCAGTTTCAGTAAAAATCAAAATATCAGGTGAAAACTGTCAGGAGGTAATAAGTGATGTATTCGGAATGAACGTCAAGATAAGAAAAACACCTGTAAAATTTGCACAGAAAAAGCTTTCATCAGTAAAATCCGTTCAGCTTTCAGAAGAAATAGAAATCAACGACTCCCAGCCACCAATAATTAATATCATAAAATGTGCCTGCCGTTCGATAAGATGCGAAAGGAAAATTATATCAGGAAAAATAATGGCTAAGGGTGAAGCTCTTATAAAAATCCTTTATTCCTGCGAAAAGGACGGCGGGGCTGTCGAACCGCTTGAATTTACTGTTCCTTTCAGTCAGATAATGGATATGGACGGTATTGATGACAGCTATGAAATAAGTATGAAACCTTATGCTGTTTACTGTGAAGCTGTTCCTGTTTCAGACAAATCAGGTGAAAACAGAACACTTAAATGCGAAATGGAACTGCGACTTGAATGTAAGGGAATAAAATCCGCCTCGGTACTGCTTGGAACAGATGCGTATTCAACAACATATCCCTGCAATGTACTGTTATCAGAAATAAAGGCAGAACAGATTCCTGTTATCACCGAAAATGAAATACATAACAGTGCAAAAATCTGTGAAAGCGATAATATGCCTGTTAATATTTATGATTTATGGTGTACTCCGAAAAATATAAATACCCGTCTTTCATTCGATGAAAAGAAAGTAATTGTCAGCGGAATGCTGACATATACAATAGCCGGAAAAGACAGTTCAGGATTTATAATAATGACTGATAAAGATGAAACATTTGAAGAAAGTTTCAGCATTGAAGAATGTTGCCCTGAAGGTTCGGCAACATCTGAAGTAACAGTAAACAATGTTTCCTACAATATCACTCCCGAAAATACTCTTGTTGCAAAGGCAGATGTAAATGTTTCATTGTCTGTTTTCAATTCATCATCTGTAAAAGCCATATCTGAAATAAATGTTGATGATACAGTCAGAAAAGTTCGTGACGGTGATTATGCACTTAAACTCTACTACGGCATAGAAAACGAAAATATATGGGATATTGCTAAAAAATACAGCACAAGCGTTGATGCTATAATGGAGGAAAATAATCTTTACAGCGAAAGGCTTGAAAAGGACGGAATGCTTTTAATTCCGATGGTACTGTAATAAATAGGAAAGGAAGATTATATAAAATGGCTAAAGATATATACAGTGATATTGCAGGCAGAACCGGAGGAAATATCTATATCGGAATTGTAGGCCCTGTAAGAACCGGAAAATCTACATTTATAAAACGCTTTATGGAATCCCTTGTAATTCCGAATATAGAAAGTGATTTCAAGCGTGAAAGGGCAATAGATGAACTTCCTCAGTCAGCAGGCGGAAAAACTATTATGACTACTGAACCAAAGTTCATACCGGAAGAAGCTGTTGAAATAAATCTTGAAAATGCAAGTTTCAGCGTTCGCCTTATAGACTGCGTGGGATATATAGTTCCAAGTTCTCTGGGATATATTGAAAATGAAATGCCCCGAATGGTTATGACATCGTGGTTTGATGAAGAAATACCGTTCAATATGGCTGCGGAAATAGGAACAAGAAAAGTTATTGCTGACCATTCAACAATAGGACTCGTTGTTACGACTGACGGTTCTATATCAGATATTCCAAGACATGAATATGAAGAATGTGAAGAACGTGTAATACTTGAACTCAAAGAACTCGGAAAGCCTTTTGTTGTTATAATGAACTCTGCAAATCCTGAAAAAAAGGAAACTGCCGAAATGTGCCGTAATCTCACTGATAAATATGACTGCAAGGTAATTCCGGTAAACTGTCTTGAACTCAGTGAAAGCGATATAAAACTCATTATGAAGGAAATACTCTATTCCTTCCCTGTCAAAGAAATAAATATCAGAACGGCAAAGTGGATAAATTCACTTGAAAAAGGCCACTGGCTGAAAAATGATATTATGGACTGTATCCGTGACAGTGCAAAAGATGTAAAACTTGTGCGTGATGCAGAATATATAACCCAGTCAATAATGAACTGTCCGCATATCATAAAATCAGAAGTAAGCGAAATGGATTTGGGAAAAGGAAGTGTCACGATAAGTGCTGAAATAGATAACAGCCTTTTCTATAAGATACTCGGAGAAAAAACAGGAATAGAAATCGAAAGTGAAAGTGATTTGTTCCCTGTTCTGCTTGAACTCAACAGAATAAAAAATGAATACAAACGCTTTGAACCTGCTCTTGCTGAACTTGAGGCAACAGGATATGGAATAGTTATGCCCGAAATGGAAGAACTTTCCCTCGAAGAACCAAAAATCATAAAACAGGGCGGAAAATACGGCGTCAAGCTCAAAGCCTCTGCACCGTCAATACATCTTATGAAAGCAAATATAAATACAACAGTAAGCCCCATTGTAGGTACGGAACGTCAGAGCGAAGAACTTATACATTATCTTCTTGAAGGATTTGAAGAAAATCCCACTAAAATATGGGAAAGCAATATATTCGGAAAATCTTTGCATGAACTTGTCAACGAGGGTCTTCACAGCAAGCTTTACAAAATGCCCGCTGATGCAAGAATGAAACTTCAGGAAACGCTTGAACGTGTCATAAATGAGGGCTGTTCAGGACTTATATGCTTTATATTATAAAAATCAAAGGCGGATTTTTTCCGCCTTTTTATCATGAAAAATAATAATAAGATTGATTTCTGTAAATAATTGTGATATAATAAAAACAATACTATTTTTGAGGAGGAATTTTTTTATATGAATTACAAAGAAGCTCTTGATAAACTCAATTCCTGTAAACAGGAACATGTTTTAAAATATTATAATGAGCTTTCTGATGAAGCTCAGAAAAATCTCTTGTCACAGATTGAAAAACTTGATTTATCACTTCTGAAATGTTTCGGTCAGGAAAATATTTCCGAAAAAAGAGGAAATTTCAAACCTCTCGGAGCTGTTACTATAAATGAAGTCAAAGAAAGATATGATGAATTTTCAAAAGCCGGTATAAAGGCAATCAGAAACGGAAAAGTTGCTGCTGTTCTTCTGGCAGGCGGACAAGGTACAAGACTCGGATTTGAACACCCAAAGGGAATGTTCAATATCGGCATCAATAAGGAACTTTACATCTTTGAATGTCTAATAAACAACATAAAATCCACTGCTGAAAGGGCAGGGGCATGGATTCCGCTTTATATTATGACAAGCGAAACAAACAATGCTGAAACTGTTCAGTTCTTTGAAGAACATAACTACTTCGGATACAATAAGGATTATGTAACATTTTTCGTTCAGGATATGGCTTTTGCCGTTGATGAAAACGGTAAAATAATTCTTGAGGAAAAGGATAAAATATTCCTCTCCCCTAACGGCAACGGTGGCTGGTTCTCATCTATTGCAAAAGCCGGACTTCTGGAAGAAATCAAAAACAAAGGTATCGAATGGATTAATGTTTTTGCCGTTGACAATGTTCTTCAGCAGATTGCTGACCCTGCTTTCATAGGTTCTGTAATCTGTTCTGAATGTGAATCAGGAGGAAAAGTTGTAAGCAAGGCTTCACCGAATGAAAAAGTAGGTGTACTGTGTCTTGAAAATGACAAGCCTTCAATTGTTGAATACTATGAAATGACTGATGATATGATTCACAGACTTGAACCTGACGGAAGTCTTTCATACAGATACGGCGTTATTCTTAACTATCTTTTCAGAACTGACAAGCTTGAACAGATTATGAACAATAAGATGCCTGTTCATATTGTAAAGAAAAAAGTAAATTGCCTTGACGAAAGCGGAAACACTGTAAACAAGGAAGTATTCAAATTTGAAACGCTTGTACTTGATATGATTCATATGCAAAAAAGCTGTCTTCCATATGAGGTTGAAAGAAATCACGAATTTGCACCGGTCAAAAATGCAGAAGGTGTTGATTCTGTTGATACTGCAAGAAATCTCCTTATTGAAAACGGTATAGAAATATAAATAAAACAGACGGAGAAATCCGTCTGTTTTACGGAGGAATATAAAAATTTATGAAAAGAGTACTGATATATCTTAAAAATTACAAAAAACAGCTTATACTCGGGCCGTTTTTCAAACTTCTTGAAGCCATATTTGAACTTATAGTTCCCGTTGTAATGGCTAAAATTATTGACAATGGTATAGGAAACAATGATACAGGATATATACTTAAAATGGGCGGAGTTATGGTAATTCTTGGAATATGCGGACTTCTTTTTGCCCTTGTATGCCAATACTTTGCATCACAATGTGCTTACGGATTTGGAACGGATTTGAGAAAGTCCCTTTATGAACACATAAACACACTTTCATACAGCAGTATCGACAAGTTCGGAACTTCAACGCTCATAAACAGAATTACAAACGATACAAATTCTGTTCAGACAGGTGTAAATATGTTCATTCGTCTTGCATTCAGAGCACCTTTCCTTGTAGCAGGTGCAATTGTTGCATCAATGCTTATAGATTTGAAACTTTCAATAGCATTTCTTATTATAACACCGATTATATCATTTATAATATATGCTGTAATGAGCAGAACTATTCCGCTTTACAAAAAAACTCAGCAGAAACTTGATAAAACTGCTACTCTCACAAGAGAAAATCTTGAAGGTACAAGAGTTATCAGGGCTTTTTCACATCAGGAAGATGAAATCAAAAATTTCAACAAAGCCTGCAATGACCTTTCCGACAATGCAATTCTCGCCGGAAAAATATCATCAGTTTTAAATCCTGTAACCTTTATGGTAATGAATCTCGGTATTGTTGCTATAATATATTTCGGAGGAATACGTGTTGATGGCGGAAGTATAACTCAGGGTGAACTTACTGCATTTATAAACTATATGACACAGATTCTTCTTGCACTTGTGGTTCTCGCAAACCTTATTGTAACATTCACAAAGGCAATTGCATCTGCAAACCGTATAAAAGATATTTTTGAATGTAAAAATGAAATCATTTCAGGAAATCTTGATTCTGTTGATAAAAATGCTGAAAACTCCATTGAATTTGAAAATGTTTCTTTCAGATATAATGGTGCAGGTGACAATTCACTTGAAAATATTACATTTAAAATCAGAAAAGGCGGTATGCTTGGAATTATAGGCGGTACGGGAAGCGGTAAATCTACTCTCTCCGCACTTATTCCACGATTTTATGATGCGGATTCAGGAAACATAAAAATATTCGGCAGGGATATTAAACAGTATGATACTGATTTTTTACGAAAAATCGTAGGAAACGTTCCGCAGAAAGCTGTATTGTTTACCGGTACAGTACGTGAAAACATGCAACTTGCTGATGAAAATGCTACTGATGAGGAAATTATAAAAGCTCTTAAAATCGCTCAGGCTTGGGAATTTGTTGAAAAGCTCCCCAGAAAGCTTGATACAATAATATCTCAGGGAGGAAAAAATCTCTCTGGCGGTCAGAAACAGCGTATTTCAATTGCAAGAGCATTTATAGGAAATCCTGAAATTGTAATTCTTGATGACAGTACAAGTGCCTTAGATTATGCAACAGACCTTGCTTTCAGAAAAGCAATAAAAGAAAATCTCAGGGATACCACAGTAATTATGATTTCACAGCGTGCAACATCTCTTAAAGATGCTGACAACATAATTGTTATGGACGACGGAAAAGCTGTCGGAACAGGGACTCATGAAAATCTTCTTGAAAACTGTGAGGTTTACAAGGAAATTTACAGCTCTCAGCTTAACAGCAAGGAGGATAAATAATTATGTGGAAAACCCTTAAACGTGTAATGTCATATGCAAAACCTTATAAACATTACTTTATATTCACTGTAATATTTGCTCTTACGGGTGTATCACTTTCACTTGCAGTTCCTATATTTATAGGAAAGGCTGTTGACTATGCAAAGGGAAAAGGAACTGTTGAATTTGACGGACTTATAAAAACTGCTCTTTTTCTCGGAATAATCGTTCTTGCAAGTACGCTTTTCCAGTGGTTTATGTCACTCTGCACAAACAAGCTTGCTTATCTCACAATACGTGATATAAGATGTGATATATTCGCAAAACTTGAAAGAGTTCCCGTAAAATATATAGACAGCAAGACAAAAGGTGAACTTACAAGCCGAGTAATCAATGATATTGAAATTATATCTGACGGACTTCTTCAGGGATTTGCACAGCTTTTCAGCGGTGTTGTAACAATAATCGGAACTATTATATTTATGATGATTATAAATATCAAAATCAGTCTTTTTGTAATAATTCTCACACCTCTTTCATTCCTTGTTGCCTCAAAGATAACAAAACTTACTCATGATACATTCGTGAAACAGTCAAAATTAAGAGGCGAAATGGTCAGCCTTACCGAAGAAATGGCAGGAAGTCAGAAAATCGTAAAGGCTTTTGTCTATGAAAAACGTGCTGAAGAACGTTTTGACAAGATAAACCGTGAATTTGGAAAAGTCGGTGCTAAAGCAACTTTCTATTCATCTCTCACTAACCCGACTACAAGATTCGTAAACGGTCTTATATACACAACTGTCGGTGTAACAGGTGCATTAAGTGCATTGGGAGCTGTCGGATTTATCGGTGTTATTTCTGTCGGAGAACTTACAAGTTTTCTTGCATATGCTAACCAGTATACAAAACCGTTCAACGAAATATCAGGAGTTGTTGCAGAACTTCAGAACGCTGTATCATCAGCAGAAAGAGTTTTTGCTGTTCTTGATGAAGAAGAAGTTCCTGATGATTCACAAAAGGAAACTCTAATTGAATGTGACGGAAATCTTAAATTTGAAAACGTTAAATTCTCATATGTTCCTGAAGTTCCGCTTATAGACAATTTCAGCCTTGATGTAAAAAGCGGTCAGAAAATTGCTATTGCCGGCCCTACCGGCTGCGGAAAAACTACTGTTATAAATCTTCTTCTCAGATTTTATGACATTCAAAGCGGAAAAATATCAATTTCCGGAAAGAATGTAAACGACATCACAAGAAACAGCCTCCGCCGTACTTTCGGAATGGTTTTGCAGGAAACATGGATTTTTACCGGTACAGTAAGGGAAAATATAGCTTACGGAAAACCTGATGCATCACTTGATGAAATCATAAAGGCATCAAAAGCTGTTTATGCTCATGGCTTTATAAAAAGACTTCCTGAAGGATATGATACCGTTATAAGTGATAACAGCGGTCTTTCGCAGGGACAGAAACAGTTAATCTGTATTGCAAGAATTATGCTTATGAATCCTCCTTTGCTTATTCTTGATGAAGCTACAAGCAGTATAGACCTGCGAACCGAACAGCAGATTCAGAAAGCTTTTGAAAAGCTCATGAAAGGCAAAACAAGCTTTATTATTGCTCACCGACTCTCTACTATAAGAAATGCTGATGTTATTCTTGTTATGAAAAGCGGTCACATTCTTGAACAGGGTAATCACGAACAGCTCATTAAAAACGGCGGTTTCTATGCTGAACTCTATAACAGTCAGTTTATTGAAGTGTGATTTCTGATATAATGAAAAAGATACTGCTGTGCAATTCCGCCGAATGATTTAAGATATTCAGGGAAACCCTCCGGATAGTATTTTTCAAGAACCCTTTTAATCCAGACATCTATCGGAAAGGCTTCTGTACGGTACATTCCGAAAAGCAGTACACATTCTGAAACTTTTTTTCCAACCCCCTTGATTTTCATAAGCTCATTACGGGCTTCATCAAGGGGCATTTTTTTTATCTCATCAAGATTTATTTCTCCTGATGATACTTTCTGTGATGCATCAATTATATATTTCGCACGAAATCCGCTTTTAAGATAATCTATGCTTTCAGTCGTTTCAGATGCAAGCTCATCGACTGACGGAAAATGTCCGTAATGACTAAAAAGTCTGTCTATAATAAGCTTTATTCTCGGAATATTGTTATTCTGGGATATTATAAATGAAAGCAGTGTTTCCCATGAATCCTGTTTCAAAAGTCTTATTCCTCCTGCAAATTCACATGCTTTCTTTAAAGTTTCATCACGGCAGAACATTTCTTTAAGTTTTCCGTAATCTGTGTTAAGGTCAAAATATTCCGTCCACTTTTCAAGAAAATCACTTTCACTTGTATTATGGAATATAAAATAATCATCTTTCTTTGATATTGTCAGACTGTCATTCAGAAAAAATCCGCTGTATGTGCAGTCATACTCTGAGAGAACTTTTTTCCAGCGGAATGCCTGTCCGCAGTCAAGAGTTTCATCAAGGTCAAAATCCTCCTGCCAAAGAATTATATTATTACCGTCTTTTTTATACTTCATATAAAACACCTCTTGATTTTTTAATTAGATTATACTAAAATATATATTATAATGCAAGAGCAAGGAGAGATTTTTTTGAGAAAAATTCTGAGAATTATTACACTTTTATCCGTATTTGCTACAACAGGGTGTGCGGAAAATATTTCAAATTCTGTTCCGGCTGAAACAGTTTTGCAGACTACCGGAATTATAACCGAAGCTGTTATTACTGAACCTGCTCCCGAAAAACTTGTAACTGTTTCTGAAAACAAATACATATATGACAATGCAAAAATACTTTCGCAGGAAGAATCCGATGAATGCAATAAATATGCCGGCTGGATAAATTCAAAGCTTATGCTGAATACTGCTGTTGTTACTTCAAACAAGCTTAACGGACTTTCTCCCGAACAGTATGCTGAAAAATGCTATAATGATATATTTCAGGGTATGGGCAGTGGTATGATAATACTTATAAACAACGATACAAACAAGGATTATATCTACAAGCATGGTACTGTTTCAGCTTATATAACTGAAAAAACTGAAAAAGATGCTTTTTTCTATGCAACAAAAAGTATCGTTTCAGGTGATTACAAATCAGGAATTACTGAACTTCTTTCACTCGCTGAAAACTGTCCGAAACATATTTTTGATAACGGAAATGCTTTCAGTGATGAACAGATTATGGAATTTGAAAGCACTCTTGAAATGCGTTCAGATACAAATGCTTTCATTATAACTACAAATAATATCACTGAAAAGAGTAATGCTGACCTTTCAAAAGATTTTTATAAAAGATATTCAGGTGACGAAAAAGGTTTTAAAATGCTTTATATTGACAAAAAACTCGGTGAGGCTCTTGTTGCCGATGATTCCGGAATCAAAAATTCAGATGAAATAACAAAGCTCATAAAAGCAAATGATTATTATGGTGCTGTAAATGCTTATTTCAGAACAATTGGTATCACTCCCGAAATCAGTTCTTAATTTTTTATGAAATATCCACAAATATCACTTTTGAAAATATTCGTAATTATAGAAATTTGTAAAAAACTATTGAATAATTGCGTATAATATGATATAATCTGTTTGATAACATTACGGAGGTTCTTTTTATGACTGCTAAAGAAGAATTTATAAAAATTTATACTGAAAACATTAAAAGACCCGGTTCGGATAAACTCCTTGAATATCTGAAATCAAATTCAAGCGACTTTTTTACTGCCCCTTCAAGCACAAGATACCATGGTTCTTATGAGGGCGGGCTTGTTGAACACAGTCTTAATGTTTATCACTGTCTTGTTGACTATCTTAACCGCAACCGAACTAAAGAACTTTATCAGATGGATTACAGCAATGAATCAATTGCAATCGTTGCACTTCTCCATGACGTCTGCAAGATAAATTTCTATACTGTTGATTACAGAAATGCTAAAAATGAACAGGGTATATGGGAAAAAGTCCCGTATTACAGAATTGATGATAAACTGCCGTATGGTCATGGCGAAAAATCTGTTTATATTATTTCAAGCTATATGAAGCTCAGCCGTGAAGAATCCTTTGCTATACGCTATCATATGGGTTTTTCCGGTATTGAAGATAAAAATACTATCGGCAGAGCTTTTGAAATGTTTCCGCTTGCTTTCGCTGTAAGTGTTGCCGATATGGAGGCATCTTATTTCCTTGAGGGCAGTGAAAACTAATATACAAACTGGAGGTCTATTTATTTATGTACTGGTACGATGACGCTATTATCTATCACATCTATCCGCTTGGTTTCTGCGGTGCTCCCAAATACAATGAGGGCGGAGAAGTTCAGTATCGTCTTGACAAGGTTCTGGACTGGATTGAACACTTCAAGGAAATGAACGTTGATGCTGTTTATTTCGGCCCTGTATTTGAATCCGTTGAACATGGCTATGACACTACTGATTATAAAACTATCGACAGACGACTCGGAGATAACAATTCTTTCAAGCATATCTGTGATGAACTTCACAAAAACGGAATAAAAGTTATTCTCGACGGTGTTTTCAACCATGTCGGAAGAAATTTTCCACAGTTTGTTGACATTCAGAAAAACGGTCAGAATTCAGGCTACTGCGACTGGTTTCAGAACCTCAATTTCGGCGGTCAGAGTCCATGCGGTGACAACTTCTGGTATGAAGGCTGGAACGGTCACTATAACCTCGTAAAGCTCAATCTTAAAAATGTCGGCGTATGCGACCACCTTATTGACGCTGTAAACTACTGGATTGAAGAATTTAAAATCGACGGTATACGCTTTGATGCTGCGGACTGTATTGAATTTGATTTCTTCAAGAGAATACGTGATTTCTGTAAGGGAAAGAAAAAAGATTTCTGGCTTATGGGTGAAATTATCCATGGCGACTATAAAAGATGGGCTAACCCTGAAATGCTTGACAGCGTTACAAACTATGAATGTTACAAAGGTATATGGTCATCACACAATGATAAAAACTATTTTGAAATAGATTACTCCATAAACAGACAGTCAGGAAACGGCGGTATCTATAAGGGAATAAATCTCTATAATTTTGTTGACAACCACGATGTAAACCGTCTTGCAAGTACTCTCAGAAATCCTGAACATCTTAAAAACGTTTACACTCTGCTCTATTCTATGCCCGGTATTCCTTCAATATACTACGGAAGTGAATTCGGTGTAAAGGGCATAAAGGAAAATAATTCTGATGACGGTCTTAGACCTTGCCTTGACCTTAACAATATTCCTGAAAGAAATGATAATCTTTATAAGCATATTGTAAAGCTCGGAAGAATTTATCGTGCATATCCTGCTCTCAGAACAGGTAACTATCAGACTGTTATCGTAAGAAATCAGCAACTTGTTTTCAGAAAAGACCTCAACGGTCAGACTGTTTATGTTGCTCTCAACCTTGAGGACAAAGATTTTGACCTCAATTTCAACACACATCTCCCTGCACTTGTTGACGTTATAAGTGGTTCACCTGTTCAGGTAAATAACGGAAATGCTTATATCAAAATGCCTGCATATTCATCAATGATTATCGTTTCTGACGATATTGTAAACAATACTGAACCTGAAGTTTCTGAACCTGCTGTTGAAGATAAGGATACTGAAATCGTTATAGGCGGAAAATACCGTCACTGCAAGGGCGGAGAATATGAAATTATTGCACTTGCCCGCCACAGTGAAACACTCGAAGAACTCGTTATATACAAATCTCTCGCAACAGGCGATATATGGGCAAGACCTAAGTCAATATTCATCGGAAAAGCCGGAGAAACAAGACGATTCACACTTATATAAATTTTCAGAATAATTTCTGATTTGATGAACATAATATATTCACAGGGTAGCTTTGACTTATCCTGAATATCTTAAAGCGAAAGGTGATTTTTATTATGAACAATCAGAATAATCAGAACCAGTTCCAGAAAAAAAATAACAATCAGAACTGCAACAACAAGAATAATCAGAATCAGTTCCAGAACAAGAACAACAATAACAATTGCAGATAAAATAATGCTGAAAAGGAGTATCCTCTAAAAAAGGATACTCCCTATTTTTTTATTATATCAGTTGCAAAGTGCATCAAGCATTGTTTTTACTATATTTTCAGAGCGTGTTGATGAATTTTCCTTGTCCTCAAGAAGTACACAGAATGCAATCGGGTGACGCTCATCTTCAATAAATCCGACAAGCAGTGAATTTTCCTCTGCACCGTCTTTAATTTGTGCTGTACCGCTTTTTATTCCAAGAGTATATCCGCTTATCGACTCTGAATAATTCTTACCGTTTTCAAGCATAATGTTTCTCACTTCAACTGCTGATTCAGGTGTGAATACTTCTTCACTGAATGAAGTTTCTGCCCAGTCCCCTATTTCACCGTCAACATTGGTTGTATATTTTATAAGATAAGGCATTGTCATTTTTCCTGTCTGATTTGCAATACCGCTTTGCCACAGCATTAACTGCATCGGACTTACAAGTGTCTTTCCCTGTCCTATACAGCCCCACTGTGTATTGAAATCATAGGAATCTGTGAGAGTCGTTGAGGCTCGTTCACACTGTATTCCGTTTATATCAAAATATCTTTCCTCATCATCATTTACAGCATATCCCATTTTTTCATAACATTTTATAATGCTTTCAAGAGGCATATCATCATCTTCAACAAGCTGTGCAAAAAACGGATTACAACTGTTCTGAAATGCCTGTTCGATATTCTGCGTTCCGTGGCCATAGCTGTTATGACAGTCTATCTTGTTTCCGCCCTTATTCATATACTCTCCCTCGCAGGTATATGATTTTGAAAAAAGTTTATCTTTTCCCATAATCTGAAATGCTGAAAGAAGTGTTGATACTTTCTGTGTAGAACCCGGAACTGTTCCGTACATTACTTTTGATATAAGCGTTCCTGTTTCAAAATCTGCAATTCCTGAATATCCCTTTGTTACATCAAGTGACGGCAGACTTGTACATACAAGAATTTCACCTGTCTTGTAATCATACGCAACGGCACAGCCCTTGCTTGAACCGAAAGAATCATATACAGTACGGTTAGCGTAATGGTCAAGAGAAGTATGAATTGAACTTTTTCCGCCTTTTGAAACAAGTCCCATTGAAAAGCTGTAATTGTTAAGCTTTTCAATATTTTTCGCCACAAGAGTATTTGTCATCTGTCCCTTTGCATCACCGATAAGATTTCCGACATCTATAAAATAATCATCTCCGTATTTATCGGGAGTTGCATCAGCATCAAACAGAACATTATCATTTCTGTCATAAACAAGTCCAAGTTCTGCATGGTTTGAATGTGATATATAAAAGCCTGCTTCACGCTGTATTTTCAAAACAAGCATAATCATTCCTGCTATAAATGCAAGTATAAGAATTGAAACAAGCCTAAGACTTCTTTTTATACTTTTCATCTGGCAGTAACCCTTTTCCTTTTCCTGTTATTTTTGACAACCGGATTTTTAAATACAGGCGATTGCCCTGCTATGAGCATACCCATCATAAATCCGCAAGTTACCATTGAACTTCCTCCCTGAGATATAAACGGAACTGTAACGCCCGTAAAAGGAATCATATTGCATGAACCAAATATATTCAGAGCCATCTGTACTACAAACGCTGAACATACTCCTGTTGCAAGGGTTGCATGAAAATATGAGCGTGGAGGATTTACAAGAGGACATGCAAGCATTATCAGTATTACGGAAACTACCATAAGTGCAAAGAAAAGTCCCCATTCCTCACATATTGATGCAAAAACAAGATCTGTTTCATATGCGAATATATTGTGCAAATCTCCGTTTCCTGCACCCTTTCCGAACCAGCCTCCGTTAGCTATTGCAATAAGAGCCTGACTCTGCTGGTATCCGTCACCTGTGCTGTCGCTCCATATATCAACAAAAAGACGGGTTTTTACATACGGCGGTGCAAGTATGACCGCAACTATTGCAAGCACTCCCAGCAATGCTATACCTGTTATTATAAGTTTTTTTGATAGTTTTGCCTTAGGATAACAAAGTCTTGCACAAAGTCCGCAGAGGTATATCGCAACAAATGTCGGCAAACTTCCCAAATCTCTGCACCACCACTGGAGTCCGCATATCAGTATTATGAACCCTGTGCATATAAGATTTTCAGGAACTATATTGAAATTCAGCACACTTATTTTATTCTGCTGTTCTGCAACATATGTTGTGCATACAAGAATAAATGCAGGTTTCAGAAATTCTGAAGGCTGAATTGTAAAAAATCCCAAATCAATCCACATACTTCTGCTTCCTGTAAGCGTAAGTATAACAACTATAATTATTCCTGTCGCAATATAAAAGGCTTTCTTTTTCGTCTGCAACCATTTATGGTCACGGCAGAGAATATACCCCAGACGGCAGGCGACAAGCGAGGCTATACATGTTATGAGATGCTTGACGGAAAGCTGAATACCTCCGAATGATGACTGAAATATAAGGCTTATATTCAGAATAAATATAAGCATAAAATCTATTGTATAGGTTGTCTGCTTAAAGAACAGCATTGCTATAAAATATGAAATATCAAGACCTATAACTGCCATTGCAAGAACAATCAGTTTGCTCGGAGAGTCATAATTTCCGTTGTAAAACATACTGTAAAGCATTGAAATATGTGCCATAAGGACAAAAAACGCTGAAATAACATATTTTGTCTTACCTGTTTTTTCCATTGTTTTTCCTCCTTTTTCTGAGCTGAAGTTTATAAGTTCCAATCTGAATTACATCATATTCCCTCAGCTTTGTTCTCATAACTCTCTGACCATTTACAAGAACAGGTGCTTTCTGATTAAGGGCATGGATAGTCCATACTCCTCCGCATACAGTCATAATGGCATGATAGCGTGAAACTGATAAATCCGGAAGTCTTATATCAACAGAACCATGACGGCCTATAAGAACTTCATCACATTCAAGCGGATAAGTAATTCCAGGTTCGACAAGCTCCATATCCCCGCCTATCTTCTCCCAGCGTTTTTTGCCGTCATGCTTTTCAATATAAGCACAGGCAATAAGAACAATTGCACTTATATCAAGGATTATAGCAGTGATAATACATAATACAAGATTTTCTGTTCCCATGAAATATCCCTCCTGTTTTCAAATTTATATATTATTATATCACAGAAACAGTTTAATTGCAAACATTTCACAAAACTGAATAAAACAAAAATTTCCGTTAAAAATATAATCGGAGGTGTTTAAGCGTGAAAAACAGTAAATCTGAAAAGAATAAAAATGTCAGAGGATTTTATATTGCCCTCGGCATAAGTGCATTGATGATAGGTTCGGCATGCTACTTTTCCTATAAGGAAGGTGATACAAAAGCTCCTGAACTTTCATCAGAATCATCAGGATATGCGGTTGACAGAAAGGAAACGGATATTCCAAAAGTCAAAACAACAGCAACTACACACAAACAAAATTCGTATGTTATAATTACGACAACAAATCCGCCTGAAGAAACAGCGGAAGAAACAGAAAACATTACCGTGACGGAGGAAGCTGATGTTATCTATGAAATACCTGCTGAAGAAACAGTTGCAGAAGTTCCGGCAGTTATGAATCAGCCTTTGAAAAGTCCTCTTACTGTAATCAATGAATTCAGCGGTCAGGAACTTGTTAAAAATGAAACAACAGGCTCATGGCAGACTCATAACGGAACAGATTACAAGGCTGAAATCGGTGATGATGTATATTCTGTAACAGACGGAACTATAACAGATGTAAACAATGATGCTCTCTGGGGTACAATTGTTATCGTACAGGCTGAAAACGGTGATATATACCGCTACTGCAATTTGTCAAAGGAACTCAATGTCCAGAGAGGAACAGACATATCAGCAGGAACTGTAATAGGATATGTAGGAAATACTGCTGACATTGAAAGTGCTGTTGAACCGCATCTGCATATAGAAGTAATAAGAGGCGGAAAGTATCAGAATCCTGTTGATTTTATAAAGGAACAATAAAAACAGAGTGACCGGAATTTAAAATTCCGGTCACTCTTATTTTCTGAGAATCAAAAATTATTAATCAGTTTCGTCGTTTTCAAAATCCTCGATAGTAAGTTCATCATCATCAAATTCAAGTTCTGTATTGCAGTTAGGACAGTTAAGAGAACCTTCTTCAAGAACACTTTCATCAAATTCGATAATCTCACCGCAGTTAGGACATTCGATTTCGTATGATTCTTCATCATCACAGCAACAATCACAGTCGTCATCATCGCAGTCACAGTCGCAGTCGTCATCACAGCAACAATCATCATCGATATTGTAAACTTCTCTTTCGAGTTCGCCGAGGTCTTCATCAAGGTTATCACAAAGCTCTGTAAGCTCATCAACCTGTGACTGAAGGTCATCAACATAGACAACAACTTCCTTCATCAATTCGGACATCTGCATAAGAATTTTTCCTTCTTTAGTAGAAGTATCAATATCCAGACCCTCGATAAGACCCTGTAAATATGCCATTTTTTCAGTCAGCTTCATAATAAGCCCTGCCTTTCATAATAAAATAAAATTTTAAAATTAAGCTCTTTCCATATACTCGCCGGTTCTGGTGTCAATCTTAATCTTATCGCCCTGTTCGATAAAGAGCGGAACTTTAATTTCTGCACCTGTTTCAACAGTAGCCGGTTTTGTAGCGTTTGTAGCAGTATCGCCCTTAAATCCAGGGTCAGTTTCAGTAACTTCGAGTTCTACAAAGAAAGGCGGTTCAACACCGAAAACCTTGCCCTTATATGAAAGAACAGTACATTCCATTTCTTCCTTTACAAATTTGAAGTTATCACCGAGTATAGAAGCATTAATCGGAACCTGTTCATAAGTTTCGAGGTCCATGAAATAATAGAGTTCACCGTCATTATAGCTATACTGCATAGTTTTTCTTTCAACGAAAGCAGTAGGGAATTTAGCTGTCGGGTTGAAAGAACGTTCAACAACAGCACCGGTAATAACATTCTTGAATTTGGTTCTTACGAAAGCGGCACCCTTACCCGGTTTAACGTGCTGGAATTCAACTACCTGCACAACCTGACCGTCCATTTCAAAGGTAACGCCGTTTCTGAAATCGCCTGCTGAAATCATTATAAATACCTCCGTAAATAAAACAATAATTATACATCTATTCTACAACATTTTCTGACATTTTGCAATACTATTTTGAAATTATTATATTTTTTGCACATTTTGTCAGATTTTCACAAGAATTTTCGTTTAAAATGACAAAATCTTCTATACGCACACCAAATTTTCCCGCAATATATATACCTGGTTCAACAGTC
This sequence comes from uncultured Oscillospiraceae bacterium, assembly GCA_934481385.1. Classification (GTDB taxonomy): domain Bacteria; phylum Bacillota; class Clostridia; order Oscillospirales; family Ruminococcaceae; genus Ruminococcus. The sequence goes on from CAKSPD010000001.1 coordinate 373,638, forward strand.
ATAATATTTCCTGCTTTGAGAACTGTTTTTGAATTTGGTGAAGATATGGGAGATTCGTGTATTTCAAGACCAACACTGTGACCGAGTGCATGACCGAAACAGTCGCCGTATCCTGCATCAGAAATTATTTTTCTTGCGACAGAATCAAGCTGACTTCCTGTTATACCTGCTCTTGCATATTCAAGGGCAGAAAGCTGTGCTTTAAGAACTATGTCATAAACCTTACGCATTTCATCGGAAGGTTCTCCGACACATACAGTTCGTGTCATATCGCTGTGGTATCCGTTATATACAGCCCCGAAATCCATAAGTACAAATTCACCGTTCCTGATTTTTTTATCAGAAGGAACACCATGAGGCATAGAAGTATTTTTCCCTGAAAGAACAATAGTATCAAAGGAAATATCTTCTGCACCTTCTTCAAACATAAGCCTGTTAAGTTCAAGTTCAACCTGTCTTTCAGTAACACCGGATTTAATGAACTTTAAAATTTTATCAAAAGCCTTCTCAGCAATTTCCTGTGCTTTTTTTATGCATTCAAGTTCATCGATGTCCTTTATGGCTCTGAGGTGTTCTATTTCATTGCTCAGCATATCAGTAGAAATTACATCAGTATTTTTAAGATTTGATTTCCATATACCGAGTTCATTGACAGTCATTGTCTTTGATTCTATTGCAACATTTGATGCATTATGCTTTTTAAGAAGTTCCGAAACATTTGCAATAAGATTTTTCTGTTCGATTACTTCAAGATGTTTAACGGTACTGCGAGCCTTTTCTATATATCTGAAATCTATTATAAGATAAGCCTTTTTTCTGAAAGCTATAATAGTTCCCGCAGAGGATTTCATACCTGAAAAATAACGTCTGTTTATATCAGAAGTTATAAGAACGCTGTCAACATCTTCCGGAAGATTTTCAAAAAGCCTTTCAAGTCTTGTCATTTTGTATCTCCTTATATATTACATATCTGAAAGTGCCGTTACAGCAAGGTAATAGCTGTTAAGACCAAATCCGCTTATAGAACCCTTGCATACAGGAGCAATTACAGATTTTGAACGAAATTCATCACGGGCAAAAACATTGCTTATATGAACTTCTACACAGGGAATTTTTATCGCTGATATAGCATCACGGATAGCATAGCTGTAATGAGTATAAGCACCGGCATTGATTATAACGCCGTCAAACTGAAGTCTTGCAGAATGGAGCTTGTCTATAATAGCACCTTCGTGATTTGACTGGAATATTTCACATTCAAGTCCCTGTTCCTTTGCACGTTCGATAATATTGCTGTTAAGGGTTTCAATATTTGTATTTCCGTAAACTCCGGGTTCTCTTTCTCCGAGAAGATTAAGATTAGGGCCATGTATAACGAGTATTTTTTTAATCATATTAAAAATTCCTTTCGGTTTTTCTGTACAGCTTTTTAGGGATAAACGGTATTTCCATTTTTCTTTTAAATCTGAAAAATCTGGTTTTTTCGTATTCTATCGGCGAAACATAAATGCTTTTTATTCCGAAAAGATTAGCTCCCAGAATATCAGTATAAATCTGGTCACCGACAGCACCTATTTTATTAAAAGGAAGTTTCAGTTTTTCAGTTGCCTGTCTGAATCCTTTTGAAAGAGGTTTTTTCCCCTCACATACAAAATCTATGCCAAGCAAATCCGCAAAGGGTTTTACTCTCGGGGGGTGATTGTTTGAAACTATGATTAATTTTATATCATTCTGTTTCATATTTTCAATCCATTCAGTCACACCCTCAGCAGGCACAGGATTATCATGAGTAGTCAGGGTATTGTCAACATCAAGTATAAGGCCATTCAGTTCATTATTTCTCAGAAATGATATTTCAATATCAGTTATGCGGAAGAATGCGAAATCAGGTTTAAAGAGCATAGAAGAACCTCCGTTTTATCCAAATGAAAAAGCGAGCCGAAGCCCGCCCCTCATGTTAATTTTAATACTTACGCTTACGAGCTGCCTCAGACTTCTTCTTGCGTTTTACTGAAGGCTTTTCATAATGTTCTCTCTTGCGAACTTCAGCTATAACACCGTCTTTAGCACATGACCTCTTAAATCTTTTAAGAGCTGTTTCCAAAGATTCGTTTTTGCCTACACGAACTTCTGCCACTTTTATTCCCTCCCTTATCATAGAGGTTAAATCTGCGATATATTTTAAAAAACACAAAGCAGATAAATGTCTATACTAAAATTCCTCAACCGGAATCAAAGACAGCATAAAGCCTCTTTTTATCAGAACAGCAGAAAAATATTCATTCCACAAAGAATATAAATCATTATATCATATTATTTCTGATATGTCAAGGGAATTTTTGAAAGAAATAGTTTTTTGTTAATTTAACACAAAATCGGCAAGGCTGTTTCGTATATTATTCTGATTATTTTTTACCTATTTCAGACCACTTGTTTGAAAAGTGCTGTTTCACATCAGAAGCAACAACAAGAAGTACACAACAGCCTATATCTACAATGCCCTCTATGAGATAAATCCAGTTTGAACCGATATTCGTGATATTGTTTTTCAGGTTAAGAAGAACTACAAGAGCAGTGATTCCTGCAACAACATAGTTTATATACTGCAAACCTGTATAAAGTGCAACAGCCTCTATTGCAGAATATATAATATTTCCAAAAGAACCGCCGAGAATCATATTGAGTATGGATTTTGCTATAAAATAAACTCCGACAAAAAGAGCCATATTTCTTCCGTTCTGATTCTGAGTATTCATAAAAAATCACTCCTGAATAAGATATTCGCTTATATCAAGCTGTTCGCCGTCAGCCCAGAGTCTTTCGAGCTGATAGAAATTTCTTGTTTCCTTATAGAAGATGTGAACGATAATATCATAGTAATCAAGAATTATCCATGTATTGCTTGAATCGGATTCACGTCTTTTCGGTTCTATGCCGAGCTGTGAGAGCTGATATTCAACTTCATCAGCAAGGGTTTTTGTGTGCGTACTGCTTGTTCCGTTTGCGATTACGAAGTAATCAGCAAGTATAGTAAGGTCTTTTATACCTATTACTTTTATATCCTCTGCCTTTTTCATATCAAGGCTTTTAACTATCCTGATAAGCATTTCTTTCTGATTCATATTAAAAAATTCCTTTCGGGTTTAAATTTAGTTATAATCATCAAGCATTTCTGTTTTCTGGTCGCCGTCCTGAATATCCTGAAGATTATCAGAGGCGTTGTCGTTTGAAACATTAAGGTAATCTGTTACAAGTTCAGTCAAGGCACTGTTATAGATACCCATATCAAGCTGATACGGTCTGAAATTTTCATTTATAAGGTCAAGTGCAGCCTGTTTGTGAACAGACCATACTGATGACGGCGGATTGTCAGATGACGGAACATAATCCGGCGGATAATAGTCTGCACCTTCACCGGGAAGAAGAAATACATTTACATTCGACATATCTATTGTTGAAGCCAAATCAGCAATCTTGCTTATATCCTCTATACTCATATCAGTAAGAATATACTGATTGTCGTATATTTTTTTCAGATAACTGTAAAACTTTGTTCTGCCCTCATCTGAAATAATATTCATCATTTTTGTCATAGCAGCGGCAAGAAATTTTCTCTGATTTTTAACACGTCCTATATCGCCCTCATCTCTGAATGTACGGCGGTATCTTACGAACCATTCAGCCTGTTCACCCGTGAGAACGCTGTATCCTGCCGGAATAACTTTATCTGCCTCATACATCATCTGCTGGTCAAGAGTTATCGGAATACCTCCTACGAGGTCAACCATATCAACAATATCATAGCAGTTTGTAGTAACATATGCATCAATCGGTATGCCGAAATTATCCTGAACGGCATTTACAACACTCTGGATAGGACTTCCTCCGGAACTGTTATGACTGTAAACGCTGTTGAACTTTCCTGTTGCAACACTTGCATATGTTCCGTCAGCACCCATAAACGTATCTCTCGGAATCTGGAGAATATTCAGCTTTGCTTTTGCTATATCGAACTGAAAAACCCAGTTTACGTCATGATTCAGACCGTCCTCGTCAAATCCGAGGAAAAGAACAGTATATTGTCCCTCAACAATCTGCGGAAGGTCAAGACCGTCTGAAAAATCAGGTGTAACAATATCAGTGTTTATATCAGAAACAGATGTGCGTGAAAGTTCACCCTCAACATCAACAAGAGGTTTCCACTTTTTAAAGAAACTGATAATTGATATATTGTCAGTTTCCTTTGTTCTTGAATCTGTATATGCAACTATCGGCATATTAAGCACAAGACAGATTATGCAGAGCATACTTAAAGTAACAGAAAGGGCTTTTACCGAAGCATTGGTTACTCTTGAATTTTTTCCGGATTTTTTCTTCTTTTTCTTCTTCATCGAAATATCTCCTCACACTTCAGTGATTTTTTTTGCAGAAACGCAGATAAAAGTTATATCCCTCAACTGTGCATGGAGGAATAAAACCATTCTTTTTAAGCACAGATTCAATAGAAAAACGAAAAGCCTCAAGCATAGCCTTGTCAATATCAGAATAGACAAGTTTACGCATTTTGTCCACGTCCTTATAATCCCTTTCAGCAGAAATCAGGTCACCGAGATAAACAATTTCTTCAAGACGTGACATTCCGGCTCTGCCCACCGTATGAAAACGGACAGCATTGATAATATCCAAATCCTCAATGCCAAACTGTTTTTTTATAAAATAAGCTCCTGCAATTCCATGAAGAAGTGAACGTGTTTCAAGTTCCTCACGACAGACAGAAAATTTACTTTCAATGACAAGATTATACTGTTCTTCGGGAGGAAATTCCTTGCATATATCATGTAATAAACCGGCAAATTCCGCTTTTTCCGAATCTTCACCGTAAAGATTTGCAAGTTTCACACATTCTGCCGAAACGTTTACGCTGTGAATATAACGTTTTTTTGAAAGTCTTTCTTTCAGAAAAGATTTTTTATCCTCTATGTTATACAAATTTCAAACACCTCTGCCAGACAATTATTTATATAAATTATTCGATGTAATATATTGTACTACATTTTTATCCAAATAGCAAGCATAATTCTCATTTTCTCTTATTTTTTTTCTTATTTCCGTTGATGATGCCGGAAAGGCAGGAACAGGACAGATTATAATTTTTCCAAGCCGTGAAAATTCCCTGTATTTTTCTTCAACAGGCTGATAATCCTGACTTTCCCTTGATACAACAGCGAGGGTAACAAGTTTCATAATATCTTCAAAGCGATACCATTTTTCAAAACTGAGGAACATATCACTTCCGATTAAAAGATACAGCTCATCATCAGGGAATTTTTTTCTGAAATGTTCTGCTGTATATATGCTGTAACTTATCCGTTCACAGCGGAGTTCATATTCACTTATTTCAAAACCCTTTTCTCCTTCAACAGCAAGCTCAAGCATTTTTAAACGGTGATATTCTGAAACATATTCTGAATTTGATTTATGAGGAGATATTTTTGAAGGCACAAATATTACCCTGTCAAGCCCCAGACTGTCCCTTACACTTTCTGCAAGATATATGTGACCGCAGTGAACAGGGTTAAAGCTTCCGCCGAATATACCGATTTTCAAAGCTTTATATCAATAACAGGCTCTTTTGGATTTCTTTTGAAAAGAATAAATCTTGTTCCGATTACCTGAACAACTTCTGAACCTGTTTTTTCAGCGATTTCATGTGATGCCTCCTGAGCAGAATATTCACAGTTATCAAGTACACGAAGTTTTATAAGTTCTCTCTTGCGGAGTGCATCTGATACCTGATTTATAAGATTTTCAGAAATTCCGCTTTTTCCAATCTGGAAAATAGTTTCATAAGTGCTTGCTATACCTTTCAGTAAAGCTCTCTGTTTGCTTGTAAGCATATTTAATTACCATACCTTTCATTGAGTAAATTATAAAAAGATTCAAGTGCCTTTGCACGATGACTTATTTTATTTTTTTCATCTGATGATATTTCAGCAAATGATTTGTCACCATACATAAATACAGGGTCATATCCGAAACCGTTTGTACCTCGTTTTTCAAATCCGATAAAGCCCGAACATTCGCCCGAAACAAGATTGTTTTCACCGTTTTCATCTATAAACGAAATCACACAGCAGAATTTTGCGGAGCGTTCAGATTCAGGAACATTTTTCATTTCATCAAGAAGTTTTTCACATTCCATTCCCTTAGGTGCATATCTTGCTGAATGTACTCCGGGGTTACCTCCGAGATAATCAACGCAAAGTCCGCTGTCATCAGCAATAACAGGAAGTTTTACTATATCATATACAGCTTTGGCTTTGATATAGGCATTTTCTGAAAATGTACTTCCGTTTTCATCGGGATTGACATCTGCTCCTGCATCTTTCTGCGAAATAACAGTTATTCCGAGCGGTGAAAGTATCTGACGGACTTCACGCAGTTTATTCTCATTATTTGTAGCCATAACAAGTTTATCAATCTTCATCTTCTTCATCGTCCTCACTTTCCTCATTATGTTCGTTTTCATCTGTTTTTCCTGTATTTTCAAAGAGTGCAGTTACAAAACTTCTGCTGTTGAAAGGATGAAGGTCTTCTATTTTTTCGCCTACTCCTATAAGCTTTACAGGAATACCAAGCTCATTCTTTATTGAAATTACGATACCGCCCTTTGCAGTTCCGTCAAGCTTTGTGAGAACTATACCTGTAATATTTGCAGTTTCGCTGAAAAGCCTTGCCTGATTGACAGCATTCTGACCTGTTGTTGCATCAAGGACAAGAAGAACTTCCTTTGAAGAATCAGGAGCTTTTGATTCCATAATTCTGTTTATTTTTGCAAGTTCGTCCATAAGATTTTTCTTATTGTGAAGTCTGCCGGCAGTATCAATAATAAGTATATCACAGTTTCTTGCCTTAGCAGCATCAATTGCATCATAAACAACAGCTCCCGGGTCAGAACCCTCTGCATGCTTTACAATATCAACTCCTGCACGTTCAGTCCATACCTGCAACTGGTCAATTGCGGCAGCTCGGAATGTATCAGCAGCAGCAACAAGAACCTTTTTACCCTGCTTTTTATACTGATGACAGAGTTTTCCGATAGTAGTAGTCTTTCCTGCACCGTTTACACCGATTACCATAATAATGGCAGGTTTTCCGGAAATATCTATTCCGACATCATCACCCATCATATCAGCAACAATTTCCTGAATAAGCTCCATAATCATAGCAGGGTCAGTAACGCCACGTTCTTTTATTAATTTTCTAAGACGTGTGCATATTTCCTCAGATGTTTCAACACCCAAATCGCCCATAATCATGGCTTCTTCAAGCTGTTCAAAAAGTTCCTCATCAATTTTAGTGAAGGAATTTACAACCCTGTGCATCTTGTTTATAACAGACTCTTTTGTTTTTCGGAGTCCTTCTTTTATCTTTGAAAAAAATCCCATTAAAAATCTCCTTTACATATTTTAATACTGTTCCATTTTAAGAAGCCGTGATATACCGTCCTCCTGCATTGTAACGCCATACAAAACGTTTGCCTCCTCCATAGCACTGCGTCTGTGAGTTACAAGCACAAACTGTGTTGTATCAGTAAAATTTTTAAGATACTGTGCATAACGTGCAACATTTGATTCATCAAGTGCAGCATCTATTTCATCAAGAATACAGAAAGGCGAGGGTTTCAATTTAAGTATTGCAAAATATATTGCTATTGCAACAAATGACTGTTCACCGCCTGAAAGCGATATAAGATTTTTTATAACCTTTCCGGGAGGTGCAACGCTTATTTCTATACCTGATTCAAGAACGTTTTCAGGTTCAGTAAGTATAAGTTCCGCAGAACCACCGCCGAAAAGTTCTCTGAATATGCTTTTGAAATTGCGGTTGATAATTTTAAAGCTCTCTGAAAACATACGGCACATATCATCTGTAAGGGTTTCAATAATATTTTCAAGTTCAAGCTTTGCTTTTTTTACATCATCAAGCTGTGACGAGAGAAATTTATATCTTTCTGAAACTTCTTTATATTCTTCAACAGCTCCGGTATTTACATTTCCGAGAGCCTTTATCTGATTTTTAAGACCCGAAAGCTTTTTCTGTGCATCTGAAATATCAGGAATTTCATCAGCAATCTTAAAAGCCTCAGAACGTGTAAGTTCATATGTTTCAAGAAGCTGTGAAACTATATTGTCAAAATCACGCTGTGTAACATCAAAACGTTCATTCAGCCTTGTTACTTCTCCAAGTAACTTATCTTTAAGAATATTTATTTCTTTAAGACCTTTCTGAAGTTCTCTTACCTGAATACTCTGTTCATCATGAACTTTTTTCAGTGATTCGATTTTCAGAAGATATTCCCCTGAATTGCTCTTAAAATCTGCAAGCTGTTTTTTACGCTGTAAAATAAGATTGTTTTTTTCAGATATAATATTCTGCTGATTTGATATATCATCACTGAATTTTTTCAAATCATTCTGAATCTGATTTTCAGATTCGCATAGTCTTGAAAGTTCATTTTTATGGATTTCAAGGTCTTTATAGAGTTCTGCTCTGCGGATTTTCAAATCTGAAATTTTTTCAGAAATCTCTGAACGTTTTTTATTAAGAATATTTATTTCATCTTGTCTGCTTTCAGAACTTTTTTCAATGTTCAGAATTTTTGTTTCAATATCCTCAAGTTTTTTCTGAACTGATACAAGCGATTCAGAGTATTCCTGAATTTTACTGATATTTTCTTCACGTTTTGACTGTGAATTTTTAAGAACATCTTCAGCATTTTTTCTGTTCTCAGATATATTTTTAAGCTCTGTTTCAAGTCTTATTCTTTCAGATTCAGAATTTTTAAGAGATTCATTAAGAATATTAAGTTCAGACCTGAATTTTTCAGACTGACTGCGGAATTTTTCAGAATTTTCTGAAAGTTCCTGACGTTTTGTTTCAAGTGATAAAATTTCACTTTCAATCTTTTCAAGTTCATTTTTGCGTGTAAATATTCCTGCTGAACGCTGTACTGAACCTCCTGTAAAAGAACCTCCTGCATTTATAAGCTGACCGTCAAGTGTTACCGTCCTGAAACGATATTTATATTTCTTTGCAAGTACAGAGGCAGAATCAATATCTTCTGCAACAGCCGTATTTCCGAGAAGCGATTCAACTATTTCACGATATTTATCTTCACATTTTATAAGACCGCTTGCAACGGATATAAGATTTTCATCATCAAGTGCAGACTGTTCGGAAAATTTACGCCCTTTCACTGATGTAACCGGCAAAAATGTTGCACGTCCGCCCTTTTCCTCTTTAAGAAATCTTATACAGCGTTTTGCAGTTTCTTCATTTTCAACAATTATATTCTGCATAGCTCCGCCGAGAACTGTTTCAACAGCAACAGAATATTTCGGCTCAGTATATATAAGCTGTGCAACTGTTCCATGAACACCGCTTAATCTCCCCTGTTTTGAAGCTTTAAGAATAAGTTTTACGCTTCCTGAAAAACCCTCCATATTATTTTCAAGTTCTTCAAGTATTTTTTTACGCTGTTTTTTGCTCTTACATTCAAACAATACTTTTTCAAGCTCATTCTTTGATTCTTCAAAACGTGATTTTGCCGAATTATAAAGCTTTTCAGTACCCGAAATCTTATTATTTATTTCATCTGAAGATTTCAGAATATTTTCAAGTTCAAGGCTTATATTATTTTTTTTCTGTTCAAATTCATCGAAAATCTGCTGACTTTTTTCCTGTGATTCTTCAAGCTCATTCTGCATATTTTCAGCAGAACGCATATTATTTCTGAAAAGTTCTGTATCAATCAGATATTCATTTTTCATTTTATAATATGAATTAAGTTCAGAATTATTTTTTTCAGAAAGCTTTCCTGATTCAACAGCTTTTCTTTCAGCATCATCAAGTTCAGCGGAAAGTTTTTCAAGTTCAGATTCAGCAGTTTCAATAACATTCTGTATTTCAGAAATTTTCTTTTCTTCTGTATCAATATCAGAAAGAACATGTTCAAGCAGAATATTTCCTGATTCATTTTTTTCTTCTATGGATTTTATCGTATTCTGACTGTGAACTATATCATTTTCATAAACGGCAATATCAGACTTTATATTTGAAGAATACTGTTCTTCTTCAAGAATTTTCTGCCGGAGTTTATCAGATTCAACATTTGTTTCCTGCATACTGCGATAGCCTTTCTGAATTTTTTCCTCCTGAATTTTTATATCATTTTCAGTATTCTGAAATTCGGCTGATTTAAGCATCTGCTGACTCTGGATTGATTCAAGCTTTGATTTTAATTCTTTAAGCCTGTATACCCATACGGAAATTTCAATTTTTTTCTGCTGTGCAGAAAGTTCAAGAAACTTTTCTGCCTTTTCAGACTGCTGTCTTAGGGGTTCAATGCGTGATTCAAGTTCGGAAATTATATCAGTAAGGCGGAGTATATTTTCCTGTGCTGATGAAAGTTTTTTTTCTGATTCTTCTTTTTTATAACGGAATTTTGAAATTCCTGACGCTTCCTCAAAAATACTTCTTCTTTCCGTACTTCTTGCACTGACTATTTTAGCAATTCTTCCCTGCCCTATTATAGAATATCCGTCACGTCCAAGGCCGGTATCCATAAAGAGTTCATTTATATCTTTAAGACGGACGGATTTTCCGTTTATTTTGTATTCACTTTCACCGCTTCTGTAAAGTTTTCTTGTAACTGAAATAATATTATCACATTCCGGAATAGTCTTATCAGAGTTATCTATATTAAGTGTAACACATGCAAATCCCATTGCTTTTCGTGAAACTGTACCGGAAAATATAATATCCTCCATTTTATTTCCACGAAGTGTTTTTGTAGACTGTTCACCAAGTACCCAGCGTACAGCATCACCGATATTGCTTTTACCGCTTCCGTTAGGCCCTACAACAGCGGTAAGACCTTTATCAAAATTAAGGCTTATTTTATCCGGAAAGGATTTAAAACCCTGTATTTCAAGTGATTTCAAGTACATATTTTTACCTCATATTCCGGAATTTTTTCATCTCCGACAATTTTTATATCTATGCCCTGATTCTTAAAATATTGAATATTGCTTTTTTTCTGTCCGACAGCTTTGCTGATACACTTCGGATTAACAGCAATAATATAATTCCCTTTAAGCTTTTCAAGCTTTTTATAAATAATATTTTTATATATTTCAGCCTCGCAGAGTTCACGGAATGCAGGGTGATAAAATCCACCAATCATATCCTTTTCAACAAATTCACTTGCATGAAGTCCGCATTTTATTACTTTTATACCGTTCTGTTCAAATTCTCTCATCATTGTTGCAGAAATCTCAACAACGTCCTGAAAATCAGATTTTTCATCTTTATCGCAAAACAGCTTATATTCTCCTGATTCATAAAGTTCAGCAAGCTTAGTCCCCCTGAGAATTACAACGGGATAAATTCTTACTGTATCAGGGTGAATTTCAATGATTTTATTCATTGTATAATATTCATCATCAACAGTGCTTTTATAAAGACCTATCATCATCTGCAAGCCGAGTTCAAATCCATACTGACGTATCATTCTGCCTGCATTGAACACATCTTCCGATGAATGACCTCTTTCATTTGCTGAAAGAACCTTGTCACTCATCGACTGTGCCCCGAGTTCAATTGATGTTACGTTATATTTTTTCAGAATATCAAGGATTTCAGCATCAATATAATCAGGACGTGTTGAAATGCGTATGCCTTTAAAACCGTTTTCACCGATAAAATCCTGAACGCTTTCAAGAAGTTCAAGCATATATTTACGGGGAATTGCAGTAAAACTTCCTCCGAAAAAAGCTATTTCTGAATCTGATTTATCAGAAATCTGATTATATGCCTGTTCACATATCTTTCTGACTTCATCGCCTGCGGGAGCTTTCTGTGTACCGCTTATTGTATGCTGATTGCAGAAACTGCACATATGCGGACAGCCAATATGCGGAATAAAAACCGAAATGTTATTATGTTTCATATCCCATAAGCTCCAGAGCCTGTTTAGCAGCCATCTGTTCGGCTTCCTTTTTGCTTTTTCCTATTCCCTCACCGATTACATTTGAATTTAAATGAACCTCAACGACAAAACGCTTATCGTGGTCAGGGCCTTCTTCACCTGCAAGAACATATTCAGCTTTTTCTTCCGGATTTTTCTGAACGATTTCCTGAAGAATTGTTTTGAAATCGCTGAATACAGGCTTTTTAAGTCTTTGAATATCCTCCGGAATAAAACGCAGTATATGCTTTGAGGCAGCCTCAAGACCTCCGTCAAGGAATATTGCAGCTATAACAGCCTCAAAAGCATCAGCAAGTATTGATGTTCTTTCTCGTCCGCCTGTATTTTCCTCACCTTTTCCGAGAAGAATAAATTTTCCCAAATCTATCTGTTTTGCGAAAAGATAGAGGGATTTTTCGCATACAAGCGATGCTCTGAGCTTTGTGAGTTCACCTTCTGCGATATGTGTAAGATGTTCAAAGAGATACTGCGATACTACTATTGAAAGAACGCTGTCCCCGAGAAATTCAAGGCGTTCGTTGCTGACTCTTGATTTCTTTTTTTCATTTGCATATGAAGAATGTGAAAGAGCCTGAATAAGCAGACTTCTGTCTTTGAATTTATAATTTAAAATTTCCTCAAATTTTTCAATATCTTCCATTTTTGATTACTCCTTAATATCAGCGGATATGTAATCCGTAATTTTTCCGACAACATCTCCGTCAACGCATTTTTTAGCCTGACGTATGGCATTGAAAAATGCATTTGCATCAGAACTTCCATGAGCCTTTATAACAGGCTTTGAAACTCCGAGGAGAACTGCTCCGCCAATTTCCTTATAATCCATCTGCTTTCTGAAAAGCTTTATTCTTTTAAGTATTAAAAGACCTGAAAGAACTCCGATAAATCCCGAAAAAACTTCCTTGACCTTGTTTGCAAAAAATCTTCCCATACCCTCATAAAGTTTCAGAAGCATATTTCCTGTGTATCCGTCTGCAACAACAACATCAACATCACCATTCGGAATATCTCTTGCTTCAATATTTCCGACAAAGTTTATCGGTGAATTTTTCAGAAGCTTATATGTTTCAAGTTCAAGTTCTCTGCCCTTTGTTTCCTCTGCACCGATATTTGCAAGTGCAACTTTCGGATTTTTAATTCCCATAACATTTGACATATAGGCACTTCCCATTGCACCGAACTGCGAAAGCATTTCGGGACGGCATTCAGTATTTGCACCTGCATCAAGAAGCATAAAATATCCCTTTGCAGACGGCATAACAGGGGCAAGTGCAACACGTTTTACGCCTTTTATTCTTTTCGCTATCATAGTAGCACCGACAACCAAAGCTCCTGTGCTTCCTGCTGAAAGAAAGGCATCGCCTTTTCCGTCACGGAGCTGTTGAAGTCCTACTGCAAGTGAAGTATTTTTCCCTGTTTTCATTATTTTAGAGGGTTCTTCATGAATATCAAAAACTTCCTCTGTATGAACTATTTCAGTTTTTTCAAGGCTGATATTGTTTTCCTCTGCACACTTTTTTATTATATTCTGATTTCCGGTAAGTATGATTTCAACACCAAGCTCCTTTACTGCTCTTTCACAGCCTTTAAGAACTTCAAGCGGAGCATGGTCGCCTCCGAAAGCATCAACTATTATTTTCATTATTAAACCTCTCAAGACATTCATCAAAAGCTTTTAAAGCTCTCTCAGCGTATGCACCGTATTTAAGTTTTTTATCCTTAATTCTCACATTAAGGTCAGGGAGTATTCCCATATTACAACCCATAGGCTGAAAATCCGTTACAAATTCATCACTTATATATGAAGTCAATGCACCTGTCATTGTTTCACGGGGAAGAACAAGAGGATTTTTTCCTGCAATACGGCAGTACATATTTATTCCTGCTATAATTCCACTCATTGCAGATTCAATATATCCCTCAACACCTGTCATCTGACCTGCAAAGAACAATCCTTCACGATTTTTCATTTCAAATGTAGGTTTAAGAAGTTTCGGACTGTCAATAAAAAAGTTTCTGTGCATTACACCGAATCTCACAAATTCAGCGTTTTCAAGTCCCGGAATCATAGAAAATACACGTTTCTGCTCTCCGAACTTCAGATTTGTCTGAAATCCGACAAGATTATACATAGTTCCCTCACGGTTTTCTTTTCTGAGCTGAACAACAGCATACGGACGTTTTCCTGTTCTTTTGTCAGTAAGTCCGACAGGTTTCAAAGGGCCGAAACGCATTGTATCCTCACCACGTTTTGCAAGCACTTCAACAGGCATACAACCTTCATAAACCTTGAATGATTCCTTGTCAAAATCCTTTAATTCAGCAGATTCAGCATTGATGAGTTCAGTATAAAAGCGTGTATATTCTTCCTTGTTCATAGGACAGTTTATATAATCAGCATCTCCCCTGTCATATCTTGATGCAAAGAATACAATATCTTTATTAAGGCTGTCAGATGTAACTATCGGTGCTGCCGCATCAAAAAAGCTGAAACGGTTTCCGCATATTTTTTCTATATCTGGTGCAAGGGAATCTGAAGTAAGAGGGCCTGTTGCAATAATAACATTTCCCTGCGGAATTTCTGAAACTTCATCAGATATGATATTTATATTTTCGTGAGATTTTATTCTTTCTGTAACAAGCAGTGAAAATTTTTCCCTGTCAACAGCCAAAGCTCCTCCTGCCTCAACAGATGTTTCTTCCGCACAGGGAACTATAAGAGAACCAAGTCTACGCATTTCCTCTTTAAGAAGTCCCGCTGCTGATTCTATTCTTGAAGCTTTCAGTGAATTTGAGCATACAAGCTCTGCAAATCCTCTGAATTTATGTGCCGGAGTATATTTCTTTGGTTTCATTTCAAAGAGATTTACTTTTATACCTCTCTGAGCAAGTTGCCATGATGCCTCACAGCCTGCAAGACCTCCGCCTATAACTGTTACTGTATTGTTTTCTGCCATATTATGTTATATCCCTTTCATATCCGCAACCGGGTTTTTCGCAGACAAGTTTTCCGTTTTTCTTTCCTTTTCGGAAAAGTGTATTGTTGCACTGCGGGCATTTTTCTTCAACAGGTTCATTCCATGTCATGAAATTGCAGTCCGGAAATCCCTCACAGCCGTAAAAACTTCTGCCTTTCTTTGATTTCTTCACAAGAATTTTTTTACCGCAAAGAGGACATATTCCCTTTGTTTCCTGAATGATTTTCTTTGTATTCTTACATTCCGGAAATCCTGAGCATGCTATAAACTTTCCATAAGGGCCGTATTTTATAACCATTTTTTTACCGCAGAGGTCGCATACCTCATCAGTTTCCTCATCAGGAACTTTTACACGCTTTCCCTCCATAGCTTCCTCAGCCTTTTTGAGAGTTTCCGCAAAATCAGCATAAAATTCATCAAGAGTTTTTACCCAGTCCTTTTCGCCATGTTCTATGCAGTCAAGATTACTTTCCATCTGGGCAGTAAATTTATAGTCAACAATATTTTTAAAATGCTCTTTCATAAGTTCAGTAGTAACTTCACCGAGATTTGTAGGTCTGAGTTGTTTTCCCTCATGTTCAACATACATTCTTGAAATTATTGTTGTAATAGTAGGAGCATATGTGCTTGGTCTGCCTATGCCGTTTTCTTCAAGAGCCTTTATAAGTGTGGCTTCTGAATATCTTGCAGGCGGTTGTGTAAAATGCTGATTTCCTGAAAGTGATTTCAGTTCAGGCTTATCACCGACTGAAAGCGGAGGGAGTTCCTTTTTACCCTCATCATCACTTTCTGAAGATTCTGTATAAAGAACGGTGAAACCGTCAAATTTCACTGAATATCCTGATGCTCTGAAAAGGCAGTCACGAGCCTCAATATCTACTGAAACAGTATCCAGCAATGCATTTTCCATCTGGCTTGCAATAAATCTTTCCCATATAAGTTTATAAAGCTTATACTGTTCATCAGTAAGGCTTGGTTTTACATTTGAAGGTGTAAGGTCAATAATAGAAGGTCTTATAGCCTCATGAGCGTCCTGAGCATTTTTCTTTGATTTATAAACCTTAGGAGTATTGGGGAGATAGCTTTTTCCGTATGTTGAAAGAATGTAATCTCTCGCAGAATTCTGAGCTTCTTCAGATATTCTAAGACTGTCTGTTCTCATATATGTTATAAGACCGACTGCACCCATACCTTTAATATCAACACCCTCATAAAGTTCCTGAGCAATTTTCATAGTACGCTTTGAAGCAAATCCAAGACGTCTTGATGCGTCCTGCTGTAATGTTGATGTTATAAAAGGAGGAGAAGGCTGTTTTTTAACAACTTTTTTTCTTACAGCCTTAACAGTATATTCTGCACCTTTAAGGCGTTCAAGAATATCATGTGCAAACTTTCCGTCAGGCATATCAATTTTCTTGCCTTCAAAGGATAAGAGAGATGCCTTGAAAGATTTTCCGCCTGATGAAAAAACTGCATCAACTGACCAGTATTCCTTTGGCTTAAACTTTCTTATTTCGTTTTCACGCTCAACAACAATTCTGACTGCAACAGACTGAACACGTCCTGCTGAAAGACCTCTTTTTACCTTTTTCCAGAGAAAAGGACTTAATTTATATCCTACAAGACGGTCAAGAATACGTCTTGCCTGCTGTGCATTAACAAGGTCAATATTAATCTTATGCGGATTGCTCATACCGTTCTGGATACCGGTTTTTGTTATTTCATTAAATTCCACACGATTATTGTCATTCATATCAAGTTTGAGAATATGTGCGATATGCCATGAAATAGCCTCGCCCTCTCTGTCAGGGTCAGTTGCAAGGTAAACTTTATCGCATTTTTTAGCATGCTTTTTAAGTTCCTTTATAACATCTCCCTTGCCTTTCATATCAATATACTGTGGCTGAAAGTTATTTTCAACATCAACGCCAAGCTTTGATTTCGGGAGGTCACGCACATGCCCCATTGATGCTATTACCTCGTATCCGTTCCCGAGATATTTCTGTATTGTCTTTGCCTTTGCAGGCGATTCCACTATAACTAAATTATTGGACATTTTATTCACTCCTGCTGAATATAAAAATTTTCATGAAAACACTGACCATAAATTTTTCTGAATTTATTTCAATCCGTATATTTTTCCCGGAAAAGACTGTATAACATCATCAAATTCCAGATTTGTTATTTCAGCGACAAGCTCTGAAACATCATAGCCGAGTCTGTCGGAAATCACATCAATATGAGTTTTACCCTGCATAAGTATTCTTATTATCTCTTTCTGTATATCCGAAAATTCAGAGAGGTCATCTGTTTTTTCAGAATCATCAGAATTTTCAGAATTTTCGGGAACTTCCTGAATGATTTCAGGTTCATCAATTTCAGGAATTTCTTTCTCAATATCATTTTCAAAGGGATTAAAATAACCTGCTATATCTTCATAACCGTAAACAGCAACAGCACCGTCACGAAGAAAACGTATATTTCCTGCATATCGTCTGTCATAAATATCTGCCGGAGGAACACAGAAAACTTCCCTGTTCTGTTCAACAGCAAGTTCAGCAGTAATAAGTGAACCGCTTTTTTCTCCTGCCTCAACAATAACAACTCCCCTGCTCACACCTGAAAGTATACGGTTTCTTTTCGGGAAATTCTGCTGAAGCGGTGGTGTTCCGAGAGGATATTCGCTTATAAAGACTCCTCCGTTTTTAAGAACAGAATCACGATATATAAAATTCTCCTTAGGATAGTCAATATCAAGACCGCAACCCATAACACATACAGTAGGACAGCCGGCTCTTATTGCTCCAAGATGAGAATGTATATCCGTACCTCTTGCAAAACCGCTTACTATAACAAATCCGTTCTGTGCAAGTTCCGATGAAATGCGTTCCGCAATCATAAGGCTCTGATTTGAAGAACGTCTTGCACCAACAATTGTTATTGCAGGCATACGGTTAAGACATTCTATATCACCCTTATAAAAAAGAACGGCAGGAGGATTGTATATATTTCTGAGATAGTCGGGATATTCGGGGCTTGAAAAACCTGTTACGGAAAATCCTCTTGAATTATATACATCAATAAGCTTTAAGCAGTTTTCAAGTGATATGCTTTTTATATTTGAAAGTTCTTTCTGATTAAGTTTCAGACCATGATTATTTCTGCAAAGCTCCCAGTAAGCCGTATCAGGTTCGCCAAAACATTTCATAGCTGTCCAGAGGCGTTCATTGCCTGTTCCGAAAATTTCAGTGAGCCATAACCAGTATGCAACCTTATCCATTACGTTTCATCTCCCACATAAGAATACCGCATGCCATTCCGGCATTAAGGGAATTTATTGTTCCATGCATAGGGATAGTTATTCTTTCAGTACATCTTTCTGAAACTTCTTTCGGAAGACCGTTTCCTTCGTTCCCGATAAAAACTGCACAACCGCCTTCAAGACTTATACTATTTATATTAACAGCATCGCTGTCTATTACTGAAGCAAAGGATTTTATATTTTTTTCTGAAAGTCCGGAAAAAATTATATTCTCATCAGGTTCATTATAAATCTTCATTCTGAATACCGAACCCATTGTAGAACGTATAACCTTAGGATTATAAAGGTCACAGCATTCGCAGGTAATTATTCCGTCTATTCCGAGGGCATCAGCAGTACGGATAATCATTCCCATATTTCCGGGGTCCTGAACTTTGTGAAGAACTATGTATTTTCCGTCCGGCTTAAGATTAAGTTTCTTTTCAGGAGGTATACTGCAAACTGCAAATACACCCTGTGTTTTTTCAGTCTGAGCGATTTTATTCCCAAGTTCATTTGAAATTACAATAAATCTTGTGTTATTCAAATCAGCCTGTGAAAATTCGGATTCATATTTTTCAAAAGCCTGTTTGGTAAGAATAATATATTTAAGACCGCTGTTTTCATTTACAGCATCTTTAACTATTCTGAGTCCCTCAAGCACGAACATATTATACTGTGAGCGTTCTTTTTTTGATTCCGAAAGCTTTCTGTAAAGTTTAACCGCAGGGTTATCCTTTGAGGTTATTATTTCCATTATCTGTATGTCCCCTTTTTATAAACAAAACACGCTCTTTTTAATTAAGGAGCGTGTTTATAATCAAAAAAACGATTAAAGAGAAGCCTTAGCCTTTTCAGCAATTGCACTAAAGCCGGCAGCATCGTTTATAGCTATTTCAGAAAGCATCTTTCTGTTAAGTGTAATTCCAGCCTTCTTGCAGCCATTCATGAATGTTGAATAGTTCATGCCATTAAGCTGAGCAGCAGCAGAAATTCTTGTAATCCAGATTCTTCTGAAATTTCTCTTTCTCTGCTTTCTTCCGACATAAGCATAGTTGCCTGATTTCATTACGGCCTGTTTAGCCATTTTAAAGTGCTTGCTCTTAGCACCAAAGTAACCCTTTGCGAGTTTAAGTGTCTTATTTCTTCTCTTGCGAGTCATCATTGCACCCTTAACACGAGCCATAGTTCTTTTACCTCCAAAAAAATTATTTTAAGCGATTACATATAAGGAACGAGTTTCTTGATTGCCGGAGCATTTGCAGTTCCGCAAAGACCGGAATTTCTTGCAATTCTCTTACGCTTAGTATCCTTCTGAGTAAGTCTGTGTCTCTTGTTTGTGTGCTGATACTTAACCTTGCCACTGCCTGTAATCTTAAAACGCTTCTTAGCACCTGAATGTGTTTTTACTTTAACCTTTGCCATTTTAGTATATCCTCCTTATTTTGATGATTTAGGAGAGACGAACATTACAAGGCTTCGTCCTTCCATTTTGGCGGGCTTTTCAACAATACCCACAGATGAAACTGCTTCCTTGAATCGCTCAAGCAATTCCTCTCCCAGCTGTGGGTGAGCAATAGCACGCTTGCGGAATCTTATTGAAACCTTGAGTTTATCACCTGATTTAAGGAATTTTTCCGCCTGATTGACTTTAGTTTCAAAGTCATGAGTATCTATTGTGGAAAACATTCTTATTTCTTTAATTGAAACGACCTTCTGATTTTTTTTAGCTTCTTTTTCACGTTTGGTCTGTTCAAAGCAGAATTTGCCGTAATCCATAATACGGCATACAGGCGGTGTAGCCTGCGGAGCGATTTTTACTAAATCAAGATTCTTTTCAAATGCGATTTTCTGAGCATCTCTGGCGGACATAACGCCGAGTTTTTTACCATCAGCGTCGATTACGAGAATTTCTTTATCTCTTATTTCTTCGTTGATTTGCAGTTCCTGTTTGCTAATGTTCAAGCACCTCCAAAAAAAATATAGAAAACAAAAATGAGTGCAGAATAATAAAAAATCCCGCACTCAGAGAACGCATAACAATCTGAAACACTTATTGACCGGCACAGACGAAACAAAAAAATGTGACGGTGAGAACGGGAATTCTGCTTTGTTTACCGAATTATTATACAACATAAAAATCAATTTGTCAAGGGGCTGACGTTATATTTTTTATTTAACAATTACAAATTTCCTTCAGCTTGTCCCAGAGCATAAATCTGACTTCATATTTTTCAGGTTTCTGAATCATATTGAGTTCACGACTGCTGAAAAATTCCTTTTCAATATCCTTGTCATCAGTTACTTCAGATGCCATAGGAATACACAGGGGCGGATACATTACGCACCACCAGTTATGACCTTCAGCATCTCCGATTGTAACTCTTAAAGCATCGTAATTTCCGGCAGGCATTGTAATATCACCATAAGTACGTTCATCGAAAAACATTTCAGTTTCTTCAACACCTATGTCATAATCAAATCCGTATTCATCAATTACAGACTGAGCAATTTCTCTTATTTTTTCGAGCTTTTCCTTTGAAAGATTTTTAAAATCCTCCGGAGTTGCAGACTTACCGAAAATTTCCTGTGAATGTTCAAGAACAGCATCACGGACTTTAAGTTTAAGAGATTGGTCAGCAATACTGTCAGAATTTGCAAGTATATGAATCCTGAGTACATTTTCTCTTAAATTATCAAGACTCTTTCCGACCTGAACAAAATTTGAAATTATAATTGTAACAATAACTGATATTCCAATAAGTTTCCATGATATTTTTTTAAACATCTCAATCACCTCATAAAAGATGATTGGATATTTTTATAGTTTTATTCAGAAAGAATAATATTTTTTATTCAGCTTTTTTAAGGTAGTCCATACTGCAATAGCCGTCAAAGCCATTCCAGCTCACCTTTGCCCAGCCGTTATCAATTTCATCAACAGAAATTGTTGTATTTCTTGGTATTCTTGTAACGATATTTGATGTAATATCAGGATTTTTTCTCATATTGAGAGGGTCGTCCTTTGTAGCGATTACATACTGTTCTGAAATATTCTTGTCTGATGATTTAAGGTATTCAAGACTGCAATAGCCTTCAAAACCGTTCCAGCTTACTTTTGCCCAGCCTTTTTCAGATTCAGTAACATCTATAACAGTACCCTTTGGAATACGGGTAAGAACGTTTGATGAAATATCAGGAGTCTTTCTCATATTAAGCGGGTCGTCTTTAGTAGCAACCACAAATCTTCCTGAAACGCTTCCGTCCTTATCTTCTTCAGAATATGAACTGTCCTTGCTGAAGAACAAATCAGCCTCGCTGTTTCTTCTGTTTATAAGACCTGAAAGAACCTTTCCGCCTGATGTAACTATGTAGCTTGAATATGCTGAACGTGCCTCATCTTCAGTCATAGTACCCTGCAAATACTTTACAAGGGGAGAATTTTTAATCATAGATGTTCCGCCACCTGTATTGTATGTAAAGCTTACAAGAGCATCAAACTGATTCTGATTCATATCAATGCCTTCAGTCTGACGTCTGATATTCGGGATACAGTAGTTATTTATAGCCTTTTCCATTTCATCAGCAGCTTCTTCCTTTGTAATGGAATGCTGACCGCTTGAATGTGCCTTGTCACCGCATTTTGTGCCGTAGCCGATTGATGACTGTGAGCTGTCATAATAGCAAACGGGGCTGAAACCTTCCTTTTCGCAGATGAAATCAATACCGTTCTGGCTTACAGAAAGTTCACTTGCATAAGAAGCATCAGCGGATAATCCTAAAGGGAGAGTTCCCATAAAAACAGTAAAGCCTGTTACAAAAACGCATAATTTTCCGATAATTTTCTTCACTTTTATACCTCCAGTAATATTGAAATACAAGCCTATTATAACAGAGAGTTGAGGGTATGTCAACCCTTATCGGAATTTCTTGTGCTTAATCAATATATAATTTCAACAAAAATTCTATAATATTATCATATATATACACAAAAACAGTATATTCAATATTACAGACAGAATAATTATTCTTTTTGTACAGAGCCTGAAAAAAGCTGTTGACTTAAACAGGCTATGACGGTATAATAATAGATGTAAATTTATAAAAGAAAGGCAATAGATGTGAAATGAAAAAGCCAATAAGATTTTATCTTGCAGTTTTCGGCGGAAAAATTATGATTAAGCTCATGCGTCTTATGAAAAGAAATGCAACAAATCTCCCCGGAGAAGCTTCTCTGATATTTTTTCCTAAACTACTGCATTATATCGATATGCCTGAAAAGGTAATCGCAATAACAGGAACTAACGGAAAAACAACCGTATCAAATATGATTTCCGATATTCTTGAAGGAAACGGCTATGAATTTATATCAAACAGATTTGGCGGAAATGTAGATACCGGCATAGCCTCAATACTTCTGAATGACTGTTCATTTGCAGGAAAATGCCGTGCAAAAATGGCAGTTTTTGAAGTTGATGAAAGAAGTGCAGGAAGAATACTTCCGTTTGTAAAGCCTGATTATCTTGTATGTACAAATCTTCAGAGAGATTCTATGAAAAGAAATGCACATACTGAATATATATTCAACTTTCTGAACAGCAATATTTCAGATAAAACAACACTTATTCTCAATGCTGATGATATTATAAGTTCATCGCTGAAACCTGAAAACAAACGTGCATATTTCGGAATAAAGCGTCAGCCTGATGAAGAATCAAACGATAAAAGCATTATATGCGATGCTGTTCTCTGCCCTGAATGCCATGCACATCTTGTATTTGATTTCAAGAGATACAATCATATCGGACTTGCCCACTGTGAAAAATGCGGATATAAAAATCCACAGGCAAACTACTGCGTTGAAAAAATCGATTATGAAAACAAAAAGCTTGTTATAAATCACAACGGTGCTTATGAGGAATATCCTCTTGTTGAAAGCCGTATAACAGATATTTACAACACATCATCTGCAATTGCACTTACAAGAGAATTCGGTGTATCATATGAAAACGTTGTAAAAATACTCTCAAAGGCAAAAATAGTAAAAACACGCTATGACCGCTATAAACTGGGAAATCATGAGGTTATAATCTCACTTGCAAAGGGACAGAATCCTGTTGCCTGTTCAGGAGTATGTCATGCTGTTTCAAAGGAATCAGGAAACAAAGCCGTTATAATGATTCTTGAAGATTTCTATGATGCTCAGAGAACATCTGAAAATCTTGCTTGGATTTATGAAACTGACTTTGAATATCTCAATGACGAGAGCATAAAACAGATTATTGTCGGAGGAAAACGCTGTTCAGATTATCTTTTAAGACTTCTTATGGCAGGAATTGACCGCAGTAAAATAAACATATGCGATTCCGAAACAGATACAGTTTCATTCCTTAAACCTGAAAATGTCGAAAAAATCATGATTATGTATGACCTTTTCAATACAAAATCTCTCGAAACGATAAAAACACAGCTTGAAGAAAAACTGGGAGGAAAAAAATAATGACTGTTGAAATTCTATATTCAGAGGTCTGCAACCTTTTCGGAGATATCGGAAATGTACGCTATCTTGAGAAATCTCTGCCTGATTCTGAATTTATATATACACGTCTTGGCGAAAAACCGTATTTTGCAGAAAACAAGGTAAATTTAATATATCTCGGCTCAATGAGTGAAAGCGTTCAGGCACTTGTTATAAAGGAACTTGAACCATATAAATCAAAACTCAGCAATATGATTGCAGACGGCACAGCCTTTATAATTACCGGAAGTGCTGTTGATATATTCGGGAAGTCAATAATTGACGGTGACAGCGGAGAAGTTCTGGAAGGTCTTGGACTTGCTGATATAAAAGTAATCCGTGATATGAATCACCGTTACAGCGGTTTTGTACTTGCAGAAAGAGAAGGTCTTGAATTTGCAGGATTTCAGGCTCAGTTCACACAGACAACAGTTGAAAATCCTGAACACAGATTTCTGAAAGTCAAAAAAGGCAGAGGTATGAATGAAAACTGCGATTATGAGGGAGTAAAAATAAATAACTTCTATGCAACAAATCTCTTAGGGCCTTTTCTGCTTGTAAATCCTCTTTTTACAAAAAAACTCCTTTCTGAAATTTCCGGAAAGAAAGTCAACGTTGCATTTGAATCCGAGGCAACAGAGGCTTATAAAAAACGTATTGACGATTTCAAAAATCCGTCAATAAAAGTTCACTAATCAGGAGGATTATAAGAATGAATAAAAAGGAAACTGCCGAAATTAAAAAGAATTTTTCTGACAAAAGCGGTTTTTTCATAATGGAAAAGGTTCTTACAGCTTTTGTTGACAATGAAAAAAATCTGAGATACAGCAATATTTCTTCCTGTATAACAATGGATTCTGATGAAACCGAACTTTATACAAATATTCTGAAAAAAATTCTCAATACGAATGTAGGGAAAAATCTTACTGAATATGAATTTCCCAATGAGGCATATGATGAGGACAAAAGTCAGGATATATTATATAAACTTCTTAAATCCGAACTTAAAGATGAAGAATGTGCTGATAACTTTCTGAACCACATAATAAACAATATTTCATATACCGGTGCTTTTTCAGTAATAACAGGATACTGCACATATACCATACGCAGAAAAAACAAGCTTGATGAATTTTCAGAGGACGATGCCGATGAAATTTACAGATACCTTATAACTGCAATCTGTCCTGTTGAAGTCAGTGAAACAGGTTTTGTATTTGATAATTTCAACAACGAAATTGTCCACAGAACTGAAACTGAACTCTTTATAAGCAAAGCTCCCTCTGATGGGTTTTTATATCCGGTATTCAGCAACAGAAGCAGTGACATAAATCATGTCATGTACTATGCAAAAAAGGCAGGAAGTCCGAATATTTCAATAATTGAAGATGTTTTAGGCTGTACATTTGTAATGTCTGCTGAAAGTGAAAAAGTAAATTTTCAAAACATATTGAAAACAGTTGCAGGCGATGAACTTGATTATACACTTATCAATACTGTAAACGAAAAAATAAAGGAAACTGTTGAACAGAATAAAAATGAAACAGATACTTATACTATTGACAGCAATAAAATACATGATATGCTTGAAGAATCAGGCGTATCCTCTGAACGTCTGAAAGCTCTCGGCAAAGTATATGAATCCACATGCGGAAATGCACCTCTTACTGCATCAAATCTTGTAGAATCAAAAACAGTTCTCAAAACAGCGGGAATTACCGTAAATATAAGCCCCTCTGCATCAGATAAAATACGCACAAGTGTTGTTGACGGCAGAAAATGTCTGCTTATTGATATAGATGACCCTAACATTGAAATTAATGGTTTACCGGTAAATATGAGGTAAAATAATGAAAATCCCTGAAAATTTAAAAAAAGAATACATTCCGCTTTATAAAAGTTTTTTCAAATGGTTTTTAATAAGCTCACTGACAGGAATTGCAGTCGGATTTGCGGGAGTGCTTTTTGCATATTCAATAAAAGGTGTTACAAGTTTCAGAAAAGCTCACAACTGGATTATATGGCTTCTGCCAATCGGAGGAATTGTAATAGTTCAGCTTTACAGAATAATGGGATTTCCGGAGGACAAGGGAACTAATATGGTTCTTCTCACAGCCCGTGACGGCGGAAAAATGGGATTCAAAAACACTGTATGTATTTTTGTTGCCTCTGTAATAACGCATCTCCTCGGAGGTTCAAGCGGACGTGAGGGAGCTGCACTCCAGATAGGCGGAAGTATGGGTTCAAAATTCGGACAACTTCTGAAATCAGATGATGCTGACAGAAAAATTCTTACTATGTGCGGAATGAGTGCATGTTTTTCCGCCATATTCGGAACACCTGTAACATCTGCCGTATTTGCAACGGAAATATGTACAGTAGGCTCTGTTCAGTATTCTGCAATAGTTCCATGTATAATATCAGCCGTATCAGCAATGAAAATTTCAGAACTCTGCAAAGTAACAGATTTTGAGCTTTATATAAACAATGCTGAATACAGCCTTGAAAATTATGGAAAAATTGCAGTTATCGGAATACTCTGTGCCATTCTGAGCTGTCTGTTCTGCGGAGCTTTGAAACTTTCTTCAAAGCTTTACAAAAAGATTAAAAATCCGAATTTAAGAATAGTAACAGGCGGTCTTATCGTGGCTGTCCTTACATTTGCAATCGGAACTTTTGATTATAACGGTGCAGGAAGTGAAATAATTGAAAAAGCTTTTGCAGGTGAATCACGTCCTGAAGCATTTATAATGAAAATTCTGTTTACTGCTCTCACATTAAGTGCAGGATACAAGGGCGGTGAAATTGTTCCTGTATTATTTACCGGTTCGACATTCGGCAGTCTTATGGCAGGACTTCTCGGACTTGATTATTCAGTTGGTGCAGGTGTCGGAATGGTTGCACTTTTTTGCGGAATGACAAACTGCCCTCTTGCATCAATTATTCTGAGCGTTGAACTTTTCGGAAGTTCAGGATTTAAATTCTGTGCATTGGCATGTTTCATCTCGTTTATGCTTTCAGGATACACAAGCCTCTATTCAGTACAGAACTTTATGTATTCAAAAATCAAGCCTATAAAAAGAAAGGACGGATAATTCCGTCCTTTTTTATTATTTATTATACATTGAATCTGAAAAGAACTATATCACCATCATTCATAACATAATCCTTACCTTCAAGCCTTACAAGTCCTTTTTCCTTTGCAGCAGACATTGAACCGCATTTCATCAAATCATCAAAGGATACGACTTCTGCACGAATAAATCCTTTTTCAAAATCAGTATGAATTTTTCCTGCTGCCTGCGGTGCTTTTGTACCTTTTTTAATAGTCCATGCACGAACTTCAGGCTTTCCGGCTGTGAGATATGAAATAAGTCCGAGAAGGCTGTAACCTTCTTTTATAATTCTGTTAAGACCTGAAACTTCAAGTCCCAAATCATTAAGAAACATCTCTTTATCTTCAGCGTCCATATCGGAAATTTCTGCTTCAATCTGAGCACATATCGGGAGAACTGCTGAATGTTCCTCCTCTGCAATTTTCTTTACTGTCTGATAATTTTCGTTTGTTTCAATATTGTTTCTGAAATCATCTTCACTGAGATTTGCAGCATATATTACAGGCTTTGCAGATAAAAGCGGAGTTGATTTGAGTATTTCACGTTCATCATCTGTGAAGTCAAACGCTCTCGCAGACTTTCCGCCCTCCATAAATTCTTTAAGGCGTTCAAGGAAATCCACTTCTGCAAGATATTTTTTATCGCCCTTTGATGCCTTTTTTGAACGGTCAATACGGCGTTCAAGCATTTCAATATCAGAAAAAATAAGTTCAAGATTTATAGTTTCAATATCTCTTGCAGGATTTATATTTCCGTCAACGTGGGTAATATTTTCATCTTCAAAACAGCGTACAACATGTACAATTGCATCAACTTCACGAATATCCGCAAGAAACTTGTTTCCGAGTCCCTCACCTTTTGAAGCTCCCTTTACAAGTCCGGCAATATCAACAAATTCAAGAATTGCAGGAGTAAACTTGTCCGGCTCATACATTTTTGCAAGGGCATCAAGTCGTTCATCAGGAACAGATACTATTCCGACATTTTTTTCAATAGTGCAGAACGGATAATTTGCAGATTCCGCACCTGCATTTGTAAGAGCATTAAAAAGTGTGCTTTTGCCGACATTCGGCAGACCAACCATACCAAGTTTCATTTTTAAAAATACCTTCCTTTATATATTATATATTAAATTTTTGCTATGCAAGTTTTTCAACAAGCCATATCAGTCCATATGATACACCTGAAAAAATAAGAAGTGCTATTCCCACTTTTACGCATATACGCAATGCACTGAGCAGAAATGCTCCTATTGCCGGAAACAGTACACCGAAAAATTCTACTAATTTTTCCTGCATTTTGTTCAGAAGTCCGTTTATAATAAGATTTATCAGAACAATCAGAACTGCTCCGACAAGAACAATAAGAATTGTTTTTAAAATTATGTTCCATTTCAGAGTTTCATTTATAGTCACAAGAAGTTTTACTGTCCACGAAATTGAAAATACATATGCCAGAAGCTGAAGAAGCTGAGGCAGTGACGGTATTATAACAAAAAACAGTATAATCAGAACTGTAAGTATTTTAAACAAGGTGCTTTTGTCACCGTTCATTATTGTATATACTTTTTTTGCAATCGGGCTGTAAAGGAAATATGCAAGAACTGATGAAATATAGGCAAAAATATTGTCATATATAAAATCAAGAGCCATTTCCTCTGCCTTGCTGTCAAATTCATTCTTTATAACAAATGACCTTATTATATATGTATATGAAAACAATGCACACACAGTTATAAAAAACATAAGACCATTCGCAGTAAAACTTTCACTTCCTGCATAGACAAGAAGTTCCACAAGTTCATATATTCCAAAATATATTATCTTCAATGGAACTTTGTCAACAACTCCGATTGTATGGTCAATTTCGAGGTCGCTGAAATTTACATCTCTTATCTGCCAGGGAGAAATAAAACTGCTAACAATAAAGACTGCAATATAGAGAATTATTCCGATAGTAAGCCTTTTGTGATTAATTATAAAATTCTTCAATAATTAAACCTCCGTCTGCTCATGGGAAATCTGCTTTCCGTTTATAACTGAGCTGATTTTATTTTCCTGAAGTTTTGTATTTCCCTTTTCTGTTCCTATATCTATCGGATTTGAGGCAGAAATCTTTATATCTATATCAGAATTCTTTATGAATACATTGCCTGAACCGAAAATATCACCTATACCTGCAACATCATTTCCCTGATTATCAATATTTATTGAGCAATCTCTTATATTTACATTCATTTTTCCTTTCCATGAACCTATTCCGGCATTCTTTGAAGAACGCATTGTAATATTGATTTTTCCTTTTTTTATATTGACATCACCCTCTGCATTGCTGAAAGAACCTATTCCTATTGTTGAAGCTCCGCTTGCACGTATATCAATATCAGCCGATGACATTATAAGGGATTCTGATTTTACACTTCCTATCGCTATAACGTTTATTCCGGAAATGCTTATATCTATTCTGCATTTATCAGACATATTGATTATTGAACCGCCGTTATAGTTTCCTATTGCAACGCCGTTATGGGAATTCATATTGATTTTAATATTTCCGGATTTTAAATTTATTTCAGATTCATTAAGATTATATCCTCCGCCTATGCAGACAGTTTCTTCAGAATTTGTTATAATTTCAAGATTTCCGGTCATATCCACGAATATATCACCGCATGCATGTTCATAGTCATTTCCTATTGCAAAACCTGATGTAGCATAGCAGTCTATTAAAAGACTTCCGTTTCCTTTAAGAAAGAACTGTGAAGTCTGGGGAACATATATTCCGAGATAGCTTATTTTATTCTGATTTTCAACATTAAGAATAAGCTGTGCTGATTCTCCGACAGAAATCGCAGGCTTTGCATTACGGCTTACAAGATTTACATTTTCAAGAGTAAGCTCACAGCTGTAATTATCCATTACTGTTATATTCATATTAACAGGTTTTTCAACATCGCCTCTGATTTTAAGCTTACTCTGATAGATATGAATATCAGTATATTTTTCAAGTGCCAGTTTAAGCAGGTCTATATCATCACTTGTACGGGCATCATAGACTTTCTTTATTCCATGTTTTGAAACTTCAAGATTTGTATTTATAATTTCGTCCTTTACAGATTGTGAAATCATATCAAGAAGAAACGGTTTTGGTGTTGAAGTATAAAAACCCTGAATGAGGTCTATTCCCATTCTTATAACTGTTTTCAGTTCAGCAGATGTTTCAACACCTTCTGCCAGTGCAAGAATATTATTATCATGTGCAAATTCTATAACAGAGGATACAAGCTGTTGTTTTTTCAAATCGTTCTGAATATCCGTTATAAGCGAACGGTCAATTTTTATATATTCAGGAGAATAGTGAAGAAGATTTACGCTGTTTGAATAGCCTGTACCGTAATCATCAATAGCAAGACCTGAATGTGTTATAATGCATCTTTTTTTCAGAAGCTTTACATCATTGGAAGTAGGATTCGTCTGTTCAGTAACCTCTATGACAACCTTTTCCATAAGTTCGCCGTATGTAAGATAAAGCCTGTTGAAATCTTCTTCAGTAAGAAGAAAACTTCCGACACTGTTTATAAAAAGCTTTCTGTTCTTGAAGAACTGCTGATTTTTGCTGAGTAAATCTATTGTATTAAAAAATGTAAGTCTTTCAATAGCATAGAGATTATTCTGTTCACGTGCCATTGCAAGCAACTGTAAAGGTGAAAGGTTTATATCCACAGATGTTCTCATAAGAGCCTCATAAGCATATATATCACCGCTTACCGCACTTACAATCGGCTGAAAGTGATAGGAAAGCTGATTTTCACGAATCACCTTTGCAAAAATCTGTGACTTTTTATATGCTGTTTTTTCCCTGCGGTATCTCTCCTCACAGAACCAGTTCACAACACTTTTCTTACGGCTGTTTCTTGCCTCAAAGAGTGCAAATTCCGAATAGTTCACAAGCATATTAAATTCATAAGCCTGTTCCGGATACGAACAGCAACCGACTGAAAGGCTTAAAGAACTTCTGTCGCTTATATCAATAACCTCTCCGAAATCATCAGTAAAAACACAGTGTCTTACAGCGTCATTCATATTTTTCAATATACTGTATACAGCACTCTTATCAAGATTTTTGAAAAGTATACATATTTCATAATTCGATTTTGAACCGAATATTATATCATCTGAACCAAATCCCTTTATAGTTTCGGCAACAGATGTTATACAATGATTTGTATTGTCAACAGTCAGAAAAGTTCCGAGCTTTTCAAGTCCGTTGAGATGCATTGACGCAAGCCAGCAGTGATTTGTATTATCAAGCGTATTCTTTACAATTTCTGTAAAAGATGAATATGACGGCAGACGTGTTATAGGGTCATATTCTATTGAATCGGATTTCTTGTTCTTTTCAAAAATCTGACGTGTATAATCCTGAACAAATCCGAGCCATACATCACGGCTTTCAAAAATATTCATCTTTATAAATTTTCGGGTATTGTCTGTCTTGTATATATAGATATGCTTTTCACCCTCAACAGGATTTTTTGATATTCTGTCAAGCAGATTAAAAAACTCATATTCGTTTATTTTTTCACGACTGCAATTCAGAATTTTAAGTGCCATAGGGTCAAGATATGCGGATTTTTCTTTTGATATATATGTAAATGCTCCGACGTTTCCTATAAATTTCTGAAAAAGCTCCCAGTCATGACTAAGAGACATGGAATTTTTATCTATATTAAAAATACTCATTTTTTTCAACCTCCTCATCATCTCAGTCTTTTAATACTTATTATACTTTATTCCTCTTAAAAAGTCAACAAAATTATAATATTACTAAATTCAAAAAATCATTGCAATTTTTAAAAATTGATGTTATAATCTTTTTATAAATTAAATTGAATTCAGGGAGGTTTTTTATGAAATTCAGCAAATCAAAAAAGAGTCTGTGTGCATTTCTGTCAGCACTTATGGCTGTCGGATATATACAGCCATGTACTCAGACTAATGCCGTAAATGAAACTGTACAGAAATATGAATTTGAAAACGGTTCAACAAACGGCGGAAAAATCTATAATGAAACATGGAAAGGCAACACTCAGGAGGACGGAACAGGTGAAGATTTTGACCTTACAAATGCTTCCGGAGGCGGATTTTCATATCTTGACCAGAAAGGTACAAAAGTAAGCGTTGATGTTGAAGTTGAAGAAACAGGGCTTTATGAACTTTCAATATGCTACTGCGAACCTTCTGACCCAAATAAAAAAATCCAGTATCTCAATATAAACGGTGTAAATCAGGGTGAAGTCTGCTTTGTCCATAACCTTACATTTGAGGAAACGTCAGGCGGAGTTGTTATGCTTCAAAAAGGTGTAAATACCATCGAACTTGAGGCTTACTGGGGATATACAATGTTCGACTATCTCACTATAAAGCCGGCTGATGAAAAACTTAAAAATCTTTCACCCACACGTCAGCTTTCAAACAAAAATGCAAGTAAATCCGCAAAATCACTTTACAGCTATCTCTGTGACACATACGGAAATCATATAATAGCAGGTCAGCAGGAATACTGCGGTTCTCACAACTATAACCAGTGGAATGACCCTGATAATTATATCAAGGACAATGAGGCTGAATTTGAATATATCAAGGAACAGACAGGAAAACAGCCTGCTATCCGTGGTATAGATTTACTTGCTTACCGTTCAAATTCAAACTGGGAGGACAATGCCCCTGAAAGAGCTATCCAGTGGGTAAACGAATACAAGGGTATTGCAACTCTTACATGGCACTGGAATGTTCCCTCTGAGGAAAACGGCTCTGAAGTGGCTTTCTATGTAAAATCAACAGGAAATACTCCTTATACAACATTCAGCGTATCAAATGCACTTGAAGAAGGTACATGGGAAAACAAACAGCTTATGGCTGATATTGAAGAAATCGCAAAACAGCTCAAAAAACTCAAAGATGCTGATGTTCCTGTTCTCTGGAGACCGCTTCATGAAGCTGAAGGTGCATGGTTCTGGTGGGGTGCTGAGGGAGCTGAACCCTGTAAAAAACTTTACAGACTCCTTTATGACCAGCTCACAAATGTATACGGTCTTGATAATCTTATATGGGTATGGACAGGATACACTTATCCGACTTCGTCTGAATGGTATCCCGGTGATGATGTTGTTGATATAATCGGATATGATAAATATAATGCTAAGGACGGACTTCCCAATTTAAGTTCAATTTCTTCAACATTTTACAGCCTTGTTCAGAGTACGAATGGTCAGAAAATGGTTGCCATGTCTGAAAACGATACAATTCCATCTCTTGAAAACCTCCTTAACGACAAAGCATGCTGGCTCTATTTCTGCCCCTGGTATATGAACTATCTCACAAGCGAACAGAATAATCCTGTTGAAAACCTCAAAGAAATCTATAACAGCGAATACTGTATAACACTTGATGAACTCCCTGACATCAAAAATTATGTATCTGAAGAAAATCCCTCATCATCTGATTCAGAAACACTGAAAGGTGATGCAAATCTTGACGGCTCTGTTGATATTGCTGATGCAGTTGCTCTTGCTTCATATGTAGGCGATATGGAAAAAAACAAGCTCACTCCTCAGGGAATTATAAACGGTGACGTTCAGGCTACCGGAAACGGTATTAATGCAAATGATGCTCTCACTATTCAGCAGTATCTTGCAAATATTATAAAAGAATTATAAAAAGGAGTTATGTTCATGAAAATTTTAAAAAAATTAACATCAGCTGTTCTTGCAGGTTCAATTGCAGTTATGTCATCTCTGACCGCAGTTCCTGTTTCATATGCTCTTGAAGATTCCGGCCTTGATTACGACTTTGCCCGTGCATTGCAGTATTCAATATATTTCTATGATGCAAATATGTGCGGTACGGAAGTTGAAGAAAACAATCAGTATTCATGGCGTGGAAACTGCCACACCTATGATGCAAAGGTTGAAATGAAAGCCGGCATAACTGATTTCGTGGGAACTAATCTTTCACAGTCCTTTATAGACAAGTATAAGGATATTCTTGACCCTGACGGTGACGGATATATTGACGTTGCAGGCGGATTTCATGATGCAGGTGACCATGTAAAATTCGGCATACCGGAAAATTATTCCGCTGCCACACTCGGCTGGGGATATTATGAATTCCGTGATTCATATGTAAAACTCGGGCAGGATAAGCACATTGAAACTATTCTGCGATATTTCAATGATTATCTTATGAAATGTACATTCCGTGATTCAAACGGTGATGTAATTGCACACTGTTATCAGGTTGGTGACGGTGATATTGACCACAGCTTCTGGAATGCTCCTGAAATCGATGAAATGGGCAGACCTGCATTTTTCCTCACTGCTGAAAAACCTCAGACAGATTATGTTGCATCAGCAGCGGGTTCACTTGCTATAAATTATCTCAACTTCAAGGATACTGACCCCGAATATGCAGAAAAATCTCTTGACTATGCAAAGGCTCTTATGAAATTTGCAATGACTCATGAAAAACAATTAAGCGATAATGCAGACGGCCCTAAACAGTATTACAATTCTTCAAAGTGGGAAGATGATTACTGCTGGGCTGCTGCATGGCTCTATATCTGCACAAAGGATATTAATTATCTTACTGATGCTGCTCCTTATGTTGATTACTATGCTCCTTCAGGTTACTGCTACAACTGGAATGATATGTGGGGCGGTGCTAATACAATATGGGGCGTTATAAATCAGACTTACCCCGAACTTGACCTCGTTAATATTGTTAGAAAGGCTCAGGGTAAAAATGAATATGTATTTGATGATTTCTGGGACGAAGTTGAAAAATGTTTCCCGAAGTGGAAAGCTCTTGAAACAGCAGGAGGATATGCCTTTTTAAGTCAGTGGGGTTCTGCAAGATATAATACTGCTATGCAACTTATTGCTCTTGTTTATGACAAATACAACAATGACGGAAAACCCTCTGAATACAGTGACTGGGCAAAGGGACAAATGGAATACATTATGGGAAACAATCCGCTTAAACGCTCATATATTGTAGGATATAATGAAAATTCTGCAAAATATCCTCACCACAGAGCTGCGTCCGGTCTTACAAAATGTGAAGACCCTGATGAACAGAGATATGTTCTTTATGGTGCTTTGGTTGGTGGCCCTGACGGAAATGACCAGCATATTGACAAGACATCAGACTATATCTACAATGAAGTTACAATAGACTATAATGCTGCATTTGTCGGAGCTTGTGCAGGTCTTTATGCTTATTACGGAACTGACGATATGAAAGTTACTCCTGATTTTCCTCCGGCTGTATCATCTGGTGGCGATGAACAGGGCGGAAACAATTACTGGGTAAATGCATGCGGTATTGATGACCTCAAATCAGACGGTTGCGGTGTTACAAAGGTTTCACTTATGGTTATGACAGATTCAATAAAACCTGTAAAGGATATATCAGTACGCTATTACTTCAATTCAAGTGAAATATCTGATATAAATTCCGTAAAGGCAAGCGAACTTTATGACCAGGCTTCTGTTGAAGCTTCACCTGCGGACGGTGTTATAAGCGGCCCTTATAAATATGACAAGGCTGATAACACATATTATGTTGAAATCAAATGGGACGGATACACTATTGCAAATTCAAACAAAAAATATCAGTTCACTCTCGGAATGTATTACGGTGACAAGTGGAATCCGAAAAATGACCCGAGTTATGACGGTCTTAAAATTTATGATAATGATGATGCTTTCTTCGGTACTGGAAATGAAGTAAGAGCTGATAAAATATGCGTTTATTCGGACGGTGTTCTTGTTGGAGGAACTGAACCTGACGGCTCAACACCAGCTACTACTACTTCTTCAACCGGTTCTGAAATCTTATGGGGTGATGCAAATCTTGACGGTTCAGTAGATGTCGCTGATGCTGTTGCTGTTGCTTCATTCGTAGGCAATTCAGATAAAAATGCACTTGAAAGTCAGGGATTGTTAAATGCTGATGTTCATTCAAACGGAAACGGTATCAATGCAAATGATGCTCTTGTAATACAGCAGTATCTTTCAGGTACAATAACAGAACTTCCGGCATAAAAAAACGGGCGAATCCAAAACGGATTCGCCCTTTGTTTTTTATAAATTACTTTATAACTCTTACTCTGATAACACCGTCAATAGCCTTTATTGAATCTGTAACGCTTTCTGTAACGTCACCGATAATATCCATCATTGTGTAAGCAAAATTCTTTTTGCTTGCGTTGAACATATTTTCAATGTTAAGACCTGCATTTCCGACAGCAGATGTCATTGATGCGATGAGGGCAGGTACATTTCTGTGAATAACGCATATCTTTGTGCCTACTGCATTCATTGATGCATTAGGAAGATTTACGCTGTTTTTGATATTTCCGTTTTCGATGTAGTCAATAAGCT
Organism: uncultured Oscillospiraceae bacterium; assembly: GCA_934481385.1. Classification (GTDB taxonomy): domain Bacteria; phylum Bacillota; class Clostridia; order Oscillospirales; family Ruminococcaceae; genus Ruminococcus. Next base: position 410,048 of record CAKSPD010000001.1, read on the forward strand.
CATTGGCAGCCATAATTGCACAGTTGTCTTCACTTTCAGGAGTTGATGCTCCGAGGTGAGGAAGTACAATTACATTTTCAGCACCGAGTACAACATCATCAGCAAAATCAGTAACATACTTTGCAACTTTTCCGTCTGCAATAGCCTTTACTACTGCTTCACTGTTGATGAGTTCACCTCTTGCAAGATTGATAAGACGAACGCCGTCTTTCATCATAGCAATCTGTTCAGAATCAATAGTATTCTTTGTATCAGGTGTATAAGGAACATGAATTGAAATGTAGTCACATGACTTGTAAATATCATTTATATCATTTACAACCTTGACTGAGGAATCAAGAAGGAGTGCTGCATTTACTGAAAGATACGGGTCATATCCTACAACTTTCATACCGAGGGCAACGGCTGCGTTTGCAATCTTTCCGCCGATAGCACCAAGACCGATAATACCAAGAGTTTTACCCATTATTTCAGGGCCTGCAAACTTTGATTTTCCGCCTTCAACAGTCTTTGGAGCATCAGGAGTACCCTTGAGAGATGCAGCCCATGCAGCAGCTTCAGTAATTTTTCTTGATGAAAGAAGTATTGCACATATTGCAAGTTCCTTTACTGCATTTGCATTAGCTCCGGGAGTATTGAATACACATATTCCCTCCTCTGCACAGCGTTCAACAGGAATATTGTTTACACCTGCACCCGCTCTTGCTATTGCAAGAAGATTGTCACCGAACTGCATATCATGCATTTTTGCAGAACGAACCATTATTGCTTCAGGATTTTCAAAATTATCAGAAACGGCATACTTAGACTTGTCAAAAACATCTGTACCAACAGATGAAATCTTGTTAAGAGTCTGTATATTATACATTGTAATCTGTCCTTTCAAGAATTAATAAATTAATATCAGGAATTTTCTTCTTCAAACTTCTTCATAAATTCAACAAGCTTTTCAACACCTTCGATAGGCATAGCATTGTAGATAGATGCTCTCATACCGCCTACTGTACGGTGTCCCTTGAGGTTTTCAAAGCCTGCTTCCTTTGATTCCTTAACAAATTTTGCATCAAGGTCAGCGTTTCCTGTAACGAAAGGAACATTCATAAGTGAACGGTCAGCAGGGTTTACTGTACCCTTGAAAAGCTTGCTCTGGTCAAGAAAATCATAGAGAATCTTAGCTTTCTTTTCGTTATGAGCCTTCATAGCTTCAAGACCGCCCATTTTCTTAATCCACTTGAATACCTTTCCGCAGATATAAATTCCGTATGCCGGAGGAGTATTGTAAAGTGAATTTGCATCAGCGTGAATTTTATAAGTAAGCATTGTAGGAGTATTTTCAACCGGTGGCTTTTCAGGAATCAAATCCTCACGAATTATAACGATTACAACACCGGCAGGGCCTACATTCTTCTGAACACCGCCGTATATAACGCCGTACTTTGTAACATCAACAGGTTCTGAGAGGAAGCATGATGAAACGTCAGCAACAAGAGTCTTTCCCTTTGTATTAGGGAGTGTCTTGAACTTTGTACCGTATATTGTATTGTTTTCACAAATATAAACATAGTCTGCATCTTCACTTACAGGAAGGTCGGAGCAGTCAGGAATATATGAAAAAGTTTTATCCTCTGAAGTAGCAATTTTATTAGCCTTACCGTACTTCTGAGCTTCCTGATAAGCCTTTTTAGCCCACTGACCAGTTACAATATAATCAGCAACACCATTTTTCATAAGGTTCATAGGAATCATAGCGAACTGCTGTGATGCACCGCCCTGAAGGAAAAGAACCTTGTAGTTATCAGGTATATTCATAAGGTCACGTAAATCCTGTTCAGCCTCTTTGATGATATTATCATAAGCCTTAGAACGATGTGACATTTCCATTACAGACATACCTGTACCCTTATAATCAAGCATTTCATCTGCGGCTTCTTTAAGTACTTCTTCCGGAAGAACTGCCGGACCAGCACTGAAATTATAAACTCTGCCCATTTTTATAAAAACCTCCATAAAAAATATGATATAATATTATTATACTCTCATACGGGAAATAAGTCAATGACTTTTTTAATATTTAGAATTTTTTGTAAACTTAGGGTAACAATCTGTTAATAAATTTCATATAAAAAAATACGGAAATATATCTATGAAAAATAAAAACTGAATTTTAACGCTTTCAAAGATTTATATACACAATGCACAAAATTCATCGCTTTATTTTATGATATAAAGATAATTGATTTCAGCCGGAAAATATTATATAATATTTATATAAAAACTTAATTCAGCAGAGGTGTCAGTTATGATTAAAAAACGTTTTTTTTCAGCCTTGATTGCCATAGCTCTTTCTGCAAACTGCCTTGTAATTTCTGCCGGAGCAGAAAACAGTTCCCCTGATTTTATGACAGATGAAGAAATTGAAAGCATGATTCCTGTTATTGAAAACACAGATAACTATATGATAGCTGTTTCAGACTGTAACAGCAGTCTTTCGGAACTTAAAGAAAATACTTCAACAGATTACGGCTATCAGGATTTGAATCTGCGTGAAAATACAGAGGGAAAACAGCAGTTCTACAATGATATTGCAAAAAAAGCAGAAGAATTCTGGGACAACGGAAAAGATATATCCGCTACAAGCAGTAGTGCAGGTGATATATATATTATGGGAATGTGTGTTGTTGACAATTACGGTCTGACGTTCGATGAAGCAGCCTCTGTATATGAAACTTTCAGAAGTGACAATCCGCTGATGTATTACCTTTCAACAACTTTTCTTGGATTCGTTCAGAATGATAAAACATATATCATAATTTCATCTTTCGAGGATTTTGCTGACGGAAGTGTACGAAATTCATATGCCATTGCTATTCCTGAACTTATTGAATCCTATTCCAAATGTGTAAACGGCGTATCTGCATATGATGATGCAAAAGCTATTCATGACAAAATTATAACAACAATAGATTTTGCCTTCAAAGATGACGGTGTATCTGCTTCCGATTCAGGTGTAGCTCACAGTATTATCGGAGCTGTTGAAGGTAAAGGTGTTTGTGAGGCATATGCAAGAACATATCAGCTTTTATGTACATATTACGGAATAGATAATATTTTCGTAAAAAGCAAATCTCATGCATGGAATATAGTCAAGCTTGATGACGGTCTTTATTATAATGTTGACTGCACATGGGACGATTCCGGAGATACTCCGAACTATAATTATTTTGCAAAAGGTACAGATTCATTCTATCAGTCCCATACACCATGTACTCCTGACGGAGTCGGAATGTATTTTCAGTATGAACTTCCTGATATAAGCACGTCAGATTACAAAACTCAGACAACAGAAACAACAACAACAACAACAACTACTACTACTACAACCGAAACAATATCAGATACAGCAACTTCATCTTCAACTACAACCGAAATAACATCAGATACAACAACTTCATCTTCAACTACAACCGAAACTACTACTGTAATTATTCCGCAGATTATTAAGGGTGATGTCAATAATGACGGAATATTTAACATAACTGATGTTATTATACTCCAGAAATATCTGCTTGAGGAATCCGAAATTGAAAATTATGAAAATGCAGATTTTTATTCTGACGGCACTGTAAATATATTTGATTTATGCTGTATGAAAGCTGAATTAACAAAAAAAGGGTACGCTTAATGCGTACCCTTAAACTTTATTAAGTTTATAATTATTCGTTAATAGCTGTAACAACGCCTGAACCTACTGTTCTGCCACCTTCACGGATAGCGAAACGAAGTCCTTCTTCAATAGCGATAGGAGTGATAAGCTCTACGTCCATTGAAACGTTATCACCAGGCATGCACATTTCCTTATCAGCAGGAAGTGAAACTACACCGGTAACGTCAGTTGTTCTGAAATAGAACTGAGGTCTGTAATTGTTGAAGAACGGAGTATGACGACCGCCTTCTTCCTTCTTAAGAACATAAACCTGACCAGCAAACTTTGTATGTGGATGGATTGAACCTGGCTTACAGAGAACCTGTCCTCTTTCAACCTGATCTCTTGTAACACCACGGAGAAGTGCACCGATGTTATCACCAGCTTCAGCGAAGTCAAGAGTCTTACGGAACATTTCGATACCTGTAACAACAGTTGTCTGCTTTTCGTCAGAAAGACCAACGATTTCAACCTGTTCGTTAAGGTTAAGCTTACCTCTTTCAACTCTGCCTGTTACAACAGTACCACGACCAGAAATTGTCATAGTATCTTCGATAGGCATAAGGAAAGGCTTAGCATCGTCACGTTCTGGGCTTGGGATATATTCATCAACAGCGTCCATAAGGTCAAGGATTGGCTTATAAGCCGGGTCGCTGAGGTCATCAGGAGCTTCAAGAGCTGCGAGAGCTGAACCGATAATGATAGGTGTATCATCACCAGGGAAGTCATATGATGAGAGAAGGTCTCTTATATCCATTTCAACGAGTTCAAGAAGTTCAGGGTCATCAACCTGGTCAGCCTTGTTCATGAAAACAACGATTGCAGGAACACCAACCTGACGAGCAAGAAGAATGTGTTCTCTTGTCTGAGCCATAGGACCATCTGAAGCAGCAACTACGAGGATAGCACCGTCCATCTGAGCAGCACCAGTAATCATGTTCTTAACATAGTCAGCATGTCCTGGGCAGTCAACGTGAGCATAGTGACGCTTGTCTGTTTCGTATTCAACGTGAGCAGTATTGATTGTGATACCACGTTCTCTTTCTTCAGGAGCCTTATCAATCATATCATAAGCTTCGTACTGAGCCTGACCCTTAAGAGCAAGAGTCTTTGTGATAGCAGCAGTAAGAGTTGTTTTACCGTGGTCAACGTGTCCGATAGTACCAATGTTTACATGTGGCTTGGTACGCTCAAATTTTTGTTTTGCCATTGGAAATTTCCTCCTTTAATATAACATTATAAAAGTATGTGTAATATATTATATCACACATTTTATATAATTGCAAGCGTTTCGGGAAAAATTTTCTTAAAAAAATTCCCGAAACACATAATTATTGTAATTATTCGCCCTTATTTCTGTCGTTCATAATCTTTTCAGCGATATTCTTAGGAACTTCGAGATAGCTGTGAGGTTCCATAGTATACTGACCACGGCCCTGAGTATTTGAACGAAGGTCGCTTGTATATCCGAACATTTCTGAAAGCGGAACGAGAGCATCAATCTGAACAGCACCAGGTCTTGTTTCCTGACCCTGAATCTGACCACGGCGTGAGCTGAGGTCACCGATAACAGTACCGGTATAATCATCAGGAACTATAACGCAAACCTTCATGATAGGTTCCATAAGAACCGGATTTGCCTTTCTCATAGCTTCCTTGAAAGCCATAGAACCGGCAATCTGGAATGCCATTTCAGATGAGTCAACTTCGTGATATGAACCGTCATAAAGTTCAACGATAACGTCAACAACTTCATAACCGGCGAGTATACCGGACTTCATAGCACCCTGAATACCCTTATCAACAGCAGGGATATATTCCTTAGGAATAGCACCGCCGACAATCTGGTTTCTGAATTCGTAGCCCTTTCCTGATTCGTTAGGAAGAAGACGGATTTTAACGTGACCGTACTGACCTTTACCGCCTGACTGTCTTGCATATTTATGGTCAACATCAGCAGTACCCTTGATAGTTTCCTTATAAGAAACCTGAGGAGCACCAACGTTTGCTTCAACCTTAAATTCACGAAGAAGACGGTCAACGATAATGTCGAGGTGAAGCTCACCCATACCGGCGATAATAGTCTGACCTGTTTCTTCATCAGTCCATGTCTTGAAAGTCGGGTCTTCTTCAGCAAGCTTGCCGAGAGCGATACCCATTTTTTCCTGACCGGCTTTAGTCTTAGGCTCAATAGCGAGCTGGATAACTGGTTCAGGGAATTCCATAGATTCGAGGATTACAGGGCTCTTTTCATCGCAGAGAGTGTCACCTGTTGTAGTATTTTTAAGACCAACAGCAGCAGCAATATCACCTGCATAAACAGTAGTGATTTCCTTTCTCTGATTGGAATGCATCTGAACGATACGTCCGAATCTTTCTCTGTTGTCCTTAGTAGCGTTGAGAACGCTGTCGCCCTGATTAACTGTACCTGAATAAACTCTGAAGAAGCAGAGCTTACCAACAAACGGGTCAGTAGCGATTTTGAATGCGAGAGCTGAGAACGGCTCTTCATCTGAAGCCTTTCTGTCAGTTTCTTCGCCTGTTTCAGGATTTACACCCTTGATAGCAGGAATATCGAGCGGAGAAGGCATATAGTCAACGATAGCATCGAGGAGCTTCTGAACGCCCTTATTCTTATAAGAAGTACCGCAGGTTACAGGAACCATATGGTTAGCAATAGTAGCCTTACGGATTACTGATTTGATTTCTTCGATAGAAAGTGATTCGCCGGCAAAGTACTTTTCCATAAGCTCATCGTCCTGTTCAACGACATGTTCAATCATAGCTTCATGGTATTCCTGAGCCTTTTCTTTCATATCTTCCGGAATTTCTTCAACACGAATGTCTTTTCCGAGGTCATCATAGTAAACATAAGCTTTCATTTCAACGAGGTCGATAATACCCTTGAAAGATTCTTCAGAACCGATAGGGAGCTGAATCGGAACAGCATTACATTTAAGTCTGTCCTTCATCATATCAACAACACGATAGAAGTCTGCACCCATAATGTCCATCTTGTTTACATAAGCCATTCTCGGAACTTTGTAGTTATCAGCCTGTCTCCAAACTGTTTCGGACTGAGGTTCAACACCGCCCTTAGCACAGAAAACTGTTACAGAACCATCGAGTACACGGAGTGAACGTTCAACTTCAACAGTAAAGTCAACGTGTCCTGGAGTATCGATGATATTGAGTCTGTGGTTTTTCCAGTGACAAGTAGTAGCAGCAGAAGTAATTGTGATACCTCTTTCTTTTTCCTGTTCCATCCAGTCCATAACCGAAGCACCTTCATGTGTTTCGCCTATTTTATAAGTGATACCTGTATAAAAAAGGATTCTTTCGGTAGTGGTTGTTTTACCGGCATCAATATGAGCCATGATACCGATATTTCTTGTATTTTCGAGAGAACAATCTCTTGCCATAATAATCCTCCTTTACCAGCGGTAGTGAGCAAACGCCTTGTTTGCCTCTGCCATTTTATGAGTATCATCACGCTTTTTGCAAGCACCGCCCTGATTGTTAAGAGCGTCCATAATCTCTCCTGCAAGTCTTTCCTTCATAGTCTTTTCGTTTCTCTCTCTGGAGTACTTAGTAATCCATCTAAGACCGAGAGTCTGACGTCTTTCAGGTCTTACTTCCATAGGAACCTGATATGTTGCACCGCCGAGACGGCGAGCCTTTACCTCAAGTACAGGCATGATATTCTCCATAGCTTCTTCAAAAGCTTCGAGAGCGTCCTTACCTGTTTTTTCAGCTACGATGTCAAAAGCACCGTAAACGATTTTCTGAGCAACACCCTTTTTGCCGTCAAGCATTATATTATTTATAAGTCTTGTAACGAGCTTTGAATTATAAACAGGGTCCTGCAATACATCACGCTTTGCGATATTACCTCTTCTTGGCATTTCGCTTCCCTCCTTCACATAAATTCATGAAATCATAGGTACTCGTACCGGACGGATTACTGCCGGCAAAGCCGGAATATAATAGCTTCACCCGTCCAACCCGTCAAGACCAATGCAGAGGATTTAAAAATATATATTAAATCTTCCACATTATCCTGTGGCAAGTATAATCCTATTTAATTTAAAAAAGTTTTCGGCGAAAAAAATTACTTTCCAGCCTTAGGTTTCTTAGCACCGTACTTTGAACGTGCCTGAAGTCTGTTAGCAACGCCCTGAGCATCAAGAGTACCTCTGATGATGTGGTAACGTACACCCGGGAGGTCCTTAACACGTCCGCCTCTGATGAGGACAACGCTATGTTCCTGAAGGTTGTGACCGATACCTGGGATATAAGAAGTAACTTCATATCCGTTAGTAAGCTTAACTCTGGCGATTTTTCTCATAGCAGAGTTAGGTTTTTTAGGAGTAGCAGTTCTTACAGCAGTACAAACGCCTCTTTTCTGAGGTGAGCTGTTATCTGTCTGGACTTTCTTCTTAGCATTATAGCCTTTCTGGAGAGCCGGAGCAGTAGACTTTTCCTCCTGAACTTTTCTACCTTTACGAACCAACTGGTTAAATGTAGGCATTATTTCTCCTCCTTCTTCAAAAAATCAAGGTGTACTGTAAAAATTCACAGTACACTTATTTAGTTTACAACATAAATACGTGTTTGTCAAGTGTTTTCAAAAAATTTTTTCAAAAAAATTCAGAAATTTTCTGAAGTAAAAATGATTTTTAACCCGTAGATATAGTGTAAACAAAAAAACCGGAGGTTTTATTATGAAAAAAATTTCTTATATTATCGCATCAGCACTTGCTTTTACATGTGCTGTAACAGCAGTTCCGAGCTTTCCGAAAAATATAGCGGAAACTCACGCAGTTTATACTGCTCCCGACTCACATTCAATTCCGCAGAACGCAGTTCAGGCAGAAAGCTTTTACAATGAAATCGGTGAAATTTCATACTGCAAATGCGGTCAGGTTATAACCTGTATCCCGATTGCAAATCCTGAAACTCTGCATGTAACCTACAAACTTAACGGAGAAGAATTTACTCCGGACAATATTACACGCAATATGTCAGAAACTTATAATACTAATGACAAAGTTTTAGAAAGTCATGTCGGATATGAGTCGATTTCATTCTTCCCGAAAGAAACTGACAAAGAATATACACTTGAAATTAATGTAGCGTTTTCTGCAATTATAAACGGAACTGATGAATCTGCTTCTGTTGAAGAAAACTACAAATTTAATTTCAGGGTTGACAAAGACGGCGTTATTATTCCGCAAGATGCGTGCATAACTCCCACAACATATCAGCAATCTGAAATCTTTATGAAAAAATACGGAAACTACACAGCTTATGACAACAAGGTTATTGTCTGCACTCCGTATTACTATGATTATGTAACTAATGACACTTCTGCTGAACTTCTTTCAGAAAGTATGCTATGCGAACCTGATTACGATATTGATGCCGGCACAGGAGCTATCAGATATATTGACGGAAACTTTGCAAACAGAGTTCTCACATTTGATGCATCAAAAGAGGGAAATTATTCCATAAATATACGTTGCAACTTTGGAACAAATGATGATAAGAATATTAACATTAAATATCATGTTGACGAAAACAAAAATGTTACATTTCAGCAGGTTTCAAAATTAAATGTTCCGGCAAGCTATGATGAGGCGGAAAAGTTTATTGAACAATACGGCGAAAGCGAAACAGACGGTTCAAAGGTTGTTGAGGTTATCCCTGTTGTAAAATCTGATAATTTCAGTATTCAGGTAATGCCTGAAACTGATGAAATCAAGCCTTATACAGAAAACACTGTCACATACTATTATAATGGCAATGACGTTTGCAAGGGTTATCAGGTAACAACCTATACTATGGACAAAAATCTTTCTTCAGATGAAATAAATACTGAAAAACTTTATCACATAACAAATACAGAATACAAGGCTGAAGAAAATTATACAATCAGAAAGGCTTACTTCTGTGGTTATCTTATCGATAAGGAAACAAAATCCTTTAAGGAATACCTTACAGAACCGGCAAGCTTTGCAGAATCAAAGGTATTTTTACGCAAATACGGAAATTTCTGTGCTGACCCGAATCAGAAAAAAGTAATTGCAGTTCTTCCTGAACATTATGAAATTAATCACGAAATAGGCGGTACTGCCAAACTTCTAAAAACAAAATATTATGAAGATGACAGAACAACTTTTATTGATGATAACGGTAAAATAATTGAATCCTGTGATTTGGGCGGAAATAAAATTCTTATGTTTGATGCTTCAGAAGCAGGAGATTACACAATCCGAATAAAAGAAACTTATGAAGGCTGTGACGGTTACATAAGCTATGATATAGACTATAATGTTGATGAAAACGGAAATATTACTCTTTCTGAATCTTCTGAAAATCCGGAACTTCCCGACACTATCAGCAGTTTTTCCGATGCTGATAAAATTTTCAGACACAACGGAGGATATATCATAAAACAGGGCGAAACTTTGCAGATTGCAGTTCCGACTAATTTCAGCCTTGAAGTTCCCGGCGGAGGACGTATAGATTATGAAAATTATGATGCTGAAATAAACGGTAATTTTGTTTATCCCAACAGCCTTGAACTTCTTGATGAAAAGCTTTATACAAATGATTCAAAAAGAGCAGGGTATCGTGTTTACACCTATGATTTATCACCAAAGGAATACGAAGTTGCAACAACTGACGGCAAATTCATTTGGGTAACAAGCAAGTTTGAAGGAGATTTTTCAATAACATATACCACATCAAACGAAGAACTTAGCCTGAACGGAGAAATACATAAATATATATACAGATTCAATGCCACTGATGATATTATAAAAAATACGGGATTAATCAGCAACGATTCAGGCGATGCAAACGGTGACGGAAGTATTGATATTGCAGACGTTGTAACACTTTCAGCATTTGTAGGAAATCCGGACGTAAACACCATTTCCGACAAAGCAAAAATTTTCTGTGATATTCAGTCACATGGAAACGGAATTGATGCATCTGACGTTCTTATGATTCAGCAGTATATCGCAGGAATGATAAAAGAATTTTAAAAAGCAAAAAAGGCGACCGATTTTTTCGGTCGCCTTTGAATTATATCATATTCAGGAAATACTCATGTACTCTTTTATCATCTGTAAGTTCGGGGTGAAAAGCAACAGCAAGCTGATTTCCCTGACGTGATGCAACAATTTTTTCATCAACAGTACAAAGTATTTCAGCATCTCCACGAACTTCCTCAATATAAGGTGCTCTGATAAATGTGAGCGGAATTTCGCCTATTCCCTTAAATTCGGCATTTGCATTAAAACTTCCGAGCTGTCTGCCATAAGCATTACGGCGAGCAGTTATGCTCATTGTAGCGATATGGCTTTCATCACTTCCGGAAATTTTATCCGCAAGAAGTATAAGACCGGCACATGTTCCGAAAACAGGCATACCATTTTTAATCATACCTCTTATATCGTCCATAATGTCGAGTTCCCGCAGAAGTTTTCCCATAACGGTACTTTCACCGCCGGGGAGAACTATTCCGTCAAAGCTCTGCAAAATATCCTTTTTCTGACGTATTTCAAAAGTTTCTGCACCACATTCCTCAAGGATTTTTCTGTGTTCAGCAAAAGCTCCCTGAAGTGCAAGGACAGCAATTTTCATTATTTTCCTCTTTCTGCCATAAGAAGCTGAATTTCATCTTCATTAATTCCGACCATAGCTTCGCCGAGGTCTTCTGAAAGTTCAGCAAGAAGCTTGTAATCGTTGTAATTTGTTACAGCCTTTACGATTGCAGCAGCTCTCTTTTCAGGATTTCCTGACTTGAATATACCTGAACCAACGAAAACGCCTTCTGCACCAAGCTGCATCATAAGAGCAGCATCAGCAGGAGTTGCAACACCGCCGGCTGCAAAGTTTACAACAGGGATTCTTCCGTTTTCATGAACATAAAGTACAAGGTCATAAGGAACCTGAAGATTTTTTGCTGTATCAAAAAGTTCGTCCTCGTCCATATTCTGAATTCTTCTGATTTCAGAATTCATCATTCTCATATGACGGACAGCCTGAACAATGTCACCAGTACCAGGTTCGCCCTTTGTTCTTATCATTGAAGCACCTTCATTGATACGTCTAAGAGCTTCGCCCAAATCCTTTGCACCGCATACAAAAGGAACATCGAACTTTCTCTTATTTATATGATATTTGTCATCAGCAGGAGAAAGTACTTCACTTTCATCAATATAATCTATTTCGATAGCCTGAAGAATCTGAGCTTCTGCAAAATGGCCTATTCTACACTTAGCCATTACAGGAATTGAAACAGCATTCTGAATACCCTTAATCATCTTAGGGTCACTCATTCTTGAAACACCGCCGGCTGCTCTGATGTCAGCAGGAATTCTTTCAAGAGCCATTACTGCACAAGCACCGGCAGCTTCGGCAATTTTAGCCTGCTCAGGAGTAGTAACGTCCATAATAACTCCGCCTTTAAGCATCTGAGCAAGTTCCTTGTTAAGCTGATAACGATTATTTTCCATAAATTATACCCTTCTTTATATAAAAAATAAAAGGCAGATATGAGTATCTGCCTTAAAACATGGGCCAGCAGGGACTCGAACCCCGGACCGTCCGGTTATGAGCCGGATGCTCTAACCAACTGAGCTACTGGCCCTTTTATATGATGAATCAGAAGCTGACAAAATCAGCTTCTGACCAATTTTTAAGTACCGGCATAGAATTATTTTTCCAGACCGTCGCCAGTCAAGTATCTTCATCGCATATGAGCTTAACTTCCGT
>CAKSPD010000002.1 GCA_934481385.1 uncultured Oscillospiraceae bacterium
ATGGCAGGGGCAGAAGGACTTGAACCCTCGGCACGTGGTTTTGGAGACCACTGCTCTACCAACTGAGCTATACCCCTAAATCAATTGCTATCTTCACGACTTAGTTATTATATCACAAGATTATGCAATTGTCAAGGGAAATATTATTTTTCGTCATATGCAACAAATAATCAACACTATATTTGTGCATAGATTATAAATTCAGATTCCGAAATATTTAAGAATATTTCTTTCATCATCACAAAAGGGCTGAATTTTTTGAAATTCAATAAGGGAATCCTGAAAACCTCTGCCAAGACTTATATCAGGCTTGACTGTTTTTCCATGATAATCAGAACCTATCGAAACATAAAGATTATATTTATCCGCAAGACTGCGATAATATCTGAACATTTCAACAGTATGACGGCTGTAATAACATTCTATGCCGTCAAGACCGTTCTGTTTAAGTTCTGATATAAGAGCTTCAATTTCCTTTTCCGGTTTTCTGAGCTGATAGGGATGAGCCATAACAGCAATACCGCCTGCATTATGAATAAGTCTGAAAGCCTCTCTGAAAGATGCTTTGTATCTCTTTATTTTATTAAATTCCGGTGTAGCAAGATATTCTTCAAAAGCTTGTTTTATTGATGAAACATAGCCCTTTTCAATCATAGCATGTGCAAAGTGAGGACGTGCCACAACACCGCTTCCGGAATATTTCAGTACATCTTCTTCAGTAATGAATATATTATGCCTTGCAAGATATTCAATAAATGTTTTCACTCTGCTGATACGGGATTTTCTGAACAATTCACATTTTTCAAGAAGTTCCGGATTATTTATATCTATGCCGTAACCTAAGATATGGAGGTCTTTGAACTCATCAGTACTTATTTCAATGCCTGTTATAAACTTCATACCAAGTTCACTGCATTTCTTTTCTGCCTCTGCATTTCCGGATACATTATCATGGTCAGTAAGTGATATTATATTCACACCGTCCTCATAAGCTTTTTCCATAAGTTCAGAGGGGGAAAGTTCACCGTCCGATTTATTTGAATGTGTATGCAGGTCAATCATAAAAAAGCTCCTTAATAATATTTATAGTTACATTATATCACAATCTGCACTGATAATCAATTAATTTTTTGAAATTTCTTTACTTTTCATTTCAGAAATGATATAATAGAGAGTAATGATTAATTTTTGAGAGGTTTTAATAAATGAGTTTTGATATTGAAGGAGACATTTTAAAGAAATATAAAGAGGAAAATGATGAGTATATTGTTGAAATTCCAGAGGGAATAAAACATATAGGGCGTTTCTGTTTTCACGACTCATACCATATCAGAAAAATAATACTTCCTGATACTGTTGAAAAGATTGACAGATTTGCATTTTCAGCGTGCAAAAATCTTTCTGATATAAATATTCCGTCTTCTGTAAGTATTATTGATGACTATGCTTTTTCACACTGTGAATCACTTGAATACATATATATTCCCGAATCGGTGAAATTTATCGGCGACAATATTTTCAGCGATTGCTGTAATCTGAAAAAAATCGATATTTCGGAAAAAAATCAGAATTACAGGATTATTGACAATGTTCTTTTCAGCTATAATATGTCAAATCTGCTCTTCTATTCCGGTTCAGAAACAAATAAATATTACAATGTTCCTGAAGAAGTTTCAAGGATAGGCGGTTCTGCGTTTGAAAAAAGTGCGATTGAAAGAATAAATCTGCCTAAATATCTTGATATTATTGAGCATCTTGCTTTTTCGGATTGCAGAAATCTGAAAGAAATAAAAATTTCAAAAAATGTTACTGTTCTTAATTCAATGACATTTATGAACTGCATAAGCCTTAAAAGCATTGATATTCCTTTATCAGTCAAAAATATCAGAAATTACTGCTTTGACAACTGTACTTCACTTGAAACAATTAAAATGCCGTTTTATATTGAACTTGACGAAAATTCATTTATGCACTGTTCATCAATAAAAAATCTCACTCTTTTTGATAAAAAGTTCAGTTTTTCAGTTCATACAGAAAAAAATATACGATATTCCGATATGAAAAGACTGCTTGCATTTTTTAAAAGCAATCTTTCAGAAGAAAATTTCTCACTCATAAAACGTGCCGATTTTAAAATTCCTGTGGCTCTTTTTATGCTCCTCAATTTTGAAAATGATTTCTTTATCAGCTATATCAAAAGGAATATCAGAAAAGCTGTAAAAATTCTCACTGATGAAAACAACAGTATCACACTTAAAAGAATCCTCTATCTGAAATTAATCGAAAAAAAGCATATTTCTGAAATGATTGAGTATGCCGAAAGCACAGATAAAATCAATATCAAAAATATGCTTGAAGTTTACAGAATACAGAATAAATTATAATATTTCTATTGAAATTTTTTTCTGTATATGTTATAATCTGTTGTAAATAATATTTTTTAAGGGGTTTTCTGATGATTGGATTTTATAATTATACTGTCATTTTAACATACATAGGTTTGCTTTCTTCAGCAACGGGTATTTTTCTTGCTTCCGGAGTCGGAAATATTCCTGCTTCTCCGAAGTATGCTATAATCTGTCTTATGATTTCGGGACTCTGCGATATGTTTGACGGAAAAATTGCCCGTACTTGCAAAAACAGAACTGAACAGGAAAAGCAGTTCGGTATTCAGATTGATTCCTTGTGTGATTTGGTATGTTTCGGTATACTGCCCTCTGTAATAGGTTATTCTGTCGGAATGAAAAACTGGCTTGATATTCCCATTCTTATATTATTTCCTCTCTGTGCTGTAATAAGACTTGCATATTTCAATGTTACAGAAGAAAGCAGACAGAAAAAAACATCAGAAGTACGAAAAGTCTATGAAGGACTTCCTGTTACAAGCGTTGCACTTATTCTTCCCTTGCTTTACAGTTTCAGAGGCGATATAGGTCATAAACTTTTTCCTGCCGTCTATGGAATAGTTCTTTCAGTTATAGCAATCGCATTTATAACACGTTTTAAAATAAAGAAACCGAATATGAAATCAATGTTTGTATTTCTCGGAATAGGCGTACTTGAACTTTTATGGCTTCTTTACAGAACATCAAAATAGGCATACGGAATTTTATCCGTATGCCTTTTTAATTTTATTATGTTCTTCTGAGATAGCGTGAAGTTCTCTTTCGTTTTTTCTCCTCATACATTTTCTGGTCAGCCTTTGTAATCATGCTGAAAAGAGGAAATTCAGCTCTTGCTTCAGTTTCATAACAGCCTATACTTGCCTCAATTTTATAAGGCTTATCAATTGAACTGTTGACTTCTTCCATTTTCTGATTTATTTTCTGAACAAGCATACTTGTCATATTTCTGTCAAAATTTTCAGAAAAGATAAGAAATTCATCTCCGCCGAATCTTGCACATATTTCACCATGTTCACAGCAGGATTTAAGTACTGATGCAAGTGTTCTAAGTGCAAAATCGCCTTCTTTATGACTATATTCATCATTTATAATTTTCAGTCCGTCCATATCAATGAACATAATCATAACAGTTCTGTGGTTTACTATACATTCCTTGAATATTTTGCTTGCGGCACGCACAAAACCGTTACGGTTGTATATTTCACAAAGAGGGTCTATTACATAAAGTTTATCAAGCTGTTTTATTGCGTCATTAAGCTGATTAAGCTTTCTGACGTTTTCAATCGCCATACTTATATTCATCATAAGTGTATGGAAAAGCATGCTTGTTATGGGAATATCCGTATTAAGAACTATATTATAGCCGAAACATCTTTCACGGAAATGAAGCGGGAAGAAATAAATAATATTTCCGCCTCCGTCGACTTCAAAAGGATACATATCCTCACTTAAAAATGAATCCTTGTTAAGAAATTCACCGTTTACACGGCAGAAAGGAACTGTCATATATTTCGGATAACCTTCAATCTGATATTCTTCAACGGAATCAAAGGCATCTGATGCTTCATTTATCTGCTGGCGGAAACAGCCTTCCCAGTTATCACCAAGACACATATAGAAATTGTTGCATTTTATTTCTGAAAGAAAGCTGTTTATAATTCTTGAATGATTTTCAAGTGATTCACTGTCTGCGAGTGCAGAAGTCATACGGTTAAGAATAGATATATGATAGTTGCAGTTTTCAATTTTTCCGTATGTATCCTTTTTGAATGTTCTCATTTCCTGATGAGCCGAATCCTGCGAACCACAGCCACAGCTTTCAGAAAATATAGGACTGGTAAATACCGTATGAGTTTTTGAAACAGTTTCACCATTATAAACAGATTCTATTATTTCGCATGCCTTTCGTCCGAGAAGTTTAAGAGGACGGTCAACTGAAGTTACCTCAGGGCAAAAATATCTTGCTGCTGATATATTGTCAAAACCTGTTACAATAACATCATCAGGGATTTTTATTCCATGCTTTTCAAGTGTTATTATAACTGTGAGAGCCATTGCATCGTTTGCACATACAATAGCATCAGGGAACGAAAGCTTTGAATTTATTATTGCATTGGCTGCATGGAATCCGTCAATACTTCTGAATTCACCGAAATATACTCTTTCTCTTTCAAAATCAATTCCGTTTTCTGCAAGAACACTTTTATATGCCTCATATCTCTGACGGCTTTCAGGATTTTCCATAGGGCCTGAAACATAATTTATTCTTCTGGCATGATGTTCTTTTATTACATGGTTTACAATATCCTCCATAGCCCTGAAATTATCGACTTTAATATTATAAAACAGAGGATTTATTTCAGAATCAAAAACAACTGCCGGAATACCTGAATTTTTTATCTGTTCAGAAACCTTTTTTCTTACATCTAATGCACCTATGGTATTATCCATAAAAATTATTCCGTCAAATTTCCCGTAATTAACAAGATTGAATATATTATATTCGCCCTTATCGTAATTTGAGTTTCCAAGAACTCCGCCATATGCTGTAAAATAGAATATATTTATATTTTTTTCAACTGCATATTCATTTATCCCTCTTATAATATTCTGCTGATATTCTTCATCTATACCGGCAGTAAGAACCACAATATTTAAAATCTTGTTTTTCACATTATCACTTCCTGATACTTACTTATTATATAATAGCATTATATCTGAAATTTTTCAAGTATTAGAAAAAAAATACAGAAATTTTGGAACTACTTCACAATTAATATATTTGTGATTTGTAAAAATTCAACAATTATTTTATCGAAAAAAGTTTCATTCCGTTTCTGCAAGTAAGGTCAAGGATTTCCTGTGCGGAAAGACCTTTTACTTCACCGGCTTTTTCTGCTGTGTATGGTATCATAGAGCTGTCACATCTTTTTCCTCTTAACGGAACAGGTGACATATACGGGCAGTCAGTTTCAAGCATAAATCTGTCATTTGGAATGACTGAAAGTGCCTCAACGGATTTTCTTGCATTTTTATATGTAAGAACACCAGTAAAGCTTATATACATACCGAGATTTATAACTTCTTTTGCAGTTTCGGCTGAACCGCTGAAACAGTGCATTACTCCGGCAGGTTTATATTTTTTTAAAAGTTTCATAGTATCTTCCGTTGCATCACGGCTGTGAACTATAACAGGGTATCCGAGATTGTTTGCAAGCTCAAGCTGTTCACTGAATATTTTAATCTGTTTTTCCCTGTCATATCCCTCATAGTGATAATCAAGACCTATTTCTCCGACTGCCTTTATTTTCGGACAGGATTCAATCATTTTTTCAAGAACGGATATATAATCATCGGGAGTTCCGTCAATATCCTCAGGGTGTATTCCGACAGCCGTATAGATATAATCATAAGTTTCAGCAAGTTTTATATTACTCAGAGAATTTTCTATATCAGTCGATGCAAGCATAACATATCTTATACCCTTTCCGGTAAGAGATTCAAGAACTTCACTGCGGTCACTGTCAAAAGCACTGTCCGCATAATGTGCATGCGTATCAAAAATATTATCCATCTTTTTCGCCCTTTCCGCTCTGATAATCCTTGAAGTATTCATCTTTTATTTCCTGCGGAAAACTTTCGTCCATAAGGAAATAGTTTCCTGTATTAGTTCCTGTAACCATTCTGAATCTTGAAATTGTAGTTCCGTAATTGAGCATAAACTGAATTGCATCTTTTTTCTCTTTATAGTCAACAGCAGTTATATTTGTGTTTACCATATCAATAAGAACATTGAAGTTTCTGTCAAGACTGTTTGCAAGTCTTTCACCGTCTGACTGATTTATCATAGCTGACATAAGAGAACCTACTATTGATGCACGCTGTTTTTCGCCGTCCTTAAAAAGAGGATAAGTAAGAAGGGTTACTATCTGTTTTCCGTTGAGGAACTGTTCCTTTTGGGTATCATCAAATCCCTGAATATCAACGCTTACTGCATATGAAACACCGCCCATAATATCGCTCAGTTTGCAGAAAGCATTTTCATCAAATATTACATATTTAGGCGTATCAATTCCGAACTGCTGTGCTATGAAATCAGAGGCATATTTCCCTCCGCCTGATTCATAATATTCAGCAATGCTGTACTGAACACCGTTTATAACCTGTATTGAATTTGAAGGGATTCCGACACAAAGAATTTTCTTTTCCTTTGGTATTGACCTTATAAGCATAAATGTTGATTTACACTTGCTTTCAGGTGTATCAAGAATAAACAGTATTGTATGGCTGTCTGCATATTCTGCAACACCGGCAGTTTTTCCGACAGGTTCGCTCAATTCTACCTCCTTGCTTTTTTCGATATAGTTAAAGGCAAAAACTCCGACTCCTCCTATTGCAATAATAGCTATAAAAAACGTGAGGAGAAACGGTATTGCGATACTTCCCTTTTTTCTTTTTGCCATTTTCTTAATCTTCCTTTCTGTATGAATTTCTTAGCAGAAAAGTTTTCAACATCTTTTTCCACAGCCTGTTGAAAACTGTGTTGAAAACTTTGCTGAATATTTTTCGGCTTTCAACAAATATGATATTTTTTTTATGATAAAACCGCTTTTTTATGTTTTATTTCTGACTTGAAAAAACATTCTGTTTATGATACAATATATATTAAAGTTTCAGACAATATTCTGTATTGCATTTTTTATCTTGTCTATATTTTTATACCTGTCTATAAGCGAATATACTGTATCTATTCCGAACCTGCATATATTAAGATTTTTTCTGACAGCATAATTTACTGTCTGTGATGTTCCGGAATAATAATTCCCGTCATTGAGAAATGCTATTACTGCTGATGAATGGTCTACCATAAAATAATTTCTGTCACGGTAAAGAGTTCGTGATTCATTTTTATTTGTGGGCGAATAGCAGTATTTTATATCCGGATTTGATGACATTAATATAAGCTTGTCTGCTTCTTTTTCCACTTTATAGAGCAAATCAGCATATTCCTGCGGAAATCTGTCGGAATGGTGAAGATATGGCATAACTCCGATAAGGCTCATATTTTTCCCGTTTCTGCGACAGTCAGCAATATATTCCGCACCCCAGAGGTCAGCTCCTACGGCAAGACCGCTTATGAATGTATCATACCCGTTAAGATACGCTAAATCAAGGTATCTTTCAAGCAGACATCTTACAGTCTGGACTGTAATATCATAACAGGCATAGTTATTCTGATATGGAATAATGCTCTTTTCACGATGTCCTGAAATACAGACGGTTCTTTTTCTGTCGTTTCCGATACTGTCAGGACTTTCAAGAATTACTCCTGAATTCAGAGAATAAAAAGGCAATCTGAAACTCACTTCCTTTAAATACACATTATATAAGATTATATCATATTATCTTATATATTTCAAGCGTATTAAAAAAACTGTCATTAAATTTTAACTTATTTTTATGAAAGAAAGGTATTTTTATCCATGAAACAATATTTAAAACGTGCATGGGCTGAAATTTCGCTCCCTAACCTTGAATCAAATATTTCGCTTATAAAGAAATTAGCAGGAAATTCAGATATTATGGCTGTTGTAAAGGCTGATGCCTATGGTCATGGTGAGGGTGAAATCTGTCACTTTCTTGAAAAATCCGGCATAAAATATTTTGCCGTTTCAAATCTTGATGAGGCTTTGCAGGTAAGAGGATTCTGTCCTGAAAGCGAAATACTCATTTTAGGCTATACTCCCCCTGAATATGCCGGATACCTCGCTGAAAACAATATAATTCAGGGCGTACTTTCAAAGGAATATGCACTTGAACTTGTAAAATATCACAAAGGTGTGAGATGCCATATAAAAATCGATACAGGTATGGGAAGAATAGGTCTGAAATATGATACCCCGCAGGAATGTGCTGAAGAAATAAAAAATATAATCAATATAGACGGTCTTGAAGTTGAGGGAATTTATACTCATTTTGCTGTTGCTGATTCAGATGATGAGGACAATATAAAATATACTGACAGACAGGAAAAATTTATCCTTGATACATATGATATTCTCAGAAAACAGAATATAAATCTCAGACATGTTCATTTTATGAACAGTGCATCTCTCTGTTACAGAGCCAATCCTGCAAGTACTCTTGCAAGAGCCGGAATTATTATGTATGGTCTTTGTCCTAATTATCCTCTGCCGATTCCTGAAGGTTTCAAGCCTGTTATGTCACTTAAAGCTGTTGTATCCCATGTAAAAACCGTTAAAAAAGGCGACTGCATAAGCTACGGCAGAACTTTTGTTGCTGACCGTGAAATGAAAATTGCTACTGTCACAATAGGCTATGCTGACGGATATTCAAGACTTCTTTCTTCAAAGGCTGATGTTCTTCTCAACGGTAAAAGATGCCGTATAACAGGAAGAATATGTATGGACCAGCTTATGATTGATGTAACTGACAATGATGCCAAAGAGGGCGATATTGTAACACTTATCGGTACTGACGGAAATGAAACGATTACTGCTGATGAACTTGCCTCATTATATAATACTATCGGATATGAAGTTGTATGCGGAATTTCAAAAAGAGTTCCAAGGGTTTATATTGAAAAATGAAATGCAGAAAAGAAATCTACGCTTACTATAACAGAGAACATATAAGAGTCTATCAGGCTTACAACAAACAGATTGCTGAACAGGCTGTATCTCTCCAGACTTTCGGGAATAATTTCAGCCTTAACAGAATGACGTGGATAAAACCGTCATTTTTATGGCTGATGTACCGTTCAAACTGGGGAACAAAGAAAAATCAGGAATATATACTTGCTCTTGACATATATCGTGAAGCTTTTGACAGCCTGCTTGAAAGGGCTGTGCTTACTTCTCCTGAAGAACACAATTCTGACAGCTGGGAAAAAGATTTCAAGGAAACTACTGTCTACTGTCAATGGGACAATGACCGCAGTATCAGCGGAAAGGCTCTGAACCGATATGCAATCCAGATTGGTATAAAATCAGATATTCTGAAAGATTTTATAAGCTCAGGTATATATAAAATCACTGATTTGACTCCCTCTGTGAAAAAATGGAATGAACAGCGAAAATCAGGAAAAACTGATTTGAAAAATTTTCCGGCAGAAAAAATCTATCCTGTAAACAATCAGGATATTCTGAAAAAACTTGATATGATATAAAATAAAAAACAGCGGAATTTATAAAAAATTCTGCTGTTTTGCTTTATCAGTGCCTTTTAAGGAGTTTTTTCACTGTCATTATAATCGGCTGGAAGTTATAGGCTGTTGCAAATATCAGTCCGCACAAAAGATAGAATATCTTTAATTTTGGCTGTGCAATTATTGCATAGCTCATTACTAAGAGAACAAACATATTCAGTATAAAATCAATATGATTAACCTTGAAATATATAATTCTTCTTGTATCGATTATTCTTAAAATATAGCATACAAGATAGCTTATAAGTGTTGCTATGGCTGCACCCTGTATTCCCATTTTCGGAATAAGAATCATATTCAACACAATATTCGCAACACATGCTGAAAGACTTGTCCACGCTGAATTTTTTGTATGACAGGTTGCTGTGTATATACTGCTTAAAAACTGATTGAGTGATATTAAGAGTACGGATATTGCAAGTATCGGGGTATATAAATATACATCTCCGTATTCGGAATAATTTCCGGAATCAACGAATATTGCTGTTATCGGTTTTACAAATGCTATAAGATATGCTGTTGCAATATAAAGCATTGCCTGATATGCATTATAGACTGTTTTATAGAAGTCGCTTTTATCCTCGGAATTATTTTCCGTTATGGCTGACATATTCCATGCCTGATAGAATATTGTTGAAACCATTAATATAAGATTTGGCACTTTTGAAGCATATCCGTATATTCCTGCTGCTGCTTCTCCGAGAACTGCTGTATCACTGTGCATATATCTTATAAAAAGACGGTCTGAAAATCCTGTTATAGTCCACATTATTGTTGTCGGTATTACAGGAAGTGCAAATTTCAGCATTATTTTTGTAAGTTCCGCATCAAAGCTCTTTATGTTCAGATACTTATAGGCTTTTCCTGCAAAAAACAGAAACAGTGCTGAAAGAGAATCAGAAAGTATGCTTGCAAGCATAAATCCTCTTACTCCCATATTGAGTGCAGATATAAATATTATATTGAATATAAAAAGAGTAAGAGTTGTAAGGATTCCGTCAAATGAATACAGTTTCAGCATTTGCTTTGCTCTTATAAACTGTGAATTCAAATCCCTGAAAGCTGATGCACATACATATAAAAGCAGTAAAAATAAATATCCGTCCATATAATTCAAAAATGATATTAACTTGAATAACGGCGATATTATAAAAAGTGATACAAGTCCTGCTGTGCATACTATAAATGAACCTGTATAAACCTGTTTTTTATCATATTCCTTATCGAGTCCGTAACGCATTGTTGCACTTGATATTGAAAGAGTAAATATAGGAAGAAGAAAATTAAGCGTAATTTCCAGTAATTCCTTTGTACTGCTGTCTGCCGGACTTATATTGCTTGTATAAAGTCTTGTAAGAAACAGTACAAGTATCTTTGAACCAAAACTTCCTACGGCAAATATAATCGTATTCATCGCCAGACTTTTGTATTTATTCATAGATTCACACTCCTGAATTTTATTATTTACATATTATAGCATATTTTTTCATTTTTGTCACTACTATTTGAAATTAAAAATGCGGAACAGTCTGAAACTGTTCCGCTGTATTTTTATATAAAAATATGAAATACAAAATTAACTGCACTGCAAAGAATTATTCCGACTGCAACGGGAAGAATAAACGCAATTGCCGTCCATTTTATACTGCCTGTTTCCTTTTTTATTGTAAGACAGGTTGTTGAACACGGAAAATGAAAAAGAATAAATATAAGCATACAGACTGCTGTTGATATATCCCAGCCGTTATTTATAAATAATTCCCTGAGTTCATTCAAATCTGAAAGTTCAAGTATTGAACCCTCTGAAAGATATGTCATTATGATTATCGGAATTACTATTTCATTGGCAGGAAATCCAAGTATGAATGCAAGAAGTATTGTTCCATCAAGTCCCATAAAATTTCCAAATGGCTGAAGAAATTCAGAAAAACGGTTTAAAAGTGATATTCCGTTTATATCAGTATTCGCAAGTATCCATATTATAAGACCGCTCGGAACTGCTACTATACATGCTCTGCCAAGTACAAATATTGTTCTGTCAAGTATTGAGCGGATTATTACTTTTGAAAACTGCGGTTTTCGGTATGGAGGAAGTTCAAGCGTAAATGATGAAGGTATGCCCTTCAGTATTGTCATTGAAAGAAGTTTTGATATAATAAGCGTCATTGCTATTCCTGAAAGTATTGTAAGAAGAAGTATTCCTGATGACAGAAAAGATGAAAACGTACTTTCTGATGTTATCAGAAACATACTTATTATTGCTATAACAGCCGGAAATCTGCCGTTGCAGGGTACAAAATTATTTGTAAGTATTGCTATGAGCCTTTCTCTCGGTGAATCTATTATTCTGCAACCTGTAACTCCGACAGCATTGCACCCGAATCCCATACACATTGTAAGGCTCTGTTTTCCGCAGGCATTTGCACATTTAAAACATCTGTCAAGATTGAACGCAACTCTTGGTAAATACCCGAAATCTTCAAGAAGTGTGAACAACGGAAAAAATATTGCCATAGGCGGTAACATTACTGATACTACCCACGCAAGAACTTTATATATTCCCTGTATAAGCACTCCTTCAACCCATTCGGGAGCATTTGTACTTAAAATAAGCTCAGATAATTTATCACCTATTCCGAAAAGAAATCCTGAAAGTATTTCAGACGGAACATTTGCACCTTCTATTGTTATCCACAGAATCAATCCGAGCATAAGTATCATTAATGGTATTCCGAAACGTCTGCCTGTTATTATATCATCAATTATTCTGTCACGCTTGTATGCTTTGTTTCCTGTTTCAACACATTCCCCCGCTATTTCTTCCGCCTTTCTTATAACTGATGCTGTTACGCTGTCGGAAATATCTTCCGGATATTCAGTTCTTAAAAGCTCTGTATTCTCATATTCTTCTATTCTATGTATTGTTTTTTCATCATTTTCAAGAATTTTAAGTGCCGTAAATCTTAAAGGAAGTTTTTTTATCTTTTCTGATATTTCCGGAACTATCTTTTCAATGGCATTTTCAATATCTTCATCATATAATATCTTTATCGGTTCGGGAGATTTTTCAGACAGCACCATATCATAAAGCCTTCCGCACATTTCGGAAATACCATTTCCTGTTCTTGCTGTTATACGGCAGACCGGAACTTTTAAAATATCTTCAAGTCTTTCAGTATCAATTTTTATTCCCTTTGATTCCGCCTCATCAATCAGATTTATACATACAAGCGTTTTGGGGCATACTTCTATTGTCTGCAATACAAGATTTAAATTTCTTTCAAGACATGTTGCATCACATACCACAATTGAAGCATCAGTATTTCCGAAACATATAAAATCCCTTGCACACTCCTCCTCTGCTGAAACTGCTCTCAATGAATATGTACCCGGAACATCTTCAAGTATAAATTTATGTCCCTGATATTCAAATTCCCCTGTGGCATTTGATACGGTTTTTCCAGCCCAGTTTCCTGTATGCTGATTCATTCCCGTAAGTGCATTGAAAAGTGTTGATTTGCCTACATTCGGATTTCCTGCAAGAGATATGACGCTCTTTTTCATTATAATCTCACTCCTTTTAAATTTAATCATTATAATTCTATGCTTATTAATACTGTTATTGAATTATAGATACTGTTGAAAAATTATTGATATAAAATTATGTTTTTGTGCAATAGGCTGAATTTTAATAAAACTCTTGACTTTTGTATATAATAGTGCTAAATTATAATTAGCACTCAGGGGCAGAGAGTGCTAAAAGATTGAAAGGGTGTAAAATCGTGGACGAAAGAAAACTAAAAGTCTTAGCTGCCGTTGTTGATGAGTATATCAGAACCGGTGAACCTGTCGGTTCAAAAGCTATTTCCGGTATACTTGATATAAAAGTTTCTTCCGCCACTATCAGAAATGATATGGCTGGGCTTGAACAGCTCGGTTATCTCGAACAGCCTCATACTTCTGCCGGAAGAATTCCTACTTTTTCAGGTTACCGGCTCTATATTGAAAAGTTCGTTGACCCTGTCAGACTCCCCGAAGAAGAACGCTCAAGACTCGACAATATGCTAAAGGAAAACAATGCTTTTACTGAAGATGCCATTATACAGAATGCTGTTACTGCTCTTGCAGAACTTACAAACTGTACTGCTGTGGCTTCAAATTCAGCTCCTAAATTTTCGGTTATTTCAAAAGTTGAAGTAATTCCTACCGGAAAAAGAATGTATGTCATTCTCCTTATTACTTCAGGCGGTAACATAAAAAATAAAACATGCCGTCTTGAATTTGACCTGAGTCATGAACAGCTTGATTTCTTCTCACATTATGTTCAGGAAAATCTTCAGGGCGTTTCCATTGAGGAAATTTCTGAAGAAACATTTGAAAAAATGGTTACGGCTCTCGGTGCTTATATGGTTATACTTTCACCCCTTGTGAAAAGCATATACGAACTTTCAGCTGACCTCAAACAAAAATCCGTAACTTTCAGCGGTGAGGAAAACCTATTTTATTCCAATGACCTCGATAAAACCGAAATCGTCAGATTTATTGAACATAAAAATGAACTTGCAAATATGCTTGATGATACATTCAATGGTATTCAGGTTAAATTCGGTCAGGAAAATAACGATTTTATAATCGGAAATTCAAGCCTGATTGTTTCAAAGTATAAAAAAGGTTCAAAAACTGCCGGCTCTCTGGGAATTATAGGTCCGATGAGAATTGATTATGCCAGAATTATTCCTTATGTGGAATATTTTACAGAAAAACTTACCCTCCTTATGTCTGATAATTCATCAGAAAATGAGGAAAACAAATAGAAAGGAGTCTGAAAAAATGGAAGAAAACGAAAAGAATCCCGAAATTCAGGAGGAAACCACTGAAGTTCCTGCTGAAGAAAATAATACAGACCAGAATGACAATTCAAACGAGTGTGATGAAAAATCAGAAAAAATTTCTGAACTTGAAGCAAAGCTTAATGACTCTGAAGACAAATATCTAAGGCTCTTTGCTGAATATGACAACTTCCGCAAGAGAACTTCAAAGGAAAAAACCGAAACATTCGGAAATGCTACTGCAAAATGTATTGAAAATATTCTGCCGGTTATGGACAGCTTTGAACGTGCAATTATTGCTGAATGTTCTGATGAAGCATATAAAAACGGCATGAATATGATTTTCAATCAGTTCAAATCAATTCTTGATAAACTCGATGTAAAGGAAGTTCCCGCACTCGGTGAGGACTTCAATCCGAATCTCCACAACGCTGTTACCAAAGTTGACAGTGAGGATTTTGAATCAGGAAAAATATGTCAGGTTTATCAGAAAGGCTATAAAATCGGTGACAGACTTATACGTCCTGCTATGGTCGTTGTTGCTAACTGATTTTATACTATATAATTATTAAAAGATATTTAGCATTTTAAAATGCTTATATACAGAAAGGAAGATTTTTTATGGGAAAGATTATTGGTATTGACCTTGGTACTACAAACTCATGCGTAGCTGTTATGGAGGGCGGTAACGCTGTTGTTATCCCTAACTCAGAAGGTGCAAGAACTACTCCTTCAGTCGTTGCTTTCACTAACACAGGCGAAAGACTTGTTGGTCAGATTGCTAAAAGACAGGCGGTAACTAACCATGAAAAGACAATATCTTCAATAAAAAGACATATGGGTTCTGATTACAAGGTAGATATTGACGGAAAGAAATATACTCCTCAGGAAATTTCAGCTATGATTCTCCAGAAGCTCAAAACTGATGCTGAAGCTTATCTCGGCGAACCTGTTACTGAGGCTGTTATAACTGTTCCTGCATACTTTACAGACTCACAAAGACAGGCTACTAAAGATGCCGGTCAGATTGCCGGTCTTACTGTAAAGAGAATTATCAATGAACCTACTGCTGCTGCTCTTTCTTACGGTATCGATAAGGAAGAAGAACAGACTATTATGGTTTATGACCTCGGCGGCGGTACATTCGATGTATCTATTATCGAAATGGGTGAAGATGTTCAGCAGGTTCTTGCTACTGCCGGTAATAACCACCTCGGCGGTGATGACTTCGACCAGAGAATTATTGACTGGATGGTTGCTGAATTCAAGAAGGCTGAAGGCATTGACCTCTCAACAGACAAGAGTGCTATGCAAAGACTTAAAAATGATGCTGAAAAAGCTAAGATTGAACTTTCTGCAACTACAACAACAAATATAAACATTCCTTTCATTACTGTTGATTCAACAGGCAGTCCTAAACACCTTGACCTTAACCTCTCAAGAGCTAAGTTCAATGAACTTACTGCTGACCTCGTTGAAGCTACTATGGGCCCTGTAAGTCAGGCTCTTAAAGACAGCGGTCTTAAAGTTTCAGAACTCAGCAAAGTTCTTATGGTTGGCGGTTCTTCAAGAATCCCTGCTGTTCAGGAAGCTGTTAAGGAACTTATCGGCAAAGAACCGTTCAAGGGCATCAACCCTGATGAATGTGTTGCTCTCGGTGCTGCTTATCAGGGCGGTGTTATCGGCGGTGACGTTAAAAATGGTCTTCTCCTCCTTGATGTTACTCCGCTTTCACTCGGTATCGAAACAGCAGGCGGTATCTGCACAAGAATGATTGAAAGAAACAGCACAATTCCTACTAAGAAATCACAGATTTTCTCAACATATGCTGATAATCAGGAAGCTGTTGACATCAATGTTCTTCAGGGTGAACGTGAATTTGCTAAGGATAACAAGCTCCTCGGTACATTCAGACTTGACGGAATTGCTCCTGCTCCAAGAGGTATCCCTCAGATTGAAGTTACTTTCGATATTGATAAGGACGGTATCGTTCACGTTTCCGCTAAGGATAAAGGCACAGGAAAGGAACAGAATATCTCAATTACTGCTTCTACAAATATGTCCAAGGAAGATATTGACAAGGCTGTAAAGGAAGCTGAACAGTACGCTGAAACTGATAAGAAACGCCGTGAAGAAGTAGACGCTAAGAATAATGCTGAAAACCTCGTTTTCCAGTGTGAAAAGGCTCTCACAGACTTCGGCGATAAGGTAAGCGAATCTGATAAAGCTCCTATTCAGACAAAGATTGATGAACTCAAAAATGCCCTCAAGGACAACAACCCTGATGCAATAAAGACTAAGGCTGATGAACTTCAGAAAGCTTTCTATGAACTTTCATCTAAGGTTTATTCACAGGCTAACCCGAACGGTGCAGGCGTTGACCCTTCACAGTTCACAGGCGGTAATACTTCATCATCAAACAACAGCAATGATGATAATAATGACGGTGATGTTATTGACGCTGACTTCACTGAAGAATAATTTATAAAATCAAAAATATGCAACCTGACGGGCGGAATTTCACTTCTGCCCTAAAGGTCTATATAGGGATATTTAAAAAAATGAGAAAAATCCGGCATTTCTGCATAACTGCCGGCTGTAAAGGAGCTTTTATATGTCTGAAAAGAGAGATTACTATGAAGTGCTGGGGATACAGAAAGGTGCTTCTGAAGATGAAATCAAAAAGGCTTTCAAAAAGAAAGCAAGAGAATTTCACCCTGACCTGCACCCTGATGACCCGACATGTGAAGAAAAATTTAAAGAGGCTAATGAGGCTTATGAAGTCCTTTCTGACCCTGACAAACGTGCAAAATATGACCAGTTCGGTCATGCCGGTGTTGACCAGTCATTCGGTGCCGGTGGCGGAATGGGTGGATTCACGGATATAAACGATATTCTTGAAAATATCTTCGGAGGAGGTTTCGGAGGATTCGGAGGATTCAGCGGTAGCAGTTTCAGCGGAGCTTCTTCACGTTCTTCTGCAAATGCTCCAAGACGTGGTTCGGATATAAATGAATCCGTTATACTTACATTTATGGAATCCTGCAAAGGCGTTAAAAAGGATATAAAAATAAACAGAATGTCAAAATGTGATGCATGTAACGGTACAGGTGCTAAATCCGGAACTTCTGCTGAAATCTGTCCTGACTGTCAGGGACGTGGTACAATAAAAGTTACACAGAGAACAGGTTTTGGAACTATATCTTCTGCAAAGACTTGTCCTCACTGCGGAGGAAAAGGAAAAATCATCAAAAATCCATGTGATGCCTGCCATGGTGTCGGAAGAAAACGTGTTGTAAAAACTGTAAGCGTTGACTTCCCTGCCGGTATTGCTGACGGTCAGACTTTAAGACTTTCCGGTATGGGTGACAGCGGTATAAACGGCGGGCCGGACGGAAACCTCAATGTCAATATAACTGTTCAATCTCACCCTCTGTTTACCCGTGACGGATACGACATTCACTGCGAAATCCCTGTAACTTATGCTCAGGCAGTTCTTGGTGCTGAAATTACTGTTCCGACTATTGACGGAAATGTTAAATATAATATCGGTGAAGGAACTCAGCCGGGTACTGTATTCAGACTCAAAGGAAAAGGCGTTAAAAAGCTCAGAGCAAATGACAGAGGAAATCAGTATGTAAAGGTTACTATTGAAGTTCCGAAAAATCTTTCCAAAAAACAGAAAGATATTATAAAGGAATTTGATGATACCCTCAGTGAAACCAACTACACCAAGCGTAAATCGTTCTTTGATAAAATAAAGGAAATATTCAACTGATACGGAGGTGCTGTGTGATATTCAGTGCATATCAAGTTATATTCTTTTTCTTTATTTATGCTTTTCTGGGCTGGTGTACTGAAGTTATATATGCTGCTGTCAATTCAGGAAAATTTGTAAACAGAGGTTTTCTCAACGGCCCTTACTGTCCGATTTATGGATTCGGTGTTGTTGCAGTTGTACTCTGTATATATCCGATTAAGGATAACTTACCCGTTTTATTCTTTGGTTCTGTCATACTGACAACTCTGCTTGAATTTATCACCGGATTTGTCCTTGAAAAAATTTTCAATGAAAAATGGTGGGACTATTCCGATGAACATTTCAATATAAAGGGATATATCTGTCTTAAATTTTCACTTATGTGGGGGCTTGCCTGCATAATTGTAATAAGGGTAATTCACCCTCTTATAATAAAATTTGTTGATTTTGTTCCGCATATTGTAGGTATAATTATAATATCAATACTTTCTGCGGGAATTTTAAGCGATATTATCATAACTGTTTTCGCAATTATGAAAATCAAGAAAAATATCAAGCTTATACAGTCAATATCAGATGAAATGAAAAATATTTCCGACTTTACGGGTGAAAAAATTTATGACAAAGTAAACACCCTTATAGAAAAGAACGAAGAATATAAAGAAAAAATTTCCGAAACGCATCAGCATCTTGAAGAACTTAAAGAAAAATATAAAAACATTGTCGAATCCAAAGGCATTGTAAACAAACGTATCGAAAATGCTTTTCCTAAGCTGAAAATAAATACAAGAAAAAGCCTCAGAGAATTAATTGAGGAAATAAAGTCAAATCGTGAATAAAAAACAGACAGCGGATTTTATTTATTTTAATCCGCTGTCTTTTTATTATATCTTTCTTTTGTTTACTGATAAATATTGTAGTCTGTATATTTGTTGTATCCTGTATATTCTATATATCCGTTATCATCATAATAATATTCTTCGCCGTCATCAGTATAATAATATTCAACAGTTGCAAAAAGTTCATTATATACTTTATCAACAAGTTCTTTGTATTCTTTCGGGATATAATATATTTTTCCTGAAATAGCAACAGCTCCGCCTATTTCTTCGCTGTCATATACATTCTGTGATACATTTATAAGCTTTTCAAGGTCTGGATTAACTGTAACTGTTCCCACTGAAAATGGTTTCATAGATGATGTATTTACATTTAATGATGATGAAAGAAAATACTTATCAGAAATTTTTGTATTATCCAACTTTTCCACATAGTAGACAGGTATAACATTCTTATAAACCCATACATTAAGGCCTGCAAAGTCGCTCAGTTTAAAATTGTCCGGAGATGTATGGAAATTAGGTATCTTTTCATTGATAAATGCTATTGTGTTTCTGAAATTTTCCCTTATTTCACAACTGTAACCGATATAGCCTATAATCTGACTTGAATTATATTCTTCTTCAGTCATTGTTTTAAGGTCAGTTGTATATGCATCAACAAGCTGATTAAATTCGTCCTTGCTGAGTTTAACGTCAAATGATGTATCTGTCTTTGCTTCAAAAAAGCTGATTTGATTTCTATGGTTATCATATGAAGTTAAATAATTCTGTTCAAAATCCTCTTTTGCATATTCCGCAAAATCATTTGATTTATATACGGCTGATTTTATTTTACAGAAGTCTTCATAGCGGATTGTGTATTTTCTTGAAACGATATTTCCATTCTTCATATAGTATTTTATATCCAATTTAAAATCATCTTGACAGGTAACTTCATTGTTTGAAAGTCCGTTTTCATATTTATCAAAATATAATTTATCGTTTTCATTATATTTTTCAGGATTTTCATACATATCAATATATTTTTTCTGAATATCTGTAACAGTTTTTATTACATTTTTATCAGTATAACTATTATAGTTATTATATGAAAAAATGTTTGATTCCATATACCAGCTGTTATTCTGATTTAAATATACACTTGAAACTCCTGCGGGACTGGGAACATATTTATATATTCCGAATCCGTTTGTAAAATCGCTCAAAATAACTATGATAAATATTGATGCGACTGTTCCTATAAATCTGAAAACAGAATAATGGAATTTTTTAAATCCTCTCTTTGTTACGATTTCAAAAATGAAATATACTATCGCACCGATAAATATTGAACCTATATAATTATCATCGCCGATAAAGGATATTACATATATGATTACAAACAGCATTGCTGATGTTATTACATAGTAAAGTGTTTTATACACATATGGCTTTGAAACGTTTTCTGCTTTTCTTTTCTTATAAAGAAAATATGTAAGCAATACAATAAGCGATATGTAGATTATTATTGATACAAGCCAGTTGAAAAATAACGATGTCTGGTCTATTCCGTTATCAAAAAGCTCAACAACATACATCATACAGCCGAAAGGACTTGTAAAATAAATCTGTTCATACATCAATGATTCTTTATCTACTCCATAAGGGTCTGAATTGCAGATGCAGTATCCTAAAATAAAGAGAAATGCCGGAATAATTCCGTTTATGAGAACTGATGATGCTATTGCCTCAAATATACTTCCACAGCAGGTTATGCAGAATACTGTCAGAGTATAGAAAAGAATCATTGCAAATACAACACATACTCCGGCTGTATTGCACACTCTCAGACCTTCGGAAAAATCATCAAGTTTTAAGCCTAAGCCTATAAGTCCTATTAAATCCCCCAGAACCCACGCACATAATGCAGGAATGAGATATATTCCGAGTCCTGTCAGATAATCAGTGAAAAACCTTTGCGTTGAATTTAAAGGAAGCGAAAGATTCATATCAACACACGATTTTTTATACTGATACTTGAAAATGTTCATTGCCACAACAAAACCTGCGAGAAGTGCAATTGAACCTGAAATTATTCCTGCTACAACAAATATATCAGTATCAGGAGATGAATAAGAACCGTTTGGATTTTTGTGAGTTTTTATATAGTATTCCGTATACAATACCATTGCCATTACAAGAGGATAGCCTATAAGGTGGAGTATACTTATTACTGTTGCAAGTTTGCGGTTTGTAGTTATGTTTGTCTTAATTCTTGCCATTATAAATGGATTTTTAAAAAAGCTCAGTTTCTTATTTGCTGATTTCGTTGCTGTCATAACCAAGCACCTCCAGTTCATAAATAAAGATTTCTTCAAGAGTAAGCGGTATTATGTCCATTACTATCGGGGATTTTGAGGCAAACGCTGATTTTATTGTATCAGTATCGCCTTTTGCAATTACATAGCATACACTCTGACGCTGTTCATAATGAAGAATTTCAAGTCCGGATTCTTCAAGCTGTTGTTTTGTATACACTCTTGCCATACCGTTTGAATCAGGCGGAAATACAAGCTGTACCTTGTGAATATTGCTTTTGAGGCTGTCCAAATCTCTTGAAAATACGAGTTTTCCATGATGTATAAGGCATGCTGTATCACAAACTTCATTGATTTCCTTGAGATTGTGCGATGATATTATAGTTGTAAGCTGTCTGTCAATCATTGCATCAATAAGCATCTGTTTTATTATAATTCGCATTGTCGGGTCAAGACCGTCAAAAGCTTCGTCCATAAGAAGATATTCCGTACGGCATGCAAGACCGATTATAACAATTGCCTGTCTTTTCATACCTTTTGAAAAATCCCCTATTTTCTTTTCAAGAGGAAGATTTATTCTTTGTCTTAAATTTTCAAAAATCTCCTCTGAAAAATCAGAATAAAAACTTTTGTAATAATCTTTAAGGCTTTTTAAAGTAAATCCCGTAAATTGTACTGTTTCATCATTGATGAAAAATACTTTCTTTTTCACATCTACATTGTCATATACATTTTCGCCGTCAACGGTAACTTCTCCGCTGTCCTGAATGTATATTCCTGAAAGAAGTCTTAATATTGTGGATTTTCCTGCACCGTTTGAACCGAGAAGTCCGTATGCCGTACCTTTTTCAATTTTAAGACTTACATCATCGAGTGCTGTAAAGTCATCAAATTTCTTTGTAACGTTTTTAAATTCAATCATTATTTTTCCCCCTTTATATCATTATATATCCTGTTTATGCGTTCTTTTAGTTCATCTGGTTCAGCACCATTTGTCAAAGCTTTGTGAACAGACGAATCAAAATCTGAAAGTATAAATTCCTTTATAATTTCCCTGTTTATTTTAGCTATAAAGCTTCCACGCCCTGTAAGAGAATATATTATTCCGTTTCGTTCAAGTTCCTGATAAGCTTTTGCAACAGTATTAGGATTTATTCCGCTTTCTTTAGCAAAATTTCTGACGCTTGGAATCTGGTCATTCTCTTTTAAACTTCCTTTTATGACAAGTTCGATTATTTTGAAATAAATCTGCTCATATATCGGCGTTCTGCTTGTCAAATCGATTGTGAACATATAAAAAATCCTCCTTTCACATCAAGTGTATTATCCTTACTATTACACTTATATCATATCATACATTTTATGTTTTGTCAATAGCTGTAATAAAAAAAAAAGACAACTTTTTCAGTTGTCCTCTTTTGGTGATTCCTCTTCGGAAATATCTGTTGCTTTTACAAGGCGGTCTATTGTATTTGTATTAAGCTTTGCAGTAAGTTTAAGACGGTCTGTATCAGCTTTCAGTGATACAAGCTCATTTGCAAGACGCTTGAAAAGCTCCTTGTTCTGTTTCTGTTCGGCTTCAAGAACAGATATTCTTGATTCAAGTTCTTCAATTTTTTCAGCAAGCATTGAATTATACTTATTCTGATTTTCTCCGAACTGTTTCAAATCTGATGATACCTTTAAAAATCCTCCGCTGTTTTCAGAATCATAGGTACTGCATTTTTTCTTAACAGAATCCATTTTATCGCCTCCAGTAATCAAGTGTATTTTTTATTGTTTCCTCTATCGGAATTTCAGGTTTCCAGCCCGTATCAGCCTTGATTTTTGAAATATCAGCCTCTATTATTGGTATATCGGAAGGTCTTAATCTTTTGGGGTCAAGCGTAATTTTTATATCCTTTTCGGACAGGGAAATAATCATATCAAGTATTTTCTTAATTGCTATGGCATTACCGCTTCCGACATTATAGAGTTCGCCTGATTTTCCCTTTTCTCCGAGAAGCATATAGGCTCTTACAACATCACGGACATCAGTAAAATCACGCTTTGCATCAAGATTTCCCACGCACATTTCAGGAGCTTTCAGACCTTTTTCAATATCCGCAACCTGTTTGCAGAAGTCAGAAACAACAAACTGCGGTAACTGTCCTGCACCTATATGATTGAATGCACGAATCATTATTATATCCATTTTATATGCTCCTGCATATATCTTTCCAATCATAGACTGGCAGGTTTTTGTTACAGCATATATATTTGAAGGATTAGGCGGTTCTTTTTCAGAAACAGGACAGACTTTTACATATCCGTATTCTTCCCCTGAACCTATGAGAAGTATTCTTGAATTAAGTCCTGAATCCCTTAAACAATCCAGAACGTTAAGAGTTCCTTTTATATTCACATCAACAGTAAGCTGTGGATTTTTCCATGAAAGTGCAACAGAACTCTGTGCTGAAAGATGATATATTATTTCCGGTTTTACTTCATTAAGAAGTTCTGAAATTTTATCCTTATCGAGAATATTAAGAATATGCGGTACGCATTCAGTATTCTTTATTTTTTCATTTTCAAGGCATGTGGAATGTACTTCATATCCGTTTTCAAGAAGTATTTCAGAGAGATAACCTCCGACAAATCCTGCACCGCCTATTATTAAAACCTTTTTCATACATTGCCTCCTGTAAGAGCTTCAAAAACTTCATCGAGAACTTTTCCTGAATCAAACATATCATGCACACGTCTGAAAGCATTTCTGCCGTATGCCTCACGCAAATTTCTATCTCCTGCAAGCATATTTATTGCATTTGCAAGCTGTATCGGGCTGGAAGGTTCAACAGTTATTCCGCTTACTCCGTCAACGCTTACATGCGGTACACCGGTAGGCAGAGCTGTATTTATCACAGGCTTTGAATATACCATCGCTTCAAGCTGAACTATTCCGAACGCCTCACTGTTTGCAACTGAAGGAAGTACAAATATATCACAGTCGGCAAATGCACATTTCAAATCATCATCAGGCATAAATCCCATAAAATGAACATTATGCATATTATGATTTTCTGCATATTCTTTAAGAGATGTTTCAAGACTTCCTGTTCCTGCTATAAAAAGTTCACAGTTATGAACATTGTGAAACGCTCTGAGAAGAACATCAACTCCCTTATAATATACAAGTCTTCCTGTAAAGAATACTTTTACTGCTGATTTATCAATAAGCATATCAGTAAGTACCGGTTTTTTATCTATGCTTAGATATTCCCTTATATTTATGCCATAAGGAATTACCTGACATTTTTCACGGAATTTTGATATATACGGTGAACTGTCTATATGTCCCTGTGTTGCAGTAATAATCAAATCAGCACGTTTAAGTAATTTCATCATTATCGGCTTATAAAAGAACATAAGCTTTTTCTGCTTTACAACATCACTGTGCCAGCTTATTACAACCTTACCCTTATATTCTGAAAGCAACAATGCAACATCAGCAAGCGGAAACGGCATATTTATATGAATTACATCGGATTTCTGCGAAAGTCTGCGAAAATTTTCTATAAATGAAACTGAAAGCGGACATGAAAAATAAGTTCCGAAACTTCCGGAACGAATTATTTTCGCTCCTCCGATTTTTTCGTTTATGGTTCTTCCTCTGCCGTCACGGCAGACAAGAACAATCAAATCAGATTTTTCACTGAAACTTTCCGCATACTGTTTTACAAGACTTTCGATTCCGCCGACATGCGGATAATATGCCTTGTTTACTTCAAGTATTCTTAATTTTCTTTTCATATCAGTTCCCTGTAAACCTTATACAATATTTCAGCCGATTTGTCCCATGTAAAGTTTCCGGCACGTTCAATGCCCTCAATTTTCAATTTCTGACGCAGATTTCCGTCACGATAAATTCTGTCAAGACCTTCCGCAATACTGTTTACAGAATAAGCATCAACTTTTACTGCACAGTTTCCTGTAACTTCGGGAAGTGATGCTTCATCTGACACAACAACAGGTACTCCGCATGCCATAGCT
This sequence comes from uncultured Oscillospiraceae bacterium, assembly GCA_934481385.1. Taxonomy (GTDB): domain Bacteria; phylum Bacillota; class Clostridia; order Oscillospirales; family Ruminococcaceae; genus Ruminococcus. The sequence goes on from CAKSPD010000002.1 coordinate 25,394, forward strand.
TCAAGCGGCGGCATTCCGAATCCCTCATATATTGACGGAAAAACAAATGCAACTGCTCCGCACATAAGAGCATTTATATCCTCAGACGGAATATATTTCGTAAAAATCACACGTTTCTGAATACCAAGTTTTTCAGCCTTTGAATATATATTATCATACAGCCAGCCTTTGCCTCCTGCCAGAACAAGATTGGGCGGATTTTCTGTATTTTTTACAAATTCGGCATAAGCCTCAATAAGTCTTTCAATATTTTTTCTCGGCTCAATAGTTCCAAGATAAAGAAAATATTCATCACCGGTTTCAAAATCTTTTTTAACCCTTTCGATTTTATCCCTATCATCACATGGATAAAATCTTTCCAAATCAACACCGCATGGAACTACTCTTATTTTATCCTGATACTGCGGAAAATACTTTATTATCTCAGATTTTGAAAATTCCGAATCAGTGACTATCATATCAGCTCTTTTCACAGACTTTTTAAGGCCTGTATCAAGCATATATTTTGTTCTTGCCCTTACGGTTTCCGGAAAAGCCTTGTAAACCATATCATGAACAGTAACAACACTCTTTCCTTTAACGCATGGCGGAACTATATAATTAAAAAAATGCGTTATATCGCAGTCCGAACCAAAAAATTTATAATAAGGAAAAGGCAGAAAATTTGAAATCAGCCTGTAAAGATAACCTGAAAAATCTGCTGTATTTGTTTTTATTCCCGTATTTAAAAACTGTTTTATGCGTTCAGTTTTCTGTGTATCATTTTTCTGTGAAAAAAAATTATATATATAGCTGTTGTCTGGGTAAAGTCTTGCCATTGCTGTTGTCTGACCAGCCTCACACCAGCCTATTCCTGTTATTCTTTCACTTACAATCGGCAAGGCATCAAATGCTATTTTCATTTCAATCTTCCTTATTAAAAAAGTTTTCGGTTAAACAGAGGGGTGTTCACCCCTCTGACAGATTACTTTCCGAGAACCTGATTTATTTTTATTTCTTCTCCGACACGTTTCATATCGTTTTCAACCATTCTCTTAACGAGTTCTGCAAATGAAATTTCACGTTTCCAGCCGAGAACGCTTTCTGCCTTTGCAGGATTTCCGAGAAGTATATCAACTTCTGCGGGACGGAAGAACTTAGGATTTACCTTAACAATTGTTTTTCCTGTTGCCTTGTCTATACCGATTTCGTCAACACCTTTGCCCTGCCATTCAATTTCAATTCCGACATGTCCGAAAGCAGTTTCAACAAATTCACGTACTGTTCTTGTTTCGTTTGTAGCGATTACATAATCATCAGGCTTGTCCTGCTGAAGCATAAGCCACATAGCTCTTACATAGTCCTTTGAATGTCCCCAGTCACGTTTTGAATCCATATTTCCAAGTTCAACATATTCCTGAACGCCGTATTTTATTCTTGCAACAGCATCAGTAATCTTTCTTGTAACAAATTCTATGCCACGTCTTTCTGATTCGTGGTTGAATAAAATTCCGGAACATGCAAACATTCCGTAGCTTTCACGATAATTCTTTGTAATCCAGTGACCATAGAGCTTTGCAACACCGTATGGACTTCTCGGATAGAAAGGTGTTTTTTCTGTCTGAGGAATTTCCTGTACAAGTCCGAACATTTCGGAAGTAGATGCCTGATAGAATCTGCATTCGGGTTTTACAATTTTTATAGCTTCAAGCATATTTGTAACACCGATAGCATCAATATCAGCAGTTCCGAGAGGAGTATCCCAGCTTGTTGCAACAAATGACTGTGCTGCAAGGTTGTATACTTCATCTGCCTGTGAAATTTTCATAGCTGATATAAGTGATACAGGGTCAGTCATATCTGCATATATAAGCTTTACCTTATCTTTAAGATGTTCAATGTTTCCGTAGTCAACAGTTGCCTTTCTTCTCCAGATACCATATACATTGTAACCTTTTTCGAGAAGAAGTTCTGCAAGATATGAACCGTCCTGTCCTGTAATACCTGTAATAAGTGCATTTTTCATAATTAAAAATCTCCCTTATTTAAATTATATCAGGTCTGTTCTGCCCTGATTTTTAAGCTCTGCAATAACCTTTTTAACGTCCTGTGTATTGTTTTTTGAACACACAAGAACAGCATCATCAGTATCAACAATAATCAAATCTTCAACGCCTACTGATGCAATAAGACGTTTTCCGCCACATATTGTAGTTCTTTCAGAATTTACTGAAATAACATTTCCCTCAATATAATTTTTATTGCCGTCAACTTCGTTTATTCTTTCGACAGCAAGCCAGTTTCCTACATCGTCCCAGCCGAAACTGCCTGAAATCGTATATATATCATCAGCTTTTTCCATAATGCCGAAATCTATTGATTCACTTCTGAATGAAGTAAATTCCTTTTCAAGAACTTCATCAAAATCAGCAGTACCATATGATTCTCCGATTCTGACAGCACCCTCATAAATATCAGGCATAAATGTTCTGAAATTCTGCATTACTGAAGAAACTTTCCATACAAACATACCGCTGTTCCAGAGATATTTTCCGGAGGCAAGATATTGTTTTGCTGTTTCAAGGTCAGGTTTTTCAACGAATCTTTCAACTTTATATGCATCACTGTTTACCGCTGATGTTTCAGAGCCGAAATTTATATATCCGTATCCTGTTTCGGCATATGTCGGTGTTATGCCTATTGTTACAAGGTTCTTTCCGTCAAGAGCTGTTGCAATTGCCTTTTTAAGCGTATTTATATATAATCTCTCATAGCTTATAAGGTGGTCTGACGGCAGAACAAGCATTATTGCATCATCATATTTTCTGCTGATTACCGCACCTGCAAGAGCTATGCATGGTGCAGTATTTCTTGCACATGGTTCAGCAAGAATATTTTCGGGCGGAATATCAGGAATCTGTTCCCTTACAAGCGGAATATACATAGCATTTGTTACAATATATATATCCTCTTTTGAAACAACATCTGAAATTCTCTTGACGGTTTTCTGAATCATTGTTTCGCCGTCCTTAGTGAGTGAAAGAAACTGTTTCGGGCGGAGATTACGGCTTTTCGGCCAGAATCTTTCTCCCCTTCCGCCTGCCATTATAACTGCTGTTGTTTTCATTTTCTGTTTTCCTTTCTGTCATTCATATTATTTTCATCGATGCCGAGAACTTCCTTTTCTGTTTCGGCATTTGTCTTGTTCGGAAAAAACATTGTTTTCAGAGTCATAAGCATAAGCTGTAAATCAAGTCTGAAGGAATAATTCTCAATATACATCAAATCCATTTTAAGCTTGTCATAAGGTGTTGTATCATAAGTGCCTATAACCTGTGAATATCCTGTAAGTCCTGCTTTAACTTTCAGTCTGTATCTGAATTCCGGAATAGTTTCTTCATATTTTTCCGCAAGTTCAGGACGTTCGGGACGTGGCCCTACAATTGACATATCCCCTTTTAATATATTAAAAAGCTGTGGAAGTTCATCTATACGGCATTTTCTTATAACTCTGCCGACAGGAGTTATACGGCTGTCGTAATCCTTTGCAAGCTGAGGGCCTCCTGATTTTTCAGCATCAGTAATCATACTTCTGAACTTATATATATAAAATTCCTTTTCATCTATTGTAAGTCTTTTCTGACGGTATATAATATTTCCGCCGTCACAGAGTTTTACTGCAATAGCTGTAACAAGCATTGCAGGGCTGAAAAGTATTATCATAAGCAATGATATAAATATATCAGCAGTTCTCTTTATAAAACGCTGTTCAAAAGTAAGTCCGTTATTTCGTGCGAGTATAAGCGGAGTATCAAAAAGCCTTATATCCTCTGCACCTCTTAGTATAATATCTGAAATTTTTGGAACAATATACGCCCGTATATTATTCTGAAAGCAGAATTTTATATAATCATTTCTGCTTTTTGCCGGTATATCGCATATGATTATACCCTCATATTTAAGAATATGCTTTTTTACTTCATCTTCGTTTTCAAAGTCGCTTATATTTACGGATTCGCATATCATATACTTGTCAACACGGGTACTCATTTTCATAACAAGCGATGCAGCCTGACGGCTTCCATAAAGAATAATAAGCCGTCTTGGAGGATACACAATAAAATATATCCTGTCCACAAGCATGTTCCAGAAAAAAATAAAAACAATCTCTGTAACTGTAAGATATACTATCGGAAAACCTCTCATAAAATCTCTGCCTATAAGACTTATCTGAAAATAGGTTATTACATTCACGCATACTATTGAAATCATCTGGGAATAGAACATATCGGTTTTTTTAAGATAACCCACTTTAAAACCGCCGTAAGCCTTAAAGAATATCATTGTAAGTATGGCATATATAGCAATAAGCACCCAGTTTCCTCGCCTGTAATAAGGGAGAACAATTGTATCGCTGTAATATCTGTACCATATAAATGCAAAAAAACCTGTAAGGCAAATCAAAAGTATAAGTGATGCTCCAAAAGAAAAAAGTCTTTTATACTGGTCTCTTTTATTCATCTGTTCTGAGCCTGTTCCTTATTTATTTTATATTATATTATATCAAATCAAATTATGGCTGTCAATAGAAATGCTGGTTTTTGGCATTAAAATATAAAAAGGGCAGATAAATCCGCCCTTAAAATATAGAAAATTTTTAATTCTTCTCTGAATTTACAAACATATCATAAATTCTTCTGATAGCCTCGCTTAAATCATTTTCATTTACACCGACAATGACATTAAGCTCACTTGAACCCTGGTCAACCATTTTTACATTTATTCTTGCATGTGCAAGTGATGCAAAGAGTCTTGCAACAGTACCTCTTGTATTCTTCATACGTCTGCCCACGATTGCAAGGAGTGCGATTCCATGTTCAATTTCAAGGTGGTCAGGCTTTACTTCTTTTCGGAGCTGTGCAATTATTTTATCTTCAACAGATTCAAGAGTTGATGTATCAACAACAACGCTCATAGTATCGATTCCTGAAGGCATATGCTCAAATGAAATTCCGTTTTCATAGAGAACTTTAAGAACTTTCATTCCGAAACCTTTTTCGCTGTTCATCATAGCCTTTTCGATATTTATAACGCTGAATCCCTTTCTTCCGGCAATACCTGTTATTGTATGCGGGCAGGTTTCATCATCAAAATCGTGGTCATCAGAAACAATCATAGTTCCTGCATCTTCCGGTTTGTTTGTATTTTTTATATTTATCGGAATACCTGCTTCTCTTACAGGGAAAATTGCATCTTCATGAAGAACAGTAGCACCCATATATGAAAGCTCACGAAGTTCCTTATATGTTATAATGCTGATTACGTCAGGATTTTCAACTATTCTCGGGTCTGCAACAAGAAATCCTGAAACATCTGTCCAGTTTTCATATATATCAGCATTTACGGCTCTTGCAACGATTGAACCTGTAACATCAGAACCGCCTCTTGAAAATGTCTTTACGATACCCTCAGTAGTTTTTCCATAAAATCCAGGAATAACGGCATTTTCGCACTTTGAAAGGCGTTCTCTTGTACGTTTTACAGTTTCTTCAAGAATAAGACTGCCGTTTGTATCAAATACGATTATATCGCCTGCATCGACAAATTCAAAGCCAAGATATGCTGAAAGGAGTTTGCCGTTAAGATATTCACCACGGCTTGCAGCAAAATCCTTTGCAGGTCTTGCTTTAAGTTCAGCTTTGATTTCTTCAAATTCCTTGTCAAGAGAAAAATCAAGATTAAGGTCTTTTATTATTCCGTTATAACGTTCAATAATCTTATTGAAAGCATCAGAAAAATCAACACCGCTTCCGGCAAGGTCAGCACATGTATAGAGCATATCTGTTACCTTTATATCATCAGAAAATCTCTTTCCCGGAGCAGACGGTACAACATATTTTCTTTTGCTGTCGCTTTTTATTATATTTGCAACCTTTACGAACTGTTTTGCATCAGCAAGACTGCTTCCGCCGAATTTTACAACTTTATTGCCCATTAATATCATTCCTTACAAACAAAATATTCTAATATATTATATTCCAAAATCACACAAAAAGTCAATTGACTTCTGATACAAAAATAGAATTTATATTTATGTGTTTTTGGTGAATACGCTTGTACGCCACCGGTGTACAGTTTATGAATATCATTAAAAATAAAAAACGGACAAAAAAGTCCGTTTTATTTTTACATTTTATTTCTGTTTTCAAGAGCCTTGAAAAGCGTTACTTCATCGGCATATTCGAGTATTCCGCCTACCGGAAGTCCGAATGCAAGTCTTGAAACAGTTATTCCGAGAGGTTTAAGAAGTCCTGCTATATACATAGCAGTAGCATCACCCTCAACGGTAGGATTTGTTGCCATAATTACCTCTTTTACATTTCCCTGATTAATGCGTGAAAGAAGTTCCCTTATTCTTATGGAATCAGGAGTTATTCCGTCCATTGGTGAAAGAAGTCCATGAAGAACATGATAAACACCGTTATATTCACGGGTTCTTTCAAAAGCTGTAACATCTTTCGGAGATTCCACAACGCATATTACGGATTTATCCCTTGAATCATCTGCACATATCGGGCATATATCAAGCTCTGTTAAATTCTGACAGCAGGAACAGCTGTGAACTTTCTTTTTTGCATCAACAATAGCTTTTGCAAAATCCTCAACATCTTTTTCGTCCATTGTCATAACATAGTATGCAAGACGCTGTGCAGTTTTCATTCCTATTCCGGGGAGCTGTGCAAACTTTTCAGAAAGCACAACAAGAGGCAGTGCATTACAGTCAGCCATCAGAAATTAAAACAGTCCCGGAAGTGAAACTCCGCCTGTAATCTTGCTCATTTCGTCTTCTGTTGTCTGTTCAACATTGTTTACAGCCTCATTTACAGCACTGATTATTAAATCCTGAAGCATTTCAATATCCTCAGGGTCAACAACTTCAGGCTTTATTGTAAGAGCCTTTATTGTTTTCTTTCCTGTAACGACAACTTCAACAGCTCCTCCGCCTGAAGTAGCAGTAAATTCTCTGTTTTCGATGTCATTCTGGAGGTCAGTGATATCATTCTGCATTTTCTGAGCCTGTTTAATCATAGCGTTGACGTTCTGACCGCCACCACCAATATTTTTAGGTATTCTTGCTTTCATAATAAAACTCCTTAACAATTAAATTTAAATTTATTCAACAGCAGTATCTATACCGCTGTTTTTTGCTTTTTCAACAAGTCTTTCAGCCATACTTCTCTGTTCTTCTTTGGTTACAAGGCATCTCACACGAACAGCATATCTCTGACCTGTAACACGTTTTATTGTTTCGCCTATTGAAACAGCCGTTTCCTTGTTCTTGAAAAGATTAACAAACCATCGGTTTTCGGCAGTTATAAAAAGAACATTTCCTGCCACCTGTGCATGCGATTCATAAAGACTTCCCGCAACAGCCGGATTTGCCTTTTTAAGCTCATCAAGAATTTTATCCCAGAGTTCAAACTTTGGAATTTCATCAAGCTTGAGATTGTTCATATCAATATTAGGTTTCGGTTCTTCAATGGAAGTATTTTTTATAGGCTTGTCAACAATATCATTATCCTTTGAAACAGATATATTTTTTATTCGTCCCTCAAGCTTCCGGATTTTATCAAGAATTTCGCTGTTATCAGCCTGAACTGTCTGAACAGACGGATTTTCCCTGCAAAGTCTTATTGCAGTCATCTCAAATTCAACACGCTTATTCAGAACTTTTCCCATTTTTACATAACATTCCTGAAGAATATCAAGCATTGACATAATTTTTTCTGTTTCAAGGTTCTGACTGATTTTTTCAAGACGTTCAATTTCATCAGGCAAACCCGTCACAAGATTTACTGCTGATTCAGGTGAAATCTTCATAAGCATAATATTTCTGACCTGAGTTATAAGCTCCTCGCAAAGTCTTGAAAGGTCTTTTGATTTGTTATAAAGTGTGTTTATAATATCAAGCGATTTGGAAATATCCTTGTCATTGAAAGTTTCTATAATATCATAAAGATAATCCCTTCCGGCAATTCCTGCTATATCAGAAACGGATTCAGGTGTTATTTCATCGGTGCATACAGAACACTGGTCAAGTAGTGAAATAGCATCACGCATTCCTCCGTCCGCAAGCCTTGCTATAAGAAAAGCACCTTCATCAGTAAGCTTTATATTTTCCTGTTCTGCTATATAAAGAAGTCTTTTTGCAATATCCTCTGTTTTTATTCTTCTGAAATCATATCTCTGACATCTTGATACAATAGTTGCAGGAACTTTGTGAATTTCTGTTGTAGCAAGTATGAATTTCACATAATCAGGCGGTTCTTCCATAATTTTCAGCAGGGCATTGAATGCACTCGGTGAAAGCATATGTACTTCATCTATAATATATATCTTATAATTACATCTTTCAGGAGTATATACAGTTGCATCACGAAGTTCTCTTATATCATCAACGCCGTTGTTTGACGCTGCATCTATTTCAACTATATCCGTAAGAGTTCCGTTATCGGCATCATGACATATATCACATTCAAGACATGGATTGCCGTTGTTTACTGATTTGCAGTTTACAGCTTTTGCAAGTATTCTTGCACATGTGGTTTTTCCCGTACCTCTTGAACCTGTAAAGAGATATGCATGTGCAGTTTTATTGTTTATAACCTGATTTTTAAGTGTATCGGTTATATGCTCCTGAGATATTACATCATCAAATTTAAGCGGACGCCATTTACGGTATAATGCCTTATACAACAGAATCACTTCCTTTTAAGGATATTCCCTCACTTATTTCCCTGTAATATGCTTTGAATCCCTCTATATCGTCCATATGGTTGATTATGGCATACTGATAATATTTTTTGCTTTTTTCGTTATCTCCAAGCATAAGATATGCAAGTGAACAGCCTCCGAGAGCGACAGCATAATTTTTACGTTCTTCAACGGATTCAAGAAACCATTTAAGAGCTTCTTCAGGATTGCGGTTATCAAGATACATTTTTCCTATATGGGTTTTTATATAAATAAAATATTCATCATCGGGATTAAGATATTTCTGATACATATTCAGAGCTGTTTCAGTATCTCCCATATTTCCGTTACAGCCGGCTTCAAAAAGCATTAATGAATGATGAGTAAATCCGGCTTTTTCGGCTTTTTCGTAATAATTCATAGCATTGGTATAATATTCCATAATATGATAACATCTTGCAATATAGAAATACAATACACCTTTTTCGGAATCAGAAAGATTATATTTTTCATCGATATCCCTGAACATATTGACAGCATCACCATAATATCTTGATACAAAAACTTCAAAAGCTTTTCGGAAACTCCTGTCTTTTTTGCTGAATCCTGCAAAATTATTTCCTGTTATATCGAAATCGAGTTTATATATACTTTCAGGATTTTTAACAGCTTTCAAAAAAATCACAGAAAATATTACAACGGCATCAAAAACAAGATAAAAAACCATTATATTAAAAAAATCCTTCTGACCTATGAGAAAAAGAAAGACACAGAAAATCTGAAAAAGAACAGTTGCAATAAAACTGCCGAATACAATATCCCCCGATATACTTCTTATCAGTTCCATAAATCTGGCTCTAAAATTTTTCATAATAAAAAAATCCTCAAAAAAATCAATAAAGCAGAAAATATCCGGAACATAGATGTGCAGGCTGGTCTGCGGCACACAAGGCAATCCGCTTAATGCTGCTCGGTTTCCCGCCTGACATGGTTCACGGTGTCTTGTTGCACAGGGCCCGCACATCTATATTTCGGATACTCCTACTCAATAGAATCATATTAAATTCTTACATACAGCATTATAGCACACATATTTAAATTTGTCAAGCACTGATATAAAAATTTTATTATTGTCGCAATGCACAAATATATTATAAAAATCAGGGGGCATATACAGCATTTGGACGAAATAATATTTTATCAACAAATTTCGCAAATTTTCAACAAAATACAGGCTGTTAATACAAAAAACGCTATTGCATTCGACTTACAGAATGTGCTATGATTTAAAGGCAGAACAAAAGAAATTTTTAAGGAGGTGAAAACCGTTGCCGGATTCAAAGATAAAAAAAATATATCCGGCAACGGTTATTGCAAAATGAACAACAAAATAAAGGTACTTATTGGTGACGATTCCGCTGAATGTGGAGTATGCTCCGCAAACAAGCTCAGAGAAAACGGACTTTATGCATATACCCGAAAGAAAGACTGTACTGTTCTTTATGAGGCTATAAAAAATGACTGCCCTGATATTGCAGTTATTGACATATCGTCCCAGAACGGCGATGCTGTTTCGGTTATGAAAAAAGCAAAGGAATCATGTCTTAAAGTTCCGATTTTTATAATAACTTCTTCTTATGACAACGAATTTATAGAAAGACAGGTTATTGATGCCGGAGCTTCTTATTATCTTTTAAAGCCTTACAGTGCTGATGATTTATTTTCTGTTATCAAATCAGCAGTTCAGAACAAGTTCAACATGATTAATGATGATATGGAAATCGTTGTAACTGATATAATTCATCAGCTTGGCGTACCTGCACATATAAAGGGTTATCACTATCTCAGAACGGCTATTCTTTATTCAATAAAGGATAAAGCTCTGCTTGAAAGCGTTACAAAACTTCTCTATCCGACTGTTGCAAACATATATGAAACAACTTCATCAAGGGTTGAAAGAGCTATCCGCCACGCTATCGAAATTGCATGGGACAGAGGAAACATCGACACTCTCAATTCATTTTTCGGATATACTGTCGATACCGGAAAGGGAAAGCCTACAAATTCCGAATTTATCGCCCTTATTACTGATAAATTAAGACTTCAGTATAAATCAGTTCTCAGAAAAGTCTGAAAAAATACTTGTAATATCTGAAAATCCATGATAATATAAATATATATTATATTCTGAAAGGAAGATTATTATGAGTTTCAAAAAGACTGATATTATGTCAATGAAATTTAATCCGTTTGAATCAATAGGTAAAAAATGGATGCTTATTACTGCCGGTGATAAAAGCGGTTTTAATACTATGACTGCCTCATGGGGACAGATGGGTGTACTCTGGAATAAAAATATTGTTACCTGCTATATCCGTCCTAACAGATTTACATATGGATTCGTTGAAAACAGCGATTACTTCACTCTCTCATTTTTCAGCGAAGATTACAGAAATGCCCTTAGAATATGCGGTTCAAAATCAGGAAGGGACTGCGATAAAATCAGTGAAGCAGGTCTGACTCCTGTTGAAATTGAAAACTGTATGGCTTTTGATGAGGCTGAAACTGTTATAGTATGCCGTAAGCTTTACCGTCAGGAACTTTCTCTTGACTGTTTCCCTGATAAAAGTGCATACGGAAATGCTTATGACAAAGACCCTGTTCACGTTCAGTATATTGCTGAAATTGTCGGAGTCTATACAAAAGAATAATTATACAGGGGACAAAAATGTCCCCTTTTAATTATATATAAAGGAGGAACTTTTTATGCCTAAAGCTATTCTGACATGCGGAAAAGTATGTTCAGGGAAAAGCACTCTCGCAAAAAAACTTAAATCAGAAAAAAATGCTGTCATTCTTTCATGTGATGAACTTATGCTCTCTCTTTTCGATGAACAGCTCGGTGAAAAACATAATGAAATTGTCCGTAAGTCTGAAGAATATCTGATGAAAAAATCACTCGAAATTCTTCAATGCGGTATAAATATAATTCTCGACTGGGGATTCTGGACTAAAGATGAAAGACAGGAAATAGAAATTTTCTATAATTCAAACGGATTTGAAACCGAATGGCATTTTATTGATATTTCCGATGAACAGCAAAGAAAAAATATTCTGAAAAGAAATGCTGAATGTGATGAAAATTCCTACTTCATATCAGAAGAAATGGCTGAAAAATTCAATTCACTGTTTGAAAATCCCGGAAATGATTAATTTTTTATATTATTGCAAAATGCTTGACATTTTAATTTTTATATGATACAATATTAAAGTAGTTGCGGATATGGCGGAATAGGCAGACGCGTCAGCTTCAGGTGCTGGTCCTCGCAAGAGGGTGCAGGTTCAACTCCTGTTATCCGCACTTATTTTATTTTAAAAGGTTCAGTAAAAACTGAACCTTTTTATTTTTAATCAGAAAAACAAAAATCCCCTGTATTCAGGGGATTTCTTGTTTTATCAGAGCTTGCTTATTTCCAAATCTTCTTTGGAAAGTTTTTTAAGTTCCTTTTTATTCATAAGGTCGTAGAGGCAGGGAATTACAAACAGTGTAAGAAGTGTTGCATATAAAAGTCCTCCTATGCAGACTATTGCAATAGGCTGCATCATTTCTGCACCGTCACCTACTCCGAGTGCCATAACGATAAGTCCGAGTATAGTTGTTATAGATGTCATAAATATCGGCCTCATTCTTGTTGCACCGGCTTCAGCAATGGCCTTTCTTCTTTCCATACCTTCAAGGCGGAGCTGATTTATATAGTCAACAAGCACGATTCCGTTATTTACTATAATACCGCAGAGCATTACGAAACCAAGCATTGATATAACGCTGATTTCAAATCCTGTAACAAGAAGTGCAAGCATACCGCCTGTAAATGCAAGTGGTATTGTAAACATAATAATAAAAGGAGATTTGAGTGACTGGAACTGTGCTACCATTATCATATATACAAGCATTACACCAAGCAGGAGCATCTCAACAAGCTGTTTCATAGAATCCATAATATTTTCATTTTCGCCTGATATTTCAAATGTAATACCCTTTGGAGTTTCGTAGCTTGCAAGAGCCTTTTCAACATCTGATGATACAAGTGAAACATTATATCCGTCTGCAATTTCTGATGATACAGTGAGATAGCGTTTCTGATTCTGACGTGTTATACTGCTGAGTGATTCTGTTTCTTCAACGCTTGCAACATCACTGAGTTTTACTTCTGAAACTGTTCCGTCCTGTGCAGTTACTTCCATTATATAATTCTTTATATCATCAACAGAAAGTGAATCAGTATCTTCATCAGAAACATAAACCTGATATGATGTATCGTCAAATATTACATCAATTGCTTTCTTTTCAGTTGTAAGGGAATCTGATATTTCACTGAATATCTGTGCAACGGTCAGACCTTTGAGCATTGCCTTTTCCTTATCAACAGTAATTTTAAGTGCAGGGTCATTTTCTTCAAGACCGTTTGTTATATTCTGAGTACCCTCAACACCTGATACTATTTCAGAAATTTCTTCTGCTGATTTCTGAAGCTGTTCAATATCATCACCATAAATATTTACTGATATTCCTGAACCGCCCATAAGTGCTGAAACATCTGTTGAACTTGTTGCATTGAAATCACAGTCAAGGTCTGAACAGAGTTCATTTATTTCCTTTATAACTTCATTTGAAGAACGTTTTTTATTCTCATCAAGCATAATATAGAAAGTTACGGAATTTGAAGAACCTCCACTTCCGCCAAGCATTGACATTGCAGAATCAGAACTAATCATCGCACCAACGGTTTCAACGTCCTCAACACCCTGTATACGCTTTATTGCTTCATCTGCAAGAGCTGTTGTATCTTCAAAAGATGTTCCGAATTCTGTTTCCAGTATTGCAGAAAGCTGTGGCATATCCATATCAGGCATAAATGTAAATCCTCTTGAAAGTTCTGCTAATATACTTCCAGCGAGAAGAACCAGTGCAACAGCAAATACTGCTATTTTATGTGACAAGCACCATGTAACAGCCTTTTTGTATTTTGCTGTGATTCCGTTAGGATTTTCAGGCTTTTTCTTAATATCCTTTTTAAGTATCTTTGATGCTGTCGCAGGAACGAATGTAAGAGCTATTATAAGGCTTGCAACAAGTGAATATCCGAGAGTGAGTGCCATATCAACAAAAAGTGTTCTTGTAAGGCCGTCAACAAATACTATCGGGAGGAATACGCATATTGTAGTAAGTGTTGATGCTGTAATTGCTCCTGCAACCTGTACTGCACCTGATATTGCAGCCTTTGCGACTGATTCGCCCTTGCTTTTAAGTCTGTATATATTTTCAATAACTACAATAGAGTTGTCAACCAGCATTCCGACTGCTATTGAAAGTCCTGAAAGCGACATCATATTCAGGCTTATTCCGGAAAAATACATCAGAACAACTGCAAATATTACACTTACCGGAATACTGCAAAGTGTTATGAATGTAGGTCTTATATCTCTGAGGAATATAAACAGAACTATTACGGCAAATAATGCTCCCCACAGAAGACTTGATGTTATTGAATCAACTACAAGATTGATATAATCACCCTGATTCATAAGGGTTACAAAATGAAGTCCTTCGTATTCCTCTGAAAGTTCATCAAATTTTTCTGCAATATTATCTGCAACATCTGCTGTCGCATATGATGACTGCTTTGAAAATGAAAGAACTACACCGTCCTCACCATTTATCTTTGCATATATATCAGCACTGTCATCAGTTACAACTACATCTGCAACATCTTTTATTCTTACAGGTTCTACACCGTCAATTTTTAAATCAGCAAGTACAAGATTCTGAATTTCTTCAATCGATTTTATTTCATCACCGACATTTACAATCCACTTTGCATCACCCTCTTTTACATATCCGGCAGGCATTGCAAAATCTTCTGCTGTAAGTATTCCTGAAAGGGTATCCATTGAGAGAAGTGCAGACAAATCAATTTTTTTATGAAGTTCTTCCTTTGATTTATCAAGTTCCTGCTGTCCCTGTTCAAGATTTTTAAGTCCCTCCTGAACCTGCACATATTCCGGTGATGATGTAATCTGAACCTTAGCCTGTTCTTTCATATCAGCAGGCATATCAGCATTTGAATCTATATCAGCGATAGCTTTTTCAAATCCCTTTACAGCCTCATCAAGCTGTTTTTTTGAATCATCAAGCTGTTTCTGCGGTTCTTCAAAATTCTTATCCAGTTCAGCATAGATTTTTTCATAAAGTGAATCTATTTTTGACTGCGAAAGAAGTACACTTACTTCCTCATCAACATTTCCTGTTGTTGCAATACTTGCAACACCGTTTATTCCTTCAAGACGGTTAAGAAGTGTTTCATCAAGAAGATTTGAAAGTTCTGATTTATTCATTCCGTCCATCTGAACTGACGCAACTGCAACAGGCATCATATTAGGATTCATTTTCATTATGTAGGGAGTTCCTACCATATCGTCCCAATAACCCTCTATCTGATTGAGTTTCTGCAATATATCAACCGTTGCAGAATCCATATTGGTTTCTTCCTCAAATTCGAGCATTATCATTGAAACATTCTCACTTGATGTTGAGGTAATATTTTTTATACCGTCAAGAGTTCCCATACTCTGCTCTATCGGCTTTGAAACAACTGTTTCAACTTTTTCAGGAGTAGCTCCGGCATAAGATGTAACTACCACAACATACGGCAGGTCTATACTCGGCATAAGGTCAGGAGTCATTCTCGTATATGAAACGATTCCCAGCACTATTGCAACTATAACCGCCATAAATACTGTCAGTGGATTACGCACACTGAATTTTGACATAAAAAATCTCCTTTTAATAAATTTTATTCTTTTATTACACCACGCCTGATTATATCAAGCCGGATATAAAAGTCTTTTTTATATATTTCCAGATTTTCATAATCTGAAAAAACATCAGTCAGGGACTGCCTCATAAGCAACCATATAATATTGACTGCACCGTTTATAAAATCCTTTGAAGTATCCCTGAAATTATTCTGATTTATATATGACAAGAATATATTATAAAAAAATTCTTCTGATATATCAAAAAGCTTCATAAAATTCAAACGGTCGCTTTTAGTAAATTTCATACTCATAAAAAAGTTTTTTATTACTCCGAGATTATTTTCATTTTCACCCAGAAGTATAATTTCATCATATACAGCCTTTGTCATCTCAAAAAAATTTCCGTTATATTTTTCAAGATTTTTACGGAAACTCATATGCATTTCATTTTTAAGGTCTGAAAGAAGATAATTAATAAGGTCAAATTTATCATCAAAATACTGATAAAAACTTCCTCTTGAAATTCCGGCTGTCTGAATGATTTTATTGATTGATATTTTATCAGCAGGAACTTTTGAAAGTTCACAGACAGATGCTCCGACAATTTTCATCTGTTTTTCCTTAGGAAGATTTAAAAAACATTGTGTAGGCAAAAAAATTTCCTCCTTTTTATATATGACACCCTGTCATAATTATATTACAGTCATTTCAAAAAGTCAACATCAATGGAAATATTTGTCTGATTTCACATATTCAAAAATTTTTACTTCATTTTTTTATACAAAAACAAAAAAATCCCCGTATTATGAAAATACGGGGAAATAAATTCTTTATAAAATCAGTCAGATGCGTTAAGCTTCTTAGCGAGCTGAGATTTTTTTCTTGAAGCAGCATTTTTGTGCATAAGACCCTTAGCACAAGCCTGGTCAACCTTCTTTATAGCAAGTCTGATAGCATCATTTTTATTTTCAGCGTTGTTTACGCAAGCGAAATCAGCATTCTTGATAACTGTCTTGAGATTAGACTTTCTTGACTTATTGGCAGCAGCCTTAACTTTATTTACCTTAACTCTTTTTTTTGCGGATTTGATATTTGGCATTTATAATTCCTCCTGAAAAACATATAATATAAAAGCAGGTGACACGAAACTGCTTTTTTCGGACTGCGGATTTAACTTATCCGCATATTTGGAACTAATTATTATTTTAGCATTTAATTCAAAAAAAAGCAATAGGCAAAATGAAAATATAATATAGAAAATAAATTATGATTTTCGTCATTTTGCACAACGGAGGTTTTTACTTATGAATAGCCGTACAGATTTGGCACTGGAAAGCATAAATTATCAGGAAATTTCTGAAGGAATAAGAAAATCAGAACGTGGAAAAGCTTTCAGAATTACAGAAATATCCATAGATAATGATAACTATATTGAATCAACAGGTAAGGGAAAAGGTATCTATATTACACTTGAAGGCGATAATTTAAGCAGATTTTCAGACAGCTATGATGATATGATTTCAGAATTTTCAAAAGAACTTGAAAGGCTTGTTCCTAATGGTGATATACTTGTTGCAGGTCTTGGAAACAATGATATTACTCCTGATGCTTTAGGCCCTCAGACAGCAAATAAAATTCTTGCAACACGTCATCTTCAGGACGAATTTAATTCTGATGAAGAAGAATTTCTTACATCATTAAGACGTGTAAGTGTTATTGCAGGGGGAGTTCTCGGACAAACAGGAATTGAAACTGCTGAACTTTTAAAATCCGTATGCAGTCAGATAAAGCCTGCGGGAATTATTGCCGTTGATGCACTCGCCTGTTCGGATATAAGCCGTCTTGGAACTACCGTTCAGATTTCTGACAGCGGAATTTCTCCCGGAAGCGGTGTTTCAAATTCAAGAAAAGAAATTTCTGAAAAAATTTTCGGTATCCCCGTTATAGCAATAGGAGTTCCGACTGTTGTTGATATGTATACAATAGTAAACAGTATGACAGACTGCAAGCCTGATAAAAATATTCCGAATATGATTGTAACTCCCCGTGATATTGACCGTCTTACTGAAAGGGCATCACAGCTTATTGCATACGGAATAAACCTTGCATTACAGCCGAATCTCACTCTTGATGATGTAAAGGGACTGTTTTAAAAAAAGCCGTCTTTTCATTCAAAGACGGCTTATATTTTTTATTCTTCTGATTCGGATTCTGTTTCTTCTTCAGGCTGAGGTTCTGTATAGCTCATTACAGCATAACCATAAGGTTCAAGATTAACTCTGTTTTCAGAAATATCACCTTTTAATACTTCAAGCTGACTGTAATTTTTTATCATAGATGAAAGACCTTCAACTGTTCTTTCATTGCCGTATCTGTTCATAAATATAACAGCACGGCTTGAATCGTTATATCTTTCAAAAATCATAACATCATTATCAGTATAGATAAATCTCATTTTTCCGTCAGTAAATGCAGGAATACTTCTTCTTATCTTACCGATTTCCTTTGTATATCCGATAAGTTCCTTATCTTCATTTCCCCATGGATAACATCTTCTGTTGAACGGGTCTTTATATCCCTGAAGTCCTGCTTCATCGCCATAGTAGATACTCGGAACACCGGGGAGGAAGAACTGGAGAACCATTGCGGATTTAAGCATATTTTTGCCCTGTTCGTATTCGGATTCATTCAGATAGCGTTCTGCCATCCAGTCCTTGCTCTTTCCGTCACAGTTTTCACCTGCAAATCTGTTTATAGCTCTTTCAATATCATGAGTTGAAACAAAGTTCATAAGAACATCAACAGTACATTTAGGATAATTTTCAAGTATGGTTGTAATGCTGTTTGTAAACCAGTGCGGGTCACCGCCCTTGATATATCCTATAATAGCCTCTCGGAAAGGATAATTCATTACAGAATCAAGCTGTTTGCCGTTAAGATAAAGTCTTTTTACACCATAGCTTTCCTTGTTTGAAGCGTCCTCCCAGACTTCACCTATAACAATTTTTTCCTTGTCGTTGCTTTTTACAGATTCACGAAGTTTTATAATAAATTCTTCAGGAAGTTCATCTGCAACATCAAGTCTCCAGCCTGATGCACCAAGATTAAGCCAGTGATTAAGAACACCGTCCTCACCGCATATATATTCAAGATAATCAGGATTCATTTCATGAACATTCGGAAGTGTATCTATTCCCCACCAAGCCTCATATTCATTCGGATAATTATAGAATGTATACCATTCATAATATTTGCTGTCCTTTGAATTGTATGCACCTACACTGTCATATCTGCCAAACTTGTTAAAATAGATGCTGTCTGCACCTGTATGAGAAAATACACCGTCAAGAATTACTGATATTCCACGGCTTTTTGCATCTTCACAAAGATTTTTGAAATCTTCTTCAGTACCAAGCAGTGGGTCTATCTTCATATAGTTAGCTGTATTGTATCTGTGATTTTCGTGGGATTCAAAAATAGGGTTAAGATATATGCATGTAACTCCCAAATCGCTTAAATAATCAAGCTTTGAGCGTATGCCCTCCAAATCTCCGCCAAAATAGTCATTATTCCATACATGACCATGTTCATCAGGCTTATAATATGGTGTTCCGCCCCAGTCATCACGAAGAACTCTGCCATACGGAATATTTTCATGTTCCTTTCCGCTCTTGCAGAAACGGTCAGGGAAAATCTGATACATTATACCGCCCTTGAGAAAATCAGGTGTTTCATAGAATGGTGCATAAACTGTAAGCTGAAAGAGGTCGCCATTGTCAATATTTCCGAAATGTCCGTCAATTTTTTTTATATAATGTCTTATTCCATGACTTGTATATGAAAAATAATAGTAATGAGCACCTGAATATCTTGCATAGAAAGATGCCTGATAAACATTGCAGTCCTTTTCTTCACATATTTTAGTCATGTTAAGAAAACGTTCCTTGAAGCCGTTTCTGAAAAGAATCAGTCCCGGCGGATAATCAAGATGTATATCCTTAGGTATTCTGATTCTGAAACGGCATTCGCTTTCACGGGTAATAGCTCCGAAAGGATTTTTATATTCTAAATTCCAGCTGTCAAAAATAGGTTTATCCAAAAAATTTCCTCCTTTTATATCTTAAAATAATTCCTCCCAATGCTGAAACTAATCCAATTACTGCAAACACAAAAGAAACTATATTATTATAACTTTTATCATCATATGTAAATCCGAGTTCTCCGTTTATTCCTAAAACGGAAACAAATGCATCAGCAAAGAAAACATAAACAGCAAATATTAAAAATACCGCCGATATTTTGAAAAAAACATTGATTTTTGCATATCTGAAAACTGCAAAAATTATCCACACAAGAGATAATCCCCATATACTTATGAAAATTCCGTCACGCATATCAGAAACAGTTCCGTATCTCAGTGTTCCGTAAATTACTGTAAGCAGTATTGAAACTGTATCGGCAATCATACAGATAAGTGCCTTGTTATTTTTGAATAGCGGATTTCTCCTGATTATAAATGGCAGAATCAGTATACATACAGATGTAAGAACTGATAAAAATGCCATCAGAAACCATCTTTCACCGCTGTATATACTTCCTGAAAGGAAAAGCAGATTAAGCGAAATGTAAAAACTGCCGAGAGAAACAAGTGCTTTGTTCTTTTCAACAAAAAACGGAACATTCAGCACTGATGCTGTCATCATAAGAGAAGTAAGAAGTATGAAAAATTCTGAAGGACGATGTTCTTTGATAACGAATGTTATGAAACATGGTATAATTGCAGAAATATATCCAAGAAATACAGATGCATTATATATTATAATAAATATTCTGTATTTCTGTGCCATACGCTCGATTTTACGCTGATTTTCGTCATCACTTGCCGTACAGAGTTCATGTTCAGAAATATTGAGCGATTCGCATATTCCTGAAATCATTGTTATATCGGGATATGAGATACCTCTTTCCCATTTGCTCACGGCTGATTCCGTAACATAAAGCTTTTCAGCCAGTTCCTTCTGAGAGAGTCCGCACTGCTTACGTTTTTCACGGATAAAGCTTCCGAAAGTAATTTTATCTTTCATTCAAATCACCTCAAAAAATATTAACATTGCAACGTTTAAAAGAATTATAGCATTTAATATCAGAATGTCAATATTTTTTCTGAAATTCAAAGCTCGACTGTTAAGCCTGTGACGTATCTGCGTGGTTTTTAAAAAAATCAGGAGCGGACGACACCTGTCACCCGCCCTTTTTTCAAACAGAATTAATTTTATCTTAAATGCCAGATATTGTCAGCATATTCATTTACTGCTCTGTCTGCGGAGAAGATTCCGGCACCGGCAATATTATGAAGTGACATCTTAGCCCACTTTTCAGAATCCTTGTAAATCTCTGAACTGAACTTCTGCATTCTTCTGTAAGAATCGAAATCAGCAAGAACCATATATGGGTCTAAGTTTCTGAGAGAATTTGCAACGTCATTGAACTGACAGCCGTTTATTCCGCTGTACATTCTGTCGATACAATCCTTGATAACAGGGTTGTTGTTATAGTAATCCTGAGGATTGTAGCCTCTCGCCTTGAGATTGTTAACTTCTTCAGTTTTCATACCAAAGATAAAGATATTATCAAATCCGGCAGACTGACCGATTTCAATATTAGCACCATCAAGAGTTCCGAGAGTAATAGCACCGTTAAGCATAAGTTTCATATTACCTGTACCTGATGCTTCTGTACCTGCGAGGGAAATCTGTTCAGAAATTTCAGATGCCGGCATAAGAAGTTCTGAAAGTGTTACACAGTAATTTTCGAGGAAGTATACAGAAAGTTTCTTTGAAATCTTAGGATTTTTCTTGATTTCTTCAGAAATAGCCCAGATAAGCTTGATAATCTGTTTTGCAAGATAATATCCCGGAGCAGCTTTTGCAGCGAAAATATATGTCTTAGGAACAAAATCAGCGTCCGGATTTGCAAGGAGATAGCTGTAATCTGCAAGGATATTCATTACATTGAGGTGCTGTCTTTTGTATTCGTGGAGTCTTTTTACCTGAACATCAAAGATGCTTGAAGTATCAATAATGAAATTGCTCTTGTTCTTAACGAATTTTGCAAACTTCTCCTTATTTTCTTTCTTGATTTTATTAAGCTGTTCGAGAACAGTTTTATCGTTTTCAAATTCACGGAGTTTGATAAGTTCTGCACCGTCTTTAAGGAACTTATCACCGATTTTATCTTTAAGAAGATTTGTAAGTCCCGGGTTGGACTGATAGAGCCATCTTCTGTAAGCAATACCGTTTGTAACATTCTTGAACTTTTCAGGTGTTGTTTCATATTCATCATGGAATACAGATTCCTTGATAATTTCTGAATGGAGCTTTGAAACACCGTTTACGCTGTGAGATGCAACAACGCAGAGTGTAGCCATATGAATCTGGTTATCCTTGATGATTGACATTCTTGTAGTTCTTGAGCTGTCATAGCCATGTTTTTCCATAAGTTCACGGCAGTAACGGTTGTTGATTTCAACAATAATTGAGAAAATTCTCGGAATTATATGCTTAACAAGGTTTACGTCCCACTTTTCAAGAGCTTCAGCCATAACAGTGTGGTTAGTATAGGCAAATGTGTTTATAACGATATTCCAAGCCTTTTCCCATGTATAACCGCAGTCATCGAGGAGTATTCTCATAAGTTCAGGAATAGCAAGTGTCGGGTGAGTATCGTTGATATGAATAGCAACCTTTTCATGAAGATTATCAAGAGTACCGTAAACGGACATATGATGATTTACAATATCTCCTACTGCTGCTGCACACATGAAATACTGCTGACGAAGACGGAGTGATTTTCCTTCAAGATGATTATCGTTAGGATAGAGAACCTTTGAAATAGCATTTGCTACTGAGTTCTGAGCCAAAGCACTTGCATAGTCACCGCTGTTGAACTTAGCCATATCAAAGCTTGGAGCTTGTGCCTTCCAAAGACGGAGAACAGAAACGCCTTCGCTGTTATATCCTGAAACATACATATCATAAGGAATAGCAACTACTGTATTATAGTTTATATGTGATACGCTGTGATACTGATTATCCCAGTATTCCTGAAGTTCGCCTTCAAAGTGAACATCTATTGAAAGTTCAGGCCTTGGGTCGAGCCATACTGAACCGCCGGGAAGCCAGTTATCAGGGAACTCTGTCTGCCAGCCGTCCTCAAGTTTCTGCTGGAATATACCATATTCATAGCAGATTGAATGACCCATTGCGGGGTGAGCCTGAGTTGCAAGAGCATCAAGATAACAGGCAGCAAGACGTCCAAGACCGCCGTTTCCAAGACCTGCATCAGGTTCGTTATCATAAATTTTATCAAGAGTTATACCATATTCTTTAAGCATAGCTGAAATATCATCAGCAAGCTCAAGATTATATATGCTTGTTTTAAGAGAACGTCCCATAAGAAATTCCATAGAAAGATAATAAATCTGCTTACCGCCTACGGAGTTTGTATGATTTATGAATGACTGTCTTTTTTTCTTAAGAATTTCGACAATAATGCTTGAAAGCACCTGATAAACCTGTTTGTCAGAGGCTTCTTCGGGAGCTACATTATACTGGGTTTTAAGCTTTTCGAGGAAATCAGTTTTGACCTTAGTCATAAGGGGATTAGTTGATTTAACTGACATGTTTTTTCTCCATTCTCGGCGTAAAGATTAAATTACAATAATCAGAGAAGCACAAACGCCGGTTGTGCAAGTTCAGTAGATAAAACACTACAATATAATTATACTATAAGTATCAAATGATTTCAATAGCATTATTACACAAATATTTTTGAACTATACGCATATTTAGGAAAAAATCAGCAAAAACAGTTTATTTTACTTTTGAAGACGATTTTGACTTGTTCTTTTTTGAGCGTTCCTGACGTTCTTTTTTCTCCTTAGCTCTCCTGTACGCAAGCTCATAGAAGTATTCCTGAGCATTCAGAGCCGGTTCATCAGGATTTCTGTCAGCTCTTATATAATTTCCGTCACTCTGCTGGATTCTTGCCTTTACATTGTCCGAAAGCAGTATTCTGAACATATCAGAAACACGGTTTTTAAGTTTCCGGTCAAGAACAGGACATGCAACTTCAACACGATTTGTAGTATTTCTTGTCATATAGTCAGCAGAGCTTATATATATTTTTCTGTTTTCATCATTTTTTCCGAAAATATATATTCTGCTGTGTTCAAGAAATCTTCCCACAATACTCCTTACAGTAATATTTTCGGTATATCCTGCAACTCCTGCGATAATACAGCAAATTCCTCTTACAACAAGTTCAATTTTAACACCTGCCTGTGATGCCTCAACAAGCTTATCGATAATCATTCTATCGCTGAGAGAATTTATCTTTGCTCCGATATATCCATCTTTTCCGAGTTTAATCTGTTCGTCCATCATATCAAGTATTCTGTTCTGGAGGCAGAGAGGTGCAACAAGAAGTTTTGATGTATTTTCAACAAATTCCTTTTTAATAAGCTTGCTGAAAACTTTTTCTGCATCAGATGCTATTTCAGGATTTGAAGTAATTAAAGCGAGGTCTGTATAGAGCTTTGAAGTTTTTTCGTTATAGTTTCCTGTTCCCACCTGAGTTATATATTCAGTTCCCTTTTTGGTTCTGCGTTCTATAAGGAGAAGTTTTGAATGAACCTTGTAATCCTTAGGGCCGTATATTACACTGCAACCGGATTCCTGCAATACTCTTGACCATTTTATATTATTTTCCTCATCAAATCTTGCACGAAGTTCAACAAGAACGATTACTTCCTTTCCTGATTCAGATGCAGTACAGAGAGCCTCAATAATCTTACTGTTTCTTGCAAGACGATAAAGAGTAATTTTTATTGATGTTACATTGGGGTCAACAGATGCCTCATTAAGAAGTTTTATAAAAGTTGCTATTGATTCATACGGATAGCTCAGAAGCAAATCCTTTGAATGAATCTGAGAGATAATTGAACGGCTTTCACTCAATGACGCAGTTTTCTGTGATTCTCTTTTCTGATATTTAAGTTCCGGATTGTCGCACAAATCAGAAAGTTCAAAAAGATACGACAAATCAAGCGGTATTCTTGAATAGAATACATTTTTAGCTGAAAGTTTAAGTTTCTTGCAGAAATAATCAAGAGCATCTCCGCTGAAATTATCAGAAAGTTCAAGCCTTACCGGTTTGAGTTTCTGTCTTTTTGAAACAAGTTCCTCCATACTTTCACGGAAATCACCGTCATCATCATCGGGGTCAATATCAGCATTTCTTGTAACTCTTATAATTACCCTGTCTACAACTTTATAGTTTTTAAATACAAGGTGAGCGAAATTAAGTATAACATCTTCAGCAAGAATAAAACGTTTTCCCTCAGTTCCAAGCGGAATAAGTCTGGGAAAATGTTCATTCTTTACAGGAATAATTCCTATTGTTATACCTTTCTTATCCTTATCCTTAATCTGCACAAGTATATAGAGTGCATTGTTATTCAGAAACGGGAAAGGGTGTGACTTGTCAATAACTATCGGAGATATAAGAGGTTTTATTTCCCTTTTAAAATAAAGTTCAAGAAAAGCCTTTTCCTCATCAGAAGCAGTATCAAATGTAACCTGTTCATATCCATAAGGTTTCAGAAGCTCCATAGTTTTCATGTATGCACTTTCAGCAAGAGGCTGTAATCTTCTTACCGCTGTAAAAACAGCATCAAGCTGTTCTCTGGGAGTCATTCCTGTTTTATTTTCACGTTTGTTTTTTGTTTCATCATTATCATTGGCATCTGTGAGAGTTCCTACACGCACTCTGAAAAATTCATCAAGATTGCTCTGATATATAGCAGAAAATGAAAGTCTTTCAAGAAGCGGTACATTTTCATCAATTGCTTCTTCAAGAACTCTTTTATTGAATTTAAGCCATGATAATTCTCGGTTTTCAAGATAATCCATAATATAAATACCTGCTCTTTCAGAAATATTGAGATTATATTTAATTATACATTATCTTTAACAAATAGTCAATAAAAACCTTTTAAAAAAGCTCGTTAAATATATGTAAAATGCAGGATAAACAGAAAATAAAAAGGACGGAAAGATTTTCCGTCCTGATTATCAGATAAGCTTAAAATTCAGTTTTCTTTTCGAGGTATGAAACAAGGTCATTTATGCTGATTCTTTCCTGTTCCATTGTATCTCTGTTACGGACTGTAACGCAGTTATCCTTTTCAAGTGTATCGAAATCATATGTAATACAGAAAGGTGTGCCTATTTCGTCCTGACGGCGATATCTTTTTCCTATTGTACCTGTTTCATCGAAATCAACAACAAATTTCTTTGAAAGCATTTCATATACTTCAAGAGCCTTCGGAGTGAGTTTCTTTACAAGAGGAAGTACACATGCCTTAAACGGTGCAAGTGCAGGGTGGAAATGCATAACTGTTCTGATTTCCTTCTTTTCGTTGCCGTTCTTGTCAACAGTAACAAGTTCTTCTTCATCATAAGCCTCTGTAACTATTGAAAGGAAAAGTCTTTCAACGCCAAGTGAAGGTTCAATAACATAAGGAACATATTTTTCATTTGTTTCAGGGTCAAAGTATTCGAGTGATTTTCCGCTTGTTTTTATATGCTGTTTAAGGTCATAATCTGTACGGTCAGCAACACCCCAGAGTTCTCCCCAGCCGAATGGGAAAAGGTATTCAAAGTCTGTTGTAGCCTTTGAATAGAAACAGAGTTCTTCAGGTGAATGGTCACGAAGTCTGATATTTTCTTCTTTAAGACCAATATTCAGAAGAAAGTTCTTGCAGTATGTTCTCCAGTAGCTGAACCATTCCAAATCTGTGCCTGGTTTGCAGAAAAATTCAAGTTCCATCTGTTCAAATTCACGAACTCGGAATATAAAGTTTCCGGGAGTAATTTCATTTCTGAAAGATTTTCCGACCTGAGCAACACCGAAAGGAATTTTCTTTCTTGATGTACGCTGAATATTAGCAAAGTTTACAAATATACCCTGTGCAGTTTCAGGACGGAGATATATTTCTGACTTTGAATCTTCTGTAACACCCTGAAATGTCTTAAACATAAGGTTAAACTGACGAATATCAGTAAAATCTGATTTTCCGCAGTTCGGGCATACGATGTTTTTTTCTTTTATGTAGTCAGTCATCTGCTGATTTGTCCAGCCTGCTACATTAGTTCCGTCAAAATCTTCAATAAGGTTATCAGCTCTGTGACGTGTCTTACATTCCTTACAGTCCATAAGAGGGTCAGAAAATCCGCCTATATGACCTGATGCAACCCATGTCTGAGGATTCATAAGTATAGCACTGTCCAGACCTACATTATAAGGATTTTCCTGTATAAACTTCTTACGCCATGCTTTTTTGATATTTTCTTTAAGTTCTACACCTAAAGGGCCGTAATCCCAAGTATTTGCAAGACCGCCGTATATTTCTGAGCCTGCATATACAAATCCTTTGGATTTACATAAATCCACGATTTTATCCATTACCTTTTTATCATTGCTGAGCATAGATTTTTACCTCACTTAAAAAATATATATCTTTAATTATAATCCCAAAATAAATATTTGTCAATAACTGTATCATTAATTTTAAATATACTGAAAAATCAGTCTTTTCCGCCAAGACTTATATTTCCGTCTGACTGACCGCCGGCCATACCTGCAAATATTTCTGATGTTATTGTATCTTTCGGAAGATTAAGTGTTTTTGTTGCACTGTAACTAAATTCAAGTCCGCCATTCCGATAAACAAAATTAATCTGATACCTCTGCCAGCTTTTTCTGGATTTGCAGGCAACATTCAGTTTATCACGTGAATACGTTGCTTCTTTTCCCTGACGAATATTATATTGTGAAGCACAGCCGGCTTTTATAATACCTTCTTCCTCAAGAATATCAGCTATTGCTAAATTTGAAACACGGATTTCATTATCATCAACATAAACATATCCATGGTCTTTGTTGTCGTCACCAGGCCATGGGTTATCATGGTTTATCATTGTATCCGGAGAAATTGCTATTGCAATCTGCAAAGCATTTGTTATCTGTTTGGCGTTGGAAATATCCGCAGTATTACGGGCTTTTTCAATATATCCCATAATAGATGGGACTAAAATAGCTGATAAAATCCCAATAATTGCAATTACAACAATCAGTTCTACAAGAGTAAAGCCTTTTAATTTTTTATCTGTTTCAGAATTATTGTTCATAATAACATCTCCTACAAAAGTGATAAAAATATTTTAGCATATTTTTCCTGAAGAGTCAATATTAATTTATAAACTTTTTAAATTTTTTGCCTGACATCTGTATATTTTATCCCTATTTTTTCACCGTATTTTATTATCGTTTCAAATCCCTGATTTGTGTTATGAACAATATCTTCATCAATTAAAATCTTGTCTTTCTGAAAGAGAAGAACTATTGTTGAACCGCCGAAAAGAAACATACCCTTTTCCTGTCCTCTTGAAAAACGGCATTTTCCATGATGATTCTGAATCTTTCCAACCATCATTGCACCGACTTCAATCTGAACAGCATCACCGAAATTCTTTGTATGGAGAAGTGTATATTCTCTTGAATTCTGCTTGTATACATTGTATCTCCTGAAAGCTATCGGATTTACAGTATGGAGAACGCCTCTTATATGAACATTATTGCTTTTTATTCCGCTGTCAAAATAGCAGTATCTGTGATAATCAGTAACTTCAAGTCGGAATATCAGACATTTTCCGCCCTCAAATTTTCTTGCAAGACTGTCATTTTTAATCATATCATATATGCTGTAAGATGAACCCTTTATTTTGAAAACACTGTCACTGTTTATATCATATACAGATAATTTTGAATCACATGGGCTTATAAGTGATTCAGGAGTCATATCTATTTTTCGTGCTGAAGGTCTGATTTTTCTTGTAAAAAAATCATTGTATGAATTTATATCATCAACATAATATTCAGAAAGATTTATATTATTCTTTCGGACAAATGGTTTTATAAGCGGTTCTGAAAGCGGAGAACTCATAAATTTCCCCGCAGTTTCAGAAATAAAAGGCATTGTAAGAATCTTTAAAAAGCATCTGCCTATAAAAGTATCATAAAGAATTTTCAGAGCATTATCCTGTGAAAAAAGTTTTTCAGGAGGATTATAGATTTTTCCGTTTCTGTCAATCAAGGGCATAATATTATACACTCCTTGCATTTGCAATCATAAGCTTTATGCGGTTTTCCTGATTTACTCTTGTTGCACCCGCATCATAGTCTATTGCAACTATATTTGCATTCGGATATGCTGATTTTATTTTTCTTGCCATTCCCTTTGCTACTATATGATTAGGCAGACAACCGAAAGGCTGTGCGGATATTATATTTTCAACACCCGATTCAACAAGTGATGCCATTTCAGCAGGAATAAGCCAGCCCTCTCCCATTACAACACCCTGATTTATATATTTATCTGCAAGATGGCGGAGATGTTCAAAATCATGCGGAGGGTCAAACTTTCCGTTCTTTTTCATAACATTGATAAGTTCTTTCTGTTTGCTGTAAATAAGCTTATAGCCTATTCCGTTCACAACAGATGATTTTGTTACATGGTCATAAAGCTTTCCGTCCGTCATATTACCGCATGCACAGTACATTACAAATTCAAGAAGTGTAGGAACGACAGGTTCACAGTTTTCTGATATGAGAAAATCTTCAAGATGATTGTTTGCAAGCGGTGAATATTTTACATAGATTTCCCCTACTATTCCGACTCTGATTTTTTTTACATTGCTGAGTTCAATTCTTCCGAAATCTTCAAGAATCTGTGAATAAAGTGACTTTGTACGCAGGTATTCACTACTTCCCTTTGCAAAAATATTGCCGAGAATTTTCTGCCATTTGTTAAGCTTTTTCAATGCCGAACCTTTTACAAGCTCATACGCTCTGCATTTATTATAGCATATCATCAGCAAATCGCCGTAAATAACTGCATACAGCATTTTCAGAAACATAGGAGCAGTTATTTTAAATGCACTGTCCTTTTCAAGTCCGCTGAAATTAAGAGATAAAACAGGTATCTGAGGATAGTTTTTATTCATACACTTTCTGATAAGATGTATATAATTTGAGGCTCTGCAACCTCCGCCTGTCTGTGACATTATAAGAGCAGTTTTATTAAGGTCATATTTTCCGCTTTTAAGAGCGTCCATAAACTGTCCTATAACAAGGAGTGCGGGATAACAGGCATCATTGTGAACATTTTTAAGTCCTTCATCTATAACAGAACGTGATTCATTCTGAAGAAGTTCCATTTTATATCCGGCTGATTCAAATATTTTTATAATCAGCCTGAAATGTATAGGGAGCATATTCGGAACAAGTATGGTATGGGTTTTAATCATATCCTCTGTAAACTTTGCATATTCTGACATTTTATCCCTCCTTGTTTTTCATAGCTGCTGAAAGACTTCTGAGTCTTATTTTAGCTGCACCAAGATTATTTATTTCATCGATTTTAAGCTGTGTATAAAGCTTTCCCTTTGATTCAAGTATAGAACGCACCTCATCAGAAGTTACTGCATCTATACCACAGCCGAATGATACAAGCTGTATAAGCTGCATATCAGGCTGTTTTGTAACAAATTCAGCCGCACGGTAAAGTCTTGAATGATACGTCCATTGATTGAGAACATGAAGTTCAGGAGTTTCAGACATACATGCAACGCTGTCCTCTGTTACAACAGCCATTCCAAGACTTGTTATAAGCCTGTGTATACCATGATTTATTTCTTTGTCGATATGATAAGGTCTGCCGGCGAGAACTATTATATTTCTTTTTTCACGTCTTGCTGTATTGATTATCTCAACAGCTTTTTTCTTCATTGAATTTCTGAAATCTATCAAAGCTTTGAATCCCATATCAGAGGCTTGGGAAATATATGCACCGACATTGTAATCTTTAAGAGTTTCCGTCATAACTCTTATGACATTTTTTCTGATATTGAGGTCTATATAAGGATATTTGAAATTGCTTTCATTAAGACGAGGATTATTCGCTGAAAGAAGTTCAGGATAATATGCAACTACGGGACAATTGAAATGATTGTCGCTGTGTCCCTCATTTACATTATAACTCATACAAGGCCAGAAAATAAAGTCTACTCCCTTATTGAGAAGATTTTCAATATGACCATGTGCAAGTTTTGCAGGATAGCATACAGTATCTGAAGGAATTGTATTCTGTCCGAGATAATATGTCTGACGTGAACTTTCATCAGAAATAACCGTTTCAAATCCGAGAGTTGTAAAGAATGTATGCCAGAACGGTAACTGTTCATAAAAACTCAGTGCAAGCGGAAGTCCTACTCTTGCAATCGGATTTTTTGGCTGATTATGAGTATAATTGATAATACTTGTATATTTGTAGTCATAGAGATTCGGAACGCTGTTTACTCTCGGTTTTCCTGCACCTCTTTCACATTTGTTTCCGGAAATAAATCTATGACCGTTATCAAATGTAATTATATTGAGTGAACAGTTTGCAGTACATTTTCCGCAATGAGCAGACCTTGATTTATATGAAAACTTTTCAAGTTCTTCTGCTGATATAAGAGTTGATTTTTCGCCTGCTGTTTCCTTTGCATACAATGCACAGCCAAAAGCTCCCATAAGTCCTGAAATTGACGGTCTTATAACGTTTCTGCCTATTTCCTTTTCAAATGCACGAAGTACAGCATCATTAAGGAAAGTTCCGCCCTGAACGACAATATGTTTTCCGAGTTCATCAGGAGAATTTGCCCTTATAACCTTATATATTGCATTTTTTATTATTGATGATGACAATCCTGCTGAAATATCCTCAACGGAAGCACCGTCTTTCTGAGCCTGTTTTACACTGCTGTTCATAAAGACAGTACATCTTGAACCCAAATCAACAGGTTTTTCCGCAAAAAGTCCGAGCTGTGCAAAATCTGCAATATCATATCCCATAGCCATTGCAAACGTCTGTATAAATGAACCGCAACCGGACGAACATGCCTCATTAAGCATAATACTGTCAATAGCACCATTCTTTATTTTAAAGCATTTTATATCCTGACCGCCTATATCTATGATAAAATCAACATCAGGACAGAAATATGATGCTGATTTGAAATGTGCGACAGTTTCAACAATTCCTGAATCAACGGAAAGACCTGCTTTTATCAAATCTTCTCCATAACCTGTTACTGCCGAACCCTTTATTATAATATCAGGATTTTTTTCCTTATAAATTTCCCTGAGCTTTTCAGCAATTCTGTCGAGTGGCTGACCGAGATTTGAAGAATAGTGACTATATAAGAGTTCACCGTTTTCAGTTATAAGAACAAGCTTTGTTGTAGTTGAACCTGCATCTATTCCGAGATAGGCATTACCCTTGTATGTATGCAAATCAGCATATTTCAAATCATGCTGTTTGTGACGGGAAATAAATTCATCATATTCAGCATGGGTTCTGAAAAGCGGTTCACTTGTAACAATGCTGTCATTAACCTTTGCATTCCTGATTTTTTCGGCAATCTGTTCAACAGTGTAATAATCACTGAGAGTTGACGCAAACAATGCACAGCCGTATGCAACAAATACAGGGGCTTCTTCCGGAAATACAGCATTTTCATCTGAAAGACGCAATGTCTTTACAAATGCTTTTCTGAGTCCTTTGAGGAATGATAAAGGCCCGCCGAGAAACAGCACTTTTCCCTCAATACTTCTTCCCTGTGCAAGACCGGAAACAGTCTGGTCAACCACTGCCTGAAAAATGCTTGCGGAAATATCCTCTCTCCTTGCACCCTGATTAAGCAAAGGCTGTATATCAGATTTTGCAAAAACTCCACAGCGTGAAGCTATCGGATAAACTTTTTCTGCTTTAAGCGAAAGCTGATCCATTTCTCCGGAAGTTATTCCGAGAAGTGTAGCCATCTGGTCAATAAAAGCTCCTGTACCTCCTGCACATGAACCGTTCATTCTCTGTTCCGTACCGCCTGTAAGGAATATAATCTTTGCGTCCTCTCCGCCGAGTTCAATAACAACATCAGCATCAGGCTGTTTTTCCTTGACAGCAATAAAAGCTGAATGAACCTCCTGAACAAAAGCTATTCCTGAACCTTCAGCAAGACCGAGTCCTGCCGAACCTGTTATACTGACAGTAAATTCGCAGTTATTATATTCTTTCTGTATGTCTTTAAGCTGTTCGGAAACTGTTTCACGGACTTTTGAAAAATGTCTATGATAATTCGAGCAGACTATATTTTTATTTTCATCGATTATTACAGTCTTTACGGTTGTTGAGCCTATATCTATACCGAGTGAGTATTTTTTCATAAAATTGAATAACCTCCCGAAAACTATTTCTGTTTTATATTATACACTAAAATAAAAAAAAAAGAAAGTGGAAAATTATATTTTTCATAAAAAATAAACCGTACAGAAAAATCCGTACGGTTTTATAGTGGTCGAGGCGACAGGATTCGAACCTGCGGCCTCTGCGTCCCGAACGCAGCACTCTACCAAACTGAGCCACGCCTCGCCAACAACAAATATTATACCACATAATAATACCAATGTCAATAGATAACGCAAAAAATAAAATTTTTAAATTTACTTTTTAAGTGATGACATAATCAGATGCCTGAGTCTGTCACAGGTAGACTGAGGAAATTCAGTTATAAATCTTATTGTATGTTCCTGAGCCTGTTCATTTCCGAGTTTAAGAAACTGTCTGAAAAACACATATATTTCGTTGTAATTCTGCATAAGCTCATTAACAACCGTTATTCCCTCATCAGTAAATTCAACACTGTTGCAGTAATTTTTATATACAAGTCCGAAATCTGCAAGACAGCGGAGTGTTTTGCTTACGCTCGGACGTGAAACGTTAAGATAATTTGCAATTGTAACACAGCGAACCTTTTCACCGGATTTTTTCAGCTGATAAATAGCTATAAGATATTTAATCTGACCGTTGCAGAGATTCAAAAGTCATCACCTCTTATTTATCTGAATCTATGAGATTCCAGTATGCTTTAAGATATATTGCTCCTGAAATTACTGTAAGGATTGTTGAAATCCATATCATTACAGACATAACAGTTTCCGATATACTGTAAAATGTATCATTGAGATTAAGACCGAAGGCATCGAAATTATAGACAAATGCAAGCCATGCATTTATTCCTATAATCGTAACCATAGTAAAAGCAGTTTTAAGCTTTCCCCACATTCCCGCTGCAACAACTATACCGCTGTTTGCAGCAAGAAGTCTTAATCCTGATACCATAAATTCCCTTGCAGTTATTATTATTAACGGTATGGCACTCATTCTGATTTCTTCAATATCCACAAATACAGCAAGTGCTGCCATTACAAGCACCTTGTCTGCAAGAGGGTCAAGAAATTTTCCAAAATTTGTGATAAGATTGTTTTTTCTTGCAATATGCCCGTCAAGAGCATCTGTTATTGAAGCTACTGAAAATATTATAAGTGCAATAAAAAAATTACAAGGCACATTAATATACATAAACAATAAGAAAAACGGGACAAGGATAACTCTTATTAACGTAAGCTTATTTGCAAGATTCATCAGAATGTCACCTCTCCAATCAGGTCATAATCAAGAGTATCAACAATTTTTACCTTTACATAATCGCCTATATCAAGACGCTTTTCGGACATAAAGAATATTTTTCCGTCAATATCAGGGGCATCAGCCTTTGTTCTTCCGAAATAACATTCACCGTATTTGTCAAAGCCTTCAACAACAGCCTCAAGTTCCTTATCCATAAG
Organism: uncultured Oscillospiraceae bacterium; assembly: GCA_934481385.1. Classification (GTDB taxonomy): domain Bacteria; phylum Bacillota; class Clostridia; order Oscillospirales; family Ruminococcaceae; genus Ruminococcus. The sequence continues at coordinate 59,795 of CAKSPD010000002.1, forward strand.
GGACTGATTTTTTTCAGCACTTATAAGCATCTGCTGCTGCATAATCATTTCCGCCCTGTGTATTTTTACATCATCATCAAGCTGATTTTCAAATTCAGCAGCCTTAGTTCCTTCTTCCTGAGAATAAGGGAAACAGCCAAGACGGTCAAATTTTATTTCCTGAACAAATTCAGAAAGTTCTGTAAACTGTTCTTCTGTTTCACCGGGGAAACCTGTTATAAGTGTTGTACGGAGTGTAACATCAGGCATTTTTGTTCTTATTTTTTCAATAAGATTTTTAAGTTCTTCATAACTTCCCTGACGGTTCATTCTTTCAAGGATTTCCTTGTTGCAGTGCTGTATCGGAATATCAAGATAATTCACAATCTTTTCTTCTTCAGCCATAGCATCAAGAAGTTCATCTGTTATGCGTTCAGGATAGCAGTAAAGAACTCTTATCCATTTAAAGCCGTCTATTCTTGCAAGACTTCTGAGAAGTTCAGGAAGCATTGATTTTCCGTATAAATCCTCACCATAGCGTGTTGTATCCTGTGCAATCACAACAACTTCAGTAACACCGTTATCAGCAAGCCAGTGAGCTTCATCTAAAACGTCCTCAATCGGAACACTGCGGTATTTTCCTCTGATTTGCGGAATTGCACAATAAGTACAGCAGTTACTGCAACCCTCTGCAATTTTAAGATATGCAAAAAACGGAAGTGTTGATATGATTCTTTCACCGGTAAGTTCTGCATCAAGTTTAGGTGCAAAATGAATAACTCTCTCATCAGCAAGAACTTCATCAAGAATATCAACAATATCCTTATTGTCACCTATTCCTATTACAGCATCAGCCTCAGGGAAAAGTTCAGCAGTTTCTCCTTTATATCTTTCAGCAAGACAGCCTGTTACTATAATTTTTTTAAGTGTGCCGTCATTTTTAAGCTTTCCGAGTTCAATAATAGTTTCAATAGCTTCTTCTTTGGCAGACTGTATAAATCCGCATGTATTTACTACTGCAACATCAGCAAGCCCCGGTTCAGTAACAAGCTTATATCCTCTCTGACGGAGCTTATACAACATTCTTTCAGAATCCACAAGATTTTTGGAGCAACCAAGTGAAACCAATCCAACTTTTACAGGCATTTTTAAAAATCCTTTCTGTTTTCAAAGTAATTGTCAATAGCTTTGTTTATATCATCAAAGCCGTATCCCGAACGGACAAGCGAATTTTTTACCTTTTCAATATTCTTTCTGTCATCGGGGTCAGAAAGAAAGCGTGAATATTTTTTTTCAAGAAGTTCAGCAATATTGTCCGCCATACAGTCATAATAAGGTTCAAGGGCAGTTTCAGCAACTTCCCCCATAATTCCCTTGTTATACATTTCACGTCTTGCACGCTGTATTCCGAATTTTTTTATTTCAACATACTTTCTTGCAAGGTTTTCAGCATAGCGTCTGTCATTAATCAGACCGCCTCCGACAAGCTTATCCATAACTTCAAAGCATAAATCTTCATTTTTATATGTTCCAAGGAGCTTTTTAAAAAGCTCCCTGTAAGAATAGTCACGATAATCGAGAAGATAAAGCGAATACTGATAAGCTTTTCTTCTGTTTGAAAAATATATAATCTTCTCAAGCTGTTCTTCATCAAATTCAGAACCGATATTTATATGAAAGTCGTGAATAATATCTATATGAAGATATATTTTCCTTTCATCATCAAAAGTCACTTCATATGAAGAACCCTTATATTTCTTAATAGATGTGATTTTCATAATCATTCAGTAGGATTGAATTCCTCAAAATCCTCATCAGCCTCAATCATAACATCATCTTTATCATCAGTTTTTGATGCCTCATTTACAGCCTGTTCAAGCCTTGCGTCCTTTTTATCCTTTTTCACTGAAGAAAGAAGTTCATCTTTTTTCTGAAGAATCTGTTCTTCAACTTCTTTCATAAGTTCAGGGTCATTGTGAAGAATTTCCTTTATTTTATCACGTCCCTGACCGAGTTTCTGACCGTTATAGCTGAACCATGAACCGCTTTTCTTGATTATATCGAGGTCAACAGCGAGGTCAAGAACTTCACCATCTCTTGAAATGCCCTTTCCATACATAATATCAAATTCACATTCCTTGAAAGGCGGTGCAACCTTATTTTTAACAACTTTGCATTTTGTTCTGTTACCGATAATTTCAGTGCCGTTCTTTATAGCCTCACCACGTCTTACTTCAATACGGACAGAAGCATAGAATTTCAATGCACGTCCTCCTGGGGTAGTTTCAGGGTTGCCATACATAACGCCGATTTTTTCACGAATCTGATTTATGAATATTGCAACACAGTTTGATTTTGAAATAGCAGCAGTAAGCTTTCTCATAGCCTGTGACATAAGACGTGCGAGCTGTCCGACATGATTATCACCCATTTCGCCGTCAATTTCAGCACGGGTTGTCATAGCTGCAACGGAGTCAAGAACAATAACATCAATTGCTCCCGAACGGACAAGAGCCTCCGCAATTTCAAGTGCCTGTTCACCGCTGTCAGGCTGTGAAACTATAAGATTATCAGTATCAACTCCAAGAGCTGCGGCATAAACAGGGTCAAGAGCATGTTCAACATCTATAAACGCTACTTCTCCGCCCATTTTCTGAGCCTCTGCAATGATATGAAGTGAAACTGTCGTTTTACCTGAGCTTTCAGGGCCGTATATTTCAACTATACGTCCTCTCGGAACTCCTCCTATGCCAAGTGCAAGGTCAAGAGTCATAGAACCTGTCGGAATTGCATCAATGTTAAGAGCCTTATTCTGACCAAGACGCATTACTGCTCCTGCACCATATTTCTTTTCAATCTGAGCCATTGCTGATTTAAGGGCTTCTTTCTTGTTGTCATCAGAAACCTTTACAACGGCTTTTTTTGTTATAAGTTCTTTTTTAGCCATTTTATAACTCCTCCTCTTTAACTGCGGATACAACTCTTATTATTCCGGCAGTATCTTTAATAAATTCCAATTTTTCAAAATTATCTGATTTAAGTATATCTGATACACTGTCATGCTGATTTATTCCTATTTCATAAACAATCATTCCGCCGTTTTTAAGTGATTTTTTCCACAGCGGAGTAATTTTTTTATAGAAATAGAGTCCGTCCTCACCGGCATACAAGGCACTTTCAGGTTCAGCCTGAACTTCTTTCTGAAGTTCCAGCATATCCTGTTTTGTAAGATAAGGGGGATTTGATACTATTATATCAAAAACAGGCAGATTTTTTCTGCTGTTATCTTCAAGTACATCAGCTTTTATTATTTTTATATCAGTATTATTAAGCTTTTTATTATATTTCAGATATTCGAGTGCATTTTCCGAAAGTTCAAGTGCATACACTTCCGAATCAGGAATTTCCTTTTTCAGCGTAATTGCTATACAGCCTGTTCCACTGCAAAGGTCAATAATTTTCGGTGATTTGATATTATTCCTGCGACATATTTCAAGAACATAGTCAACAAGCGTTTCGGTATCCTGACGTGGTATAAGCACACCTTTTCCGACTTTAAAAGGATAACCGTAAAATTCCCATTCACCGACAATGTACTGTACAGGCAGACCGTTTCTGCGTTTTTCAGTCATATCCTGAATATCTTTCAAAATATTTTCAGGAACAGCAGAATCCCTGTTCATAAGTATTCTCGGAAGTTCGGATTCAAAAGCCTTTTCAAAAATAAGTTTTGCCTCAAAGGAATATTCTTCAATATTTATAAGTCTGAGCATCGATTTGAGATTTGTATAAAGCTCTCCGACTGTTACCATACGTCCTCCTCATGATTTTCAGGAATACATGGTTTAAGAGCAGCAATAGCAACTTCTATCTGTGAATCATCAGGTTCACGGGTTGTAATTCTCTGCATAGCGAGTCCGGGGGCAGAAAGTATTTTAGTAAAGAGATTGTCATGATTTCCCGCAAGCCTTATACATTCATATGATATTCCGACTACTATCGGAAGAAGAATAACACTTGCAAGAACTCTCTGCCATACGATTGTAAAAGGTATAAAGCACATCACAAATATACTTACAATAAGAACAATAAATATAAAGCTTGTTCCGCATCTTTTATGAAAACGTGTCTGTTTTCTGACATTTTCAACAGTAAGAGGGAGCATTGCCTCATGACAGGCGATTGTCTTATGTTCAGCACCATGATATTCATACTGCCTGCGTATATCTTTCATCAGTGAAGTGAGAGCCATATATGATACAAATATAGCTATTTTTACAACACCCTCAACAAGTGAACGGAGTATTCTCGAATCTGTCAGGGGTTTTATGAATCCCACTATCCATTTTGGCAGAAACATAAAGAGTCCAAGTGCAATTACTACCCCGAGAATCATTCCGATATACATCATACCGCTTACAAGAGCATTTTCTCCTTTTGAAAGTTCTTCGTCCTTTTCTTCGGGAGTCATCTGCTTATCAGCAGATTTCATAAGATATTTATATCCTTTTACCATAGAACTTACAAAATTGAAACTTCCACGAATAAAAGGAATTTTCTTATACCATGGTGCATTTTTTCCGTTTCTTTCATTCCAGATTTCAACATCAATACTTCCGTCAGGCAGACGGCATGCCATTGCACCGGTATTTACGCCAAGCATCATAATTCCCTCAATGAGTGCCTGACCGCCTATTTTGGATTTGAATTTTTCATTGCTGTTATTTTGTCTGCTCATTTGATTTTCCCTTTTCTGATTTAAATCTGCTTTCGGAAGGAAGTGTAATAATAACAGTAGTTCCGACACCCTCCTTGCTTCTGACATCAAGAGTACCCTTATGCATTGTAATTATTTCATCAGCAACAGCAAGACCTATTCCCGAACCTCTGCGTGTATGATTTGCCTTAAAGAATTTCGTCTTGACTTTCGGCAAATCTGATTCCTTTATTCCGCAACCTGTATCAGAAACGGTAATTATAATTTTATCACCCTTGCTTTTTGCGGTAATGGTAACAGTATCTCCTGCCGATGAATATTTTATTGCATTATCTATTATATTTATGAAAACCTGACGTATTCTGTTTTTATCTCCGAAAACAAAAGGGAGCATATCAGGTTCATCATAAATTATTTTTATATTTTCACGCTTTGCCTTGTCGCTGTATATCAGAACAGCGTCACCAAGTTCAGCAAGTATATCCATAGTCGCACTCTGAAGTGTAAAATGACCATTCTGCATTCTTGAAAAATCAAGAAGTTCCTCAACCATCTGCGAAAGGCGTTCAGTTTCGTTCATAATAACACTTATACCCTTTTTCATAGTATCAGAATCAGGGCTGTCATCATATGACATAGTTTCCGCCCAGCCTTTTATAGCAGTAAGAGGTGTACGGAGTTCATGCGATACAGATGAAATAAATTCATTTTTCATAGCCTCAGTATTTGAAAGTTCATCAGCCATATAATTTATGCTTGTGCATAAATCTCCTATTTCGTCCTGATTGTTATTTCTTATACGGACGGAAAAATCACCCATAGCATATTTTTTTGTTATATTGTTTATCTGCTGAATCGGTTTGAGTATAGAGCCTATGAAAAAGAAACCTGTAAAAAGCATTATCAGCAGTATCATAATACATATTCCGGAAATAATGAATATATAATTTGATACAGCACTGTCGATTGCAGTAAGTGAAACAACCATTCTTATAGCACTGTATTCGCTGTTTATAGATGATATGGGAACGGATACAGCCATAATTTTTTCACCTCTTGGAAGTTTTCCGACCCAGTAGCCGTTTTTCCCTCCGGAGATAATTTCATCATAATCGGGCATAGAAACGTCTTCATCAGGTGAAAATCCCGATGATGTAATAACAATTCTGCCTTTTGAATTTATAGCCATAAGCTCAATTTTATCTTTTTCGTTGAAATTTTCAAGAGTAGTGCGGATTTCAGTATTGAAATTTGCAGAACTGTCCTGAGCGTGTATGCTCAGTGTACTTGTAACAGCATTTATTTTTGAAAGAAGATACTGTCTTGCGGAACTGTAATAATAATTCTGTATAGCATATATAAAAGCCATTTCAATAACTATAAGAATAAGAAATACAAGTCCGAAATTGTTGAAAATCCAACGTTTTGTAATACTTCTGCGAACCATTATTTTACGTCATTCCATTTATATCCGTATCCCCATATAGTCATTATGTATCTGGGGTTTGAGGGTTCTTCTTCAATTTTCATTCTTATACGTCTTATATTTACATCAACTATCTTGTCATCACCGTAATAGCTCTCGCCCCATATATGATTAAGTATGCTTGAACGGTCAAGAGCAGTATTTTTATTTTTCATAAAGTATTCAAGAATCTGATATTCAACCTGAGTCAAATCGATAGGAACACCGTTCTTTGAAACAGTACGGCTTTTGAGATTAAGCACAAAAGGGCCTGATTCAACGACTGAAAGGCTGTTTTCATCTTTTATAAAGCTCATGCATACACGTCTGTATATAGCATCAACTCTTGCAGTAAGTTCAGATGGCGAAAAGGGTTTTGTGATATAGTCATCAGCACCAATCATAAGACCGCTTACCTTATCCATTTCCTGAGATCTTGCAGTAAGCATTATAATTCCGATAGTAGAGCTTTTTTCACGCAGTTTTTTGCATACCTGAAAACCGTCTATTCCGGGCATCATAATATCAAGGAGAACTATATCAAAATCTCCCTGTTCCTTTTCAAAGGTATCAAGAGCATCTTCACCGCAGTTGACATCAACAACTTCATAACCTGCACGTCTTAAATTTATGACAACAAATTCTCTTATAGGGTCTTCATCTTCGCATACAAGAATACGTTTCAAAAAAATCATCTCCATTCATCATTATTCCGTAAATCTGAAACAAAGTGCTGTTTCACCGTAATCAAGAGCAAGATTATTATTATCAGCCTCAGAAACATATGCCATATATGAAGTTTCGCCGTTTGTATGAATAAGCTGATATTCTGACGATATATGGTCTTTTTCTGATGCTGAATCATATGAAATGTATATTCTCAGAAGCTCTGTTCCCTTAGAACCGTCATCTTTATATTCAGTGAAAACAAGCTCCTCATTTACAACATCTTTTTTTACAGTTACATGGTTTTTCCATCTTTCAGGAAAAATAAAGGCATATCCCTCAGCAATACTGCAATATCCGGAATATTTCCTTTCAAGTTCAGAACCGTTGTATATATACCATTCAGTCATTTTAATCTGTTCGCTTTCAGGAACATTGTCATATCCTATAAACTGCGTCTGAACCGGAATTTCATATACACCGTCACTGTCAATATCAACAGTATTAAGTCCCGAAGGTCTTATTGTTTTAAGGCTGTCCTCAGGATTTGCAAATATTTTTTTTAGCCCTGAAGAATCCATATATATAATATCAGTCTGAATAGAGCCTGAACCGGATACGGCATCTATATAAAGACCTGTTCTCTGATTTCCTATATTTCCATATACAAGGCTGTCAAATTCGGTAAAATTTCCATTAAGTTCCGTTTTGTATTCATGGTATTTTCCGTCAGAATCAAGTTTATATGTGGCTGAAACCGCAGGAGATGACGATGAACCATGAAGAATAAGAAATTCGTTCATATTATCCTTATCCATATCGGTAACGTCCATAAAGGAATATACAGATGAAAAGGTCTTTTCAATAATTCCGTTCTGATAGGTATATATTGATGCTGATTTTTCGGAATTGTTTATAAGACTGCTCCCGATGATTATATTTATTCTTTCATTTTCACCGAGTCTTGATATTATTACCTTTTCTATATCAGAACCTTCAGCAGAAGTATCACAAACTGACTGCCATTTATCGTTAAAACGGTCAAGAACATTTATTCTGAGTGTATTTTCATTAATGGTAATGCTCTTTTTTTCATAGAATACTATTGATTCGTTTTCGCCGTCACCGTCAATATCCTCTATTATAAATGCTGAAAGATATTTTCCCGATTTGGGATATTTAAGATTTATTGCTGAACCTGTTGTATCAGTAAGGGCATTATAAATCTGTTCCTGTTCGACACTTAGTTTCGGAGGTGTAAGAAGATTGTCTATACTTGTGCCGAAAGAACAGCCTGTTATAAAAATAACCGTAAGAATTATGCAGATTATTTTAATTTTCACGTTTTTTCATTATCTTTCAGAAATAGAAATATATTTCTTGCTTTTTGCAATAGCCTTATATGCAGGACGTATAATTCTTCCTCCCGTGAGGATTTCTTCCATACGATGAGCAGACCAGCCGGCAATTCTTGCAACAGCAAAAAGAGGTGTGAACAAATCATCAGGGATTCCGAGCATTCTGTAAACAAGTCCGGAATACATATCAACGTTTGCACACATAACCTTACTGTTTCCCTTGACATTTCTGAAAACTTCCGGAGTAAGTCTTTCAACAGTATCAAGGAGTCTGAATTCAGCTTCAATTTCCTTGCCCTTAGCAAGTTCAAAAGCCTTTCTTTTGAGTATGCAGGCTCTCGGGTCTGATATTGTATATACAGCATGTCCCATTCCATAAATAAGACCGGAACGGTCATATGCTTCTTTTTTGATAACTTTTGTCATATAGTCGGCAACTTCGCCTTCATTGTCCCAGTGCTTTATATTTTCCTTAAAATTATCAAGCATTTTTATTACCTTGATATTAGCACCGCCATGACGGTGTCCCTTTAAGGCACATATAGCTCCGGAATATGCAGAATACGGGTCTGTTCCGGAAGATGTCAGAACACGGCATGTAAATGTAGAATTGTTTCCTCCGCCATGTTCAGCCTGAAGCATAAGGAGTATATCAAGGAGCTGAGCCTCCTGTTTTGTATACTGTCTGTCAGCACGAAGAAGTGACAATATAGTCTGTGCAGTATTTTCCTCATAATTTATAGGGTGCATTATCATACTTTCGTTGTCATAATGACGTTTTTTAACCTGATAAGCATTTGTCATAATTACGGGAAGCTTTGCAATAAGGCTTATTGCAGTACGCATTTCATTATCAAGTTCCTTGCCCTCGCTTTCATCATCATATGAATAAAGAGCAAGAACGGAACGTGCGAGCTTATTCATAATATTGTTTGAGGGGGCTTTAAGAATCATATCTTCAACGAAACCTGAAGGCAGGTCACGTTTAAGGGAAAGATATGTGTTGAATGATTCAAGTTCCTTAACTGACGGCAGATGTCCGAAAAGAAGAAGAAAAACAGTTTCTTCATAGCCGTACCTGTCCTCTTTTTCAACATTTGAAACTAAATCTTCTATACTGTATCCTCTGTATATAAGCTGTCCGGGGATAGGCTCAACCTCGCCCTCGTTCATAACATATCCATGAACATTACAGATATTGGTAATTCCTGCAACTACACCAGTACCATCACTGTTTCTGAGGCCTCTCTTTACCTGAAATTTTTCATAGAGGCTCTGTTCAATTGAAGAATTTTTTTTAAGCTCACTGCATAAGCTTGTAACATCAGCACCTGAAATAAATGCTCCCATGTGATTCACACTCCCTTTAAGATTATTTGATTTATTATACACCTTTTTTTGATATATGTCAACCATTGAAAAAAAATGAAAGGAAATAAAATAAAAATGAAAAAATACATATCATTTATAACATTCTTGACAATTATAACAGCATTTATTCCCGCACTGCCTGTATATATATCAGGCGGGAAAAACAAGCCGAAAGCTGAAATATCCGAAGAAAAGCCGGAGGAGTACTATAATATTCTTGATGTGTCAACGGGAGAAGTCTTAAAAGTGAACAAGCTTGATTATGTTATAGGTGCAGTATGTGCGGAAATGCCTGCAACATTTGAAACAGAGGCTTTAAAAGCTCAGGCTGTTACAGCACACACATATGCAGAAAGGCAATGCCTGCGTGAAAAGGAGAATCCTGATGCGGAACTTTGCGGAGCTGATTTTTCAAATGATACAAACAAATTTCAGGGATATTTCACAGTAAATCAGGCAAAACAGTTCTACAAGGAAAATTTTGACCTCTATTACAGCAAGATTTCCGATGCTGTTTCAGAGGTATGGGACTATACAATATATTATAATGATGAACCCATAATATCAGCATTTCATTCAATGTCATCTGGCAAAACTGAAAGTGCTGAAAACGTATGGGGAAGTGATGTTGAATATCTGAAATCAGTGGACAGCTCTCAGGACGTTTCAGCTCCGAAATATCTTGAAGAAACAGAATATGACTGCGAAACAGTAAAAAACAAGCTGATTTCGGAATACCCCGAAATTCAGCTTGATGAAGATTATACAAAATGGTTTGAAATAAAAGAAGTTTCCGATGCCGGAACAGTTCTTTCCTTAAAAGCCGGAAATATTGAAATCACCGGAAATGATTTGCGTTCCATACTTCTTCTGCGTTCTGCCGTATTTGAAATAAAGTGCGAAGACAACAAATTTATATTCACTACAAAAGGTTACGGTCACTGTGTCGGAATGAGTCAGTACGGTGCTAACGCAATGGCACAGGAGGGAAAAACGTGGAGAGAAATTTTAGAACATTATTACACCGGCTGTACCATAAAAGAGGATTAGTTTTTCATCTCAAAGTTTTCGCCGAGAATATCCTTGTTTTCGTCAAGAATCGGCTGAACAAGTCCGGAAATAAATTCCTCAACCTGCTGTTCACTTCTTCCTGTGTAGTTTTCAGGCTTGAGAACAGCGTCCATTTCTTCTTTTGTAATCATAAACATAGGGTCATTTACGATAAGCTCACAAAGATTGTTTTTCTTTCCGTAAAGCTTAACCTGTTCGCCTGCTGTCATTGAATATTCACGTATTCTTTCGTGGAGTTCCTGACGGTTACCGCCTTTCTTTACAGCGTCCATCATAACATTTTCAGTAGCCATAAACGGAAGTTCATTCATAACACGTGTTCTTATAACTTCAGGATATACTATAAGACCGTCAGTTACATTCATCATAATATTGAGTATAGCATCAACGCCGAGGAAAGCCTCTGCAACAGAAATTCTCTTGTTTGCGGAATCATCAAGAGTTCTTTCAAACCACTGTGTTCCGGCTGTGAATGCAGGGTTAAGGCTGTCAATCATAACATATCTTGAAAGTGATGTAATTCTCTCACATCTCATAGGATTTCTCTTATAAGCCATAGCTGATGAACCAATCTGCTTTGATTCACGGGGTTCTTCCATTTCCTTAAAACTCTGGAGTATTCTCATATCGTTTGAGAACTTGCTTGCAGACTGTGCAATACCGCTTAAAACAGAAAGAATCTGTGAATCAATCTTTCTTGAATATGTCTGACCTGATACAGGAACAACGCCGTCAAATCCCATTTCATCAGCAATCATTTTTTCGAGTTCCTTAACTTTTGAGGAATCACCTTCAAAAAGTTCCATAAATGATGCCTGTGTGCCTGTTGTACCCTTTGAACCGAGAAGTCTGAGATTAGCTATTCTGAAATCAAGGTCATTCAAGTCCATAAGAAGCTCATTAATCCAGAGAGTAGCTCTCTTTCCGACAGTAGTAAGCTGTGCCGGCTGGAGATGTGTATAAGCAAGACAAGGCATAGCCTTATATTTCATAGCAAATTCAGAGAGATTTGATATAACATTTATAAGCTTTCTGCGAACGACTTTAAGAGCATCACGCATAACAATAATATCAGTATTGTCGCCTACATAACATGAAGTAGCACCGAGGTGAATAATTCCTGCTGATTCAGGGCATACAAGACCATAAGTATATACATGAGCCATAACATCATGACGTACGAGCTTTTCACGTTCTGCGGCAACTTCATAGTCGATGTCGCCGATATGTTCCTCAAGCTGTTTTACCTGAGCTTCAGTTACAGGCAGACCGAGTTTCATTTCGGCACGAGCAAGTGCAACCCACAGTTTACGCCATGTTGTAAATTTTTTGTCAGCTGAGAAAATATACTGCATTTCCTCACTGGCATATCGTGTGCAGAAAGGGCTTTCATAGCTGTTAGTATTATTCATTTAAAAAAATCCTCCTTTTTTTTTATTATAACATCAGTTATCATAAATGTCAACTTCATTTTGAAATATCGGGAAAATCTGTTTTACAGTATGTAAAGCAGAATATTTTTTCTGCATTGCTGTTTTTAAGTGTGCGTGAAACTTCAGAAAGTGTACTTCCGGTAGTACATACGTCATCAATAAGGATAATATTTTTTCCTGAAACCTCCTGAGGATTTTTCACTTCAAAGGCATCTTTGAGATTATTTCTTCTTTCTTCACCGGAAAGTTCCTTCTGATGACGTGTTTTTCTGATTTTAAAAACAATGTCAGAACGGTATGGGATTTTCAAAATATGTGAAAGTTCCTTTGACATAAGTTCACACTGATTAAATCCTCTTTCTGCCTTGTCCTTTTTATACATAGGAACAGGTACTATAAAATCTGCCTTTTCAGAAATATTGTATTTTCTTATAAGTTCTGCAATTCCGAGAGCAAAGGCATACGGAGCATTTCCTCCCCTGTCTTTAAGAGTAAAAACAGCCGGAAATATATTTTCATCATAAATACAGACTGATGCACTGAAATCACTGTACGGTATACTGAACGGATTTTCAGAAAAATTGATTTTTCTGTGACAATCTTCACAGAAATCGTCCATATATCCGATAAATTCACTGCATACCGGACAACGTGCCGGATACAGGAAATCAAGAATAAATCTTATATATTTATAAATCATTGAATTTTTCTCCTTTTAAATTCCGCAAATAAAACAAGGGCGGATTTTGCACCGCCCGAATGAAAAAATTATCGGTTTCTTTCACGCACGTCTGTTGAAGCCTTGGTATTATCTTCTCTGTCATCTCCGGTAATGCCGTCAATAATATCCTTTGTGGCATCTCCTGCACCTTCAATTATGTCCTCTCCGGCAGATTCCACATCATCTATAAAGCCGTCACCGTCATTATCAATATTGCCGTTTCTGTCATCTGTTGTTGACACTGAGGTTTCTGTATTTGATTGTGAAGCTGTAACCTGAGATGTTGAAACTTCGGAACTGCTGTTGTTATCTTTATTATTACCGCACCCTGTAAAAGCCATGCAAATCATAAGCATTGAGGCACTTAGTACAAAAAGCTTTTTCATTTTTCACAAATCCTTTCATATTTTATTGTGAAAATCGGTTTCCACAATGTAAAAATATTATTTACAGATTTTTTAAAATTATCAGCGAATTTTTCAAAAAAAGTTTTCAACATTTTTTTCAACAAAAAGTTGAAAACTCAGATTATGCCGATTACAGCGGATAATATCAGCAGAACTCCTCCGAGCCATGATAAATCATATTTTAAAGATGAAATTTTCTTTCCGGTAAATTCTCCGAGATACACAACAAGAATATTTACAATAAAAGTAATGAAAGCAGTTCTCAATGAATTTGCACCAAGAAATCCTGCATTTATTCCTACTGCAACAGAATCCGCTGAAAGTGCGAGTGCAAGTGCAATACTTTCTGATATTGAAAGAACTTTTGAAAAATCAGAATCGGCTGTTCTTTCATCAAGATAAAGACGGACACCTATTCCCAGACGACTCATTTTCAAATATATATCGCCTTTTTCAGAAAGCTTTCTTACAACTGCCCTTACAATGCTTTTGAATATAGTAAAAGTTCCTATTGCTGTAAGTATTACACACCCGATTACAGAGCATATTTTAACAGGTATTATATATTCAAGCAGTCCCGCAAGAAGAAGTGAAAGATATAATATAAAAGAAGAAATAACACTGAGGACAAGCCCCGACCTGAAAGGTATTTTTATTCCTGATGAATTATAATTTACTGACATAAGATATGTATCAATGCAAACAGTAAGCGTTATAAGTATTTCATTCAGCATAAAATCTCCCCGTTTTCGTATATTTTATATATTATATGCAAAAACGGGAAACAGAGTTAATATTTATTCTTCAAACATAAGGACAGGATATGAATTATCATAAGGCTTTACGATTTCAGGGTGAGAATCGGCATAACGGAATATCGTATCAGCAAGACCTTTTTTAAGAAATCCGACAAGTTCCGAAAGAGGCTTGTTATACATAGCATCACATATTCCGGCAATAGTTATTGCTCTTTTATCACCAATCTGCATTATTCTGTAAGGCCATATACGACAGTCAAACGGCTTTTCGTCACCAAGCATACAGCCTTTTTCTGAATCAAGGGCAGGACATGTAAAAAGTCCCTCATCATCAAATTTTTCAGCTTTAAATATATATCCTCCGTCTTTCTGAACAAATTCAGCATCGGCAAGAGATTCAAGCTTGTTTTTGGCATGTTCATCAAAAACAGGGGTTTCCCATATATCATAGCGGTCAAATATACAGCATAACTTACATTCTGCACATGTTCTGTTATCAAGAATTTTTTTCAGCATTTTAAACTGCCTCCTGCTTATTTTTTCTATAATTAAAGAATATCATATCTTATTTTATGTGTCAACCGAAATTTTTTATGAAGTAAAAATAATTTATAAAGCGTATAAAAGATAGAATATATTTAAAAATTCAATTGACTTTCTGATGCATATGTGATATAATCATAATGTTTGAGAATGTCAGAAAAGGAGATTTTTATGAATATCTTTAAAATATTATTTTTGATTGCTGTTATAATTACTTTTATTTCGTCAGCAGTAGTTATAAAAACAGCAAAAAAACCTGAAATTCCTGTTGAAACTGTCATCACTGATGAAAATAATGAAAACAAGGATACTGAAAAGAAAAAGAAAAAACTTTTTTCATTTCTTCCTTTCAATATGAATACAGTTTTCATTTTTGCAGGAATAATTTTAAATACCATTCTCGGAATGGTTGATACAGAATATAAAAATGCTTTTCTTTTTATGGCTCTTTTTTCTGTTATTACCTACATATTAATGTGCCTTTATCATACATACGGAAAAAAGCTACTCAAATTCAGTGCAAAAACTTTTATAATTCTTTCAGTTCTTGAAGTTACATTATTCAATGCCCCGTCATATCATATGTGGTTCGGCGACTATGAACAGAAAACACTTAATCTGAACGAATGTACAATTGAATCAGGCGATGCTGAAATTGACAGCGAATCAAATACTATACATATAAACGGAAAAAAAGAAGTCGTTCTCTCATTTCCCGAACTTAACACAAAAACAGCTACAATCCATGCAAAGCTTGAATATCTCAAAAATACTGAACATGTCAAAACTGTTATAGATATTGGTGATGAAACTCATGCCGATTACAGATATGACATCGCAAGAACCGATATAATAAAAGAACAGGAAAATTCAGAATATATCTCATGTGAATTTTCAGGCAAGGTTTCAAAGTTCAGAATAAAATTCACAGGCTATAATGAAAGCGATGAATTTATTGTAAAGAGCGTTGTTCTCAATGAACCGATACCGTTTGAAATATCATTTTTCAGAATCGGAATTATAGAAATACTTGCAGTTCTTGCATATTCAATATGCTGTGTTGAATCATTCAAAGCTCCTTACAGCAGTAAAAAACGGCTCTGCCATATTATATTCTACGGCACAACAATTGTATGCTGTCTGCTTGCATTCTTCATTATAAACAGAGAACTCGGAAAAAATGTAACCATAAAAGACCACCTGAAATTAAATTACGGCAATCAGATTACTCAGGAACTCGTTGATGCCTTTGAAAATGGACAGGTTTCACTTCTTGATACGCCTGAGGAATCCATTAAGGATATTGAAAATCCTTATGACTGGAGTCAGCGTAATGAAAACGGCGGAAGCTTTGCATGGGACCACCTTTATTATAACGGAAAATATTATTCATATTATGGTGTAGCTCCTGTTCTGCTTTTATACCTGCCCTATCATCTTATTACAGGTCACTATTGTTCAACCAACCTTTCAATAATGCTTTTCAGTATTATCGGAATGATATTCCTGACACTCTCATATACACAGTTCATTAAAAAGTTCTTTAAGGATATTCCTTCCGGAATTGCTGTTGCCGGTCATATAATAATTATGTCTGCCTGCGGAATATGGTACAGTGTCGGAAGAAACATATTCTACGAAATTTCAATGTCATCGGGATTTATGTTTGTAGCTATGGGAACGTTTTTCCTTCTGTCGTCAAATCTTGTAAGTTCAGGAAAACTGTCATATGTCAAAACAGCACTTTCCTCACTGTTTCTTGCAACAGCAGTACTTTGCAGACCTACTCTTGCTGTATACTGCATATGTGCTTGTGTATACATAGCATACGGATTTTTCAAAAAGGACAATACAATGTTAAATAAAGACGGTGAAACCGTTACAATACCTGTAAAGAGAACAGCTTTTCTGATATGTGCCATTGTACCGTTTGCTGTTCTCGGCGGATTCCAGATGTGGTATAATTACATAAGATTCGGTTCTCCGATAGATTTCGGAATACAGTATTCACTCACCATAAACGATTTCACTCATTCACAGTATCACACAATATTTGTTATAATAGGTTTGTTCAACTATCTGCTTGCTCCTCCTGCATTTTCACCTGAATATCCCTTTATAACAACTCCATTCTCAAAATTTGAGGCAAACGGATATTATTTCTCCGATGCCGGAAATACATCAGGAATTATTTTCCTTGCATTCCCTGTAATTGCATATATATTCAGCAGAAAAGCACTTAAAAAGCTCCCTGACAGAAAATCAAGAATTAAAAGCCTTCTCCTTGTGGGACTTCCATGTGTTGTTATGCCGTTTATTATAATCTGTTCAATATGGGAAAGCGGTTATGCCGTAAGATATACAGCAGACTTTTCATGGCAGATTATCTTAGGTGCTTACGCTGTACTTTTCTCACTTTATTTAAAATCAGAAAACGAAACAAAAAAAGAATTTGCAAGAAAATTTATGGCTGTTTCAATGATATGTGCCGTTGTAATCAACGGTATTCAGATATTTAATTTCACATTCCCTGAAAGCGATTATCCTGCACTCTGCTATGAACTTGAAAAAATCGTTGCTTTCTGGAAATAACGGAGGTTTAAAAAAAATGGATACACTTTATTTAGTTATACCTTGTTACAATGAAGAAGAAGTTCTCCCTGAAACTTCATCGCAACTTAAAAAGAAAATTGTAAGTCTTGTTGCAAAGGGAAAGATTTCCGACAAAAGCCGTATAGTATTTGTAAATGACGGCTCAAAGGACAGGACATGGGAAATCATTACTGCACTTCATGAAGAAGACAAAATCTTTCAGGGCATAAAGCTTTCAAGAAACAAAGGTCATCAGAACGCTCTGCTCTGCGGTCTTATGACTGTAAAAGACCACTGCGATATGACAATTTCACTCGATGCCGACCTTCAGGACGATATAAATGCAATCGATGAAATGGTTGAAAAATACTATCAGGGCTGTGATGTTGTATACGGTGTAAGAAGTGCAAGAGATACTGACACATTCTTCAAAAAATTCACTGCCGAGGGATTCTATAAAGTTATGAAAATGATGGGCGGTGACGTTGTTTTCAATCATGCTGACTATCGTCTTATGAGCAGACGTGCATTAGACGGTCTTAAGGAATTCAAAGAAGTCAATCTCTTTCTGCGTGGTGTAGTTCCTATGATTGGATACAAAAGCGATTCTGTATACTATGAGAGAAAAGAACGTTTTGCCGGTGAATCAAAATATCCTCTTAAAAAGATGCTTGCATTTGCATGGGAGGGTATAACATCACTTTCTACTAAACCTATAAAGATGATTTCAATTCTCGGCGGATTTATATTTATAATAAGCATTATAATGCTTATATATTCATTGATTCGCCACGCTATGGGAGCGACTGAAACAGGCTGGACTTCAACAATAGTTTCAATATGGGCAATAGGCGGACTTCAGCTCCTTGCAATCGGAATTATCGGTGAATATATCGGAAAAGTTTATCTCGAAACAAAGGAACGTCCGAAATTCATAGTTGAAAAATATCTTTCAGATGAAGAAAAATAAAAAAAGAGAACGGTTTTTAAAACCGTTCTTTTTTTATGCTTATTTTACGTTTACAGTTACGGAAACAGTATCATCTGAATCCATCATAACAACAGTTACAGTACAAGTTCCTGCTGAAACAGCCGTTATATTCCCATAATCATCAACAACAGCTATATCATTATCAGAGCTTATCCATATCGGTTTTGAATCCGTTTCAGTGTTTGTAAGTTCCGCTTTGCAGGTTTCACCGACTTTAAGTTCTATTTCATATGAGTTTTCCTGAACAAAACTACTGCTGCTGCTCTGAGATGAAACATAACTGCTTTCAGGAACAGCGGTTTCATTTCGTTTGGAGAGAATTATAAGGCAAATGGCTATTGCCATTATCATAACAAGAACAGCAATACATATTTTAAGTATGATATTTTTATTTTTATCCTTTTCACTCATATTAATTCCTCACTTTATTTCAACTGCCCTGACTGTAACACGGCTCTGACCGCTTAGTGTACATGTAAAAAGTGTCAAATCCCATTCATCATCAGAACCAAAATCCATTGATTCGATATTATATCCGTCAATTATTTCTGACTGCACAACTTCATAATTATGCAAAGTTCCGCCCATATCAGTAATAATTATGCTGTCACCGCTGTTAAGCTCCTGTATTCTGCCGAAATGTGAACGGTAATTATGTGCTGCAATTATAAGGTTTCCTTCAGATATACTTCCCTTATAACGGCATGGCGACAATTTAAGACTGGGATAACTCCATTCACTCATAACAGGAAGTTCAATATCCAGTGAAGGTATATAAATTGTTCCTATATAATAATTATCATCTATTCTGATATATTCTTCTTCGGCAGATGATTCATCATCATTTTCATATTCTCTGAAAATATCATCATATTTTGCAGGCTGTGAAGTACTTTCAGAGGGTTCAGAGATTTGCTGTTTAAGCTCGGAAAGAATTTCACTTGCATTTTCACTGCTTTCCCTGTCCTGTCTGAAATTTGAAAAAACAAGAAACAATGACGCTGAAAGCATCATTGTCCCTGTTATTATAAGAAAAAGTCCTTTTTTATTTTTCATTTTCTTTTCTTGAACGGATTCTCAGTCCTATGGCAATAAATAAAATTCCTCCTCCTGCAAGCAGAGGAACAGGCCACCAGAGCTGTCCGGTTTGTGGAAGCTTTTCAGATGATGAAGTGCTTGTTTCCGGCAAATCTGAATCTTCTGTTTTCAAAGAAGATACTGTTGTTGTTTCAGTTAAAGATGAATTTGTAGAAGTTGTTGAAGTTTCAGTTGCCGGAGGCTGTTCTGAATCATCAAAATCCTTGTGGGTATTTACAATAACATATTGTGTTTCATTTGAACGGTATATAACAGTATAATCCTTAGGAATATCAACTTCTTTAACTTTCCAGTTGTCATGAGCTGTGGCAGTCCATGTATAGCTCCAGTCATTTTCCTTGTTAAGAGTTACAGTGCTGTTGTATTCACCGTCTTTATAGAGTTCAACAGTAATTTCAGTATTTTCATCGGGGGGCTGATTTGCTGAATTACGCCATATCTTTCTGACTGTATAATCAGCATCTTTTTCATCAAAAACGCCGTATTTGAATAATTTTGGATATACTGTATAATTTTCCTGTTCACCAATCTCAACTACAAACGGCATAGGAACATATGTTGTATAATTAATTTTAATTTTTTTACCGCAAACCAGATATAAACCCTGTTTAAGTCCTGAAAATTCTGCAATTCCATTATCATCAACAACGGCTGTCTGAAAAGGCTTTATCTTGTCAATAACTGCATATGTTTCAAGAGTAGAGGCAATATCACTCAGAGAATCGGCAGAAGTATCTTTAAATGATACCTTGTAATCTGAAAAATCACCGTCCGGTGCAAATGAATCACCGTTTCTTTTTCCGGCATAGAAAATATTCCATTCCATACCCGATAAAACAGTTTCATCTTCATCAAATATGCAGACAAGCTCTAACGAACTGTCTGCGGAATCCTCAGCATAAACCGGAACGAATATTCCGGCAAGACTCCACAGAAGCATTCCGAAAGCAATCATAAATGAACTTATTTTTCGCACAGTCAATCACCGTCCTTATCATCATCTGAAAGTATATATATAAGGTTTTTGTATGGCAGGGATTTACGCTTTTTCTTTCCGGAAACAGCCCAGAAAATAACAAGCAGAATAAGCAGGAAGAATGCAATTACCGGAATAACAAGCATAGGGTCAACCTGAACCGCATCAGCAGAAATTTTTACTGTCTTTTCATATACAGTATCAATACGGTGTGAACGTATAAGAAGTCTGTGAGTATTGATTCCGTAAGGAGTGCATGTCATAAGAGTAACATAATCGCTGTCGGGGATAATTGCAAGTTTTTCAACTTCCTCCGGCTTTACAATCAGAATTTCTTCAACCTGATAAGTCAGAACACGGTCAAGAATTGTAATTGTAAAAGTATCCCCCTTGACAAGCTTGTCGAGGTCAGTAAAAAGACGTGCAGAGGGCAGTCCTCTGTGAGCTGATATTACAGCATGAGTATTTTTTCCGCCTATCGGAAGTGATGAACCTTTAAGATGTCCCGCAGCAATATTAAGAACTTCGGCAGATGTTCCGTGATAAATCGGAATTTCAACCTTAATTACAGGAATTGTTATATATCCCATAATTCCCGTTCCTGACACATCAAGAATATTATCATAACCGTCTATTTCATCAGCATTTGAAAACGGTGCATAAAGTTCTGAAAGTTTCTTGTTATATTCCTCAGCATTTGCCCATATTTCATCATAGCGGTTTTGGTCAATATTCTGAATAGTCTTGTCATATTCTGCAATAGCCTGACTCTGAACCCTTTTATTCCACCAGTTACTCACTGTCGGATAAAGCATTACGGAGAGTCCCACAATCAGAATTATTATTAAAACAATAGTTGATATTATGCCTGTTTTATTTTTGCTGTTCATGAAGCCCTCCCTGATGTTTGCAGGAAAATATTCAGAGTTTCGTTGGGGCGAAACAATGTCCGCCCCTCCGATTTATTAAGTTCTAATTAGTCCTTGTTTTTGTCCATTCTTTTCTTTGTTATAAGGAATATGCCTGATACTGCTACCATTGCACCACCGCATACATAGAAAAGTGTTGTACCGATTCCACCTGTTGAAGGAAGTGATGAACCCTTCTTGTTTTCAATAGTTCCTGAAGCTATACCGGTACTTACATCACCAGTTTGTGCCTGACCACCGGTTCCGATTGTATATTCAAATGATGTAAGAGCATCTGCTGGTCTACCGCTCCATGTCTGATTATGTACTGTTCCTGCATTAATGATAAGTGTAGTGTCAGCAATAGGATTATAATCCTGAAGTGGCTTTGTTTCTTCAAGTGTATAATCACCATCATCAAGACCAATTATCTTGAATTCACCACTTGCATTTGATTTTATTGTTGTACCTGCTGTATCCCAGCCTGTAACCTTTCCATTTTCGTCAAGAGTTACATATTCACCATTAGCATTTTTAAGTTTGAATTCAACACCTTCAAGGTGAGCCTTTGTAACGCCATCAATCTTTGTAAAATCAGCCTCATATGTAAATACGATAACTTTATCTTCAGGAGTCTTGCCTGTATTTTCACCAGGTGTACCAGGAGTATCAGGAGTATCCTCTTTATCATCATTTGTATTAGGTTTATATGAATAATTAGGATTATTTGAATATGTAAGGTCAACTTTGTTTTCCTGACCTGGCAGACCTATCTCAGCATTATTATTCAGCTCTGCATTATATTCAACAGTAACCACTGTATCTGATATAACACCTGAATAAGCCTTAATATCTTCAAAAGATATGCTTATTTCCTGTCCAGTAGTCTTTACACGGCAGTTTTTTCCTTTATCACCTGTTACTGTCCAAGCTCCTGAATTTTCTTTTGCTGTCAATGTAGTATCATCACCAACTTTTATTGTCAATTCAGTAGGCATATCGAACTGTTTACCAAGTGTATCAGTAAATTTATAGTAATAGTGGCTGTAATTGCCTATATCCTGTGGCATTGTACCATAAAGTTTGAAAGGAACAGAATCGCCTATGCAGTAGTCTGCAACATCATTCCATTTCAAATCAGTTTCTTTATATTTTCCGATAGATGCAGCAACATCACTTGCTTTTTCGTTTTCATAAACCTTTTTCATAACTTCAGGCAAGCCTACTTTAGCTGTACCAGTACCAATTGAAAGTCCTGAAACTTTACCACCTAAAACTGAAAGCATTCCGAGTGACTGAGCTGTATGAGTAGTGGCATCAGTATTTGAAAGCTTGCATGTTACTACATAGTAACCGTCATTCAGATTTGTTGAGTCATCTCCGAATTTTACTTTCTTATTAGAACTGTCAAAAGTACCTGTTGTACCGTTGCCTTTCTTGTTAAGAACTGCAAGTTTTGCAAAAGCCTGAGCATTAACATCATTATTAGACCATTCTCCTACAATATCAGCTACTGCCTGTGCAGAAGCAGCTGTATTTCCTGAATTATTAATAGAAGTAAATAAACTGCCTATTGTTGTATCATCCTTTAAAGCTGTTATAAAGGCATCTGCATTAATTCCGTCACCCCAGCCTGTAACACTTAACTTTGCTTCTGTAATTACAGTACTAGTACCAGGCTCGGTAGTAGCAGCTGTATAATCGCCTTTAAAAATCTGGTAAGCTGTTATATCAGTAATTGCATTAGTACCACTTGGTAAGCCTGTTGGTTCAGCTAATGTTACTTCAGTAGCTGCTAAAGCGGTAAATGACATAGTTGCCGGAACAGCTACACAAGCTGTCATAAGAATAGCGGCAGCCATACTAGCAAATTTTTTCATCTTATTCATAATAATTTCTCCTTTTCCTCACTTAACAGTGAAAATAAATTTTAATTTTTTCGTGCCAGTAAAATAATTCAGAAAAATTCTTGTAATTATTATATCATACATTTTTAAGCCTGTCAAGAAATTTAATGCAGTTTCGACAATCTGATTAAAATTAATTGGCGATTTTTGTACGATTTATATATTTTGCTCCGGAAATCCGGAAGCCTCCGGAGCTTTAAGCATCAATAATTTTTTCTGCGTCTGCGTACACAAAGGATTGTCAAAGCTCCGCCTGCAATAACCAAGCCTATAAGCTCATAAGGTTCTGAACCTTTTCCGCCTGTTGAAGGCATTTCAATACCCTGACTTTCCTGTTTTGTATTCTTAACAGTGATTTCGCCCTTTCCGAAAAGTGATGAATTTATGCAGTAATCAGTCATATCGTCATCATCATCAAACAGATAGCTTATGTCATATCCTGATACAGTTTCTTCAACTGCCCAGTAATAATAAGGTTTTCCGTCTGAATCATAAACATCAAGATTGCTTACTGTCTTTGTCCAGTCTGTATCACTGCCTGAAATTGTAATTTCCTGTACAAGTGTACCGCTTCTCTGAGAAGCTTTCATCATATTCACTGAATTCAGACCATTAGCAGAAAAACTTGCTGTATTTTTCGTATTAATAGTAATACTTTTAATAGTACAGTTAACATTGGTTGATGCAATATATAAACCAAGACCATTTGTTAAATTCCAGCCACTTAGATTAAGCTTATAGGAACTCTGAGTCAATTTATTGTTGTTATTTTCATAATAAGCAAGCTGTTCAGAATTATTCCATATATTACTTAAATCTGATAACATCTTTATTTCCAAGTTATAATAATATTGATTTGTAATTTCAATATTTTCAATATTAATTACGATATTATCAATATCTTTAGATGTTATACCGTTTTCAAATGGAATTGTAACATTGTCACCAGCTTTTAATGATATTGCCTTATTTAAAACATTAATATCTATTTTTGCTGTTTTTCCGTCATTTCTTGTTGCTGTAATAGTTACAGTACCAGCTTCAACACCAGTTACCACACCGTTGCTGTCAACAGATGCCTTGCTGTCATCAGAAGATGACCAGGTAAATGAACCATAATTCTTATCAACTTTAAGATTAATACTATTTCCGATTGCAACTTCCTTTTCTCCGACAATACTGAACGCTGACGGGAGAATAACTTCAATTTCCTGAGTTGCAGAAATTCCGTCACATTCGGCAGTAATCAAAGCCTTGCCGATATTATTTGCTGTAATCTGAGAGCCACTAACGCTTACAATGCTGTCATCATCACTTGTAAATGTTACATTACTAACTTCTGAACCGCTTTTTTTTGCAGAAAGAGTTCCTTTTTCGCCTGCTTCAATTTTGAAGTCACTGCTGTTATTAAGGAAAATTTCAAGTGAAGAAACTGTTACATTAATTGTTGTTGTTTCAGTTCCGTCAGATACAGTAATTACAGAAGTTCCGTCTGAAACGCCATGGATATTTATATTTTGTCCGTCAACAGTGACAGTAACATTACCGTTGTCAGATATTGCAGATTTTACAGTTTTGTTTGCAACAAGTGTTATATCTTTTCCGACACCGACTGAAGCTGATGAAGGAACTTTAAGTATAAGATTGCTGTCTTCCGGAACATCATTCTTATCTGATGAACGGTAGATTTTAATTTTTACAACATCATTAAGATGCTGATTTGTATCAATATCAGACCATATTTTCTTAACTGTCAGTGAAACTGCTCTTGTATTTTTAACAGTAATCTGACCTGCATCAGCATCATCTGCTGAAATGATACCATCAGGATTTACATATGAAACAGTATATCCGTTTAAAATTTCTTCTTCTATCTTATAGAAGTACTGATTTCCGGCATTGTCTTCAGCAGGGAGAGTCAGATTATTATTTTCATCAACACCATACTTATAAATCCATATATTTTCAGATTTTACAGGTACAGGCATAGGAACTTCAAGTTCCTCCCAGTTTATCCTGTCTGTACTTCTGAGAAGTGTAAGGGATATATTATCTCTGGCTGATGTATCTGCACTGTCATTTTCCCATATTTTCTTTACAGAAAGGCTTGTTTTCGGAGTATGTCTTGTATTTGTTACAGTAATTGCTGTACCGCTTCCGAGAGTCTGTTCATTATCAGCATATGAAACCTGCCAGCCTGCCGGAACATTTTTTTCATCAACATAGTATGTTGAATTAGCATCAGGATTTTCAATGTCAAATGCTGAAATCCAGTTATTTGACTTGCTGAGAGTAATTTCACCTACTTTTGAAGATGAATTGTAATACTGAGTAACAGCATTATAATATTCATTAGCTATTGCTGTATAGCCTTCTTCATTCGGGTGACAGCCGTCATTTCTGATTTTATCATCAGTAACAACACTGCAAGTATCTACAAAATAAACACCGTTTGTGCTTTCTGCATAATTCTTGATAAGTGCATTGTACTGGTCAATAAGACTGTTCGGAACTGCACCGTCATTATCGCTGTAACCTGAAAGCCATTTCCACCAGCTTCCGCCTTCTGTAAGATTTCCGTCTTTATAGAAGTCGAAATGAGGAATACTTCCAACAAAAATTACAGCATCAGGAGCTTGAATTTTGATTTTTTCAATGCAGGCAACAAATCTTTCATATACGCCCTTAGGGTCGCCCTTAACAGTACTATATTCCTGATGAATATCATTTGTACCACCGAGGAAAAATACTATATTTGTGTCTGCCGGAATATCACTTGATACTCTGCCTCTGAATCCATCACCGTCTGAACCGCCTATCTGCTGTCCGCTACTTCCCTTGTTGAAGTCATAAACATTACTGCTGTTAGAAATGGTATATCCGTTATCTGTAAGGAGTTTGATAAGCTTTGAAGGATAATCCTTTCCGTTCTTGGAACAGTTAGGTTCTGAACTTCCGTAACCGTCCGTAATCGAATCACCGAAAGCTATAACTTTCAGATTTTCTGAAGGAATATTTACAGTTTTCTTGTAAACATCAAGTGTTATTTCATCAACAGGAATATCAGATGAATCTGATGATATTATATTTCCGTCTTCTCCTGTCCACTGTTTTTTAGCAACAATTGCATTTCTGCTGTTTGTAACAGTATATTCTGTCTTTGAAGCTGATTTAGAAACAACAGCATATGACGGAGTATATTTATCCTGTGCAGGTGCAAGCTGTTCAAGAACATAGTAATAATAAAGTTCCTGACTGTCGTTTTCAAGAGGCAGTCCTGTCCATGTATAAGTCCATTCATTTTCAGCCGTAAGTACAGCAGTTTTTATAGATTTCATACCTGAAAGAATTGTCTGCCATGATGAATTGCTGAGGTCAATAGGAGTTCCGGCTTTCTGATATAGTGCAACCTGTATTGAATCGCCTGAATGGAGTTCGTTTCCGTCACCCCATACCTTGTTTACCTTTACAGATGCATCAGAAGGAGCAGTATTCTTATTTGTAACAACAATTTCACCTGTTGAAGAATTGAGATTAAATACACAGCTTACAACGAAGTTACTGCTTATTTCCTCTGAAATTCCTGATTCAACAGCAACAAATCCGCTGTACTGACTGATATTCATTTCAGGAGTTATAAGGCTTGTTATATCAGCCTGCCAGTTATTAAGTTTATTGAGTTCAATATCCTTAAAGATGAGTGCCTGACTGCCGTCCGGCAACAATCCGTAAATTGATACATTTATTGTATCAACAGGAGGATTCAGCATAATATCGTTATTGGATTTCTTCCATTCCTTTTTCAGCATAAGCTGAGCTGAATTTCTTATTTCAATATCTGAATCGGAATTTGAAGCATTTCCGATATATGTCGGATAATATTTTCCTGTTTCACTGCCATTTTTATAAGTACCGCTTTCGGAATCAAGAGTATATGTTTTTCCGTTGATTTTATAAGCAGTTTCCTTAACATAATAGTATATCGGCTTGCTGTTCTTACCGTTCGGCAAATCTTTCCAGAGCTGTGTATTATTATCACTTGCATTTACAGTTTTTGAAGATGTAAATTCACTGTCAATTATGCCTAAATCCTTATCATCAGCAAGAACTGCACTGCTTGGTATTCCGTTTGCAGATTTTTCATATGACCAGTAAAGTTCAACTGTTATTTCACTGTCTGATACTGAATCAGATGTTATCCAGTTTTTCTTAATTCCGATGTCAATAAGTTCATTATTCGGAATTTCTATGCTGTCACCTGCTTTAATCTGCATTACATCATTTCCGCTGATACCCTGCGGATAAGAACTTAAAATACTGTTATATGAAAAATAATGTGTTGAAACATAATTTTCAAGGAAGTTTTTATAATCATTACCATTATAGAGTGTAGAACCGTTATTCAGATAAGCTATGAGCATTTCTTTAAACTGGTTGTTATTTCCGTTAAAAGTGAGTCCGAGGTTTGAACCCTCATAACCGTCCGGAACTGAAACTTCAACAAGTTTATAGAGTACATTCTGTGAAAGTGAAACTTCATATGCCTGTTTTACACTTATTTCAAGGGCATTTTCATCAACTGAATTTCCGTCACAGCCTGTTACTGACCATGTTATAACACGGGTTTTATCATCAACAGATGTTGCATAATACCACTGACCATTCTCATATTTTGCAAAGAGGAATGTTGCCTCCAAATCATTGATAGTATAGTCACCGGTATTTACTTTTTTGATTGCAGGAAGTCTGTTTGTTGAAATTGTACCGCTTGATTTTGAAATTTCATATTGTTTTTCATTCTGTGAAGATGATGCAGATGCACTGTCAGAAATCAGTTTTGCTGTATTTGAAAGTGTAATTTTATCACCTGCCGGCGGAACAAGTCCTGCTTCCATAGTAATATATCTGCCGTTTACCTTAGTTGAACTCTTGCATTTGTTTATAACGGACGGTGTTTTTTCGTTAGCGATTATCTTATATGTATAATCAATAACGATATGTTTTTCATCAGGTATAGTAAGTTTCAGAATACTTACACCTTCAGAAACATCTTTTCCGTTGGTAAACTGAAGTTTATACTGATTTGAAGCAAGTTCAGTTTTGTTGCCATTAGAATCAACCTCATAGATTTTAATATTGTTCATAAGAACATCAATAAGGTCATCGCCTTTATACAGTTGTTTCTTACAGCTGTCATAGTAGGAATTCGTCTTGAATATATCCTCTATATCAATTGTATCTCCGTTTGAAAGGTTCTTGCCCTCCGGATTGACATTAAGCGAATAATTTATATAACCCGGAACTTTTGATTCACTGTATGTTTTTGTTATAAGGTCTTTATCAGAAGGATTTACAATTTTAAGAGATGCTGTTGCAGTCTTGTCAGTAGGTGTACCGTCATCTTCATGCTTTGTTGCATGGTTTGTTATGATATAAGTTCCGTCCTGAATCTTGGTATCTAAAACATCACATTCAATTTTTGTTGAATAGCACACATACATTGTCTGCCACATACTTGGTTTGTTAAAGTAAACTGTGTTGCTTGCTGTATCATAATAATACCATTCGCTGTCCTTTTTTGACCATACATCAGATATAGAGTTTGCTTTATTGGCACAGTTTGCACCATAATTTTCCCAAAGCATAACAGGGTGTTCATAATATCCGTCAAAAAATCTTGTTGCTGGTTTTATTGTGTCAGAACCCATTATAGGAGTCAGAATATTAGACGGAAGATGTTCATTAGACCAGTATATTTGCTTGCCTGCCCATGTTGCATCATCTGTACAAAGGGTAAAGCCTTCAGGGAGTTTATCTGATACAGGTCTTACAAGGTCAGACTTATTTCCGTCATATTCAATAACCCAGTTAAATACATAATATTCCTTGTCTGAGATTCTTTGCTTATACGGATTTTGTTTAATGAATTTTCCATTAGAATCCTTTACTTCCAACGGTTTCTGGAGTTCGTCCTTTTCGATAGAAGTCAAAGCATTTCCGGTTTTACTGTTAAGTATTGTTTTTGTAATACCGATAGATTCCTCAAACTTATTTAAAACAGGGTATGTACCGTTTGAAGTTATATCTTCATAATTAGTGATAGTGTACTTACCGTTTGCAGTACTGAATGATGTTGAATTATCTGCTATATTGGTGTTATCATATTTTGATTCTACAAGACGGTAATAATATGTTTCATGTGTAAAGTTACCTGAATCAACAGTTATTTTTTCTTTCGGGAGTCCTGTTATCTTAATGCCCTGCCATGTTGCAGTATCTCCGGAAAGTGCATTTGAATCTGAAAGAGTTACTGTAACTGCATTTCCGTTTTCATTTGCAGTAAATTTGCCGTTTTCATCAACAGAACCTTTGACATCTTCATATGTTCCGTTTACTCCGAGTTTTCTCTGGAGCTTTAAAGTTACATTCTGAGGACGCTGGCTTTCAAATCCGCTGTCATTCCATTTTTTCTGAGGAGTAATTTCAAGTTCATTTGCAATCCATGTATTTGTAACTGTTACTGTACCGCTTTGTGAAAGCTCATTGTTATTATATGAAATCTGATAATAACCGTTTTCATTGACAGCAAATACATTTGTACCGTCTGTCAGTTTAAAATCATTAAAGCCTGTTTCAGCAACACGATAAGTATATGTTACAACAGTACCGTCAGAAAGAGTTTCCTGATTTATAAGTTCATTCCAGTCACATTTCCAGCTATTCTGGGAATTGAGTTTCTTTTCTGAATTTTCAACCTTTTCCCATATTCCTGTATTGCTTGGTTTTCTTTGAAGTTCAACAGTAATGCTTTCCGGCATATTTGAACTGTCTGAAACATCATGCCATGTTTTTGATGCTGTAATTTTGAGTTTTTCGTTCGGATAGAATTTATTCTGAAGTGAAAGTTTTGAAGTATCATTTGTACTGCCACTGCTCTGAGGGGATTCATAATATCCGTCAGGTGTAGAGAATTTATTATTGATTAAAGTATGTGAATCATTGCTTCCTGCAAGCTTATAGGATACTTCAACTATTCTGTATGTACGGGTTTTTTCGTTTCCGTCAGAACCAATGTACTTTTTAGGAAGATTAGACCATGCATCTGATGTCCAGTTTGAATCTGAAGTCAGAACCTTTTCAGCAAATACAGCTCCTTCGGTATTACCGCCATTATCGAAAATATACTGATTATCCTTGATTTTTACAGGATAATAATTATTGTCATTTGAATTTGAATATTCAAGACGAACAGTAATTTCTGCCACATCACCAGGAGTATGTGACTTATAATTCTTGTCAACCCATGTTTTTTCAGGTGTAATATCAATATTTTTTGTAAATATATTTTTGACTGAGATATTGCCTGATGAATTTGCAGATTCTGCATAAATTGTATAATATCCGGCTGATGTTTCAAATCTGTTTTCATTTGAAATTTCAGTATCATTATATTTTATTTCTCTGAGCTTGTATCTGCATTCCTTTATTGAACCGTCTGCAAAAATTCTTGAAGGAAGATTTTCAAAATTTGCACCTGTCCATGTGTTTCCGCTACCCGAAAGAGTAACAGTACATGCATCTGCAATATCTGTATTTTTATCAAATACATAATTATTTCCATTCTTCTTTACAGGATAATAATTATAATTGTCAACAGAATACATAAGAACAGCAGTTATATTGTTTATTTCTTCTCCTGAATTGCTGTCACCAGACCATATTTTCTGAGGAGTGAGAGTAATATCAGAATAATATGTATTATTTATATAAAGTATATTGTCACCGTTTACACCATTTTCGTTATTGTAACTTACTGTATATGCACCGTTGCCGTATTCAAACATTCCGTTGCTTATAGTTTTTCCGTCAACAGCAGTTTCAACTACTTTATAATAATACTCTGTAACTGTATCCTGTGTACCGTCATTTTTTGCCTTTGAAAACTTCTCTGGGAGTCCGCTTATAGTTTTATCCCAGTTATCTGAACTGCTTAAAGTCAGTGTATAATCAGATGCAGAATCATATCCGTTCTGACCATACATAATGAAATTATTTTCTGTACCCTTTACATAACGCCATGTACCGTCAAGATTTGTTTTGTACATAACCTTAACAGTAATATTCTGCGGACGTGAATTGGCATCATCATTATTCCACTTTTTGTTGACACCGAGATTCATTTTTTCATCTACATTAGGATTTGTTCTTGTAAGGGTAAATGAATCGCCTTTGCTGTTGCCGTTAAATTCTGCATTGTTTTTAAATTCATAGTCAACAGGATAACTTGCATTTTCATCTGTCTTATCAGCAGTAACTGTTGTATTATAAGCTATGCTGAGATAATTAAATCCTGAGTTATCAAGAGATTCATTAAATTTAATTGAAAATCCGCTACCTGTTCTTGTTATGGTATAATCTGTATCTTTTACTAAGGTTGTCGGCCCGCCATATTGAGATGTTCTTGCAATAATCTGTATTGAATTCAGCTGGTCATCTGTAATAGTATGTGATGCACCGTTTCCGACAACAGAAAGTGTATCATTATATACCAAATCTTTGAATGAACCGTCAAGAACAATATCAGCTTTCCAGCTTAAATTTTTTGTAATACTGCCGTTGCTTGCAACAGTTTCAGTTTTATTCTGGTTAAGTGATTTTTCAAGAGAATTTCTGACATCAACCTTTACAGTTACAGTAGAAGTTGAAGGTTTTCTGTTGTCACCGAAATCATTTGAAACAATTGTAGTCTGAACATTTTTAGGTATATCAATTTTTGTTGTATACTGCAATGTAACATTTCCTGAATATGTTCCGTTAAAAGTTATTTTATGATTTGCGGAATCATATACAGCAGAATTTTTTGCATAATCAGGACTGAATGAAATTTTATCCCAGTCAGGAAACTGTGTATCACTTATTTCATATCCTGAAAGCGAACAGCCCTGTTCAGGTTTTATATTTATTGTCCATGTAATTTCATGTTTATCCTTGTCATAATTTCCTGATTTGTCAACGCTTATCAAATCATCTGAATTTTTATATTCAACTGTTATATCCTTTTCGCCTGCCGGCTTATCGGGGTCAGGGTCAGGATAATCAAATTTTACTTTATTATTATATTGTGTATTGCTTGAATCAGTATCA
The DNA here is from genome assembly GCA_934481385.1 of uncultured Oscillospiraceae bacterium. Lineage (GTDB taxonomy): Bacteria > Bacillota > Clostridia > Oscillospirales > Ruminococcaceae > Ruminococcus. The sequence goes on from CAKSPD010000002.1 coordinate 91,900, forward strand.
GTTGAGTATTTTATTTTAACTGATTTCTGATTGTCAGGGGCATTTATTACCCAGTAATTACCGCTTTTTGAAATAGTTACTGTATCAGGTTCAATGGTATATTTACCGTCCTGAATCTGATTATCTGTAATTTTATAGCCATTAAGGGAAGTTCCGTAATTGCTTGATATATTGATTTCCCAGTTGATTTTATTGTCATATGCACCTGTCTGATAGTCAGGAGTACCCTTTTTATCAACATTGAAAGCATTTCCGAGAAAAACTTCTGAAGGATTGCTTGTTATAGTCTTGTCATCTTTAGTCAATTGTGCAGTATTTGATGCCTTTTCATTTTTAAGCTGTTCAGGAGTTATATCAGTAGAATAAGTTATTGTTATATACTCCACGCCTTTTGAATCAGAAGTAAACTTGATTTCACTGTTTGAAAAAGAACCTGCACTGTCAGGGTCTATTGTTAAATTCTTTGCATACTGGAACATCTGGTCAGTTAATGTATAACTGCTCAAATCGATTTTCGCAGGATTGCTTACAACGATTGTCCACTGAATTGTACCGTCAGTTTTGTTTACACTTGAACTCTTATTGACAGAGGGCATTTTATCTTCAAATTTTACAGTGACTTCCTGACCGCCTATATCAAATTTGCGGTCACCGTCCTCATTGTCAGCACGTTTCATAGTACCTGAAAATTCAAGTGAACCTACAAGGCTCTTGTCACCGGAATTTACATGTTTAATATAATCATCAGTAAGAGTTATTTTTATATATCCGTCATCTGTGATTTCATATGTACCGGCTTCAGCAGAAGTACTGTACTCGCTGTCAAAGATAGCACCTGAACGGCTGTTTTCATCAAGTACAAATGTTGTATCTGAAAGTCCGAGCTGTGTAAGGTCTACATAAAGATGAGGAGCAGTAGAAGGGAGAGTAACATTTTTCTTCTTATATGCCAGACTGAAATCAAGCTTTACTGAATTACCGCTGACAGTATAATCCTTTGAAGGTGTTTCATCATTGCTGTTATAAATTTCATTTTTTCCTGCATTAACAACAACATGAAAATATTCATCATCATTATTATTGTTGCAACTCAGATTAATAGCACCGTTTTGAATACCTGCACCAAGCAGTGTCAGATTATCATCATACATATTCTGAAAAGAAGAACTGTCCTTTGTCATACTTACAGCAGGCATAATAAGGCTGAAAGGAACTGCAAAAGATACTACAAGAGAAAGTACTGTGAGCAGTGCTATATATTTTTTATGTTTTTCATGGTTCTTTAAAAAATTCTGTATAACAAACTGAAAATCTTTCACGATATTTCCTCCTTAAAAAAACTTTACTGAAATTAAAATATATTTAAAAACTATCTATAAATTTAAAAGGCCATATACGAAGAATAACTTTTCCGATTATATATTCATCAGCTATACAGCCGACAGATGTTGAACGGCTGTCAATTGATGTTGAACGGTGGTCGCCCATAACAAAAATACGATTGTCCGGAACCTGATACGGTAATTTTATATCACATTCACCCAAAGCCTTTTCATTTACATAAGGTTCATCAAGAACTTCACCATTAAGATAAACTGTTCCGTCCTCTTTTATATCAATTACATCTCCTGCTGTCCCTATAACACGTTTAAGCAGGATTTTATTATTGAAATAGAATGCAACCACATCACCGCTTTTGAAATTTCCTCTCTTGTTGCATATTACAAGTTCATCATTCATAAAAGTAGGAGCCATACTCGTACCTGTAACACGCAGAACAGGAAGAAAAAGCATTGAAATAAGTACCGCAACTGCTGCAACTACAATTAAAGATGATACAGTATTTGAAAGCATACGGCGATATTCCTTTATATATCTTATGCGTTTGATTTCATTGGAAAGCTGTTCAGCATCAGGCAGGTTATTTTTATCAAAATCTGACATTTCAACTGCTCCGTTTCTTTTCATCTGTATTCTCAGAATTTACAGCATCTTTTACAATCTGTGCAATTCTGTCAAAGTCCTCATCAGAAATTGAATTTTTATTCATTGTAAGTGCTTCTATACGATTTTGAAGTTCCTGATTCTGTTTTTTCAGGTTATCATTTTCTTTCTGAAGATAGAAAAGAATTTCAAGAAGTTCATCACGTTTAAGCCTGCGTAATTCCTTATCAGTCATTTTTATCTCCTTAGGCAATATATATATATCTGTAAATCTATTTTAATATCAAATAACCAAAAAGTCAAGAACCTACATAATAATTTGTATATCATAACAAACAGTATAATAATTTGTTGTACATTTTTTACATAGGAAAATAAATCCAGAGCATCAATTATGGTAAAAACAGTCATAAAATCTAAAAAATCCAATACTTACAGTATTGTTTTCATAAAAAAATACGGACAGAATTAATAATTCTGTCCGCATTTAACAAATCAATCATTGCGATTAAAAAAGCTGTTTGTTGCTACTGCAAAGAATGAACCGGCAAGAGGGCCTATAATAAATACCCAGAGCTGAGCTATTGATAAACCTCCTGTATTTGCTGTTGCAAATATTGCAGGAGCTATGCTTCTGGCAGGATTTACAGAAGTTCCTGTAAGATTTATTCCTATAAGATGTACAAATGCAAGAGCTATGCCGATAAAAACAGGAGCATTTTTTCTTACACCCATATCCTTGCTTTTTGTAACTGAAAGAACTACTGTTATAAAAACATATGTAAGAACAATTTCAGCAATCAAAGCACCGAAGAAATTAAGATTTCCGAATCCGTTTGCACCGAATGAGTAATCCTTTATATGATTTTTCTCCATTCCGTAAAGATTTGAAAATCCTCCGCATTTTACAAGTATTGCAAGAATGATTGTAGCTAAAAATGAGCCGGCAATCTGAGATATTATATAGCTTGTAAAATCCTTGAATTTCATTCTGCCCTCAAGCAACATTGCAAACGATACAGCGGGATTAAGATGACAGCCACTTGACTGACTGACTGAATATCCGGCAATTATTATTGAAATACCGAATGCAAGTGAAGTTGCCACAACATTTGCATTTGTTGCCATTGCAGTACCGCACCCGAAAAACACAAGTATAAAAGTTCCTGCCATTTCGGATATATATTTTCTTTTTAAATCTTTCATAGAAAAACCTCCGATAGCTGTATAATATAGTTATTTTATCCTAAAAAACGAAGGTTGTCCAGCATTTTTTATATATTAAAGAAAAAACTGTAAGATTATACAAACCGCAGTTGCATTATTTGTATATATTTACTGTCTGCGTGTTATCTTATATTCATCGCCGTCACGGTAATAGGGGCATTTTTTATAATGTCCCTGAATAAGCCTTGCATACTCATCTTCATCAAGATTTCTTTCACAAATCCAGCATTCATATTCTTCATCATAATAATAGTATGCACATGTTTCGCAGTCGTTCATATCATACCTCAAAACCATAGATATGGTCGTTCATAACATATCCATGACCTATTTCAGTAATTTCACTTCTTATGCGTTTCATACCGAGTTTTTCATAGATAGGAACAGCATTGTTATGTATATTTACAGTAAGCCAAATCATAGTATTTCCGTTTTTATGGGCAATATCCTTGATAAATTCAAAAGCCTGCCTTGCATATCCGTTTCCTCTGAAAGATTTTTTGATATAGAGCTTTGAAAGGAAAAGCGTATTGTCAGGTTTTTCGCATATTGCAAAATATCCGATTTTTTCTCCGTCCAGCACAAAATTGTAATACTGGTAACCTTCCTGTTCAATCTGTTCTGTAATAGCTTTTTCAGACTGAAATTTATCAACCATATAATCAATCTGGTCCTGTGAGAGAATGCATATAAAATGCTGATTCCAGATTTCACGTGCAAGCTCAGAGGTTTCTTTAATTTCCTCCGGAGTGACTACCTTTTTAAATTCCAACATAAAAAACACGTCCTTTCGTGAAAAAGCAAAACGCTTTAAGCCGTTTTCATTATTATACTCCATTTTTCGTCAATAGTCAACAGAATTTTCAATTTTTTCAGAGGTAAAAAAGGGCAGTTTTTTCAACTGCCCTTAATTATTATTTTTCGCTGTCGTTTTTATTTTCAGGATTTTCAGAATTATCATCTTTATTATCCATTTTTTCAATATCAATATTCGCAACAGCACCCTTTGATTTTATAAGCTTGTTAACCTTTTCTTTAGCTTTTTTCTGAGCTTTCTGCTGTTCTTCTTCAAGCTTTTTCTGCTGTTCAGCAAGCTGTGCAATTATTTTCTTATCGCTTTTCAGATAGATAAGAACAATTATAGCTATACCAAGGATAAGTGTTACAACTCCGAGATTGAATCCGGGAGGAGTATATTTCATTGTAACAGTATGTGTACCGGGTTCAAGAGGAATACCGATAAAAGCTTTAAGAATTTCAACAGGTTCAACTTTCTTTCCGTCAACCTTTATGCTCCAGCCCGGTTCGGAAGGAATTGTTGTAAGCATAATCTGACCATCTTCAGCAGTGATAGTTCCCTCAATATATCTGTCATTGTAATCACTGATTTCCCACTGATTCTGTTTAAGAAGTGCAATATCCTCATCAAACAAATCCTTGTGGAACTGATAGAACTGGAAGTCCTTTATAATAGTATATTCTTCCTTGTCAGGTTCAGTTGAATTAAGTCTTACTGTAAGACGTACTTCAATTTCTGTACCCGGTTCAAAAGAACCTACTCTTACTATTGAATAGTTATGGTTTTCAAAATATGCACCTGAGCCGAGTGACTTATGATTTGTAAACTGACCGTCTGAACCTTTTTCAGATGAAATCCATGTATTTACAGCCTTTTCGTTCTGTGTTTTAAGATACATATATATATCATCACTTGTCTGTGCTGTAAAGTGTATATTGATTATAGGGTCAACGGCATCAGCATCTGCTGTGTATAATGTCTGGTCACCGTATGGTGAAACCTGAATCTGCTGTGTTGAAATTTCTGTATCAAGACGTGTGTAATATTCCTTGTTGCCGTTTATAAGAATAGAACCGTCCTGATTAAGAAATTCTGTGTTTCCTGTTGCTGTACTGAGCAACATATTCTGACTGTTGAACGGATTGTCATTTCCTAAAAATGCAAGATTTGTTATAGAATTGTCAATCATATAGCCGATTGAAAGAGCATCAGGATTTCTGTAAACTGTAAGAGTCTTGTCCTCATCTTTCTGATTTTTATAATCATAGCTGAAAACAGGTTCATAATCAGGATTGAGAAGGCTTGAATTATTATTGTTGTCTATAACATATTTTATGCCAAGCATTGAATCTGCGAGAGGTGTATTACCGTCATAACGTGTAACATAACTTCTCATAGAATATCCCATAGTTTCAATGAAATTGATGATTTTCGTGTTCATTACAGAACTTGAATGCGATATTCCTCTTAATCCGTATGCAAGGTTATCGTTTACGCATCTGAAGAAAGTTTTTTCAGCTCTGTAAAGACTGCTGTCATATTTTTCAAGCTCATCTGTAACATCACGTCCTGCCTGAATTTCGTTGTAATATGAAGTACGTGAAGAATATGCAACTTCTTCATCAATTTTCTTGAATGAATCAAGGGCATTGTAACAGGCTTCAGCTGATATTACAACAGTCATAATACCTGAAATTATATTTACTGTCTTTGCTTTCTTCATATTCTTGCTTATAAAGAAAAGACCAACAAGATAAATTCCGGCAAGAATCATTCCGAAAACAAATGTCATAACTGTATCGACATAAACTATATTGCCTTTTTTAACATAGTTAAAGCTCGGCATTTTCGCATCAAAATACATTACAAGGGCAAGTATTCCGATAAATACCCCTGCAATTTTTCCGATAGTAAGTTTAAGTCCCTCAAGTTTTGAGAACGTCATAACCGCCATTGAAACAAGTACGAATGACATAAGGAATGAATATCTGTAAGGCAACCAGTTAGGAGTCTGTCCGCCATGCCACATCATATCAGCAGGCTTGATATACATACTGAAGAAAAGAACTGCAACAAGGAATGAATATCCTACCTTTTTATTCCACTTTATTTCCTTGTTCATATAGAAAAGCGGTAAAAGAACGGTTGTTATCATACCGCAGTATATTTCAGGTTTTCCATGCATATTTACAGAATAATACTGATTAGGGAAAAGACATGGCAAAAGTTCTATCGGTGAAAACTGCGTTGAAAAGCTGTAATCAGGCTTGCCTGAAAATTCAAATTTACCGAGTGAAAGGGCATTGTATACAGGAAGTATCATAAATGCACTGCACATCAGCACAATTACTGTACAAAATCCGAATATTATTGTCTTTTTAACATAATCCTGTACTTTGAGCTTTGCATCTGTTCCGAAGAAAAGATAATAGAAATAATAAAGTGCTGTGAATATTGCAATCATAAAGCCGATATAGAAATTGGCTACAAACATTATTGCAAGAGGAATTATATAGTTTATCTTTCTGCCGTTGTCAATAAAGTATTCTATTCCGAGTGCAACAAGAGGCAGAAATACAATTCCGTCAAGCCACATCGGGTCTATTGTCTGAATTACTGCATATGCCATCATAGAATATGCTGTTGAGAACATAAGTGACTGAAGTGGCTGGATATTTTTTGATTTGCGTATGTAGATACTGAATGTAAGACCTGCTGTTCCGAGTTTGCAGAGCTGCATTATCATAATACTTTCAAGAATCATTGTTCTTGGAAGCAGTATTGGTATGAGCGTAAACGGACTTGCCAGATAATATCCGATTATACCCATAAATTCACCGGAGAGATCTCTGCTCCAGTTGTAGAAAAAGCTTCCGTCCCCCCAGAAAGCATCTCTTATTGCCTCAAAATAATAGATATACTGACCATTAAGGTCAAGTGCAAGAACAGAGCCTTCTTTTCCGAACGGATAAATGTCGAAATTGGCATAAGCAATCAATACAAGCACTACCGGCAGAAAAAATGATGCAAGATACATATAATTTCTGTCAAACCACTGTTTCAGCTTATTTCCTGAAGCTTCGGCAGGTATCGGTTGATTTATGCCTAAAGTTTTACTTGCCATGTTTTCCTCCTTAAAATATTTTTTGCAAAAAGCATAATATGAACTCATTATACTACATATTATGTTTTTTTGCAATAGTAAAAAGAATTTTTTCAAAAAATTTTTTAATGCTTCTCTTGACTTTTACTTCTCCTGCTGATATAATATCATTATGCTTGTGTAGCACAGCCGGTAGTGCAGTTCATTCGTAATGAACAGGTCGCAGGTTCAAATCCTGTCACAAGCTCTGGCAAAGAAAATCCGTTTCCTTAAATACGGGAAACGGATTATTTTTTGCTGAATATCAGCAGTCATAAGCTCTCACACGGAATTTAGCACCTGTTTTTCTGCATATTTCCTCAGAAGCTTTAATCTGTTCTTCCGGAATAACATCAACAACAGTCATAACTGTTTTTGTATTTCCTGTATTGACGCAGTCATTTGCAAATTTCTGCATAGCTTCAAAAGCATTGCTGTATTTTGGACGTGTAACTTTCATATATTCATCTTCAGTTCCGGCATTAAGACTTATTGATATTGTATCAAAAACTTCACTGAGAATTTCTGATGTCGGCTTATTGTTGATAAGGTCTGAAAGTCCGTTTGTATTGAGTCTTAACGGCGGACAGGCATTTATCTCTTTCATGGCTTTTGCAGTTCTGATAAGAACATCAAGACGGCATGTAGGTTCTCCGTATCCGCAGAATATTATTTCCTCATAATCAGAGAGTTTGTATTTTTTTACATCATTCATAATCTCATCAAATGAGGGTTCATGTTCAAGCCAGAGCGATTCTGAACCGTATGCACTATCTCCGTTATGTCTTATGCAGAATGTACAGTTGCAGGGACATTTATTTGTGATATTCATATAAAGCTTGTTTCCTATGGGATAACATATTGTCATTTTCTTTTCCATAATCAAAAAACCTCCTTTTTAAGTATATTCTATCACAAAGAATTTTTTATGTCAAATATATTTTGTTGACAAAACAAAAATAAAACGCTATAATTATAAAAAAAATGAAATGAGAGAGCATTATTGAAGATAACAGAAAATCAGAAAAAAACCTTTGAAAAACTGACATCACACATAAATCAGAATAAAATCAAAGCTGTAAGTTTCAGCATATCTGATACGCTTACGGAAATGCCTTTTTTATATAATACTGACCTTTTTTTTCTTATGGAAAATGAATTTTCAAAAATTTCCAACGGGAAAAAGAATTTTTCTGCTTTAAGAGTTCAGGCAGAAAAAAATGCAGTCAAAAATGATAAATTCTCTGAACCGAATATAAATGCCATATATTCGGAATTTTCAGAACTGACAGGGATAAGCTCTGAGGATTCCGAAAAGCTTATGAATCTTGAATCAGAGCTTATCATCAAATTTACCTGCCCCAGAAAATGCGGTATTGAGCTTATGCGTGAGGCTGAAAGGCTCAGTAAAAAAATTGTTCTTACTGAAAATACATACCTTACTGAAGAAATAATTGAAAAAATACTCAAAAAATGCGGTATAACAGGATACCGAATGATTTTTCTTTCAGATAAAACAGGGCTTTCAAAGCAAAATGGTGACATTTATCAGCATGTGCTGAAAAGACTTAAATTAAATTCAGGTCAGCTTCTCCATATAGGAAGCAATGTTCAGGCAGATTTGGAAGCTCCTATAAATCAGGGTATAACAGCTCTGTATCTCCCTGCATGCAGGGAACAGCTTTTTAAAAACGGTAAATTATGCGGATATATATACAGCAAGGCAGGGAAAAAAATAAACACACAGAAATATTTCACACTCCGCTGTCTTATGGGTATGTATGCACTTTATGCCTTTGATTATCCTTTTTCTGAAATACCGGAAGGCGATTTCTGCATGTGTCCTGAAAATATCGGATTTGCTGTTCTTGGCGGAATATCTTTATATAAATCATTCTCACCGGAAAAAAAGCTCATGACTGATGTTATCAACGCTATGCGTATGAATTCTGAAATTCTTTCAGGAGAATGTGACTTTAAAAAAATGTATTCTGAATGTTTTGGAAATACTCTTGAAAATCTTGATTATGAATGTTGCACACTTCCGTTTGAAATGTTTTTCAGTCATGCGTGTGACACAGAAAGAGATTTTATCAGGAAAAATTTTTCGGATTCCGTTTATAACGAATGGTGCGGAAATATATCGGAATTTGATATTTCAGAAAATATCCGTAAAAATAAAACTCAAAAAGAAAAAAACAGCTTTTTAAGCAAATTTATCAGAAGAAAGAGAAAAAAATAAAATGAATGAAATAAAAGAAAAAAGCATATATAAAAAGGCTCTTATTCTTGCTGTTCCTATGATGATACAGAACGGCATAACAAATATGGTAAGCCTTGTTGACAATGTTATGGTCGGAACACTTGGTACTGAGGCTATGACTGCCGTTTCAATAGTCGGACAGCTTATTTTTGTATTCAATCTTGCTGTTTTCGGTGGTCTTTCAGGTGCGGGAATTTATTCTGCACAGTATTACGGACAGAAAAATATGGAGGGATTCAGAAATACTTTCAGAATGAAACAGTTTATCGGTTTTTTCTGTATGATATGCGGTCTTGCTGTATTTATAATCGGAAATGAATTTCTGATAGAAAGATATTTACATGGTGAAAGCAGTTCGGTAAATCCTGAAATTACTATGGAATATGCAAAACAGTATCTTTATATAATGCTCTTTGGTATTCCTCCTTTTGTACTGACTCAGATATATGCAACAAGTCTGCGTGAATCAGGCGACAGCATAAAACCTATGACGGCAGGTATTATTTCAGTCGTTGTTGATATAGTTTTTAACTGGATTCTTATATATGGAAATCTCGGTATGCCTGCTCTGCAAGTCCGTGGAGCTGCAATTGCTACTGTTCTTTCAAGAATCGTTGAATGTGTTGTTATAGTTGTATGGTCTATCGCAAGAAAAGACAAGCATGTATTTCTTCAGGGAATTTACAGCAAGTTTTCCGTTCCTGCTGGATTTGCTGTTAAAATAATCAAAAAAGGTCTGCCTATCTTCTTCAATGAATTTCTATGGGCAGGAAGTATTGCTATGCTGACACAATGCTATTCAACAAGAGGTCTTGAAATAGTGGCAGGTCTTAATATCTCAAACGCAATATGCAATCTGCTCAATGTAGTTTTTGTTGCACTCGGTTCAGCAGTCGGAATAATTATCGGTCAGATGCTAGGTGCTTCTGAATATGAAAAGGCAAAACACGATTCCTTCTGCCTTATGCGTTTTGCAGGAGGATTATGTATAATCCTTACTGTAATATTAATTGCAGTTTCGGGAGTATTTCCAAAATTATATGACACAACAACTGAAATTAAAAATTATGGCAGAAACTTTATAATAATTACAGCACTTTTCTTCCCTTTGCAGGGTATGCTAAATGCACTTTACTTTACACTTCGTTCAGGCGGTCAGACATTTATTACATTTCTTTTTGACAGCGTTTATTCGTGGGTTGTTTCCGTTACGCTTGCATATATTCTTTGCAGATTTACTGCTTTGCCGGTTCTCGCAATCTATGCAATAGTTCAGTCTGTTGATATAATAAAATTTGCAATAGGATTTATCCTCATAAAGAAAGGTATCTGGATTAGCAATATCGTATCAGAATAATATTACAGAAAAGGGGTTATAATTTTATGAAAAAAGAATATCTTGAGGCAGGAAAAATAGTCAATATACATGGAATCAGGGGTGAGGTCAAAATTATGCCTTATTGCGATTCTCCTGAACTTCTCTGCGAATTTGACAGACTTTTTCTCGGAAAATCACTTAAAGAAATATATATTCAGCGTTCAAGAGTTCAGAAAAATATGGTTATATGTAAGATTGAAGGAATCGACTCTCCTGAACAGGCTGAAAAACTCCGCAATCAAATGCTTTATATGCACCGTGATGATTTGGAACTTGATGAAAATACCTATTTCATTCAGGATTTAATCGGAATAACAGTAAAAGATGCTGATACAGGTGAAATATACGGAACTATTGACGATGTATTGCAGACAGGTGCAAATGATGTTTATTCCATAAAAAACGGTAACAAAAATTATCTTGTTCCTGCTATTGCTGATGTTGTTGTTGATACTGATATTGATTCAGGAATAATGACAATAAGAGTTCCGGAGGGTCTTTTCGATGAAGATTGAAATAGCTACTCTTTTTCCGGAAATGTGTGAGGCTGTTCTGGGTGAAAGTATTATCGGACGTGCCAGAAAAAAGGGCGTTATAGATATAAAATGCCGTAATATCCGTGATTATACTCTTGACAAGCACAGGCGTGTTGATGATATTCCATATGGCGGAGGTATGGGAATGGTTATGCAGTGTGACCCTATTTACAACTGCTATAAGGCTGTATGCGAGGAAAACAATGCTGTTCCTTATACAATATATATGTCCCCTAAGGGGAAAATCTTCAGTCAGGAAAAAGCAATAGAGCTTTCAAAGCGTGATTTTATATTTATAATATGCGGTCACTATGAAGGTGTTGACCAGCGTATTATTGATGAAATTGTTGATGAAGAAATTTCAGCAGGTGATTATGTTCTTACAGGCGGTGAAATTCCGGCAGTTATGCTTACTGATGCTGTTGCAAGAATGTGTGACGGTGTTTTATCTGATTCAGTATGCTTTGAAGATGAAAGCATTTACAGCGGTCTGCTTGAATATCCCCACTACACACGCCCTGAAAACTGGAATGATAAAAAAGTTCCGCCTGTTCTGTTATCAGGTCATCATAAAAATATTGCTGAATGGCGACTTCAGAAAAGTATTGAACTGACACGGGAACGCCGTCCGGATTTACTGGAAAAATATGAACACTCCGCTGAAAACAAATAATACCTCAGGTAACGACAGATATGTATTATATACCTCGTGTATATTTTTTGCCGTATTGCACATAATTATATGTTGAAAGTTATTGATTATGACAATCAATTTCAACTTTTCCAATTGTGATATTGAACAATGAAAACTTATTTTTCCCCATTCCATTTAATATAAATGTAGAAAATAACAATTTCAACCAACTTAATGATAAAAATCCGTTGACTCATTAAAAAAATAAATGTATAATACTATCAAGCGGTAAAAATTCAATACTGTTTTTTATTATACCTGTTTTTAAAACAGATTAAGGAGAGAGTGATATGTTCTATAAAGAAGTTGTCGTTAAGAATCAGGTAGGACTTCACGCAAGACCTGCTACATTCTTCATTCAGAAAGCTAATGAATTCAAGGCTTCTATCTGGATTGAAAAGGAAGAACGCAGAGTTAATGCTAAGAGCCTTCTTGGTATTCTTTCACTTGGTATCGTTGGCGGTACTTCAATCAAGGTAATTGCTGATGGTTCTGACGAAGTTCAGGCTGTAAATGCTCTTGTTGAACTCGTTGACAGCGGTTTCAGCGAAGAATCAAGATAAAAACACAAAAGATTTACAGGGCGTTATTATTCAGTAACGCCCTGTTTTGTATATTCAGACATGTTTTCCGCAAATATTCCGTAACCCATCGTGGAATCAGATATAAATACATGAGTTACTGCTCCTATTATTTTATCATTCTGAATTATAGGACTTCCGCTCATTCCCTGAACTATTCCGCCTGTTTTTTCAATAAGACTTTTATCTGTTATTTTTATAATCATATTACGGGTACTGTTTTCTCCGCTGTAATCTATACTCTCTATTTCAATTTCATAGCTTTTTGGAATATTTCCCTCAGTAGTACAGAGTATTTCTGCTTTTCCTTTTTCAATATCCTGCTTGAATCCCATTTTATAATCCCTGCCCTGACAGAATTCTGCTGTATCCTGCGAAATATGTCCGAAAATTCCGCATCTGTTGTTAAGCTCAAGTTCTCCTATACAGTCCCCTGATACAAAACAGCCGTCAAGTTCTCCGGGAACTCCGCTTCTTCCTTTTACTGCTCCTGTTATTTCAACGGGAACTGCCTTTCCGCTTGAAACAGGAACTATTTCCCCTGTATCTGAATCGCATATCGGGTGACCGAGTCCTGCAAACATTCCTGTTGATTTATCAATAAATGTCAGTGTTCCTATTCCGGCTGTGCTGTCACGCACCCACATTCCGCCTATATAGCATTTTTTTTCACTATTCCATACCGGTGTAAGAGAAGTCGTAAAATCCTTTCCTGAACGGCTTGCGGAAACGGTAAGTGTTTTTCCTCCGCTTCCGCTTATTATCCTCTGAATATCACTGTTTGAAGATACCGGTATATTATCTATAAATCTGATTATATCCCCTGTTTCTATTCCGCAGTCTTTTGCGGGACAATCAGTTTCATTCAATTTTACTACCATTACTCCGTCCATAAGAAGTTTTATTCCGAAAGGTGTTCCGCCTGCTGTAAGAACAGGGGCTTCAGTCCGGCATATTTCAACGGATTTTATCGGAATAACTCCGAAAAGTTTTAATGATGCTTCCTGCGATGACGGATAAGTCAGAAGTTCTGCCGGTGCTGTTCCGGACAATGATACGCTCACGGACGGATATGATGCTATATCGAGCGTTTCTCCCTTTTCAACATAAAAACTATCAGGAATTTTTTCTGCATAATATCCTGAAATTCCGCATAATCCGAGCATTGATGCAGATAATAAGGCTGAAAATATTCTGAATTTCTTTAACATATCCTGTTCCTCCTCTTATTTTTATTATTGGAGGAACTCATCATTTTATAACAGTGAATTTCTGATTGATTTGCCTTTATTTTTATGGGGGATTTTTTTGTGAAAAATTTTTTGTTAATAGTTTTGAAAATAGTTCTTGCAGTTTCTACGCTCATATATCCGCTTTTTATGGTTATACTTTCAGGAGCAGGACTTGTATTCAACGGAAATTCATATGGTCTGAAACTTGTTCTATGCGGTATATTCTGGATTGTTTCAGGACTTATGCTGACATCAGGAAGTTTATTATGTCTTATGAAAAAAAATATTCCTGCTCTGATACTTTCATCAGCAGGATTTTTAATCTGTATGGCAGTATTGTTTATTGTTACGGCTCATGCAGAAAAATATTCATGGAATATGCCGTATTACGCTGAATTTACAGTTTCAGGCATGTACATAAAAAGAATTGTTCCGACAGCTCTTCCTTTTATACTTACACTTTTAATTTCGGGGTTTAAAATATGCAAAAAATGATTAAATCAGCAAAAATTTTTATACGGGCTATCCCATCAATACTGCTTTTTGAAATTCTCTATAAACTTATTATTACTGCAATAGCACTTCCTGCACTTACTCATCTTTTGAAATGGGCAATTAATATTTCAGGAGTAGGATATATCACATCTGAAAATCTTTTTCAGTTTCTTACTTATCCTGAATCCCTTGGTCTGATTGTGCTTATACTTATAATATGCTCTGTGCTTTCACTTGCGGAAATTTCTGCTGTTATAAGCGGTTTTGCAATGCTTTACAAGAAAAAAAATATAAGTGTATTTCTTATGGTAAAGGCTGGTTTCAAAAGTATCGGAAAACTTTTCAGAAAATTTAATTTTATACTTGTTTTTTATATTCTGCTTATACTTCCTCTGACTCAGTTTACACTAACTTCTGGTGTGTTTGCTTTTGTAGGTATGCCAAGTATCCAGACTATTTACGGAACTGCAAGCAACAGAATTTTTATTGCTGTTATACTGTTCCTTTTTCTGATTTCCCTGCTTCTTTCAAAACGCATCTATTGTCTTAATTTCTTTGCACTCACTGATTCCGGATATTTTGAAAGCGTTCGTCAAAGCAAAAAAATTACTGAAAAAAAACTGTTTTCAAATGCTGTTTCAATAATAATATGGTGTATTCTTATAACAGCGTTTTTTCTGATTGTTTTCTTTGCTGTATGCTTTATTATTTCATTTGCGATGAAAGGTTTTTCTGAACCTGATAAAGCTTTTTTCATTTCACTGAAACTTATAAAAACTGTTATGAAAATATTTACTGCTGTTTCATCTGTTTTCTTTACACCTATGCTGTTTGCATATATTACAACACGTTTCTTTTATGAAACAGATGATGATACTGAAATAATTCTGCCTGAACCTGCTGAAAAAATAAATCCTGTTAAAATAAGAATTATTACTTTTGCCGTTTTTGCACTTGCAACGGCTCTCAATTACTCATTTATGAAAGATATTTCTGCTGAAAATATTATTCTTAATGCAAGCTTTCTGAATAAAACAAAAATTACTGCTCACAGAGGATTTTCCTCAAAAGCTCCTGAAAATACTGAACCTGCCTTTTCAGAGGCTCTTGAAATCGATGCTGATTTTATTGAACTTGATGTTCAGCTTTCAAAGGACAAACAGGTTGTTGTTTTTCATGACAAAAATCTTTCAAGAATTACAGGAAATAATGAACTTCTGAAAAATCTTGATTATCAGGAATTGCTTGAACTCGATTACGGAAAATGGTTTGGAGAAGAATTTTCAGGAACTAAAATTATGACTCTTGATGAAGTTCTTGAAAAGTTCGGAAACAAAATAAACCTCAATATTGAAATCAAAAAAAACGGCGATGAAAATGAAACTGCTGAACTTACTGTAAATCTTATAGAAAAATACAATTGTATAGATTCCTGTTATATTACTTCATTTTCATACAATGCTCTTAGAACCGTCAAAAAAATAAATCCTGATATAAAAACAGGGCTTATTGCAAATATTATGACATATGGCGGTTATTCAACTCTCCATGATATTGATGCCCTGAGTCTGAATAAAAAATTTGTATCGCAGAATCTTATAAATAATATTCATCTCAATGGTAAACGTGTTTTTGTATGGACTGTCAATGACAGGGCAGAGGCTGAAAAACTTATCAGTATGGGGGCAGACAATATTATTACTGACAAACCTGATATGGCTGTCAAGGCTGTTTCTTCAAAGAGCAATGAGGCTTATATTATAGATTTCCTTGCAAAAATTTTCAATTACTAAAAAATAAGGGGACTTTTAAAAGTCCCCTTTTTTATTATATTCTTTTATAATTCTGTGATTACGCCTGCAAGATACTGCTGTATAGTTAAAGCATCGTTTGCATTTATAACTCCATCTCCGTTTACATCTGCATTAACTACACCTAACTGACTTATATTGTTATTTTCACTGTCGCTGATATATGAAGCTATTGTAAGAACATCAGATATATCAACTTTTGCATCTCCGTTGGCATCGCCCTTCATAAAAATATATGAATTGTAATCATACACACCTTTAATTGAATATCCGTCAAGCATTGAATATCCGTCAATTCTTGCAAGTGCATGATGATAAAAATCTGTGCTTATTTCCTCTGCTCCTTCAATATTCTGTAAAATCATACGCATAGCTTCGGTTTTATATTTCCATTGCCATGTATCTTCATCGTTATAGCAGATTTCAAAATTCTGACAATCTTCTGAAACATTTTTTATGCTGTATCCTGCATCTTCAAGAAAACTGAAATCTTCTTTTGTAACAGAAAATCCGTCTTTTAAATGAAGTCTTGTTACAGGCATTGCAGATGTCTGCATTTCATGTTCATATCCCCACACAACATCAGTATCTTCAACATCAGAATTTTCAGCCATTGCCTTTTCAATTTCACGAGCATATGAATAAGTAAAGACACCTCTGCTATTTTCAGCAGTATTAAATAACTGATATACATTATCATCATTTAATTTGCTGTATTTAAATTCCATATCGTTATAAGTAAAGTTAAAATCATCTATGCTGTAATTTTCTTTAAGTTTGAAAATGATGCTGAAATTTGAGAAGTAATAATTATAATCCTCTGCATAATTATCACTGTAATATGTTATATACATATTACTGCCGTTTTCAACACCTTCAACTGTATCATTTCTGAAACTCATTATTTTGCCGTCATCAAGTATTTCAGAATAACAACAATTTTCAGAAGAAACATTTACAACAAGAGGTTTGTTATATTCAATGCCAAAATATCCTGCATTTGTATTTATAACAGATAATGATGATAGAAGAGTAAGCATGGAAACAGATAAAGATAATAATTTTTTCATTTCAAAAAACCTCCTGTAAAAATTTTCCAGATAAATTTTTATCTTGGATTTATTATATCACCAAAAAATATATTTGTCAATGTGCATACCCGACAAATATATTAAATAACATTTGTTCATCTTTTATCCAATATCTGTATATCAAAATATATTACTCTGAATTTCTTTTATAATAATGTGTAAACTATACAAAAACGGTATTGACGAATTTATATTTTTCATGATATAATTGTTTAAACATCATATGAAGGAGATTATGAAATGATTGCCGGAGTATCCACTGCATGTCTTTATCCGGAACTTCTTGAAGACAGCCTTTATCAACTTGCAGTCAACGGAGTTTCCAATGTTGAAATTTTTGCCAACACTCATTCTGAAATGACAAAAAATTTTGCCTTAGGTCTTTTGGAAATATTAAAGCATTTTGATGTAAAATGTGTATCTGTCCACCCTTTTACTGCCGAAATAGAACCCCTTATGCTTTTTTCCGCATATAAAAGACGTACTGATGATGCTTTGGAATATCTTAAATTCTGCTTTGAATTTATGAATATCCTCGGAGCAAAAATATTTGTTCTGCACGGAAATAAGGGAAGTATCAATGCACCCCGTGAACTTTACTGTGAACGCTATTCTATGATGTACAGGCTCGGAAAACAGTTCGGCATTGATGTTGCTATTGAAAACGTTTCACGCTGTCAGAGCGGTAACCTTAATTTTCTTAAAGACCTGTCAAATATGCTCGGAAATGATGTCAGGTTCGTTCTGGATACAAAACAGGCTGTCCGTTCAAAAGAAAATGTTTTCGATATGGTCAGGACTTTAAAGGGAAAAATAGCTCATGTTCATCTCAGTGACAGCGGTGAACTCGGTGACTGCCTTATGATTGGAAAAGGCAGACTGAATATACACAGGCTTATCTCTGATATTTATTCTTTTAACCCTGATGCATCTGTTGTTCTTGAACTTTACAGAACAAATTTCAACGGAATTTCTGACCTTGTAAATAATTACAATATCATTGAACAGACTATCCGGAATATTTCCGTTCCGGAAAATAAAGAAAGGATTTGAAAAATATGAAATGCCCGTTCTGCGGTTCACTCGATTCAAAAGTCATAGATTCACGCTCATCTGATGAAAAAAAAAGAAGAAGGCGTGAATGCACCAAATGTCACAAGAGATTTACTACTTATGAAACGGTTGAAACTCCGCTTCTTTCTGTAAAAAAACGTGACGGCTCATACCAGCTTTATGACAGAAGCAAACTCATAAAGGGTATATTTACTGCAATAAAAAAACGTCCCATATCTGCTCAGGAAGTGGAACGCATTGCAGATTATGTTGAAAATACCCTTGCAAACGAAATGAAAACCATTGTAACATCAAAGGCTATCGGTGAAATGGTTCTTGAACAGCTTAAAAATATTGATGCTATTGCATATATAAGATTTGCTTCTGTATATAAGGATTTTTCTGATGTGAAAAGTTTTATATCTGTTATATCTGAATTTGAGGAAACATGATTCTATATATATCACTGAACGCTGATTATATAATCTGAATCATTTTCATCATAGATTGCTGAAGATACGGCTTTTCCGTCACAGACTATAAGCTCTGCCATAAGATTTTTTTCATCGGGATTATAGTTCTTTATTCTGTATGTATAAAGTATGGCATTACTGCCCTTATATTCCCGCAGAGGTAATTTCTGCTTATCCTGAAGCTGTGCAAATACTTCATAGCTTTCGCTGAATTCATTCGGAATTACTATATCTCTGCTGAAAATTTCTTCCGTTTCCCAGCCGTGAAGCGAAAAATAATTTATCCTTTCGGCTGATGTTCCGGCGGATACTCTTGCTATGGGTTCAGGTTTTTCTTCCTTTTCCGGAATAAATATTATGCAGGCTGTGACAATTATCCCTGCTGTAAGAATTACTGCGTGAATTTTTTTCATGGGCTTTTCCTCCTTTTAAATAATTATATGCCCGATATATACATTTAAAAACTGATAAGGAGCTTTTTAATTTTATGAGATTGGATAAATTTATTTCAGATAATTCCGCACTTTCAAGAAGTCAGGTAAGAAATGCCATTAAAAAAGGACTTGTAAAAGTTGACGGAATTATTATAAAACAAGCGGATTTCAAAATCAGTCCTGAAACAAGTTCTGTTGAATATGCCGGAAATATTATTTCATACCGCAAAAACAGATATATACTTCTAAACAAGCCTGCCGGTTTTGTATGTTCAACAAATGACCCTGAAAGTCATACTGTTCTTGAACTTGTTCCGCCTGAACTTTCAAAAAAGGTTTTTCCTGCCGGAAGGCTTGACAAGGACTCGGAGGGACTTGTTCTTTTAACTGATGACGGAGAACTTTCTCACAGGATTCTTACACCTGAAAAGCATGTTCCGAAATTTTACATTGTGAAACTTGCCGAATGCTTTAAAATTCAATATATTGACTTATTCGCTTCAGGCATATCACTTTCCAATGGTGAAGTATGCATGCCGGCTAAGGTTTTTCCTGTTGAAAATAACGATTTATGGGCAATTGTCGAACTTCGGGAAGGCAAATATCATCAGGTCAGAAGAATGTTTGCTTCTGTCGGAAATAAAGTCGAATATCTTTTCAGATTCTGCATGGGAAATCTTCAGATTCCCGAAAAACTGGCGATTGGTGACTGTATGGAACTTATGCACAAAGATGTTGAAAAGTTGATTCAGACCCCCGATTATGACTGTATTCTGAGGAAATTATATGTATATTTTTCGTCATATTTGATAAACAAATAATCATAAGTTTGGAGATTTAGCGTATTGAAAAATTCAGAATTATTTGTTATTATATTAGTATAGCTATACTGCGTTTTACGTTACGCTTAAACTTTAGCAAAAATTTTTATGGGAGGATTTATTTAAATGGCAGGTTTAATTTTGAAACATATTTATAAAAAGTATCCGGGCGGTTTCGTTGCTGTTACCGACGTTGACTTTGAAATCAAAGATAAGGAATTTATTATCCTTGTAGGCCCTTCAGGCTGCGGTAAGTCTACTACTCTTCGTATGATTGCAGGTCTTGAGGAAATTTCCGAAGGCGAACTTTATATCGGTGACCGCCTTGTTAACGATATTGCTCCTAAGGACAGAGATATTGCCATGGTTTTCCAGAACTATGCTCTTTATCCTCATATGACTGTTTTCGATAACATGGCTTTCGGCCTTAAACTCAGAAAAGTTCCTAAGGACGAAATCGAAAGAAAGGTTAATGAAGCTGCTAAGATTCTTGACCTCTCTCACCTTCTCGAAAGAAAGCCTAAGGCTATGTCAGGCGGTCAGCGTCAGCGTGTTGCCATGGGCCGTGCTATCGTTCGTTCACCTCAGGTATTCCTTCTTGACGAGCCTCTTTCAAACCTCGATGCTAAGCTCCGTGCTCAGATGAGAACCGAAATTTCAAAGCTCCACAAGAAACTCGGTACTACATTCATCTACGTTACTCATGACCAGACTGAAGCTATGACTCTCGGTGACAGAATCGTTGTTATGAAGGACGGTTTCATTCAGCAGATTGATACTCCTCAGACTCTTTATGACCACCCTGTAAACCAGTTCGTTGCAGGATTCCTCGGTTCTCCTCAGATGAACTTCATCGATGCTGTTCTTAAAGATGACCTCGGTCAGTATGTTGTTGAATTCGGTTCTGAAGATTCAAGAGGTCAGAAGGGTGTCAAGTATCAGATTATCGTTCCTGAATCAAAGGTTAACAAAGAACTCGCTAACTATGTAAACAAGGAAATCGTTCTCGGTATCCGTCCTGAAAGCGTTCACGATGAAGAAATGTATCTTTCAAGTGCTACAACAGGTATCATCTCATGTACTGTTGAAATCACTGAAATGATGGGTGCTGAAACTTACCTCTACCTCAGCTGTGAAGGTATCCCGATTACTGCAAGAGTTTCTTCACGTTCTACTGCTAAGCCTCAGGACGTTATTCAGGTTGCTCTTGACCCGAACAGAATACACCTCTTTGACAAGGAAACAGAAAAAACTATTGTAAGCTGATTTGTCTTATCTCAGCTTTTCCAGACAGGGCGGATTCCTTCCGCCCTTTTTATTTTTATCACCTAATTTTCATAAAATTATGACTCTTTGCTATTGACTTATTGAGAGTTTTGTAATATAATTATTGTAATTGTCATAAACGACACATTTCTATCTTTCAGGAGGTTAAAACGTGAAAAAGAAAAAAAATCAGAAGGCTGTTTTCTTTATAGTCTTTGCTCTGATAATTGCTTTTGCGTATTCGGCTGTTTTCGGTCTTGATACCCAGTACGGCGATATTGTCACAACACGAATAAACGGCGTTGACGATATAAGACTCGGTATTGATATTCAGGGCGGTGTTGATGTTACTTTCAATCCTGCTGACGACTACGATGCAAATGAGCAACAGCTTGATGCTGCTACTGCTGTAATGAAAAACAGACTCAATTCAATCGGTATCAACGACTATGAAGTTTACAGTGATGCTAAAAGCGACAGAATTATTGTACGTTTTCCTTGGCAGGCCGGTGAAACTGATTTCGACCCGGAAAAAGCTGTAAAGGAACTCGGTGAAACTGCTGAACTTACTTTCAGATACGGTTCGGATTCTGAAACTGACCCCGAAACAGATGAAACTGTTCCGACCGGTGATATTATCCTCAGCGGTTCTGATGTAAAATCTGCTCAGCCCGGAAGTCAGTACAATGATACAAAAGGTTCTTATGAATATGTTGTTCAGCTCCAGCTTAATGATACAAGCACTGACGGTGAATCAGGTAAGGATAAATTCGCTGCTGCTACTGCTGAACTTGCAGGTTCTTCTACTCCTATTTCAATATGGATGGACAACACTATGATTTCAAGCCCTACTGTAAGTACTGCAATTACTGACGGTCAAGCTGTTATATCAGGCGATTTTACATATGAATCCGCAAAGAGCCTTGCTGATAAAATAAATTCAGGTGCTTTGCCTTTTAAAATGGAAACATCAAGCTTCAAGACTATGGACCCTACAATGGGCAGAGGTTCTCTTGATGCTATGATTCTTGCAGGATTTATTTCATTTGCTTTCATTGCTGTTTATATGATTGTTCTTTACAGACTGCCCGGATTTGTTGCTGTTATAGGTCTTATCGGTCAGGTTGCGGGAACTCTTGCCGCTATATCAGGCTGGTTCGGATTTATGGACAGCTCAACGCTTACAATCCCCGGTATTGCAGGTATCATTCTCGCTGTCGGTATGGGTGTTGATGCAAATATCATTACAGGAGAACGTATAAAGGAAGAACTCAATTCAGGAAAATCACTCGATTCTGCTCTTAAAATCGCATACAAGAGAGCTTTCGCTGCTATCTTTGACGGAAACATCACTGTTGTATTCGTTGCTATAATCCTTATGGGTGCTTTCGGTGTTCCTTCAAGTATATTCGCTAAACTTCTCCATGTATTCTTTATGGCTTTCGGTGCTACTACTGAGGGTGTTATATACTCATTCGGTTATACACTTCTTGTCGGAATTATCCTTAACTTCCTTATGGGTGTATTCGCTTCAAAGCTTATGGTTACATCACTCTCAAAATTCAACTGCTTTAAAAATAAAAAACTTTACGGAGGTGCTGTAAAATGAGTGAAAAGAAAAAACAGACAAGCTCTCCGAACGTAAAAAAAGTGCGTGATTTCTGCGGTACAAGAAAAGTTTTTCTTATCATTTCACTTTCGCTTATAGCTGTTACTATTCTTGCTACATTTATTCTTAAAATCAATGTTGCTATCGAATTCAAGGGCGGTACTATTCTAAATTACAAGTATTCAGGCGAAATTGATGAAAATGAAATAAAAACTTCTATCGAACAGGTTATTGGCACAGCCGTAAAAACAAATATCGGTCAGAATATCAGTACCGGTGAATCAAATATAACTATTTCATTTACTTCAAAAGACGGTCTTACTGCTGACAGACAGGCTGAAATCACTGATATGATTCAGGAAAAATATCCTGACAGCAATGTTGAACTTATCGATTCAAATGACGTTGCTCCTTCATCAGGACGTGAATTTTTCTTCAAGTGCCTTGTTGCTGTTATCCTTTCTGCTGTTGTTCTGATTATATACATTGCTTTCAGATTCAGAAAAATAGGCGGACTTTCAGCAGGTGTATGTGCTGTTATCGCACTTTGTCAGGACCTTGTTCTTGTTTACGGTTCGTTTATTATCTGCGGTTTTGAG
The DNA here is from genome assembly GCA_934481385.1 of uncultured Oscillospiraceae bacterium. GTDB lineage: Bacteria > Bacillota > Clostridia > Oscillospirales > Ruminococcaceae > Ruminococcus. The sequence goes on from CAKSPD010000002.1 coordinate 115,348, forward strand.
ATAAATTCAAACTTTATGGCTGTTATTCTCACAATACTCGGCTATTCAATAAACAATACCATTGTTATTTACGACAGAATAAGAGAAAACAGACAGATTATGCCTAATGCTAAACTTCAGGAACTTGTTAACCTCAGCTGTACACAGTCACTTACACGTTCAATAAGAACCACTGTTACTACTGTTGCAACTATGCTTATTGTTACTATCGTTGTTGCTTTAAAGGGTTATACTTCCCTTCTTAGCTTCACTGTTCCGCTTATATTCGGTATGACTCTTGGTGCTTATTCCTCACTCTGCGTTGCTCCTATGCTCTGGGTATGGCACAACGAAAGAAAAGAAAAAAAATAAATCCTTCTTATATGACCGGTTCTCTGTGAACCGGTCTTTTTTCTTCATTATACGTTCATCTGAACTCTTTTTGTTATAAAAATTATTTGAATTCTTCTTGACATTTCTGTCAGTTTCATGTATAATATATTCATAAACTTCCAGCATATTATATCACAGAGATTAATTTAAATAAAAGGAGTACTTTATCTATGGGTATTTTTAACAGAATAGGCGATATTATAAAATCAAATGTCAATGACCTTATTGACAGAGCTGAAGACCCTGAAAAAATGGTCAAGCAGATTATAATCGATATGCAGAAAGAACTTAAAAAATCAACTGAGGCTCTCGGCAAGGCTAAAACAAGCGAAAGACTCGCTAAAAGACAGTATGAAAATGCTGTGAAAGTTTCTGCTGAATGGGAAAATAAAGCTAAATCTGCCCTTAAAGCCGGTAACACTGAACTCGCTAAAACAGCTCTTGCTAAAAAAGTAAAGGCTGATGAAGATGTTGCTAACTACAAGGAAATGTACGAAAGTATTTCCGCACAGGCTGATGCTATTGCAAGTCAGGTTGATGCTGTCAAGGCTAAACTCGATGAGGCTAAAAGCCGTCAGGCTATGCTTATTGCACGTTCACAGATGGCTGATACAAAGAAAAATCTTGCACAGTCTTTGGGTGGTATAGATTCATCATCTTCTTCTGAAAAATTCAACAGAATGGAAGAAAAGATTATTCGCAAAGAGGCTGAAGCTGATGCTTTTTCAGATATAGCAGGTACTAATACTGACAATGATGATTCAGATGATTTTAAAAAACTCGAAACTGATTCAAAGGTAGATGCTGAACTTCAAAGACTTATGGCTGAAATGCAGAATAATTGATGACTGGAAGTGTTCATATTATGAATAAAAAGAAAAATTATGGTCTTGTTCCCCTTCTTCTTGCGATATTCCTTGCAATCGGTTCAGTCGTTTACATTATATGGAGAGGTGTAAGCAACAGGGCTTATTATGAAAAATGGAAGGACTATGATAATACAGGTCTTTGCTGATAAAATCAATAAAGGAACTGTAAATCAATATTACAGTTCCTTGTTTTTTACAACGGAGGTTACTCTTGAATTTTCTGATATTTATTGCTGTTATTTTTATAATATATGCTGTAATCGAAAACAGACTTATGCTTTTTATCCGTACTGAATACTTCTGTACCAATCAGTCAAAAATAAAAATAGTTCATCTTTCTGATTTGCACAGACGCTCTTTCGGGAAAAATAACTGTCGTCTTATCAGAAAAATAAAATTCCTTGAACCTGATATTATTATTTTCAGCGGTGATTTGATTACAAGAGATTGCAAATCATTCTACAATACAGAAAAACTTGTTCAGGCAATTTCTAAAATTGCTCCTGTATATTTTTCATTCGGAAACCATGAACTTGATATGAAAAGAATTTATCCCGAAAAATACAGGAAATTTATTTCTTTGCTGAAAGAGAATAATATTCATATTCTTGACAACTGCATTGAATCAGTTACTGTAAAAAACAGGACAATCAATATAGCAGGTGCTTCCCTTAAATACTCTGTTTACAAGAAAGATAATTCTTACAGAAATCTTGATGAATATTCTGCTGATGATTTGATTTCAGATTTGAAAATAAATGACAAACCTTCAATAAACATTCTTATAGCTCATAACCCTTTCTTCGCTGAGGCTTATTCATCATTAAATCCCGATTATACGCTGTGCGGTCACGTTCATGGCGGTGCAGTAAGAATTTTCGGCATACCTCTGCTTTCTCCCGAAAGAAAACTTTTTCCTAATTTTTCAAAAGGCGTTTTTCAGATAAACAATATGAAACTCCTTGTTTCCGGCGGTCTTGGCAAATTCAGACTTTTTAATCCTCCGGAAATTCCTGTTTATTATATATAATTTGTGAAAAATGTATAATTATGTTCATTCTTATTAATTGCTTTTTTCTATTTAAAAATCAAAAAATCTCCGGATATTATGGAAAATTTTCTGTAAAAGTGTTATAATATCCTTGACATTCTATTTCAGGAGGTCAACTATGAAAAAATTTCTTAAAGCAACACTCGCAGTAATTACCAGCTTAACTGCCGTTTTCTGCATCATCATATTCTATAACAGATTAAGCAGTAAGAAGTACATCACTGTAAGTGAATAATATTTTATCAAAGAGGTCGATAATAATGGAAATCAAATTTACAAAGGCTGCTCAGCTTAAAGCTAAGCCTGCTGATGAAAGCAAACTCGGTTTTGGTCATATCTTTACTGATTATATGCTTGTTATGCCTTATGACGAAGGTCAGGGCTGGCATGACCCTGAAATCAAACCATACGGAAATATAGAGCTTTCTCCTGCTTCTATGTGTCTTCACTATGGTCAGACTGTTTTTGAAGGTCTTAAGGCTTACAGAACTGCTGACAATAAGGTTCAGCTCTTCCGCCCTGATGAAAACTTCAAAAGACTCAATGTTTCAAATCAGCGTCTTGTTATTCCTCATCTTGATGAAGACCTTGCTATGCAGTGTCTTATGGAACTCCTTAAAATCGAAAAAGACTGGGTTCCGCATACTGAGGGAGCTGCTCTTTACATAAGACCTTTTATCATTGCTTCTGACCCGTTCCTCGGTGTAAAGCCCGGTTCTCACTACCTGTTTATGATTATTCTTTCTCCTTCCGGTGCTTACTATGCAAGCGGTCTTGACCCTGTAAATATCTATGTTGAAAGCAAATATGTTCGTGCTGTAAGAGGCGGTATGGGATTTGCTAAAACAGGCGGTAACTATGCTGCTTCACTTATCGGTCAGGACGAAGCTCACAAGCAGAACTATTCTCAGGTTCTCTGGCTTGACGGTGTTGAACAGAAATATATTGAAGAAGTTGGTGCTATGAATATCTTCTTCGTTATTGACGGTGAAGTTATCACTCCTATGCTTCAGGGTTCTATACTCCCCGGTATTACAAGAAAATCTTCTATCGAACTTTGCAAGAGCTGGGGACTTAAAGTTACTGAACGCCGTATAACCATTCAGGAGATTGCTGACGCCTATGATAACGGTAAGCTTGATGAAGTATTCGGTACAGGTACTGCGGCTGTTATATCGCCAGTAGGACACCTTAAATGGAATGATAAGGTTATGGAAATCAATGATAACAAAATCGGTAAGATTTCTCAAAGACTTTATGATACTATGACAGGTATCCAGTGGGGCAGGATTGAGGACAAGTTCGGCTGGACTGTTGAAGTTAAGTAATTAAGAATATCAATAAAGGCATAATAAGACCGTCTGTATTTCCGAGCGGTCTTATACAGGCACATCTTCCTTACATAAAATCTGAAAATATTACAAATATATATCCTATGTTCAAACTCAAATAAAAGGCAGTCTTTTGACTGCCTTTTTTCTATAATTCTTAATTATATATTAAAAATATCATCATAACTTACATTAAGAATATCCTTTAAAAGAATAATTTCATCGGCATAAAGATGTCGCTGTCCAACTTCAATTTTAGCAACAGCACTTCTTGTAATATCACAACCCCTTAACTGAATTTTTGCAGCAAGTTGTTCCTGTGTCATTTTTCTTTTTTCTCTTATAACTTTTATGTTATCTCCTACTTTGCTTTCAATTGTTTTGTTCATTATATACAAATCCTCCTGTCAAAATTTTGCACTTTTATAGGTGCAAATTATATTGACTTTATTATAGATTTGTTTTATAATAATATTGCACCTATATAGGTGCAATACAAAAAAACAAGGAGGATTTTTTATGGCAAGCCGAATCAGAAGATGTTCTACCAGAAAAGAATTTGAGCAAATCATTGATGACTTTATCACAACCGGATATGAAATCCAGACACGCAGTGAAAACAATGCACTTCTTGTAAAAAAGAAGAAAAAAAACCACCTCACAGTCGCTCTTTTAACAGTATGGTGGACTTGTGGAATTGGCAATCTTATTTATGCTTTTATTCCTGCCAAAGTTGAAGATGAAGTAATGATAAAACTTGAATTAAACGAATAATAACGCAAAAATCCCCTGATAAAAATCAGGGGATTTCTTCATAATATATTAAATTTTATTCTTCATCATTATCTGGAACTTCATCTGATATGATTTCATTCTGTTCTGCAAGACTTGCTTCCTTTTCTTCTGCTTCAATTTCCTGTTCGGAAAGCTGTTCAACTTCCTGAATTTCAGAGGAATCATCATGTTCTGTACGGGTGAATGTTACAACCTTTACGTCATCTTTTACACGCATTACACGCACACCTCTTGCAAAACGTCCCATAATACGAACATCACTTGCTTTTATTCTTATAATTACACCGTCACTTGAGATAATGATTATATCATCTGTTTCATCAACAATCTTGATTCCGCAGACATATCCTATCTCATCGTCAACCCTGTAATTTATCATACCCAATCCGCCTCTGGCCTGTATTCTGAAATTGTCAATAGCTGTACGTTTGCCGTATCCCTTTTCTGTTATGGTGAGAAGTGATGCTCCCTCACGCATTCTTGCCATTGACACTACATAGTCACCTTCACGAAGCTTTATTGCTCTTACGCCATGTGCTACACGGGACATGCTTCTTATTTCATTTTCATTAATGCGGATTACCATTCCGTTGTGAGTTGCAATAAAGAGCTGTGATTCACCGCCTGTCATGCGTACTCCTGCAATTTCATCACCTTCGTCAAGTTTTGTTGCAACAAGACCGCTTTTACGTACATTTTTAAATGCTGAAAGTTCTGTTCTCTTGATTTTGGCATTCTTGGTAACAAATACGATATACTTTCCTTTATCGAAATTCTCGGTTTTTATCATTGATGATATTTTTTCATTCTCTGAAAGAGGAAGAAGATTTATAAGGTTAAATCCTCTTGATGCCTTTGAGCCGTCCGGAATTTCATAACATTTAAGCTTGTACATTATTCCCTTGTTTGATATAAAAAGTATATTGTCGTGACTTGAACATACAAACATTTCTTCAACATAGTCCTCATCACGTTGTTTCATACCCGTTACGCCACGTCCGCCTCTCCTCTGTGTCTTATACTCATCAACGGGCATACGCTTAATATAGCCGTTGCTGGTAAGCGTTACGACGCTTTCTTCAACAGGTATCAAATCTTCAACGTCAACTTCTCCGCTTACTGCCTGAATTTCAGTTCTTCTTTCATCAGTAAACTTACGGCGGATTTCATTGAGGTCAGCAAGAATTATATCATAAACTTTTCCTATATCTTCAAGAATTTCTTCAAGTTCTGATATTTTTTGAATAAGTGAATAAAGTTCATCAGTAATTTTCTGTCTTTCAAGACCTGTGAGCTGTCCAAGACGCATCTGAACAATAGCGTCAGCCTGCTCTGATGAAAGTCCTGTTTTAGCTTCAAGGCGGAGTCCTGTCATATCATATTCGGAACGGTCAAGGAGAGCTGACATATCAATATCCTTGAAGCGTTCTATCATTCGTGATTTTGCTTCTGCAACATTCCTGCTTGTGCGGAGTATATTCATAACTTCGTCTATATAGTCTGTTGCAAGCACAAATCCCTGAAGTATATGTGACCTTTCAAGAGCCTTTTTAAGCTCAAAACGTGTTCTTCTGCGGATAACATCAACCTGAAATTCAAGATACTTTTCAAGCATTGATTTGAGTGTGAGAACTTTCGGTTCTCCGTCAACAAGTGCAAGCATAATTACACCTATTGTATCCTGAAGTTTTGTATATGTCAGGAGCTTGTTCAGAATAAGCTGTGGATTTGCTTCTCTTTTAAGCTCAATTACGATTCTCATTCCCTGACGGTCTGATTCATCTCTGAGGTCATAGATGCCTTCTACACGCTTTTCCTTGACAAGCTGTTTTATACTGCTTATGAGCTTTGTCTTTCGTATCATATACGGAATTTCATCTACTATGATACTGTTTCTGCCCTTTATTTCTTCAAAGTGAGTTTTAGCACGCAGAGTTATTTTTCCTCTGCCTGTCGCATATGCAGAGCGTATGCCTGCCTTGCCCATTATTACTCCTCCTGTGGGAAAATCAGGGCCTTTTATACATTCCATAAGCTCCTCAAGAGTACAGTCAGGATTTTCAATAATAAGCTTTAATGCATCAATTACTTCTGAAAGATTGTGAGGCGGTATATTTGTAGCCATTCCTACTGCTATACCTGTTGAACCGTTTACAAGAAGGTTAGGAAATCTTGATGGAAGAACAGCAGGTTCTTTAAGACGGTCATCATAGTTTGATACAAAATCAACTGTATCTTTGTTTATATCTGTCAGCATATCAAGCGAAAGCTTTGACATCTTTGCTTCAGTATAACGGTATGCCGCTGCTCCGTCACCGTCAATTGAACCGAAGTTTCCATGTCCGTCAACAAGCGGATATCTCATTGAAAAATCCTGTGCAAGTCTTACAAGTGCATCATATACTGATGCATCACCATGCGGATGATAGCGTCCGAGAACCGAACCTACTGTATCTGCACATTTTCTGTACGCTTTATCCGGAGTAAGTCCGTTTTCATAGAGTGTATACAGTATTCTTCTGTGTACAGGCTTCAGACCGTCCCTGACATCAGGAAGTGCTCTTGAAACTATTACAGACATTGCATATTCAAGTATAGAGTTTTCCATCTCATCAACAACATCAACATTGATTATTTTTGAATTATCATTATACAAGATTTTTTTCCTCCTCACAAAACATTCTTTTTACGGAAAATCTCAAGCTCTCCGTCCGAAAAACAGTATTTTGGTATTATATAAAACGATTCCTTTACCTGATAGGCTATGAAATATTCATCATATTCAAGAATTTTAAGTCCATTGTTAAAATAAAGCTTTGTGCTTTCAACCGTTTCAGGCGGGTCATCTCCGAAAATTTCATTTTCATCAGATGATTTTTCAGACGGCATTATAGTGCTTATTTCGATAAAAGTTTCATAAAGAGTCATTCTGTAAAGTTCATCTGACATTCCTCTTACTGCCTCTATAAGACTTCTTTTTATTTTTTTTGGATTATACCAGTTTATCGCTGAAAGTGCAACGCACAGTGCTGTTATTACATATGACATAGTGCTTGAAGGGTCTTTCACTGCTGATATAATATATATAACTGCCACAGCAAGAAAAAGTATGCTTATGGTGTATGTTCTCGGATATACGAATTTTTTCTGCCACTGCCCGAAAGCTTTTTCAAACAGTTCACAGGATATTGAATATTCCTTTTCAAAAATTTTCTGTTCCATTATTCTGCCTTATATATCAAGATTTTTCACATATTTTGCATTTTTTTCAATAAACAGACGGCGTGGTTCAACCTTATCTCCCATAAGAATTGTAAATACTTCATCTGCTTTCATAGCGTCCTCCATATTTACCTTGACAATTGTACGTCTTTCAGGGTCCATTGTTGTTTCCCAGAGCTGTTCAGGGTCCATTTCACCAAGACCTTTATAACGCTGTACTTCAACTTTTGAAGTATTTCCGTTTTCATCTGCAAGCTGTGCTGTATAATTATCACGTTCTTCTTCGTTGAAAGCATAGAAAAGTTTTTTTCCTCTGCTTACTCTGAAAAGCGGGGGCTGTGCAAGATAAATATTTCCGTTTGATATAAGCGGACGCATATAACGGAAAAAGAATGTCAGAAGAAGTGTTCTGATATGAGCACCGTCAACATCGGCATCGGACATGATTATTATTTTTCCGTAGCGGAGTTTTGATATATCAAAGTCCTCTCCTATACCTGTTCCCAGAGCTGTTACAACAGGAAGAAGTTTATCATTGCCGTAAATTTTGTCTATACGGGCTTTTTCAACGTTGAGCATTTTGCCCCAAAGTGAAAGTATAGCCTGATAGCGTCTATCTCTGCCCTGTTTTGCTGAACCGCCCGCAGAATCTCCCTCAACGATGTAAAGTTCTGTATATCTGTTGTCACGTTCTGCACAGTCTGCAAGTTTTTCAGGAAGAGGAGATTTTCCGAATATAGCTTTATTTCTTTCCTGTTCTCTTGCCCTTCTTGCAGCTTCTCGTGCTTTGAGTGCTGAAACGCTTTTTTCAAAAATTATCTTTGCTGTTTCTGGATTTTCTTCAAGATAATTCATAAGCTTTTCCTGCATCAGATTTTCTATAAACGGCTTTACAGCAGGATTTCCGAGTCTTACCTTTGTCTGGCTTTCAAATTCACATTCTGTGAGTTTTACGGATATTATGGCTGTCAGTCCTTCACGGACATCATCACCGCTTAATTTTTCGTTGTCTTTCAGAAGTCCGAATTTTTTGCCGTACTCATTGACAACTTTTGTAAGGGCATTCTTAAAGCCTGTTTCATGTGAACCGCCGTCAATTGTATGGATATTGTTTGCAAAGGATAATACAACTTCGTTGTAGCTGTCATTGTACTGCATAGCGATTTCTGCTGTGGAATCGCCCTGTCTGCCTGAGATATATATAACTTCGTCATGAAGGCTGTCAAGCCCTCTTGTAGCGTGTATATGCTCTACAAACTGCTTTATTCCGCCCTCATAGCAGAGTGTTTCGCTTACTATGTTTTCAGGGTTTCTGTAATCTGTAAATATTATTTTTATTCCGGCATTCAGAAATGCCTGTTCACGCAGTCTTTTCAGCAGTGTTTCGTAATCATATACGGTCTGTTCAAATATTTCGGAATCAGCTTTGAATTTTACAGAAGTACCTGTTTCGGTTGTATCGCCTGTTATTTCAAGTTCCTTTGAATATTTTCCTCGTTCAAAACGCTGAAAATATACATGCTGTCCGTCCTTTACAGTAAGTTCAAGCCATTCTGAGAGAGCATTTACAACTGATGCTCCTACACCGTGAAGACCTCCAGCAACCTTGTATCCTCCGCCTCCGAATTTACCCCCTGCGTGTAAGACCGTATACACGACCGTAGCGGCCGATATCTTTTCCTTAGGGTGTATACCTACCGGTATGCCTCTGCCGTTATCAGAAACGCATATAACGTCATCTGGGAGTATGTCTACTGTTATTTCCGTACAGAAGCCGGCAAGTGCCTCATCAATGGAGTTGTCAACGATTTCGTATACAAGGTGATGAAGTCCCTTTGCACCTGTTGAACCCACATACATTCCCGGACGTTTTCTTACCGGTTCAAGTCCTTCAAGAACCTGTATATCATCTGCACCATAATTCTGATTCTGCTGTGCCATTATTCTACCTCCATTTTTTCAAGCAGTCAAATCTATATCAACAGTTATTCACTGATTATCGGGGAAAAATTTTTTTGTTCAAGTCTTTTTCTTAGAGTTGAAACGGAAAGCTGTGATATATATACTTTTTCTTTTCCGTCCTCAATGACGACTATAAAGCTTTTCGGCATTTCGGAAGTTGTATATATACAGCATTTTTCTTTTTCGGCACGTTCAAGATATTCTCTTGTGTATTTTCCGTCAGTAGTAGTGTTTTCTATATCGAAAATACCGAGTATACTGCTTGTTTTAACAGAATATCCGTTGCCTGTGTGAAGATACATTCAGATTATCTCTCCGTTTCCTATGTGTATTATTCTGCCCTTGATTTCAGGCAGTAACGCACTTTCATTGCAGGTTGTTATAAATACCTGCATATTTTTTATTATATCAAATACAAGCCTCTGCCGGCTTTCGTCAAGCTCGCCCATAACATCATCAAGAAAGACAACGGGAGCTTCACGGCTCTTGCGGGAATATATTTCTGCCTGTGCAAGTTTTATGACAAGTGCAATGCTTTTTATCTGTCCCTGCGAGCCGAAATCCTTTGCACTGCATTTATTGATTTTGATTATTATATCATCACGGTTTGCACCGGTATGTGTACAGCCTGTTTTTATATCATAGGCTGTCATTTCACGCATTTTTTCGTAATAACGCTGTTCAGCGTTTATTTCAGAAAAATTTTCAAAGTCCTGTTCTTTGAAAACATTGGAGTGATAAAAAATTTCAAGTATTTCATTTTCGCCTGTTATCCTGCTGTAAAGCTTTTTTGCAGTTTCACTGAGCTGTTTTATATATTCATGACGCATATATGATATATATGCACCCTCTTTTGATGCCTGTCTGTCCCATGCATCAAGTTCCTGTGCTTTTGCATTTCCCTGAAAAATGCTTTTTAGCAGGGCATTCCTCTGATTCATAATTACGCTGTGCCTTGTGATATGGGAAACTGATGCAGGATTAAGCTGTGAATATGCCATATCAGTAAAATTACGCCTTTTTTCAGGTGAACCCTTTATTATTTCTGTATCATCAGGAGTAAATGAAATACACTTGAAAACATCAAAAAGACCGCTTGTTCCTTTGATTTTCACACCGTTAAGGCTGAGGTTTTTTGATGAAGATGCTCCTTTTCTGAGTTCATATGATATTTTCTGAACACGTCTTGAATCCCTGATGCAGATTTCACAGAGCATTTTATTTTCTTCAAGTGATATATAATCTTTTTCCTTAGAGCCACGAAAGCTTTTACAGCCTGTCATAATCCACATAGCTTCAAGAAGATTCGTTTTGCCCTGTGCATTTTTTCCTGCGATAATATTATATTTTTCATCAGGTATAAAGCTTATTGATTTGAGATTTCTGAATCCGTCAGCTTTTACTGAAGTTATTATCACTTTACGGTTACCTCAATACCGTTGAATGAAACAGTATCACCGCTTTTTATTTTTTTTCCTCTCATAGTGCATACATCACCGTTTACATAAACTTTACCGTTTTTTATAGCTTCTTTTGCAAGACCGCCTGTTTCAGTCATACCGGTAAATTTCAGGAGAGAATCAAGCTTGATATATTCTGTCATAATGGAAATTTCATTTTCAGACATAAAAAACTCCTTACATTCAAATTTTAGAATCCCTTATGTATTATTTTAATACAAAATTACTTTTTTGTCAAGGAAAAAGAAAAATTATCTCAACTGTATCGGCATAAGCAGGAAGATGAAATCTTCTCCCTCAACAGGAAGCATTTTTATTACTTTCATTCCTCCGTTAAGCTGGATTTTTATTCTGTCACATTCAGATGCTCTAAGTGCATCAAGGGCAAATTTGTTATTAAAGCCTATTGTTACCGGTTCTCCTGTAACTGATGCAGGAAGAATGTCATTTATTTCGCCTAAAGGTGTTTTGCACTCAACATGAGCTTCACCGTTTTCAAAGGTGCATTTTACCGGTGCTTTGTTCTTGCTGTCAATAAGCAGTGAACAGCGTTCCATACTTGTTATGAAATCCTTTGTATTCAGGATTATTTCTGTTTTGTATTCGCTTGGTATGCTGATTTTGTAGTTGTGAAATTCACCTTCGAGAAGTCTTGATATTATCAGATAGCCGTTTATGTCAAATATAACGTTCTTCGGATTTACGTATATGTTACATTCTCTTTCGCCGTCATTATCTCTTATAAGGCTTGAAAGTTCTGAAAGAGTCTTTCTTGGTACTACAAAATAGCTTTTTTCAGTGTATGCTATTGGTTCGTTTCTTATTGCAAGTCTGAATCCGTCCATAGCAACCATACTGAATGAATTGTTTTCTATGTCAAAAAGTTCACCTGTAAATATTGGCTTTACTTCTGCTGTTGATACAGCATATTTTGTATTTGAAATCATTGATTTGAGTGTTCCCTGAGGAATCTTTATTGGTGTTCCTGTATCAACTTTCGGAAGTTCCGGATATTCCTCTGCTGACATTGCTGTTATTGAGCATTGTGTGTTTCCGCTTGAAATAGCTACTGTCATGTTTTCATTAAGCTCAAAGACAATTACATCATCTGACATTTTTCTTGTCATCTCACTGAATATTCTTGAATCTATTACAAATTCCCCTTCTCCTTCTGTTATTGCCATAAGAGTTGTTGTAATTCCTATTTCGAGGTTGTATCCTGTAAGCTCTACCTGATTGGGAGTTACCTTTACTTTTATTCCTTCAAGAGCCGGTATAGTTGAGTTTGAGGCTACTGCCTTTGATACATTCACAATTGCTTCGCATAAGAACTGTTTGTCACATGAAAATTTCATCTTAAAAAACCCTTTCTTTTTTTGAAAATTTTTTCGGAAAAATCCGTTCATATTTAGTTCACATTTGTTGAATTTAAAAAAACATAAAAAACATATAAAAAAATAGTAGTAGTAGTAGGGGCTGTTGAAAAGTTGAAAAGTGCCTGAAATGACGGTATATAGGGGCGAATTTTTCAACAGTCGATTGTTGAAAAAATGTTGAAAAGTTGAAAACTTTTTTTAAAGATTTAAAAATGTTGAAACTGTTGAAAGATTGTGGAAAAAATGTTGAAAGATTGTTGAAAACTTGGCATATAATTAAATCCTTTAATTTATCTTTCAACACACTGTTGAAAGATTGTGGAAAAAATGTTGAAAACTCGGCATATATTTATTTATATTAACAAAGTTTTCAACACACTGTTGAAAACTGTATTGTTGAAAATGTTGAAAACTATTTGAAATATGCCGGAAATGTCTGATTATAGGGAATAATCTTTCAACATTTCTTTCAACATCATGTTGAAAACTATGTTGAAAACCCTTTTTTACATTCTGCCTTTATCTTTAATATTTTTAATAATATCGCTCACCAATGTATTGAGATTGGCATCTTTTTTCAGGGCATCGCTGATATTATTTATAGCGTAAACTATTGTTGAATGATCTCGTCCCCCGAATTCCTGTCCTATTGCTGCAAGTGGCATCTGTGTAATATCCCTTACAACATATATTGCCACTTTTCTGGCTGTGGAAATCTGTGATGAACGCTTGTTGGAGCGTATATCCTCCGGAGAAACCCCATAAACTGTCGCTACTTCGGATATTATCTTTTCTACTGTTATCGGTATAGGCTGATTGTCTGTCAGTATATCACGAATAACGCTCTGTGCCATTGATATTGAAGGTGAACTTCCGGCAAGGTGTTTTAATGCTTTAAGCTTTTTCACTGCCCCTTCAAGCTGTCTTATATTGGATTTAAGGCGGTTTGCCATAAATTCTGCAACTTCTCCGGGGATATTGAGGTCTAAAAGCTCGGCTTTTCTTTTGATGATTGCTATTCTTGTTTCAAAGTCCGGTACAGAAATGTCTGCTATAAGTCCTCCTTCAAATCTTGTGCGAAGTCTTTCTTCAAGTGTTACAAGTTCTTTTGGCGGTTTATCTGATGTGATTACTATCTGTTTGCCCTCTGAATGAAGCTTATAGAAAGTATTGAAAAATTCTTCCTGCATTCTTTCTTTATGGGCGAAGAACTGAATATCATCTATCAGGAGTATATCGGCAGTTCTGTATTTTTCATGAAAGTCGGAAATAACCTTTGTATTCAATGCATTTATAAGGTCATTTCCAAATGTTTCACTTGTTATATAAACTATATTGCAGGAGGGTCTGTTTTTCCTTATTTCATTTGCTATGGCTGTTATAAGGTGAGTTTTTCCCAGTCCGGAAGGGCCGTATATAAACAGTGGGTTATAATCGAGGGAATATTCTCCTGATGAACAGTTTTTGGCTACTGCTTTACAGGCTGCAAGTGCAAATTCATTGGAACGTCCCTCAATGAATGTATCGAAAGTATAGTCATATTCTGCAAATTCATAGCTTCTTTCAAGTTCTTCGTTTTTGGTTATTCCGCTTGTTTCTTTATGAGTATCTTCATCATGTTCATTTTCTGCTTTTATTGTAATTCTTACAGGAAATCCGAGTATGGTTCTGAATGCTTCATTGAGAAGATTGCCGTAACTTTGTTCTATTATTTTTTTCTGAAACTCTGTCTGAACCCTGAAAGACGCATTGCTTTCGTTGAGTTCTACCGGCTGAAGTGCACCTATCCATGTTTTCATTGGGGCATTTCCTATATTTCCTACTTCGACACAGTATTTTTTTACTTCTTCAAAGACTTCCGAAAAGGAATTCATATTTTTACCTCCGTTTTTTATAAATCAATTTAATTGTGTTATTGCATTTGCTTTAATTATACCACATCTGATTTTGAAAAGCAAGAATTTTTTTGACGGAAATCTTTATCCAGTAAAAAACTTTTGCGGATTTTTGTAATTTTTATCGTCACTATGCTAAAAAAATTCGTGTTTTTTGTCCTCCGTTTCTATGGGAATAAATAAATTTTTGATTAATAAAAAAAAATTTCTGAAAGCACTTGACAGATTTGCTTTTTTGAGATATAATCAAATAGTGCTGATATTTGACTATCGCTTATGCTGTTGTCCGGCATTATATATAATCTCATGAAAGGGGGAAACCGGTTATGAAGAGAACTTACCAGCCTAAAAAGCTTCACAGAAAAAAGGAGCATGGCTTTATGAAAAGAATGGCTACTAAGAACGGAAGAAAGGTTTTAGCTCGTAGGAGAGCAAAGGGCAGAGCAAGATTAACCTACTAACGAGTCAGACCACAAATTTTTTTTGTGGTCTTTTTTGTTATGTTATGTATTCTCTATTCTCTTTCAGGTGTGATTTCTTATGCTTTATACTGAAATTCTGAATAATAACAGGGATTTCCTTGCCCTTTATCGTAAAGGAAAATTTACTGCTTCAAAAAATATTGTAATCTATGTGCGGAAAAATAATCTGCCTTTCAACCGCCTTGGTATTACTGCCGGAAAAAAAATCGGAAATGCGGTTCACCGTAATCGTGCAAAACGTCTTATTCGTCAGGCTTATCGTGAAAATGAACTTGCTATGCCTGTCGGTATTGATATTGTTATTGTTGCCCGTGCTTCTCTATGCTCTGTGAAGTCAACCGAACTGTCACAGTATATGAAAAAGTACGGTATACCTGAAATATACAGGCTTCTTTTTGATTCGCACTGATTATGAAATATATCTGTATAGCTTTGATAAAGTTTTACAGGCGTTTTATTTCTCCTGTTTTTCCGCCATGCTGTAAATATTATCCTTCATGCAGTCAGTATGCTCTTGAGGCTTTCAGAAAATTCGGATTTTTCAGAGGTTTTCTGCTCGCTTTATGGCGGATTCTGCGTTGCAATCCATGGTCTTTGGGCGGTATTGACCCCGTTCCCGAAAAATTTACCTTCAGAAAATCCCCGAAAAATTGAGCTTTTTATAAAATTAGAAAATGAGGTATGCGGTTTGTTTAACTTGTTGTATGATATTCTCGGAGTTCCTTTCGGATTCCTGATGAGATGGATTTATAATCTTGTCAATAATTACGGTGTTGCTATAATTATTTTTACCGTTCTGACAAAAATTATATTCCTTCCTGTAAGCTATAAAACTCAGAAAAGTTCTGCAAGAATGCAGGCTCTTAATCCGAAACTCGAAAAGCTCCGGAAAAGCTATCAGAATAACCCTCAGAAGCTTCAGGAAGAACAGATGAAGCTCTATCAGGAGGAGGGTGTAAACCCTATGGGTTCGTGCCTCCCTGCTTTTATTCAGATGATTCTGATTTTCGGCGTTCTTGATGTTGTTTACAGACCTTTGACTCATATTCTTGATTTCAGCAAAGGAACTATTGACCAGGCCCGTGAAATTGCTTCAGCAATTATGGGCGGAGGCGGTATAAAATCTACTGACCTTCGCCGTGAACTTATGATTCTTGAACAGTTTAAAAAGTTGCCTGAAAAATTCAGCGACATTAGTGTTGAATTTACTTCAAAAGTTACTGATTTCTGCGATAACTTCCAGATTTTCGGAATAAATCTCGGTGCTACTCCGGAACTTCGTCCTGAAGAATGGAACGCTTCTACAATCGGTCTGTTTCTGATTCCTTTCCTTGCAGGTCTGGCTCAGCTCATTCAGACTGTTTATATGCAGGTTCACCAGAAAAGAAAAAATCCCCATATGACTTCTCAGATGGGTTGTATGAATGTTTATTTATATATCCTTCCGATATTCTCAATATGGTTCGCTTTTCAGGTTCCTGCCGGTGTAGGCTTTTACTGGATGCTTTCCTCATTGTTCTCACTTGTTATAAATTTCGCCCTGAACTGCTATTTCTCTGATGAGAGAATTGCTCTTATTGTTGAGAAAGACAGGGAAAAGGCTAAGAAATATGCTCAGGCTAACGGCGGTAAAAAGACATTTATGCAGAAAATGCTTGAAAATCAGCAGGCTCTTGAGGCTCAGCAACGTGAAAATCAGAATGCTGTTTATGATGATGAGGGCAGAAAGCTTTCAAGAAGTGAAGCTAATAACTATAACCGCCAGAAAATAAATGATGCCCGTGAAAAAATGAACTCAAAATATAATGATTCGGATTATGTATGCTCTCCTGAGGACGAGCTTATTATTGAACAGGCAAGACAGAGAATTGCCGATAAATACGGTGATACTTACGAAAATTAATTAAAAGGGAGGTTGTTTATATGACCGAAATTTTTAAAGCAAAAACTGTTGAGGAAGCCAAGGCACTCGCTTCGGATAAATTCGGTGTGGCTTCAGATGAAATTCAGTTCAGGGTTCTTAAAGAGGCTAAAAAAGGATTTCTCGGAATAGGCAGTTCTGATGCTGAGGTTGAGGCAACTTATATACCGGAAGTTGTTCAGGAAACTGCTGTTTCTGAAACTGTTGAGAAGATTATTGCTGATGAATCTGAAACTGCTGAGGAAACAATTGAGAAAATTGTTGCTGATGAACCTGAAATTCCTGAGAAAACTGCTGAAGAAACTGTTACTGATAAATCCTTTGAGGAAAAAGTTTCTTCCGATGTTTCTGAAAAAAATGCAGATGATTCAGGTGAATATTCTCTTGATAATTTTACCCTTGCAGAAGATGATTCCATGCTTAATCCTAAGGCTAAAGTTGCCCGTGATTATATCATTTCAGTGCTTTCTGCTATGGGTGTCAATGCAACGGCAAAGGTTTATCAAAATGATTCAGGTGCTGTTATTGAACTTGAAAGCAGTAGTAATGGTACTATTATCGGCAGACGTGGTGAAACTCTTGATGCCTTGCAGTATCTTTCATCTATGATTGCTAATAAGAGTGATAAGGAATACTTCCGCATTACTATTGACTGTTTTGGTTACAGGGAAAAGAGAAAGGTTACTTTACAGCAACTTGCTGTAAAAGTCGCTAAAAATGTTCTCAGAACAGGCCGTTCACAGCCTCTTGAACCTATGAACCCTTATGAAAGACGTGTTATACATTCTGCTGTTTCTGAAATCGAAGGCGTTGTTTCTAAATCGGTCGGTGAAGAACCTTACAGAAAGATTATCATTTCTTCTACAAACCCTAGAAAGAAAAATTTTGATAAGTCAAAATCAAGAACAAGAAGAAAACCACGTCGTGAACCTAAGGAAATTGACCTTTCAACAAGCTTTGAAAAGGATTACAAAAAGCCTATGCCTGAAGATTCCATTGAAGGCGGTCTTTACGGTAAAATTGAATTTTAAAATTATAAACAGTATTGATGCCGTCCCTCTGCGGACGGCTTTTTTTCAGAAAAGGTGTGATTTTATGTCTGTTATTGCAGGTATTTCCACTCCGAATGCTCCGGGGGGAATTGCTGTTATCCGTATATCAGGTGATTCTGCACTTGAAATTGCTGACAAGGTTTTTAAAGCTCCGAACGGCATAAAAGCTGTTGATATGAAAGGCTATACTTGTAGTTATGGTCATGTATTTGATGACGGTCAGCTTATTGATGAATGTATTCTTACCGTTTTTAAAGCCCCTCACAGCTATACCGGTGAAGATGTTGCTGAAATATCCTGCCATGGCGGTTTATTTGTTACTAAAAAAATACTCCGTATCATACTCGAAAACGGTGCTGAACCTTCGGGTGCAGGTGAATTTACAAAGCGTGCTTTTTTGAACGGTAAACTCGATTTGACTCAGGCTGATGCTGTTATGGATATAATTTCAGCAAAGGGTGATACTGAACTTAAAATGGCTGAAAGTCTGCGTAAAGGAACAGTTTTCAACAAAATTACTTCTGTTCGTGAATTACTTGTCAAAATTCTCGGTGACCTTTCCGCATGGGCTGATTATCCTGAAGAAGATATTCCTGAGGTTGAACCTGATGTTCTTCTCTCTGAACTTATGGAAATTAAAGTTCAGGTTGAGAGTCTTATAAAGGGTTATGATTATGGAAGAATCCTTAAAAATGGTATAAATACGGTTATAGTTGGCCGTCCTAATGTCGGAAAATCTACGCTTTTTAACTGTCTAAGCGGTTTTGAGAGAAGTATTGTTACTGATATTGCAGGTACTACACGAGATGTTATTGAAGAATCTGTTAAAATTGGTGAACTTGTTCTGCGTCTTTCTGATACTGCCGGTATCCGTGAAACTTCTGATGTTATTGAGGAAATCGGTGTTGATATTGCTTTCAGAAAACTTGATGAGGCTGACCTTATAATTGCTGTTTTTGACGGAAGTTGTCCGCTGTGTGAGGACGATTTTAAAATTCTTGAAAAACTTCAGAACAAACGCTGTATTGCTGTTATAAATAAGAGTGACAGGGAAATTATTTCTGATGAACAAATTATTAATAAGTATATTCAGAATACTGTTATGATTTCCGCTAAAAATAATGACGGTATTGAAAATTTACAGTCCGCCATTGAAAATATTTTTGAAGCTTATGAAATTGATTTTGATAACGGAATTGTTTCAAATGAACGTCAGAAAAAATGTGTTGATACTGCATTATTCCATATAAATGAGGCAATTTCTGCTCTTGAATCGGGTGTTATGCTTGATGCCGTTACTGTTCTTATAGATGAGGCTTTACAGTCACTTCTTGAACTTACCGGTGAAAAGGCATCTGAAACTGTTGTAAATGAAGTATTTTCGAGGTTCTGTGTCGGAAAATAATGCTTTTCGGAGGTATTTTTTATGAATTATAAAATGGATTCATTTGATGTTGCTGTTGTTGGTGCAGGTCATGCAGGTGTTGAGGCCGGCCTTGCATCTGCAAGACTGGGCTGTAAAACCGTTCTTTTTACAATTTCACTTGACCAGATTGCAAATATGCCCTGTAATCCGTCAATTGGCGGTACGGCTAAAGGTCATCTTGTCCGTGAAATCGATGCTCTGGGCGGTGAAATGGGAAAAGGTGCTGACAAATGTTTTATTCAGAGCCGTATGCTTAACAGGGGAAAAGGCCCTGCTGTTCATAGTCTGAGAGTTCAGGCGGACAGAGTCAAATATCATAATTATATGAAAAAAGTCTGCGAATCACAGGAAAACCTTTTCATAAAACAGGCGGAAGTTGCTCAGATTATAACGGAAAACGGTAAAATCTGCGGTGTAAGAACAAAGCTTGGTGCAGAATATTCCGTTAAGGCTGTTATTATTGCAACAGGTACTTACCTTAAAGGTAAAATTCATATCGGCGAATCTTCTTATGAAAGTGGCCCTGATTCCGCACTTCCAAGCACTTTGCTTTCGCAGAGTCTTATTGATAATGGCATTACTGTAAGAAGGTTCAAGACGGGTACGCCTTGCAGAGTTCATAAAAGAAGTATAGATTTTTCTGTTATGGAACGTCAGGACGGCGATCCCCATATTGTTCCGTTCTCCTTTTCTACTGATTCTTCTGTGCTTGAAAACAAGGTAAGTTGTTTTGTTACATATACTAATCAGAAAACACACGAAGTTATACTTTCAAACCTTGACCGTTCTCCTCTTTATTCGGGAAGAATTCAGGGTGTCGGCCCTCGTTACTGTCCGTCAATAGAGGACAAAATTGTAAGATTCTCTGATAAGCCGAGGCATCAGCTTTTTGTTGAGCCTATGGGACTTGAAACTGATGAATATTACTTGCAGGGTATGTCGTCATCACTTCCGGAGGACGTTCAGCTTGCTTTTCTGAAAACTATAAAGGGACTTGAAAACGTTGAAATAATGCGTCCGGCTTATGCTATTGAATATGACTGCTGTGACCCTACGGAACTTTTGCCTACTCTTGAATTTAAAAAGGTAAAGGGTCTTTATGGTGCAGGTCAGTTCAACGGAAGTTCAGGCTATGAGGAGGCTGCTGCACAGGGTATTGTTGCTGGTATAAATGCTGCTCTTAAAATTCTCGGAAAAGAACCTATGATTCTTGACAGGGCAAGTTCTTATATCGGAACTCTTGTTGATGACCTTGTAACAAAGGGTTGTTCTGACCCTTATCGTATGATGACTTCAAGAAGTGAATACAGACTCATTCTCAGACAGGATAATGCTGACCAGAGGCTTACTCCTATTGGATATAAAATAGGTCTTGTTCCGGAAACAGTTTTCAACAGCTTAAAGTTGAAATGTCAGCTTATTGAAAAGGAACTTAAACGTGTTGAAACTCTGAATATTGCTCCTTCTCAACAAATCAACAGTTTCCTTGTTGAAAACAATACTGCACCGCTTTCAACAGGCTGTAAGCTTGCTGATTTAATCAGACGTCCTCAGCTTAATTATGCTGACCTCGCTCCTTTTGATGTTAACCGTCCTGAACTTCCTTTTGAAGTATGTGAACAGGTTGAACTTCAGATTAAATATGCAGGCTATATTGACAAGCAACTTGCTCAGATTGATACTATGCGTAAGCTTGAAAAAAAATCACTGCCGGAAGATGTTGATTATTCTTCAATAAGGGGATTGCGTCTTGAGGCTGTTGAAAAGCTTAACAGGGTCAAACCTGTTTCAATCGGTCAGGCATCGAGAATTTCAGGTGTTTCCCCAGCAGATGTATCATTATTAATAGTATGGCTTGAACAGCACAAAAGGAGTTAAAAATGTTTCCTGATTACTCATTTGCTAAAAATTTGTTTGAAAAATATCAGCTTGAACTTTCTGAAACTGTTTATGATAAGTTTGCTGTTTATGCGGATTTTCTTGTTGAATATAATAAAAATGTAAATCTTACGGCTATTACTGACGGTGAGGAAATACTTGTAAAGCATTTTCTTGATTCGGTTCTTATCTGCAAATACTGCGATATTCCGCAGAACTGTTCTTTGATTGATGTCGGAACAGGTGCGGGATTTCCGTCTGTTCCTCTGAAAATCTTTCGCCCTGATGTTAAAATTACTCTCCTTGACAGTCTTAACAAACGTATAACTTTTTTACAGCTTTTATGTGAAAAGCTTGGAATTGAGGCGGATTTTATTCATTGCCGTGCTGAAGATTCCGGAAAAAATCCTCTTTATCGTGAAAAATTCGACATTGCATGTGCAAGGGCTGTTGCAAATCTTTCGGTTTTAAGCGAATTTTGTATTCCTTTTGTCAGAAAAAACGGATTTTTCATATCTATGAAGGGACTTTCTGAAAATATTGAGGATTCACGCAGGAGCGTTGAAATTCTTGGCGGAAAGCTTGAAAATCCTGTTGATTATTCCCTTGAAAATGACGGAAGAAGAATTGTTAAGGTAATAAAAATATCGCATACTCCGACAAAATTCCCCAGAAACAGCGGTCAGATTAAAAAGAAACCGCTCTGATTTTGTAGTTTTATGTCGTAAAATCCGCTGTTTTGTTGAAGAACAGCGGATTTTTTATGTGGAATTATTTTATTTCCTGTGTTAGAATTACCCTATACTTAATTGTAAAGGAGTGTTATTATGGCAGGATTTTTAAATTTTACCAAGGACAAACAGATTAATAAAGTCATTGAAATTGATGTCAGCCTTATTGTTCCTAATCCTCATCAGCCTCGTACAGAGTTTGATGACTCGGATATAAGGTCCCTTGCAGAATCAATCGGTCAGAATGGCATTTTACAGCCTCTTTCTGTCAGAAAATCAGGCGAAAAATATGAACTTATTGCAGGTGAAAGACGTTTGCGTGCTGCTAAGATGTGCGGTTTGCAGGCTGTTCCTTGTATTGTTCATGATATAAGTGAGAGAAATTCCGCTGTTCTGGCTCTTGTTGAAAATATTCAAAGACAGGATTTGTCTTTTTTTGATGAAGCTGCTGCTATCGAAAAGCTTATTTCTTATTATGGAATGACTCAGGAGGACGCTGCTTCAAAACTCGGAAAGGCTCAGAGTACCATTGCCAACAAACTCCGGCTTTTAAGGCTTACTCCTGAAGAACGTGAGCTTATTGTCGGTTTTAATCTCACTGAACGCCATGCAAGAGCTTTATTGAAACTCGGAAGCTGTGAGGAACGCATAAATATTCTCGAAAAGGTCATTAAAAACAAACTCAATGTTGAACGTACTGAAAAACTTGTTGAGGACTATATCGGTCAGAAAAAAGTCAGGCAAAGCTATCGTACACGCTCGAAAGTCTTTCAGAATGTGAAAATCTTTGTCAATACTATAAATAAGGCTATCGAAACTATGCAGTCTGCCGGTATTGATGCCGATTCCAAAAAAATTCAGAACGAAGAATACATAGAATACAGAGTGAGAATCCCTATCGAAAACAGCAGGGAAGCTGATTTGCTCTTTAATAAACATGAACACTGAATCTGCGTTCCACGTGAAACGCTTTTACGGCTTTGACGTACATGTTTTGGCTGTAAATCCTTTTCAGTTACGCTTTTCTTATGCCGTTCCACGTGGAACGGCTTTTTCTTCTTCAGCCGTTTCATGTGAAACGCTATTAAAAAAAATTTATATTATGCTTTACAAAAGCTTTCAAACGTGATATAATTACATATATAATATTTTATTAAAAAGGAATGATTTTATGGGCAGAATTATTGCCGTTGCCAATCAGAAAGGCGGTGTCGGCAAGACTACTACTGTTGTGAACCTTGCCTCTTATCTCGGCTCAAGAAATTTTAAGGTTCTTTGTGTTGATATAGACCCTCAGGGCAATACTACTACCGGTTTTGGCATTAAAAAAAAGAATGTCGATAAATCCTCCTATGATGTTTTCATAGGCAAGGTTAAAATTCAGGACGCTGTTATTCATACCGATTATAAAAATGTTTCAATTGTGCCTGCTAATGCTAATCTTGCCGGCTGTGAGGTTGAGCTTATAAATATTGAAAACCGTACTAACCGTCTTAAACTTCAGCTTTTAACATGCAAGCTGGATTATGATTTCATTTTTATTGACTGTCCTCCTGCTCTGGGACTTATGACTATTAACGGTCTTGTGGCAAGTGACAGGGTTATTGTTCCTATGCTTGCTGAATTTTATGCTCTTGAGGGACTTTCACAGCTTTACAATACACTGAAAATTGTAAGAACCAACTATAATCCTTCTCTTGATATTGAGGGAATACTTTTCACTATGTTTGATTCACGTCTTAATATTTCAAATCAGGTTGTAAAAGAAGTTGACAGGTTCTTTCCAAATAAGATTTTTCAGACAAAAATTCCACGAAATGTCAGACTTTCAGAAGCTCCGAGTTACGGAAAGCCTATTATGTATTATGATAAATCTTCAAAGGGTGCAGAGGCTTATGCTAATCTCGGTCGTGAAATTCTGGGTGAGCCTGTTGCTGTTGAAAAGAAAAGATTCGGCATTTTCTCACGGGCAAAGTGATGAAAGGAGATTTTTTTAATGGCTAAAGGTGAACTTGGTTTCGGGCTTGAAAGCCTTTTTGATGACAATTCTGCTGAAGTTCAGGTTAAGCGTACTCTTAGAATCTCCGAAATTGAACCTAACAGAGACCAGCCCAGAAAATTTTTCAGCGATGAGGGAATTGAGGCTCTTGCTGATTCAATCCGTGAACATGGTGTTCTTCAGCCTATTCTTGTAAGACCGCTTCCGGACGGCTCTTATCAGATTGTTGCAGGTGAAAGACGCTGGAGAGCTTCCAAAATGGCAGGGCTTGATGAAGTTCCTGTTAATATAAAGGAACTTGATGATTTTGAAACTATGAAGATTGCTATGGCAGAAAATCTTCAGCGTGAAAATCTCAATCCGATTGAAGAAGCTGAGGGATATAAATATCTTATTGACAACTTTAATATGACTAAGGAACAGATTGCTAAAATTGCAGGAAAGTCACGTTCATATATTTCCAATTCAATAAGAATACTTTCCCTTCCGGATTTTGTAACTGATGCTCTGAGAGAGGGTCTGATTACAGCAGGTCATGCAAAGGCTCTCCTGATGTTCGACGATGAAAAGCTTATGACTGAAACTGCTGAAAAGGCTATAAGCGGAAATCTCTCTGTAAGACAGATTGAAAAGCTCGCTAAATCACATTCCGGTTCTTCTGAAAAAAAATGCAAATCACCTAAAAACTCTGACAGATATTTCACTGAAATGGAAATTTCTTTGAGAGAACATCTCGGCAGAAAAGTTAAAGTTGATTACGGTAAAAACAAGGGTGTACTTATTCTTGAATTTTATGATAAGGAAGATTTGTCATCTATTGCTGACAGGCTTGTTGATGATTTAAAATAAAAGCGTTTCACGTGAAACGCAACTTAAATATAAGGAGTTATTGAAAAATGATTGATATTAAATTGATAAGAACTAATCCTGAACTTGTTAAGGAGAATATTAAAAAGAAATTTCAGGACGAAAAGCTTGAACTTGTTGACAAGGTTGTTGAAATGGATAAAAAATTCCGTGAAACTAAAGTTGAATGTGATGACCTCAGAAACAAACGTAAGACTATGAGCAAGAATATCGGCGGATTTATGGCTAAAGGTCAGAAAGATGAGGCTGAAAGAGTCAAGGCTGAAGTTACTGAAATAGGAAAGCTCCTTGAAGAAAAAGAGGCTCTTGAAGTTAAGCTTGAAGCTGATATTCGTGAAATTATGCTTGTTATTCCTAATATTATTGATGAAAGTGTTCCGATTGGAAAGGACGACAGCGAAAATGTTGAAGTAGAAAAATTCGGTGAACCTTTTGTTCCTGATTTTGAAGTTCCTTATCATGTTGATATTATGGAAAACCTTAACGGTATTGATATTGACAGTGCAAGAAAGACAAGCGGAAGCGGTTTCTATTATCTCTGCGGTGATATTGCTCTCCTTCAGTCATGTATTCTTTCATATGCAAGGGATTTTATGGTTGACAAGGGATTTACATATTACATTCCGCCTTTTATGATTAGAAGTGATGTTGTTACCGGTGTTATGAGCTTTGCTGAAATGGGCGATATGATGTATAAAATTGAGGGTGAGGATTTGTACTTAATCGGCACAAGCGAACACTCTATGATTGGCAAGTTCATTGATACTATTATCCCTGAATCTGAACTCCCTAAGACTCTTACAAGCTATTCCCCATGTTTCAGAAAGGAAGTAGGTTCTCGTGGAATCGAAGAAAGGGGAGTATACCGTATTCATCAGTTTGAAAAACAGGAAATGGTTGTTGTCTGTAAACCTGAAGAAAGCATGGACTGGTTCAAGAAACTTTATGAAAATACTGTTGAATTTTTCAGAAGTCTTGATATTCCTGTCCGTACTCTTGAATGTTGTTCAGGTGACCTTGCTGACCTTAAAGTAAAGAGTATTGATGTTGAGGCATGGTCGCCTCGTCAGAAAAAATATTTTGAAGTCGGAAGCTGTTCAAACCTCGGTGATGCTCAGGCAAGACGTCTTGGCATAAGAATTAAAACTGAGGACGGAAGTAAATATTTCCCGCATACTCTCAACAACACTGTTGTTGCTCCTCCGAGAATGCTTATTGCTTTTCTTGAAAATAATCTCAATGAGGACGGAAGTATACGAATACCAAAAGCACTTCAGCGATATATGCGTAAAGAGGTAATCAAAAAATAAATGAATAGTAATTTTTATCACATTGACAATCTGGGTGAAGTCTTTTCAATTACTATTGAAAGCGGTTTCAGACAGGAGCTTTTTGATAATTATGATTGTGACAGCAACGGTGACTTGATTCAGGCTATTGTGAAATATCTCATAAGAGTAAATGATTTTGACGGTTCTGAGCTTGAATTTGACAGTGATACTGATATTTTTGCTGTCTACTGTGAGGACGAAAGCACTATATATAAACTTGCTGAAATCCTTGAAAATAATATGTATAATGATAAGGTTATTGATGATGCTATGAAATCCCCTGAAGTCAGGGCGGAACTTTCATAACAAACAAAGAAAAAAGGCGGAATTTCTATTCCGCCTTTTCTGCGTTTCACGTGAAACGCTTTTTATTTTTTTGAGAAAAATCCTGATATGAACGGTATCAATGCACTTAATCCGAGTGCCGTTAAAAGCTGTTCGCTTGTAAGTGTTACTGTTTCAAATATTATCTGCAACTGCGGTACACTTACGGCTAATATCAGTGCTGTCATTGATACAAGAACTGCAAGTATCAGTTTTATATTGGAAAATATATTTATTCTGAAAAGTCCTTTTTCTTCTGATTTACATTCAAATACATGTATAAGCTGTGACATTACAAGTGTTATAAGTGCGGAAGTTCTTCCTGCCTCAACAGTTCCGCCTGATTTTATTGCAAGACTGAATGATGCAAGTGTTAATATTCCTATTAATATCCCTCTGAAAAGTATTTTTGCCATAAGTCCGCCCGAAAAAAATCCGTCTGTTGATTTTCTCGGCGGTTTGTTCATTATATTTTCTTCCGGAGGTTCAAGTCCCAGTGCTATTGCGGGGAGTCCGTCTGTTACAAGGTTTACAAGCAAAAGCTGTACGGGCATTAATACTATCGGCATTCCCATTACAATTCCAAGAAACATTGTAAGAACTTCTCCTATATTGCAGGAAAGGAGATAACGGACAAATTTTCTTATATTTGCATATACACATCTGCCCTGTTCAACTGCATTTACAAGTGTTGCAAGGTTGTCATCAAGAAGTATTACATCGGCTGTTTGTTTTGCAACATCAGTTCCTGTTATTCCCATTGCAACACCGACATCAGCCTCTTTTATTGCAGGAGCATCATTTACTCCATCTCCTGTCATTGTGACAATTTCTCCCTTGCGTTTAAAGCTCTGTACTATTCTTAATTTATGTATCGGCTCTACTCTTGCAAATACTGAATATTTGTCAATCTCGCGGTCAAGCTGTTCATCTGACATATTATTGAGTTCATCACCTGTTACAGCCTGTTTTCCTTTTAACAGCCCTGCTTTTTTTGCTACTGCAACAGCAGTATTTTTATGGTCACCTGTTATCATTACTGTTCTTACTGAGGCATTCGCACATTTTCTTATGGCAATTTTTGCTTCCTCTCTCGGAGGGTCAATCATTCCGGCAAGACCTAAAAATATCAGATTATGCTGTTCCGGATTTAAAATATCAGTCTGTATATATGCCATTGCAAGAACTCTTAATGCCTTATCAGACATTTCAATTGCCTTTTTTTCTATCTGACGGCGTCTGCCTGATGTAAGCGGAATTATTTCTCCTTTCCGGTTCATATAGCTGTTGCATTTCGGGAGTATTACTTCTTCTGCACCTTTGTAATATGCTTTGCTCCCTTCGGGAGAACTGCATAATACTGCCATATATCTTGTTTCACTGTCAAAGGGAATTTCCTTTGTTTTGTGAAATATCATTTCAAGATTTTTTGCAGTTATTCCGCCTTTTGCCGACATAATAAGAAGTGCTGTTTCTGTCGGGTCGCCTGTTACTTCCCATTCTCCTGAACTTCTGTTCCGCAGTTTTGTATTTATTCTTATGGTTGCGGTGTTGCAGAGCGTACTGCATTTAAGAAATTCCGAAAGAGATTTTTCCACTGCCATTTTTACCGGAATATCCTGATTTTCGGGACAGATATTTCCGCCTGTTCTGTATCCCATTCCGTTTACTGTATATGTATTTTCACCTGAATATATTTCTGTGACAGTCATTTTATTTTCTGTGATTGTTCCTGTCTTATCAGAACATATTACTGATGTACAGCCAAGTGTTTCAACGCTGTGAAGTTTGTTTACAAGTGCTTTCTGCTTTAACATTCTGCTTACTGCAAGGGCAAGGGCTATTGTTACTGTTGCGGGAAGTCCCTCCGGAATTGCTGCTATTGCTATTGTTATTCCTGACATAAGCATTGTAAAGGTATCTTCTCCTCTTAATACTCCTGCTGTGAATACTGCTATGCATACTCCTATACATATTACAGCCACTGTTTTTCCAAGTTCGGCAAGTCTTTTCTGCAACGGAGTCATACCGCTTTCGATATTTTCAAGCATTGCTGATATTTTTCCAGCCTGAGTTTTCTTTCCTGTTGCTATGACTTTCGCCTGACAGTTTCCTTTTATGGCAGATGTTCCGCAATAGATTATATTTGTTTTGTTCAGACTGTTGTCTGTATCGTTTTTAAGTCCTGCAAATTTTTCAACCGGAAAGGATTCTCCTGTAAGTATTGATTCATCGGCACTGAATGATGAACTTTTTAATATTACGCAGTCTGCCGGTATTCTGTTTCCTGATTCAATTTCTATTATATCATCTGTTACAAGTTCAGAGGCTTTTATCTCCTTTAATACTCCGTCACGATAACACTTTGCAGTCGGTGATGTCATGGATTTAAGGGCTTCAAGTGTTTTTTCAGTTCGGAATTCCTGTATAAATCCAAGTACGGCGTTGAGAAGAACTATTAATATTATGGTTACTGCGTCTGTTATTTCTCCGAGAAATATTGATATTACTGTTGCTCCGAGAAGTATCATTACCATTACATCTTTGAACTGTCCTGCAAAGATTTTAACAGGATTTGCTTTTTTATCATCTCCGAGAATGTTTTCACCGTCTGTTTTTCTTCTTTGTACAGCTTCCTTTTCAGTAAGTCCCATTTTCCATCACCTTCCGTATATAATTCTTATACATAATATGATGATAACGGGACAATTATTCTATGCTGTTATTCTGAATTGAGCATATCAAGAATTTCCCTGAAATTACAGCGGTAATCTCCGTCACCATCTCTGCGGTATGTTCCTGATATTATATTGTCGCCTATGTAGATTGGTTTCTGTTTCGGGAGTGCTTCCGGTACATTTATTGATATAATATGACTCCCATGTATATTGTGGACAGTGACATCTTCTTCTTTTAAAATATTAAGACTTACTTTCTGCGGATTTTCTATGCTGTCCCAGAAATCTATTATAAGCCATTCGGGGTCGGGGAGGTCGACAGGGTGCAGGGATTTGTCAGGGTATTCTTCTACCCCTAAAAGAATTACTCCTCCTTTTGTATTTGCAAAGGCTGAATATGTTTCCCACAGGCTTTCGGGAAGTCCTCCTGTGGCTTTTTTGGCTTCTATCTGATTATTTTCTTTGTATTTTTCTATGTTCAGCAAGTCAATCATTTTATACTGCACCTCACATTTTTATTTAATTATACTATATTTCCATATTCAGTTCAATGGCTTTTTAAAATTTATTATATGCGTTTCACGTGAAACGCATA
This sequence comes from uncultured Oscillospiraceae bacterium, assembly GCA_934481385.1. GTDB lineage: Bacteria > Bacillota > Clostridia > Oscillospirales > Ruminococcaceae > Ruminococcus. The sequence goes on from CAKSPD010000002.1 coordinate 144,965, forward strand.
TAAAAAAATCAGGGGATTTTTTATTCTTTCCCCTGATGATTCAATTAAATATGCAGACCGAAACTTATGGATAATGCTGTGTCTACTCTGTTCATTGATGTATTGTCAAGTTCTCCCATTCTGTCTTTAAGACGCTTTTTGTCAATGGTGCGTATCTGTTCAAGAAGTACAACGCTGTCTTTGGAAAGTCCGCATGTGTCTGCTGAAACTTCAATATGAGTGGGCAGTCTTGATTTGTCACGCTGACTTGTAATTGCGGCTGCTATGACAGTCGGACTGTGTCTGTTTCCGACATCGTTCTGAACTATAAGTACCGGTCTTATTCCGCCCTGTTCTGAACCTACAACAGGACTTAAATCAGCATAATAGATTTCTCCTCTTTTAACTGACATATTTTTTCTCCTAAAATCATATTTAACCTGATTTTATCAGGCATTAATATTATTGCCTTGTCAGTGATATTTTAAACATCTTTATTTCATTATATGCAATAAAAATAATTTTGATATAGTTTGAATATTAAGGCAGATATTATCTAATAATAATTATTGTGAATGGTATCTGTGTTTAAAATATTTTTTCAACATCAGTTTCAACACTCTGTGGAAAAAAGTGTTGAAAACTTGAATGTGTTAATTTTTTTGGAGGATTTTTATGTCAAAGCGAATTGATACAGGAGTTTTTTTTACTGAAAAACACCCTAAAATTATAAGCTTTTCATCTGTTGTGGGTTCAAAGGAAGGGCAGGGCCCTTTGGGAAACTGTTTTGATGAAGTTATTGAGGACAGCCATTTCGGTGAAGATACATGGGAAAAGGCTGAAAGCAAGTTTCAGCTTGAGGCTGTCTGCAATGCTGTTAAAAAAGGTAATTTTGTAAAGGAAGATTTTGACGCCGTTTTTTCAGGCGATTTGATAAATCAGTGTATTGGTTCTACTTTCGGATTGCGTGAGCTTGAAATCCCTTTTCTTGGTATTTATGGTGCTTGTTCAACTATGGCGGAGGGACTTTTGCTTTCTGCAATTGCAATTGAAAGCAATTCCATAAACAGAGCTGTTGCTGTAACATCTTCACATTTTTCAACGGCAGAAAGACAGTTCAGATTCCCATTGTCATACGGCGGTCAGAGAACTCCTACTGCTCAATGGACATGTACTGCTTCGGGAGCTGTTACTGTTTCGGGAGTCGACAGGGGAATGATTGAAATTGCAGGAGGCTGTATAGGTAAAATTACTGATTTGGGTGTTAATGATGCCAATAATATGGGCGGTGCTATGGCTCCTGCGGCTGCTGAAACTATTATGCGTTATCTTAAAGCAACAAATACTTCGGCAGGGGATTATGATTATATTGTTACCGGCGATTTGGGACTTGTCGGAAGTCAGCTCCTTATCGATTTGACTATGAAACAGGGAATTGATATAAGCCGTGTGCATAAGGACTGCGGTTCTATGATGTTTGATTCAAAAAAACAGGATACACATTGCGGTGGTTCAGGCTGTGGGTGCAGTGCAAGTATTCTGTGCGGTTACTTTCTTCCAAGACTTTATGCCGGAAAAATTAAAAATATCCTTTTTGCTGCAACAGGTGCTTTAATGTCGCCTATGGCGTGTCAGCAGGGTGAATCCATACCGTCTATATCTCATCTTGTTCATCTTAAAAGAGGAGGCTGATTTTTATGCTGACTGATATTTTAAAAGCTTTTATTGTCGGGGGAATTATCTGCGTTATAGGACAGTTCCTTATCGATTACACAAAACTAACTCCTGCACGTATTCTTACGGGATATGTTGTTACCGGTGTTATTCTTTCTGCTCTCGGAATTTATCAGTATGTTGTTGATTTTGCAGGAGCGGGTGCAAGCGTTCCGCTCGTGGGATTTGGTCATCTTCTTGCTGACGGTGTAAAAAAAGCTGTTCAGGAGGACGGTTTCCTCGGAGTTTTCAAAGGCGGTCTTACTGCCTCGTCTGCCGGAATTACTGCGGCTATTCTTTTCGGACTTCTTGCATCAATCTGTTTCAGACAGCGTGATAAACAGTAAAAATATATGAAATTTTATAGTTTTTTTGTTGAAATTGCTGAAATATAATTTTTTTTTGAAAAACTGTTGACATTTTAGTTTTTATGATATATAATAATTAAGTCGTACGGTTTTAATATGTTTCGTATGGCTTATGTGGCGGCATAGCTCAGTTGGCTAGAGTACTCGGTTCATACCCGATTGGTCGTCAGTTCGAATCTGACTGCCGCTACTTTATAACGGCCCGTTGGTCAAGCGGTTAAGACATCGCCCTTTCACGGCGGAATCATGGGTTCGATTCCCGTACGGGTCACTTTCAAAGCTCCGAAGTAAGTTCGGAGCTTTGTTTTTTGTAATAATAAAATTACTCCCCTTAATTTTATAAGGGGAGTTTTGCGTTTCATGTGAAATTTCTTCTCAGTATCTCTTTGATTGATACAAGGTCAAATATATTTATTGAACCATCATTGTTTATATCATAGTCATCATCTTCTGTAAGTTCATATTTGCCGAGAAGATAATCAGATAACTTTACTGCATCTGATATGCTGTATTTTTTTTCAGGAATAACAGGTTCTGTTGCCGTTTCAGTTGTTTCGGCGATTTCAGTAGTAGTGACAGCGGTGGTAGTTGTAATGGCAGTAGTAGTAGTAGTTGTTGTTGTTGTTGTTGTTGTTGTTTCAGTTGCAGGAGGGTTTTGTCCTTTTATTTCAGAATCAACTACTTCTGACCAGTATTTTCCCATTTTTTCATAGCCCTGTTCATTCGGGTGTACTCCGTCATACAAATCTTCCTGATAGTCAACAACGCTGTGTATATCTGCAAATTTTACAGGTTTTCCTTCACTCTGCATTTTTTCTGTGAGGTTATATATTGATTCGTTGTAGCTGTTTATATATTCCTGAATTATTTTTGCAAAGTCTTCTGTTGTGTTGTTCCATTTTATTTCGCCGTATGACCAGAACCAGTCTGATACCTTTTCTACATCTATATCAGGTATTGTTGATACATATATTACGCTGTTTTCTTCCATATCAGAAAGAATTGTATCAACAAGATTTTCAAGGCGGTCTGTTATTCCGTCATTGTAGTTGCTTAATATATCATTTGTGCCTATCTGGAGAAGTATTATATCAGGTTTGCAGACGTTAATCATGTCTGTTTCCTGTATTGTTTCCAGTATTCCCTGACGTGTTTCAGTTCCTGTCATATACTGGATTGCATATCCGCTGTATCCAGAATAGTTATCATCATATGTGAAAGTTTCTCCGTTGTAATTAAAAGTTGCACTGTCACTGCCTTTCATTCCTACCATATCTATATTATCATAGCCTTTTAATTCAAGTTCATGATAAAGATATTTTCTGTATCCGCCTGCTGTCCAGTATCCGTCTGTTATTGAATCTCCGAGCGACATTATTTTTACATCGCTGTCTGTTCCGGTTTCTTCTGCTGATACAGGCATATTGTATACAGCAAGGGTATTTGCAAGTATCAATATTGATGATACAGCCGATAAAATTTTCTTTTTCATTGCTTTCAGCTCCGTTCACTTTTTATTTTATACTTATTATATCATTTTATATCTTTTGAGTCAATATAGATAAATATTATTTTTCTATCGTCTGATATAATGTTATTATAAAATCTGAAATTATTATAAACAGAGTTATGCTTCCTGTTATACACACTGCTTTTGATGATGCTTTTTCTGAAATCTTATGTACAAGCGGGTGTACTGCTTTTATGAGTATAACGCTTAGTACCCCGAACATAAGACTGCTGTATAGTGATATTCTTCCTCCGAAAAAATTAAAATCCCAGTCGCTGTAACTCCATAACTTTTCATGAAGAACTGCTTCTATAAGATACGCACTTGCAAGTTCAAGTGCTGTTGTTATTATCATACTTACTGTGAATACTGTCAGAAATCCGTTATGCTTTTTGAATAACGGCAGTAATATAAATGCAAATACTCCATATATCGGAAGTATCGGTATATGAAGAAATCCACGCTCTGCAAATTCTCCCCAGAGATATGATGTAAGGGCTGTTTCATATATCCAGCCACATATTCCGCATACTGTAAATTCTATTATGTATGTACAGATTTTTTTGTATGTCATGTTATATCTGCTCCTTTGCGTTTCATGTGAAACGCATTTTTCATATTATAACATAATATATTTTCAATTTCTATAAAATATCTGTAATGTAATGTTTTGTAAATTTATTGTAATATTCAGAATTTCTGCTTGAAATATTTCATTTTTTACTGTATAATAAATTATATAAGAGTGTTTACTGCATAAAATCCAAAATATGCATTTATATTTGCATATTAATGAAAAATATTCGGATATGCCGTGAATATTTATGCAGAAAGCTCTTGACATTGCTTTCAGTTTGGTGTATAATTATGTAAGCATTATTATTTAACAGGAGGTCTTTAAAATGGCTAAAAAAGAAATTAAAAAGGTCGTTCTTGCTTATTCAGGCGGTCTTGACACTTCTATCATTATTCCGTGGCTTAAAGAAAACTATAACAACTGCGAAGTTATTGCAGTTTCTGCCGATGTAGGTCAGGGTACTGAACTTGACGGCCTTGAAGAAAAGGCTAAGAAAACAGGTGCTTCAAAACTTTATGTTGAAGACCTGAAGGACGTTTTCGTAAATGAATACGTTTTCCCGACTGTTCAGGCCGGTGCTGTTTATGAAAATAAATATCTTCTCGGTACTTCTTTCGCTCGTCCTATCATTGCTAAGAGAATATGCGAAATAGCTCTTGCTGAAGGTGCTGACGCTATTTGTCATGGCTGTACCGGTAAGGGTAATGACCAGGTTCGTTTTGAACTCGCTATCAAGGCTTTCGCTCCTGATATGGCTATCATTGCTCCTTGGAGAGAATGGAATATCAAGTCAAGAGATGAAGAAATTGACTACGCTGAAGCTCATAACATTCCTCTCAAGATTAACCGTGAAACAAATTATTCAAAGGATAAAAATATCTGGCATCTTTCACATGAAGGTCTTGACCTCGAAAATCCTGCTAATGAACCACAGTATGAAAAACCAGGTTTCCTTGAACTCGGTGTTTCTCCTATCCTCGCTCCTGACAAGCCAACTTATGTTACTATCCACTTTGAAAAGGGTATTCCTACTGCTATTGACGGCAAGAAAATGGGCGGTGTTGAAATCGTTGAAACTCTCAACAAGCTCGGCGGTGAAAACGGTATCGGTATTGCTGACCTCGTTGAAAACCGTCTTGTTGGTATGAAGTCAAGAGGCGTTTATGAAACTCCCGGCGGAACAATTCTTTACCATGCTCATGATGTTCTTGAAACTATTACTCTTGACAAGGAAACTGCAAGAATAAAACAGTACCTTTCAATCAAGTTTGCTGATATCGTTTATAACGGTCAGTGGTATACTCCGCTTCGTGAAGCTCTTACTGCTTTCGTTGACAAGACTCAGGAAACTGTTACAGGTGATGTTAAGCTCAAGCTCTATAAGGGAAATATCATCAATGCAGGTGTTACTTCTCCTTATACTCTTTATGATGAAGAAGTTGCTACTTTCGATGCTGATGATGTTTACGACCAGGCTGATGCTAACGGATTTATCAATCTTTTCGGTCTTCCGATTCACGTTAAAGCTAAACTCGACCAGAAAAGAAACAACAAGTAATTCAATATTTTTATGATAAACGGGCAGTTCGCTTTTTTTGCGGACTGTCCTCTATCTAATTCGGAATGCGGAATATGGAATCGGTTCTCCGTTTCACGTGAAACGCTTTTATTCTGATTCTGTTTTCCGAATTGCGAATGATTATAAAAGGAGTTTTTTTAATTATGGCTGATATGATGTGGGCTGGAAGATTTTCCAAAAAAATTGATGATACTGTCAACGCTTTCAATTCTTCCATAGCTTTTGACGGCAGAATGTATAAGCATGATATTCAGGGCAGTATCGCTCATGCTACTATGCTCGGTGACTGCGGTATTATCCCTGAAGAGGACAGCGTTAAGATTATTGAGGGACTTAAAGAAATACTTGCTGATATTGAATCAGGAAAACTTATGCTTGACCCTTCTGCTGAAGATATTCATATGTTTATTGAGGCTGAACTGACTAAGCGTCTTGGTGATGTCGGTAAAAGACTTCATACTGCACGTTCAAGAAATGACCAGGTTGCTGTTGATATACGTCTTTATCTGCGTGATGAAATTGATGAAATAAAGGCTCTTGTAAAGGAACTTGCTGTCACACTGTTCAATATGGCTAAGGAGCATACTGAAACTGTTATGCCCGGATATACTCATCTCCAGAGAGCTCAGCCTGTTACTTTTGCTCATCATCTTCTTGCTTATGTTCAGATGCTTCTGCGTGATATTGAAAGACTTGATGATACTGCTGAGCGTATGAATTACTGTCCTCTCGGAAGCGGTGCTTTAGCAGGTACTACATACAGGACAAACAGAAAACAGACTGCTGAACTTCTCGGCTTTACTGCTCCTATGGCTAACAGTCTTGACGGCGTTTCTGACAGGGATTTCTGTGTTGAACTTTGCTGTGCATTATCTCTTATTATGACTCATCTTTCAAGATTTTCTGAGGAAATCGTTATGTGGTGTTCATGGGAATTCAAGTTTATTGAACTCGATGATGCTTATGCTACCGGTTCTTCTATTATGCCACAAAAGAAAAATCCTGATGTCACTGAACTTATAAGAGGTAAGACGGGCAGAGTAAACGGTGACCTGATTACTTTACTTACTATGCTTAAAGGACTTCCTCTTGCATATAATAAAGATATGCAGGAAGATAAAGAGGCAATTTTTGATGCTGTGGACAATGTTAAGCTTTGTCTGAAAACTTTTATTCCTATGATTGCTACTATGCGTGTTCTGAAAGATAACATGCGTAATGCTTCTGCTAAAGGATTTATTAATGCTACTGACTGTGCTGATTATCTTGTTAAAAAAGGTATGCCTTTCAGAGATGCTTATAAAATTACCGGTACTCTTGTTGCTCTCTGTATTGAAAAGGGACTTACTCTTGAAACACTTCCTCTTGATGAATACAGAAAAATGACTGAACTTTTTGATGATGATGTTTATAATGCTATCAGTCTTGATACTTGTGTTAAAGAACGTAAGTCTGAGGGCGGGCCTTCTCCGGAGGCTGTAAAATATCAGCTTGAAATTACTGCTCAGGCTCTTGGTCTTTGATATATGAAAAAAAACGATTTTACTTTTATTGTCGGTCTGACTCTCCTTGCAGGTGTTATATGGATTGTGGGAGAGGTTGTTATGGGTATGTGGATTGCCGTTTATCACTGGGTTCCTGTTGTATGGCGTATTCTTATCGTTGTCGGAACTCTTTCAATAAGTGTATGGCATTCTTTTAAATATGATGAAGATTTCAGAAACTCCGATAATAAAAATCATAAAAAATAATTTATCCGTTTCACGTGAAACGGTATGAGGGAGGTTCTCTGTTTAATGTCTGTTAAAGTTTACATAGATGGTCAGGAAGGTACTACCGGTCTTAAAATTATGGAAAGATTTTCCGGAAGAAATGATATTGAAATTATCAGAATTTCAGAAGAAAAACGTAAGGATTCTGCTGAAAGGGCAAGACTTATAAACAGTTCTGATTTTACTTTCCTTTGTCTGCCTGATGCCGCTTCAAGAGAGGCAGTTTCATTTGTGGATAATGACCATGTAAGAATTATTGATGCATCTACTGCTCATCGCACAAATCCGGAATGGGCTTATGGATTCCCTGAACTTTCTCCGGCTTTTCGTGAAAAAATAAAAAATTCTAAAAGAGTTGCTGTTCCCGGTTGCTATGCAAGCGGTTTTAACTCTGTTGTTTATCCTCTTGTTGCAAATAATATTATTCCTGATGATTTCCCTGTTTTCGCTTATGCAACATCAGGTTACAGCGGTGCAGGAAAAAAGGCTATTGCTGTTTATGAAAGTGATGAAAAGCCTGAAGAATTTAACAGCCCGCGCCAGTATGCTCTTTCTCAGCAACATAAACATCTGCCCGAAATGCAGAAAATTTCAGGTCTTAAATTCAAGCCTATGTTTAATCCTATGGTCTGCGATTATTTCAGCGGTATGGTTGTATCTGTTCCGGTTCAGACAAGGCTTCTTGATAAAAAAGTAACTCCTGAAATGGTTCACGAAATGTATCAGAAACATTATGAGGGTGCAAATATGGTTGAAGTTATGCCCCTTATGTCTGCTGATGAACAGAAAGCTTTTTTCCTTGCTTCAAATACTCTCAGCGGTATCAATAAAATGCAGATTTTCGTTTTCGGTAATGATGAACAGATTCTTCTTTGTTCCCGTCTTGATAATCTCGGCAAGGGTGCAAGCGGTGCTGCTGTTCAGTGTCTTAATATTATGATGGGCATTGATGAAACTACCGGTCTTGTATGAGCGTTTCACGTGAAACGTTAAAAATATAGTAATTTTAAGGCAGGTTTTAGATATGGAACTTAAAAAGGTTGAAGGTATTAAATTTATTGACGGCGGTGTTTGTGCCTCAAAAGGTTTTAAGGCTAATGGTATTCAGTGCGGACTTGCTCATGCAGGTGCTTCCGTTACAAAGAAAAAAAATGATATTGCTTTGATTCTCGCTGATAATATATGCACTGCTGCTGCTGTATACACTACTAATAAAGTCAAGGGTGCTCCTATTCAGGTTACTAAGGAACACCTTCAGAACGGTACGGCTAAGGCTGTTATCGTTAATTCTGTAAATGCAAACACTTGCAATGCTGACGGTATTGAAAAGGCTGAAAAAATGTGCAGTCTTGTTGCTGAAGAACTCGGAATTGACGAAAATGATGTTATTGTAGCATCTACCGGTGTTATAGGTCAGATTCTTCCGATTGAACCTATTGAAAATGGTATGAAATCACTTTGTGAAGGCTTGACTTATGACGGAAATTCAAGAGCTGTTGAGGCTATTATGACTACTGATACTATGCCTAAGGAAGTTGCCGTTCAGTTTGAAATTGACGGAACTGTATGCACTCTTGGCGGTATGCTTAAAGGCAGTGGAATGATTCACCCTAATATGGCTACTACTCTTACTTTTATGACTTCTGATGTAAATATCAGTTCAGAACTTTTACAGAGAGCTTTGAGTGATGTTGTTAAAATTACTCTTAATCGTGTAAGCGTTGACGGTGATACTTCAACTAACGATATGGCTTGCATTATGGCATCAGGTGCGTGCGGAAATAAAATCATTGACGGTGAAGATGAAAGATTTGAAATTTTCAGAAACGCTCTTTATGCTGTTATGATGAACCTTGCAAGATTGATGGCTCGTGACGGTGAAGGTGCTACTAAGCTTATCGAATGTGCATGCGTTGGTGCTTCATCTGAAAAAACTGCTGAAACTGTTGCAAAGTCTGTTATAACTTCAAGTCTTTTCAAGGCTGCTATGTTCGGTGAAGATGCAAACTGGGGACGTATTCTCTGTGCTGTCGGTTATGCTGATGCTAATTTCGATATTTCTAAAGTCGATGTAAACATCGGTTCTGCAAAGGGTATTATTGCTGTTTGCCGTGACGGTGCAGGCGTTGAATTCTCTGAAGAAAAGGCTAAGGAAATCCTTCAGGAAGAAGAAATTCAGATTTATATTTCCCTTAATGAAGGCGATTGCAGTGCTGTTGCGTGGGGCTGTGACCTTACTTACAATTATGTTAAGATAAACGGTGATTACAGAAGTTGATTTTGTTTTGCCGGAGGGGACTCTGCTTTTGCCGGAGGGGACTCTGCTTTTGCCAGAGGGGACTCTGTCCCCTCCGAACCTCCCCTGCAAGCCTTTTGAAAAAGGCTTGACCGAAAACTTTTTTATTTTTGGAGATGTTTATGATGAATTCTATTGATAATGGAGTGAGGGCTAAGGTGCTTAATGATGCACTTCCTTATATTCAGAAATACAATAATAAAATTGTTGTAGTTAAATATGGCGGTAATGCTATGACAAATTCTCAGCTCAAGCATGCTGTTATGAGTGATATTGTTTTGCTTTCTCTTGTGGGAATAAAAGTTGTTCTTGTTCATGGCGGCGGCCCTGAAATCAATGATATGCTCGGTAAGCTTGGTATTGAAAGTAAATTTATAAATGGTCTAAGATATACTGATGAGGCTACTGTTGATGTTGTTAAAATGGTTCTTGCCGGAAAAGTCAATAAGGAACTTGTTCAGTTGCTTGCTTATAATCATGGCAGTGCGATAGGTCTTTGCGGTATCGACGGTCAGATGCTTATGGCTGAAAAGAAAAAAGGTGCGAATGGTGAGGATTTGGGTTTTGTCGGCGATATTGTAAAGGTTAATACAAAACCTATTCATGATGCCCTTAAAAACGGTAATATTCCTGTTATTGCTACTGTTGCAACAGATGAATTCGGTGCTACATATAATGTTAATGCTGATACTGCTGCTGCAAGAATTGCTGCGGAACTTGGTGCGGAAAATCTTATTCTTATGACTGATATTGCCGGTCTGCTCAGAGATAAAAATGACCCCTCTACTCTTATTCCTTATCTTAATGTAAGTGAAGTTCCTTTTATGAAAAGACAGGGTATTATATCAGGCGGTATGATTCCTAAAATTGACTGCTGTGTTGAAGCCGTAAGACGCGGTGTTAAGAAAACTGCTATTATTGACGGAAGAATTCCTCATTCCATACTTATTGAAATTCTTTCAAATGAGGGAATAGGTACTCAGTTCAGATGAACATTTATCTGATATTCCTTGCTCCTGTTATTGTGGGTGCTGTTATGGCTTTTATCGGTTTGGTTATCAGAAACAGACCTCGCGGGAAAATACGGAACGGCATTTTTACTGATGCTCTTATTGTGGATTTTGCTGTAAAAACTGCATATATGAAAAAAGTTCCTTATAAAGCTGTATCACCTGTTGTTGAATTCACTGCACCTGACGGTTCAAGGATAATTGCTGTTTACCCCTATTTCATAAATCAGGATTTCGTCAGTTTCAGAATAGGCGATGTTATTAAAATCTGTTATGACAGAAATAATACTAACCGTTTTCATATTGAAAATGACGGAAGTAAAAGCAATTTGTCCTGTATTCTTATTTTTTCCGGCTTGTTTATAATTGCTTCTGATATTGTGATGTTTCTGAAATATTAAAACGTTTCACGTGAAACGCTTCAAAACAGAGGAGATTTTTTTATGAATACTATTGAAAAATTCAATGATAATGTTATGCATACTTATGGCCGTTATCCGCTTGTTATGGAAATGGGCAAGAACAGAAACTGCGTTGATGAAAACGGCAGAAAATATATCGATTTCGGTAGCGGTATCGGTACAAATTCCCTCGGATACTGTAACGATAAATGGGTTGATTATGTATGCCGTCAGGTTAGAAGCCTTCAGCATACTTCAAATTATTACTATACAAAAGTTCAGGCTGATTTTGCTGAACTGCTTTGCAGTTCTACCGGATATTCAAAAGTGTTCTTCGGAAACAGCGGTGCAGAGGCTAATGAATGTGCTATAAAGCTCGCAAGAAAATACAGCTTTGACAAATACGGAAAAGGCAGACATAATATTATTACTCTTGTAAATTCATTCCACGGCCGTACTTTATGTACTCTTTCCGCTACCGGTCAGGACGTTTTTCATAACTATTTTTTCCCTTTCGTTGAGGGATTTATAAATGTTAAGGCTAATGATATTGATGACCTGAAATCCAAAATTGATAACACTGTTTGTGCTGTTATGCTTGAATATGTTCAGGGTGAGGGCGGTGTCAATGCTCTGGAACAGGATTTTGTTGATGCTGTTTTCGATTTGTGCGGTAAAAATGATATTCTTGTTATTGCTGATGAGGTTCAGACCGGTGTCGGCAGAACTGGTAAACTTCTTGCCGGTGAACATTTCGGAAAGAAAGCCAACATCACTACTCTTGCAAAAGGTCTTGCTGGCGGTGTCCCCGTCGGTGCTTGCCTTGCTGATGAAAAATGCAGTGATGTTCTTGGTGCCGGCACACATGGTTCTACTTTCGGCGGTAATCCTCTTGCTTGTGCAGGCGGTCTTGCTGTTCTGGAAACTGTTACTGCTGACGGATTCCTTGATGATGTTAATAAAAAGGCGGAATTTTTCCGTTCTGAACTCCTTAAAATGAATGAAGTTGAATCTGTAAGCGGTCTTGGCCTTATGATTGGTATTAAACTTAAAAATAAAAAGGCAGGAGATGTTGTTAAATCAGCTTTGGAACATGGTCTGCTTCTTCTTACTGCTAAAGATAAGGTAAGACTTCTCCCTCCATTGAATATTTCTGTTGACGAAATTAAAGAAGGACTGGAAATTTTTAATACTGTACTGGAGGAATGATTTATATGGAATTATTTTTAGTTCCAAAGGGAAGTAAGTTTATTGTTCAGGATAAAAAAAAGAGACTTCTTTACACTGTAAAGAAAAAAGCTTTTGGCGGAAAGTTTCTTTTGCTTGATGCAAGCGGTTATGAACTCTATTCTTTTATTAATACCATTCAGGGAAAAAAACCTGAATTCAATATCATTCTGAATGATAAAATTTTTATGACTATAAAATGTCTTTCTGTTTTTCTTGACCCTTCCATAGAATTTAATTATCAGGAAGATAAATTCAAGGATATAAAATATACGCTTAAAAGCTCTGACCGAAAGAATTTTACTCTTTTGAGAAATAATGAAGAAGTAGGTTCTGTCCGTACCGTTGTTGATATGGATAAAGACCTCTGCTATGAAATCAGTATTGAAGACCAGTTTTTTGATGACTATATACCTCTTTTTGCTCTTGCGGTTGAAAGGGCTTTTGGTGATATGAATAAAAATAAGTAAGAAAGGATTCTTTTTACATGAAACATTTACTGAAAATGTCGGACTTGTCCACAGAAGAAATTATCGAAATTCTTAATCTCGCTGACCAGCTTAAATATGAGTTGAAACATAATATTCCTCACCCTCACCTCAAAGGAAAAACTCTCGGTATGATTTTTCAGAAAGCCTCTACACGTACCCGTGTTTCCTTTGAAACTGGTATGTATCAGCTCGGCGGATATCCTCTTTTCCTTTCATCACATGATTTGCAGATAGGCAGAGGTGAACCTGTTCAGGATACTGCAAGAGTTCTTTCACGTTATCTTGACGGAATTATGATTCGTACCTTTGAACAGAAGGAAGTTGAAAACCTTGCTGAATTTGGTAATATCCCGATTATAAACGGTCTTACTGACTATGCTCACCCTTGTCAGGTTCTTGCTGACCTTATGACTATAAGAGAATATAAAAACAGTTTTGACGGTCTTAAAATGTGCTTTATCGGTGACGGAAACAATATGGCTAACTCCCTTATTGTCGGCGGTCTTAAAGTAGGTATGGCTGTTTCAGTTGCCTGCCCTGAGGGTTACAGACCTGCTGACGATGTTCTTGAATTTGCGTCAAAATATGATTGCTTTAATCTTACTGACTCTCCGGCTGAAGCCTGCAAAAATGCTGATGTTCTTATTACTGATGTATGGGCATCTATGGGTCAGGAATCTGAAGCAGAAAAGAGAAGAAAAGCTTTTAAAGGCTATCAGATTAACGATGAAATTATGTCCGTTGCCAAGCCTGATGCTATGGTTATGCACTGTCTGCCGGCTCATCGTGAAGAAGAAATAACTGCTAAGGTGTTTGAGGAACATTCAGCCGAGATTTTTGATGAAGCTGAAAATCGTCTTCACGCTCAGAAAGCTGTTATGGTTAAATTAATGTCTTGAGTTTTTTCAGGGGACTTTGTCCCCTGATTTTTTATGCATTTTTTATAAAATTTTTATTTTGTTTTTGTGAAGGATTTTTATTGACTTTTTTTGGTTTTTCATGTATAATAATATTGTTCTCTGATGTTATAAAAAGTTTTTGAAAAAAATTCAGAAAATTTTTCAAAAATGCTTGACAAATCAAAACAGTTGTGATATAATAATTAAGTCGTCTTGTGAAAGCGACAATCACAAAAAGATTTTGAAAAAAGTCGAAAAAGTACTTGACAAAATGAAAGATATGTGATATAATAAACAAGTCGTCCGAAAGAGTAAAGGAAACCAATAGGAA
>CAKSPD010000003.1 GCA_934481385.1 uncultured Oscillospiraceae bacterium
CCTTTTGAATCATGTGAAAGTTCTCTTAAAGAAAGACATTTGGTTACAGGCTTTGTTCTGTGAAACAGTTTCAAAAAAGTAAAATAAAAAAATTTTGGAAATCGCTTGACAAACCGTTAATAATATGCTATAATAGTTATGTTGAGTTAAGAGCGCCATTAGCTCAGTTGGTAGAGCAACTGACTCTTAATCAGTGGGTCCTGGGTTCGAGTCCCCGATGGCGCACCAGTAACGGCCCGTTGGTCAAGCGGTTAAGACTCCGCCCTCTCACGGCGGCATCACCAGTTCGATTCTGGTACGGGTCACCAAAGTTTTTTAAAGTCGGTGTTTATAGTAATGAGGTCACACCCGTTCCCATTCCGAACACGGAAGTTAAGCTCATTTGCGTTGAAGATACTTGGCTGGCGACGGCCTGGAAAAATAGAACAATGCCGGCACTTACATTCCTCAATAGCTCAGTCGGTAGAGCATGCGGCTGTTAACCGCAGGGTCGTTGGTTCGAGTCCAACTTGGGGAGCCATATAAAATAAGGTGAACTTTTAAAGAGTTCACCTTTTATTTTTGCATTTAAGACTGTCTTATATAGATTATATCGCTGTAAAGAGTATATTTTACTTGATTATCAGTAATATTAATCTGATTAAAGCCATATTCTTTAGTATAATTCATAAAAGAACAGATATATTTTCTCAGCAGTTCAAAATTGCTTTTCATTCTGAGATTTTCTTCAGGATTATTTCCGTCACATACAACATACAATCTGTTAAGCATCTGTTTTCTTTTACCCTGAGATTGATGAGCATAAAACCATTGTATCATCTGATTTTTACCGTTTCTTTGTTTAAGATTGAAAGGCTTTTCTGACAGAGCTTTAGGATATACGGTCAATTTTACATCAAAAGGAATGTTGTTTATATAGATATCAACATCGTGATTTCTTATATCCTTTTCGTGAACAGCTCCATAATCGCAGAAAAGATATTCACATTGTACCGACGTATAATAATTATACCAGCGATGCAGGGCATAATCTCTGTTTACATTGTTTCTGCTGATTAAATTCAGACATTCATCAAGAGTCTTTGCGTTATAGATGAAATTGGTTGAACTGTCATTTCTGTTATCCTGAATTTTCCAATCCGAAGAAATCATATTCAGGCATCTTTTTAAATCTGATTCGATATTCATTTTCACTTCTCCTTTAATTTAAAGAGCTGTATTAATATTATAATACAGCTCTTTTTTATTTTACTTTACTTTTTTTGCAATATCATCAAGAAGTTTTTCAAGGAGCTGTGCCTGAGTCATAGAGCCTAAATCTCCCTCACGTCTTGAACGTACTGAAACAGTATTGCCTTCAACTTCCTTATCGCCGATTGTAAGCATAATCGGGAGTTTTTCGATAGATGCAGAACGGATTTTATATCCTACCTTTTCAGCTCTGTCATCAATTGAAGCACGTATTCCGGCAGTCTGAAGCTTTTCAAGAAGTGCATCGCAGTATTCAAGGTGACGGTCAGCGACAGGAATTATTCTTACCTGTTCAGGAGCTACCCAAAGCGGTAATGCACCGGCATAATGTTCAATCATATATGCAAGAGTACGTTCATAACAGCCGAGTGAAGTTCTGTGGATAATATAAGGAGTTTTCTTAGTGCCGTCAACATCAACATATTCCATACCGAATCTCTTTGCAAGGAGCATATCAATCTGAATGGTTACAAGAGTATCCTCCTTGCCATAAACATTTTTATACTGAATATCAAGCTTAGGGCCATAGAAAGCAGCTTCATCAATTCCGATTGTATAAGGAACTTCAAGGTGTTCAAGTATTTTTGCCATAACAGACTGAGCTTCATTCCACTGTTCAGCAGTTCCTTCATACTTATTGTTAGGGTTAGCAGGGTCCCACTGTGAAAATCTGAATGTACAGTCATCAAGCAGTCCTACTGTTTCGAGCATATATTTTGCAAGATTAAGACAGTCTTTAAATTCTTCTTCAAGCTGTTCCGGACGAAGTATAAGATGTCCTTCAGAAATAGTAAACTGACGAACTCTTATAAGACCATGCATTTCACCGCTGTCTTCTTTACGGAAAAGTGTTGAAGTTTCACCAAGCCTCATAGGCAGATCACGATATGAACGCTGTCTGTTGAGGAATACCTGATACTGGAAAGGACATGTCATAGGGCGGAGTGCAAAACATTCTTTTGTTTCATCATAAGGGTCACCAAGTATAAACATACCGTCAAGATAGTGGTCCCAGTGACCTGAAATTTTATAAAATTCTCTCTTTGCCATAAACGGAGTTTTTGTGAGGAGATAGCCATGTTTCTGTTCAACATCTTCAACCCATCTCTGAAGTGTCTGAATAACTCTTGCACCCTTAGGAAGAATGATAGGAAGTCCCTGACCTACAACATCAACAGTTGTGAAGTATTCAAGTTCACGTCCGAGCTTGTTATGGTCACGAAGTTTAGCTTCTTCACGCTGTTTTATATCTGCCTCAAGGTCTGCATTTTTCGGGTATGCTGTACCGTATACACGGGAAAGCATTTTATTTTTTTCAGAACCTCTCCAGTATGCACCGGTACATGAAAGCAATTTGAAAGCCTTTACAGGAGCAGTTGTCATAAGGTGAGGGCCGGCACACAAATCTGTGAATTCACCCTGCTTATAGAATGAAATTGATTCGCCTTTATCAGCATGTTCATGACAGAGTTCAACTTTATATGGCTCATTCATTTCTTCAAGCTTAGCGATAGCATCAGCCGGAGCGAGTTCAAACTGTTCGAGAGGAAGATTTTCCTTTACGATTTTTTTCATTTCTGATTCGATTTTTTCAAGTTCTTCAGAAGTGAAAGGCTTTTCAATGTCAAAGTCATAATAGAAACCGTTGTCGATAGCAGGGCCTATTGCAAGTTTAGTATCAGGATAAAGTCTTTTTACAGCCTGTGCAAGAATATGAGATGCCGTATGCCAGAAAGCCTTTTTGCCTTCAATTGAATCAAATGTACATACTTCAAAATCGCAGTCATTTTCAATAACTGTTCTGAGGTCTTTGACTTCTCCGTTTATCTTTACGCAACATGAAGCCTTGTAAAGACCCATTCCGATACCCTTGATTATTTCACTTGCGGGCATAGCGGATTCAATTTCTCTGATACTGCCGTCTTTAAGTGTTAATTTAATCATAATTTTCAAACTCCTTTATAAAATATTAATGATTATTCATCAAACAAAACGCCTTTTTTATATTTTTCTTTTTCAAGACCTGTAAACATAGGAAATTTGTTTTGTTCAGAAATCGTTATTCCGTTAAGCATACCTGTATGGAACATCATATGCCTGAATTGTCCGAGAATCAATTCAAGGACAGTGTATTTGCAGTCTTTTGGATATTTATATAAATCGCTGTCACTGAGTGTATCAAGATATTTAAGAATTTTTTCTTCTGTATCTTTCATATATGAAAGCAGTTCGCAGTCTGTAAGAATAACATTACATGGTACATCGGGATTGTCCATATTTTCAATGCAGTGAAATTCAGGTTCTTTATAATCAAAAGGATTTATAAACCATTTATCCGCAGAATGAATTGTGTGATAAACATATCTCCATGCAAAAGCACCGCATAAAACGGAATTTCTGTCATAAGTTTTTATTGCGGTTTCAAGGTTGATGAAGTTTATTTTCATCTGTTGTTTTATAACGGAAATAAGGTTATTCATAAAAATCTCCTTTCTTAAACAAAAAATCCCTCAAACCGCAAAAGCAGTTCAAGGGACGACAAAAACAATCGTGATTCCACCCTGATTCACACAGATTAACTGTATCTCATTAGCTCGGTAACGGGAGCAACCGCTGTTTATTAGACAGACTCAGAGGCGGTGTGCTTTTCCTTATACTGTTCAGTCCTCTCACCTTAATGACTGTTCTCTGTGGACGGTATATATATCTGAAAAAGCCTTCCTCATCAGCGTTTTAAATTATATTATTGTATATATTATCATACTTTTATCGGATTGTCAAGTGTTTTTTTATAATTACTTTCAAAAAAGTTTTTTAAAATTTGCAATAGCATAATTATTGTGATATAATAAAAATAAAAATCAGAAATAATGAGGGATTATGATGAACAGACAAAAAATTACGGCTGTTGCATGTTCGCTGTTGTCTGTACTTTCATTTTTTACAGGTTGTAAGAAGGTTGAAAATGCGGACAGTTTATCAGAAACTGTGACTGAAGAAGTTACTGAAACAACTTCTGAAACTCATATAAGTACACTTCCTGTTGAAACCTATCCTGAATATCCGGTGACATATCCGGAAATAAAGCCGGCGGATACAGGAGTAAAATATCAGTCAGAGGACTGCAACTATGAAAATTTTAAAGTTGATACACAGCTTTCGGGCTTTGAGGGAACAGGATATATAACAGGATTCAGCAATAAAAAACAGCTTGATTTCAAAGTAAATGCACCGACAAATCAGCATTATGACCTTACTTTCTGTATATCTGCAACAAGTGAAGTATTGTGCTGTATTCAGATTAACGGAAAGGAATCAGGTCAGTTCCGCACAAATTCCGAGGGAAAGTTCACGAGAATAACAATGCATGGTGTTTTTCTTACGGAGGGAAATTCAACGGTTTCAATATCATCTGACGGCGGAGAAATGGCTGTTGATTATCTTGAGATTTCAAATAATACATCTCTCAAGGATATAGAATATGATACTGATGTCACACTTTCAAATACAAAGGCTGATAAGTCTGCTAAGGAGCTTATGAAATTCCTTTCAGATAATTACGGAAAGTATGTAATATCAGGACAGTATGCCTCCGACAGCACAAACAGTGAAATTGACATTATATATTCTGTTACAGGAAAGAAACCTGTTATAAGGTTTTCAGCACTTGAAACATCATATGCAAGCTATGATGAAAGTTTCAAGGATATAGATGCATGTGCTGAATGGTACAGAGAGGGTGGAATAGTTGGCCTTATGTGGTATTGGCGTTCCCCTGATGAAAATGCATCTGTTTATGCGAATGAAACGGATTTCAGAATTTCAAAGGCTGTTACTGATATTGATATTTCTTGTATGACTCAGGAGGAAATCCGTGGACTATACGGAGAGGGAAAAATATCAAAAGAATGTTACGGAATGATTCTTGATATAGATAATATGGCAGGTCAGCTTATGTCACTTAAAGATAAGGGAATACCTGTCCTATGGAGACCTCTGCATGAGGCATCAGGAGATTGGTTCTGGTGGGGAGCAGACGGAGCTGAAAATTATTGCTGGCTGTGGAAACTTATGTATACAAGAATGACTGAATATTTTGAACTTGATAATCTTATCTGGATATGGAACGGTCAGAGCAAGGAATATATAGTTCCCTCAGATACCTTTGATATAGCGTCAGTTGATATATATATTTCACCTGATAAGGAATACGGAAGTCAGTATGAATATTTTGCATCACTTCAGGAACTTCTCGGAAAGGATAAGCTTATTGCGTTGAGTGAATGCAGTTCTGTTCCCGATATAGATTCTGTATTCAGGGATAATTCTGTATGGTCATTTTTCGGATTGTGGTACGGTGAATATCTTTCTGATGACAAACAGAATATTTCCGAAAAGTATATGACAAAAGAGTATCTTATAAAGAATTACAATTCAGCAGGAACTATGACACTTGACCAGTATCAGAAACTTACAGGCTATGAAGAACCTCCGGCAACAGAAAATACTACTGAACCTGAACCAACTACATAATAAAAAGGCGGACAATATAATATTGTCCGCCTGAATTTTTTTCTGATTATAATTATATCTGTGCTGAATAGTTAGGAGCTTCCTTTGTGATATAAATATCATGCGGGTGGCTTTCTTTAAGACCAGCACCGGTAATCTTAACGAATTTAGCCTTTTCATGAAGTGTAGGAATATCAGGACAGCCACAGTAACCCATACCTGAACGGATTCCTCCGACAAGCTGGAATATTGTATCAGCAACAGTTCCCTTGTAAGGAACACGTCCTTCAACGCCCTCAGGAACAAGTTTTTTAGCACCTTCCTGGAAATATCTGTCCTTTGAACCGCATGCCATAGCACCAAGACTTCCCATACCTCTGTAAACCTTGAACTGTCTGCCCTGATAGATTTCTGTTTCACCGGGAGCTTCCTTACAGCCTGCAAGCAATGAACCAAGCATAACAACGTTAGCACCTGCTGCAAGAGCCTTTACAATATCGCCTGAATACTTGATACCGCCGTCAGCAATAACAGGAATATCATATTTCTGAGCAACACATGCAACATCATAAATAGCAGTAATCTGTGGAACACCGATACCTGCAACAACACGTGTAGTACATATTGAACCAGGGCCTATTCCGACTTTAAGACAGTCAGCACCAGCCTTTATAAGAGCTTCAGCAGCTTCAGCAGTAGCAATATTTCCGGCAATAAGAGGAATATCAGGGAACTTTTCCTTAACCATACTTATGCACTTCATAATATTTGCACTGTGACCATGTGCAGAGTCAAGAACAAGAACATCAGCCTGAGCATCAATAAGAGCCTTTGCTCTTTCAAGTACATTTGCAGTTACACCAATTGCAGCACCGCAGAGAAGTCTGCCGTTTTTATCTCTTGCTGAATTTGGATACTGAACAGATTTTTCTATATCCTTTATAGTAATAAGTCCCTTTAAATAGCCGTTTTCATCAACTATCGGGAGCTTTTCAATTTTATGTGAACGAAGAATTTCCTGAGCTTCTGAAAGAGTTGTGCCGACAGGAGCAGTAATAAGGCGTTCTTTTGTCATAACTTCTGAAATTTTTGAATTGTAATCAGTGAGGAATCTCATATCACGGTTTGTTATAATACCTACAAGTTTTCCCTTTGAATCTACAATCGGAACACCGGATATTTTGTATTTTCCCATAAGTTCATCAGCATCGCCGACAATATGTTCTTCAGTGAGAGAAAATGGATTTACTATAACACCGTTTTCTGAACGCTTTACTTTATCGACTTCATCAGCCTGCTGTTCGATGGTCATATTCTTATGAATAATACCGATACCGCCTTCTCTTGCAATAGCAATAGCCATTTCAGAATTTGTGACAGTATCCATAGCAGCTGTCATAATCGGAGTATTCAGCTTTATGTTTCCGGCAAGGCGGGTATTAAGATTAATCATATTAGGTGTAACATCGGATTCTGCCGGAATAAGAAGTACATCATCAAATGTAAGACCCTCTTTTTGAAATTTGCTGTTCATATCAGTAAGCATTAAAAAATCCTCCTTAAAAATGTTTATTATTACAATCATACCAATTTTATGACAAAAAGTCAAGAATAAAAAGGTTTTTATATCAACGAAATTATAAGTTTAATAACAGTTCAATTTATGCACAATGCTTAAAGAACATACGGTTTCCCGTCAATTGTGTATATATAGAGCTGTTGTGCCCCTGCTTTTTCAGTGAGGGAAATATCTTTTCCGTCAGCAGTACAGGTTATATCAGCTTCAACAAGTTTGCGTTTTTCGATTTTTGAAGAAGTTCCCTCAGCAGAAGCATCAAGAAGTTCATCAATTTCATCAAAGTATGAATATACGTCCTTATCCTGTTCTGTAACGCAGGAAGTAATTTTTATATTTTTAAATTCATAATTATCAGTTTCGAGAACGTTTCCCATTGTATCATAATTTGATTTCAGGAAATCCTTTACAGAGTCAAAATCATAAGTTTTAGTAAGATAGTCAAGATAAGCAGGATATGAATTTTGTTTTGCAAGTTCTTCGTCCTGTTTTTCAATTGAATAATAGTAGTTTACTATTGCATCAGCTTCTTCATTAGTAAGAAAATGATTGTCAAATTCTATTGAAAAAGGAAGATTGCTTTCTGTTTCTGAAACCATATTTTTACCGTATTCGAGCCTTACAGAACCGTTTTTTTCTTCCTTGCAGGCAGTAAGAGAAAGCATAGCTATCGCCATAGAAAGACATAATGCCTTTTTTAGAATCATTTTTTAAATACTCCTTTATTATAGTTTGCTTATTTATAATAATTATAGTCTTAATATCGGGTTATGTCAAGAATATTTTTCAACTTGTCAATATTTAACGAATTTTGTTTTTGATTTTGTATAATTATACAAAAATCAAATTTCCTATTGACTTTTGCAGAATTATGTATTATAATATTAAAGTCGGTGAAAAGAAAAAATATCGAGGTGTAACTCAGCTTGGTAGAGTGCTTGGTTTGGGACCAAGATGCCGCAGGTTCGAGTCCTGTCACCTCGACTCATTCAGAGGGAGTTATTTTACTCCCGCTGAACTTCACTGAAATATTTTCTGAAAAATTTTTTGAAAAGTACTTGACAAATCAAAAAATGTGTGATATAATAATTAAGTCGCATAGAGATGTTCAAAAAATTTCCTGAAAAAAAGTTTTTGAAACTACTTGACAAATCAGAAAATATGTGATATAATAATTAAGTTAATTGTTAAGGCTGGTGTAGCTCAGTTGGTAGAGCAGCTGATTTGTAATCAGCAGGTCGGGGGTTCGAGTCCGTCCACCAGCTCCATTCTATCTCTTTTATAAGATAGAATTTTTTTGAAAAAAATAATATGGGAGAGTTCCCGAGTGGCCAAAGGGGGCAGACTGTAAATCTGTTGCTTCTAGCTTCGATGGTTCGAATCCATCCTCTCCCACCATTATTTTTTACGTTCCCGCATTATATGCGGTTTTTTTATTCCTTTGTCAGACCTTGCATTTTTTGCAGGGGTTTTTTTATTTCCGGAAAAAAAGTATATTTCAATTAAAATATATCCTGTTTGTTCAGAAATATATGATTATTGCACTGCTTAATGCTAAGGAGATAGTTTTATATGAGCTTTGATATACCCATGAAAACAACCAATGCATATAACAGAAATTCTATAAACGGTATCGGCAATGTTAAAGGTGCTGTAAGTAAAAACAATATAATCAGGAATACAGCGGAAAAATGTTCTTCTGCTGTGCTTCGGAGAGGTCAGAAAATTAAACTCAGTGATAACAGACTTAAATTTTATTTTGGCTGGAATGTAAAAAATCCTGAATGTGACCTTGACGGTTCTGCATTTATGCTTGACAGTTCAGGAAAAGTTATAAATGATGAATGGTTTATATTTTACGGCAATCCCCAGAGTCCTGATAAAAGTCTTTCATATAGACCGTATCAGCAGAATAACGGTGCAGAGATAGATATAAATACTTCGGAAATAAATCCAAAAGTTCAGAAAATTGTTATGTCCGTTACGATATATGAGGCATTTGAGAAAAATCTGAATTTCGGAATGACAGAAAATATATATGTAAGAATTGCTGAAAGTTCACGCAATTCTGAAATAGCCCGTTTTGATATTGATGATTGTTTCAGCAGTATTACTGCTCTTGTAATAGGTGAGCTTTACCGCTATAATAATGAATGGAGATTCAGTGCAGTAGGCTCAGGAGTAAAAAGAGATTTGGCAGGATTCTGCCGTATGTACGGTGTAAATCTTGCTTAGGGAGAATTTTGAAATGATAAGATTTGAAACTTTAAATGAACTCTGCCTTAAAATTACAAGTGACAGCGAATATGATTATATATTTGCAAAAAAAGGAGCTTTTATTGCCGGAGAATGTCAGGGTTCAAAGAATTTTAAATTTACAAAGGTTCTTCTCGGCCCTGAAGAAAGTGCAGGACGAGCTTTTCTCGGACAGCTTGTAAGAAGATTTACCGGTGAAAATCTTCCGCTTATGAAAACGGAGTTCAATGGAAAAAGTGTTACATACTATGCCAATAATCAACAGCATGTTGTGGTTTATCAGCTCCAGAACGGTGAAACAATATCAGTGGAAAGTGAAAATATACTTGCTTTCAGCAAAGACTGCAAATATGGTGTAAGATTTATCGGTCAGGGTATCATTTCCCAGAAAGGTCTTGCAACTTCAACACTTACCGGCAGAGGCCCTGAGGCATATGTTGCTGTTCTTGTGGACGGAAATCCGCTTGTTATCAGCAATATCCAGACAGGAAACACTATGGAGGTTGACCCTGATGCCGTAGTATGCTGGATTGGTGATGACCCTTCAGTAAAGCTTGATGTAAACTGGAGAAATATTATAGGTCAGAGTTCCGGTGAATCATATATGTTTGAATGGAATTCGGGAAGTACAGCAACAGTAATTATTCAGCCATGTGAAAGAACATCAGGTGTTGACATAAGTATGGACGGCAGAGCAACAGGAAACCGTCCTTCATCTCAAAGCAGAGCAGGCCTTTTTTAAAACACATATTGCAGGGGGAATAAAAATGCTTTCTCAGGAACAGATTAATGAAAGAATTGATTTTGCATATAAGGATTTGAAAATCCCTGAAAACGCTGAAAGAATTTTTTGTGATGATAAAAATTTCAGAAAGCTGTATAAATGCGGTGATATTGAAATTTATGAATATGACCACTGCTGTGGCAATTCGGTTTATAATGGTGAAAACTTCTGGAAACACAATTGCTGGATTGAGGCATATTGTGAGGGAAACTGGGAAATGACTCAGAATGATATATGGGTTATATTCAGAGGTATCTTTAAAAAATTTTCAGAAGAATCACGAAAAAATCCGATTGTATACAGAACTGATGAAAAAGGTTTTATTACTTTATACATAATAGGCAGACACTGTGATTCACACTGTGCGGATTATATAATCTGCATAACGCCTGTTTCTTATTATATGACAAAATTTAAAAAGAACAATATACCATTGGGGGAAATTTTAAAATACAATAACAGGATTTCCGCATAATTTCAGGAGGTAAAACTTATGATTAGAGAAGATTTAAGAAATATTGCAATTATTGCCCACGTTGACCACGGAAAAACTACTCTTGTTGATGAGATGCTTAAACAGGGCGGTGTTTTTCGTGAAAATCAGAACGTTGCAGAACGTGTAATGGATTCAAATGACATTGAAAGAGAAAGAGGTATAACAATCCTCGCTAAGAACACCTCTGTTATGTACAATGACATAAAAATAAATATTATTGATACTCCTGGACATGCTGACTTCGGAGGAGAAGTTGAACGTGTTCTTAAAATGGTTGACGGTGTACTTCTTCTTGTAGATGCTGCTGAAGGCCCTATGCCTCAGACACGTTTTGTACTTTCAAAGGCTCTTGAAATGGGTCATAAGGTAATTATCGTTGTAAATAAGATTGACCGTCCTGATGCCCGTCTTGATGAAATAGGCGATGAAGTTCTTGAACTTCTTCTTGAACTTGATGCAAATGATGAACAGCTCGAAAGCCCTATTCTTTTCTGTTCAGGACGTGCCGGAACAGCTTCACTCAGCCAGTATGAAGAAGGCAAAGACCTTAAACCGCTTTTCGATACAATAATTAATTATATCGATGCTCCTCAGGGTGAAGAAGATGAACCTCTCCAGATGCTTATTTCTTCAATAGACTATAATGAATATGTAGGAAGAATAGGAATAGGACGTATCGAAAGAGGAAGAATAAAAGTAGGTCAGCAGGTTACTGTTGCGGATTATACAGAATCAAAAAAATCCTATAATTCAAAGATAGTATCACTTCTTCAGATTCAGGGACTTAACAGAGTATCTGCTCAGGAGGCTAAAGTCGGTGATATTGTATGGGTAAGCGGTATTGAAAACATCACAATAGGCGATACACTCTGTGACCCTGCAAACGTTGAACCTATTCCTTTTGTAAAGATAAGCGAACCTACTGTTGAAATGACATTCTCTGTAAATGACAGTCCTTTTGCCGGCAGAGAGGGTAAATTTGTAACATCAAGACAGCTTCGTGAACGTCTTTTCAGAGAACTTCTCAGAGATGTTTCATTAAGAGTAACTGAAACAGATTCAACAGATTCATTCAAGGTTGCCGGACGTGGTGAAATGCACCTTTCTATTCTTATCGAAAATATGAGACGTGAGGGATATGAACTTGCAGTATCAACTCCAAGAGTATTGTTCAAAGAGGACGAAAACGGAAAGAAACTTGAACCTATTGAAAGACTTGTTATAGATGTTCCGGAGGACTGTGTCGGTTCTGTTATGGAAAAAATGGGTACAAGAAAAGCTGAACTTACTGAAATGCATCCGCAGGGCAGTCGTATGCGTCTTGAATTTCTTATTCCAGCAAGAGGTCTTTTCGGATACAAGAGTGAATTTCTCACTGATACAAAGGGTGAAGGAATTATGAACCATGTATTTGAAGGATATGAACAGTATAAGGGCGATATTGAAAGAAGAAATACCGGTTCACTCATATCATTTGAAACAGGTGAGGCTGTAACATATGGTCTTTACAATGCTCAGGAAAGAGGTCAGCTCTTTATCGGTGCAGGAACTCCTGTATATGAAGGAATGGTTGTCGGAGCATCTCCGAAAACAGAAGACCTTGTTGTAAATGTCTGTAAGAGAAAACATCTTACAAATACCCGTGCAAGCGGAAGTGATGACGCTCTCAGACTTGTTCCTCCGAGAGTTCTCAGCCTTGAAGACTGTCTTGAATTTCTTGCTGATGATGAACTTCTTGAAGTTACTCCTGAATCACTCAGAATAAGAAAGAGAATTTTAAGCAACACAACACGTGCAAAGATGAGAAATAAGGCATAATTTTATAAATATATAAAAAACCCGTCAGTTTTTAAACCGGCGGGATTTTTTTTATGATTAGTCTTCAGTTTTTTCTTCTTCTTTTTCTTCATCAGAAGGAGTTTTTTCTTCAACTTTAACTTCAACTGCTTTGTCAGCTTCTTCAGCAGGCATAACTACTTCAAGGTCATCGTCAGCACAGCAGTCGGTTTCAAAATCATAATTGTCATAGTTGTCTTCAAATTCATCGTCATAGTATTTTTTGCCACAGCACTTTTTAGCTAAGAATTTGCTTATAGCTAAAGCAAGTACAGCACCGGCACTGAAAGCAAGAGCTATGATAGAAAAGTTTTTCATTTTACTCCTCATTTCTCCGCAAGAATAAATTTCTTTAAAGATGCTTGCGGTCATTGAATAAATATTACAGATATATTATATCATATATAATCTTCAACTTCAATACTTTATATATTTTTTGTTAAAAACATCAAAATTGAGAGGGCTGTTATTGGTGCAGTTTCACAACGAAGTATTCTTTTTCCGAGCCATACAGTTTCAGCCGGAGTATTTTCAAGAGCAGATTCAACTTCATCGCTGTCAAAACCGCCTTCACTTCCGATAACTATGCCGATATTTTTAAGTCCTTCAAGATTTATTTCAGAAAAATTTTTTCCTCCGTTTTCATAAAGGAATATAATTTTGTCCTGAAGTGCCATATCTTCAAGTGCTTTTTTATAGTTTATTATCGGCATAACCTGTGGAATTATACCTCTGCCGGACTGCTTTGATGCTTGTTCTGAAATTTTGTTAAGACGAATGAGTTTTTTTGAAAAATCCTTTTCATCAGGACGTGAAACACATCTTCTTGAAATAAATGGGACAATTCTGCTGACACCGAGTTCAACGGATTTCTGGATAATAAATTCAAGCTTATCAAGCTTAGGAACAGCCTGATAAAGAGTTACATTTATATTCGGTTCTGATGCACATGGGACAGCCTCATTTAGAGCAAGTCTGACATCTTCATCAGAAATTGATATTATATTACAGTTGTAGTCAATGTTGTTACAGCAGAGTGTAACAGAATCACCGATTTTCATACGGAGAGAACGCCCGATGTGCCGGGCGTCATCTCCTGTTATTGTTATATTGTTTTCATCGATATGATTTGTAAAAAATCTTGGCAAGTTTCTGCACATTCTTTCATAATATTTTTATTAAAGTTCGTTTATTATACCTGCGAGGAACTGCTGAAGCTTGAGAGCATCATTAGCATTGAGTCCGTCCCCTGTATTATGAACGTCGCCGGCAATTACAGCTTCCTGACTCAAAGGATTTCCTGATGAATTTGCAACATAAGCTGAAATTGCAACAACGTCAGCAATATCAACGGAGTTATCAAAGTTTACATCACCCTTAAGAACTGTTGTAGTATCAGAGGAAACTGTTGTAGTAGTAGTTGTAGTAGTTTCAGTAGTAGTTGTTGTAGTAGTTTCGGTAGTTGTTGGTACATCAGGCTTTGAAGAACCGCCGTTGAAAACATAATTTTCATTTATTTCGCTTGCCTGTGTGATTACATCTTTAAGTGCAGATGCATCACCGCCGTAGAGGTTTACAAGACCTGCACATGCGAGAGCAAAACAGCTGTTATAGTCGAGAGCCGGTTCTGTGAACTGGTATTCTTTTGTTGTATCGTTATAATTTCCGCTTGAATCGTCACCGCCTACAAGCATACCATAGTTTGTATATTTTGCTGAAGTATCTGCATTTGCATCACCATTCTGTCCGGGAGTGTCACCTGTTCCGGGGTTAGCAGCTCTGTGGTGAATATGAGTAGGCCATTTGTCGCCGTATCCGATAAGGAAACTGTATCCACGGGAGTTATTTCCGAGAATGTGGTCTGTCTGGAATTTTGCACCAAGAGCATACTGTGATGAAGCATCACCGTCAGCAAGTCCAAGGGCAACCATCTGCAAAGCACAGTTATATCTTGAAGCACCCCAGCCTTCTGCATTGTATGAGTTTGTCGGACAGCCGTTTTTATTATTGAGTTCAAACAGCATTTCGTTTGCGAAAGTCTTATCGCCTGTTATTTTATACATCATAGTTGCATAGCCTGACCATACCTTGTCCCAGCTATAAAGATGATAGTCATAATACTGATTATTGTAACAGCCGTTTCCTGTTGGCTTATATGAAGGGAGTGAACCTTCACCGTTAAGATAGAGCCAAGCCTCTGCAATAGCCATTTCGTCCTGATACATTGGGTTAATATTATACATACTGCCCATTCCGGCAGTTTCATTTCCTACATATTTATTTCCGAATTCATAGATAGCCTTTGCATATTTTAAACATTCAGCTGAATAATCAGGGTCTGAATCTTTTAATACATAAGCAGTTCCTGCGAGAGCAGAAGCCATTTCACCGCATACAACAGAGTTGTTGTTGGAAGAACTCATCCAGTAAGTTTTTCTGTCATATGTCTGAATTTCAGGTGACTGCCAGTAATCGTGGTCTGAAGAATCAGAAACGTTGTAGCATATTGTAGCAACAGAACCGTCTGAATTGAGGTAAGTTGTTTTCATAAGGTATTTTGAAATCTTTTTGAGTATTTCAAATAAGTGGTCTTCACAGCCTGCCTTTTCATAAGCACCTTCATTGAGATAGTATGACATTGCAAGAGATGAACCGGCAAAACCGTTTGTGAGGTTGAATTTAATGTGGTCGCCTGCATCGTGATAACCACCGCTTACATCAACATATCCGTCACCGTCAGGGTCAACGAGTGATTTATAAGCTGAATTGAAGTTTGTAGCATTTGAAAGGGAAGCCTTTTCATCATAAGTATGGCAGTTGCCTCTCCATGTAAGCGGGTTGTCATCAACTTCAGTTCCGCATTCATTTGAATCAAAGAAATAAAGTGACATTGCGAGAGCCTCAGCATAGTTTTCATTTTCGGCAGCATACGAAACCGGAGCAGAAACAGTTGAGCAGACAGAAACAGAAAGCATCAAAGCACTTAAAGCACCTGAAACTGCTTTTTTAAAATTCTTCATAAAAAATCAATCCTCTCTTATTCTGGTAAAAACCGATATATAATTTTATTATATCATATCAGGAAATTCAAATGTTAAGTATTTATGAATAAATACAACTTTCGCATTAATTTCTGCATTTTTATCAAATTCAATATACTTCATTTGTGCATAATAACAATAAAAAATCAGCCATTTGAAAACGGCTGATTATTGATTTATTTTTTGTCAGGCATATCGTATATGCTTTTTACTTCATCTGTACGGTCATTTTTTTTATCAGGTTTGTGTTTTTCAAGGAATTTGTCAATATGTTTTGCCATTTTCGGAGTAAATACGGCAAGCAGATATATAATAAACATTACAAAAACCATACCTGCACCGAACTTTATAATAGTGGATACTTCGATTGAAACACCCTGTGATGACTGTTGAACAGCCTGAGTTACCGTTTCAGTAAGCATTTAAAAAAACCTCCGTATTTTTTATGAATCACATTAAGCTTGAAACATCATTTAAAAGCTTCCAGCCCTCACCCTTGATTTTGGCAGAAGTAAGTTCAATTGAAGTTTTGCGTGTATCTCTTTTGCCTTTGAATTCTACTTCAATATCAAGTTTGTATGCCTTATCTATTTTAAGACCGAAAGTTTTTTCAAGAGAATTTATTTCATCTTTTTTAAGAGAAGTTTTATCTTTTATATCATATGATATTTTGATATTTTTTCCGTAAGCAATTTCAAGAAGTGATATTAAAGATTCAAGGTCTTCATCTTCTGTACTGTCTTTAAGTGAATCTGATACATCTTCCGGAAATGATTTTGCCATAGTGCTTACACTGCATTTTTCAATGCCTTTGAAAAACTGTTCAACAGGTTTATCATATCCTCCGCTGAATGTATTGATTAAAAGTACAAAAATGATAATCACACCGGCAATTATAGCTATAAAAGCACCCGCCATAGAATTTTTGTTTTGAGTTTTTGTGGCAGAAAGAGCTTCATTCTGAGCCTCTGCACAGTGGCAGACTTCTCCGTCAGGAATTTCTGCTCCGCAGAATTTACAGTATTTCATTAAAAAATCCCCCTAATCATTATTTATATTAGCATATTATCAGAAATATGTCAATAAATGACAGATGATATAATTTTTATAATTTCCGTCTGAATATCCTGAATACTTCTGAGCTTATTATCCTTACAGCAGTTTATTATATGCCATTTTGTTTTGGAACTGTCATGTGAGCCGGCATATATTGCGGACTGACGGCATTTTTTAAGATATTCTGCATTTGATTCATGAATATCCTTTTTTGATTCATCACCATGATAGCGTTCAGAAAGAAGTTTCTGAGAAATTTCAACAGGAACATCAAGAAATATCACAGCATCAGGACGGGGAATACCCATTTTATTGTATTCCAAATCATAAAGCCATTTGCAGTACTCATTCCATAGGGATTTTTCAAGTTTTGTCATCTGATATATTGCGTTTGATGTTGTATATCTGGCGGAAATAATATTTTTTCCTGACTGATAATCCTTTCCCCAGTCGGATTTATAGCTTATATATCTGTCAACAGCATAAAAAGTGCTTGCAGAATATGAGCTTTTTTCAGGATTTTCCTCTTTGAAATTTCCTCTGAGATAATCAGTGATTATTTCACCGCTTGGTGAATTATAATTGGGAAACGTTATAAAACGGCAGTCTGAAAATTTGCTTTGAAGAAGTTCAAACTGAGTGCTTTTTCCTGAACCGTCAAGACCTTCGATTATTATAATTTTTCCGTACATAATTCCTTGCCTTTCTTTCTTATAATGGCTGATACATATTCAAACGGAACATATTCACAAAGCCAGCGTTTGTTTTCTGAAAGATAAAAGCAAAGACCGTTCTCGTACATTTTTTTTGCATCTATAACGAGTACAGCAGGTTTTCCATGACGTCCGCCGACATCAAAAGCAGTATCAGTATCAGTTGAAAGATGAACATGATTTCTTGACATTTTCATTATACCGTTTTTGCGTATTGAATCCAGAAATATTTCTGCTGTTCCATGATAAAGCACATCAGGAGGTACAACGGGAATAAGTTCAAGGTCAACAGGAATGGAATGTCCCTGATTAGCTCTTATCTTTGTTTTATCCTCGTTATAGCTGAAACGTTTTTTATCGTTTTCACGGACAATTCTGTCAAGGGTTTCGAGGTCAATTTTTCTGCCTTTTTTATTCATCTGTGATATAAGTTCATTTATATCAGCCCAGCCATGAGAATCAATATGAATATTGAAAGCTTCAGGGTGATGCCTTAAAATGAAACTCATAGCTTTGCACAAATCCCTGTCGGAGTTTTTATTCATAATAAAATTCCTTTCTTTATTATAAAAATGCGGACGAAATTAATTCGTCCGCAGGGAAAATACGGCATTAATAATCCATACCCATTTTTATAGCTCTGAGATTGTTTTCAATAAGCTTAGCCTTTGCAGGAGGAACAACTTTTTCAACAGCTTTCTGCATTGTTTCAAAAGTGAAAAGATTTGTTTCCTTTATGAGCTTTCCGAGAAGAACCATATTTGAACCGCCCTTTAAGCCGTTTGAATCAGCCATTTCAGTTGACGGAATATAGAAACATTCAATATCAGTTCTTTCGCATTTTGAATCAACAAGAGTTGAATCTATAAATACTTTTCCGTTCGGTTTTACAGCATTTATAAATTTATCATATGAAGGGCCGTTCATAGCGATAAGAATATCAGGTGTGAGTATAAGCGGAGAACCGATAGGCTCATCGGAAATACATACTGAACAGTTTGCAGTACCGCCACGCATTTCAGGGCCGTATGAAGGAAGCCATGAAAGTTCCTTTGAATCCATAAGTCCGCAGTAAGCAAGGATTTTTCCGGCAAAAAGAACACCCTGTCCGCCGAATCCTGCAAGAAGTATTTCAGTAGTCATTACTTTTCCTCCTCCTTTGCGGTAATATCTTTATAAACTCCGAGAGGATAATAAGGAATCATTTCGTCCTGAAGTCTTTTTATTGCATCAACAGGAGAAAGTCCCCAGTTTGTAGGACATGTTGAGAGAACTTCAACAATTGAAAGTCCTCTTTTTTCTTTCTGGTTTTCAAAAGCCTTGCGTATAGCTTTTTTTGCCTCTCTGATGTGAGGAATTGTATCAACAGCAACTCTCTGAGCAAGAGCAGTTCCTGAAAGTGTTGACATAAGTTCACAGACTCTTACAGGGTATCCGGCAAGTTTCGGGTCACGTCCGAAAGGAGTAGTCTGTGTAACCTGTCCCGGAATAGTTGTAGGAGCCATCTGACCGCCTGTCATTCCGTAAATAGTATTGTTTATAAAAATGATAACGATGTTTTCGCCTCTTGCACCGACATGAACAGTTTCAGCAGTACCGATAGCAGCAAGGTCACCGTCACCCTGATATGTAAATACAAACTTGTCAGGATTTGTTCTCTTTACACCTGTTGCAACAGCCGGAGCTCGTCCATGAGGAGCTTCAATCATATCACAGCCGAAATAATCATAAGCCATTACAGCACAGCCTACGGGACATACACCGATAGTATCTCCTTCAATTCCCATTTCATCAATAACTTCACATACAAGGCGGTGAACTATACCATGTGAACAGCCGGGGCAATAGTGAGTAGGAACATCAAGGAATGACTTAGGTCTTTCAAATACGACAGCCATTAATTTTTGCCTCCAATCTTTTTGATTTCTTCAAGTACTTCAGCAGGAGTAGGAATAACTCCTCCTGTTCTTCCGAAGAATGATACAGGCTTTGAACAGTTTATAGCAAGTTTTACATCATCAATCATCTGTCCCATTGACATTTCAACGCAAAGAAGATTTGATGCAGTTTCACAAGCCTTGTTTAATTCTTTTACAGGGAAAGGCCAGAGAGTTTTAGGTCTGAACATACCGGCTTTTATTCCCATAGCCCTTGCAGAATTTATTGCTGATTTTACAATTCTTGCAGATGCACCATAAGCACATACAAGTATATCGCAGTCATCAGTAAGATAAAGTTCAGCATCAGTTTCATTAGCCTTTATAGTTTCATATCTCTTGAAACGTTCTTTAACCTTGTCCTCAAGTTCATTTGCCTGAAGATAAAGTGAATTTATTATGTGGTGTTCACGCTTGTTTCCATGACCGCATGCAGCCCAGCCTGATTTGTCATAAACATCAGGATTTATTTCAGGGAATGAAACAGGTTCCATCATCTGACCTAAAAGACCGTCAGCAAGAATCATAGCCGGAATTCTGTATTTATCAGCAGTATCGAAAGCCTTTACAACCATATCAACCATTTCCTGAACGGAACATGGAGCAAATACAAGTATCTGGAAATCGCCATGTCCCATAGCTCTTGTAGCCTGCCAGTAGTCTGCCTGAGAAGGCTGGATTCCACCAAGACCGGGACCGCCTCTCTGAACATTTATAATAAGAGCAGGAACATCTGAACCGGCAAGGTAAGAAATTCCCTCTGCCTTGAGAGAAACTCCCGGAGATGATGAAGATGTCATTGCACGTACACCGGTAGATGCCGCACCAAGTACCATATTTATGGCAGCGATTTCAGATTCAGCCTGAATAAATACTCCGCCTGCCTTGTGCATACGTTTAGCCATATATGCAGAAAGTTCAGTCTGAGGAGTGATAGGATAGCCGAAAAAGCATTTACAGCCTGCTCTTATAGCAGCCTCTGCAAGAGCTTCATTGCCTTTCATTAAATTTCTTTCCAAAGCTTAACAGCTCCTTTCAAATAATTATTTTTCAATAACAATTGCACAGTCAGGGCAAATCATACCGCACATTGTACAGCCCATACAGAGTTCTTCATTTGTGCAGACAGCGTAGAAATAACCCTTTTTATTACGCTTTTCCTTCTGAATTTCAACAATTTTTTTAGGACAGACTGTTGTGCATAATCCACAGCCCTTACAGCGTTCGGAAATAACTGTCATCTTAGCCATTTTTTCACCTTCTTTCAATGGAATTAGATATAAATTTTTCTGCCTCATTTCTTGAATTTACTATTTTAAGTTCATAGTCATTCCATATACGCCAGTGTTCAGCATCTTCCAGGTCTTTTATTGCAAGGCAGTTTTCAGTACACATCAAGGTAACAGGTGATTTTTCTGTATCATTCAGAAAAGCCTGCCTGTTGAAGTATTCGACATTATCAGGAATGAATACAGATTCTATATTACTTTTTGCGAAAGCATTCAAATCTATTGATTTTAAGCTGTCAGGAAGTCTGACATGTTTTAATGATGAATTATTCTGAAATGCATTCATTTCAATTGTTTCAATACCCTCAGGAATTTCAATTTCAGTAAGGGATTTACAGCCGTCAAAACATTCTATGGGAATTGTTTTAAGATTAGATGACAGCTTTATTTTTTCTGCATAAGTACATTCCCTGAAAGCATGATTTCCAAGAACGGAAATACTTTCAGGAAGAATGATTTCTTTTAAAGCTGTTTCAGAAAAGGCATTATCTTCTATATTTTCAAGATTTTCAGGAAATTTTATATTTTCAAGTGAAGTGCAGTTCTGAAAAGCCTTTTTATTTATAGTTTTTATGTTATCAGAAAGAATGATATTTTCAAGTGAAGAACAGTTTTCAAATGCACTTTCCGGAATTTCCGGAATTTTATCGGGAATTTTTATATTTTCAATTCCTGAACCATAAAATGAGCTATATCCGATTTTTTCAGTTTCATCTGAAAGTGAAATATCAGAAAGAGAATCACATTCCGCAAAGACATAAGGTTCAATTGATTTCACATTTTCGGGAATATTAATGCTTTCAAGATTTTTACATTCGCTGAAAGCTCCTCTGCCGATATATTCAACGCTTTCGGGAATCTTAACACTTCTGATATTTTTTGAAGTAAATACATTACTGCATATTGACTGAATGCCGTCAGGGATAGTTATGTTTTCACTGTTTCCATCGTATCTGTAAAGAATTTTATCATTTATTATTATAAAATCATCACTGCCGAGATTTTCTTCAAAAGGAGTTCTGATAAAAGCACCTTCACCTATATATTCAACACTTTCAGGAATATCTATATATTCAAGTTCTGAACAGTTAAAAAATGCCCAGTCTGAAATCTTTTTTACATTTTCGGAAATAATTACAGATTTCAGTTTATGATTATTTCCCATATATCTTATTTCTGTAACGGGAAGTTTTTTAATTTTATCAGGAATAATCAAATCAGTTTTTTTGCCGATGTAATCTGTAATGGTAATTCCGCCGTTGTCATTTTTTTTATATTCAAATACAAACTGCGGTATATCTGAATATTTAAGAGCTTTGTCTGTAAGTGATACAGCATATAAAATTATTATTGATGTCAGAGCTATAATTCTTCCGGATTTTGTCATATTGAAATTACCTTTCCCAGAAAGGCTTTACATAAACTTTTATGGGCATGATATTTTTATCTTCAACAAATTCAGCCAAATCTTCTCTGCATGCAGTATAAAGCAGAGGCAGTTCAGCCTTGAATGCAGTTTCATCTGCAAATTCAAAAGAATCCTCAATAGTTTTCGGAGTGGTTTCACTTCCGAGATTTGAATTGTTTACTATTGCAGTATGTTTCATATGAGATGCATTTTCGATTTCATACATAAGCTCAAGAGCATCATCAGGAGCAGGCGTTAAATAGCGGTAAGCATTTATGACGTAAATCATTTCGATTTCATTATGAAATTTTTCAAGAGCCTGTGAATATCTTCCGAGAGCAGTAGCTCCGGCATCATCTCCGCCGACATCTATTACAAGATATTCATCAGACATAGCAAGTTCTTCAAGGTCAAAGCTTAAAGCGGGAATATCAAGATTTGAATTTGCATACTGAGGAGCAATAAGCCTGATATTATTTTCTTCAAAAAGCTGTTTAAAGTCGGCAGTGCGGAAATACGGGTTTACAATGTCAAGGTCAATAACACATACAGGTTTATTCTGAGCTTTTATATTCATAGCGATATTTACAGAAAGATTTGTTTTTCCCGTACCGTAATGACCGGTAACAACAGTAATTTTTTTCATTTGAGCCTCCGTATAAAAGTTTTTCCGGTAAAAAAGCCGGCATAATTATTATAACATATTTTTTGCAATTTGCAATAGAATCATAAAAAATAAGCTGTTATCCGCCTGATGAAATTTCTGCATATTTTAATAGTACAGCAGATGCATCAGCAGAATTTATATTTCCGTCCCTGTTCATATCACCACATATTGACTGAATATGGCTGAATGATGAACTGTTTCCCGCAGAAACCGATGCATAATCAAAAAGTATACTTGAAGCGTCTGAAGAATCAAGAAGTAAATCTTCATTTACATCACCAATCATTTTATAGGAAATGCTGTTGTTCTGTGCATAGCTTTTTGCAGGACTTCCGTAAAAACCATATATAACAGGATTATAGGTATTGCTTTCAGCAGGGGAAAGAATATCATTTCCTATTGTGGTAACTGACTGTGGAATGACTAATTCCACAAGACTGGGGCAGGCATAAAAAGTATCATCATAAATTGCAGTAATTCCCTCCGGAATGTTTACTGCTGAAAGATACGGACAGCTGAAAAAACAGCTTTTTCCGATATATTCAACTCTTGAAGGAATATATATTTCTTTCAGTGCCGTACAGCCCATAAATGCATAATCATCAATATATGAAACAGTTTCCGGAATATTTATATATTCCGGTTCTGAGCCGAAAAAGGCATGAGATTCAATTTTTTCAATTCCATACGGAATTACTGCTGTCTGGTCAGAACCTGTATATTTTATAAGATTTATTTTGTTACGGTTCATAAGCATATTGTTTTCAGATACAAAATACTGATTGTCGTCTGAAACGGTTATTGTTTTCAGATTTGTACATGATACAAATGCAGAAGAATCTATTTCTGTAATGGGCAGACCGTCAATTGTATCAGGTATATAAAGACTTTCGCCGTTTCCGGTACATTTTGTAATTGTAATCGTATCGTTTTCAGATATACTATAATTTATGGTATAGTCGCCTGTATAATATACAGATTCAGCGTAAGCTCTGTATGCTGATATATTTGACAGCAGAATTGCAGACAGAATTAATATTGCCGGTTTTTTCATACTATTTTACCATTAATCATAACGAGTGACGGTTCTGAAAGGAGGTCAAGAGGATTTGAACCTTTCGGATAAAGCTGTAAATCAGCGTCCATATCATTTTTAAGACAGCCGATTGATTTTTCTGCACCCATAATCAAGGCAGGATTTATTGTAATTGCTTTAAGAGCCTCTATAAATTCAAGACCGCCTTTCTGACAAGCCTGTGCAGAAATCGGAAGATACTGTATAGGAATTACAGTGTGGTCAGTGCATATGGCAGTAAGAACACCGTTTTTATTAAGTTCTGAGGCATTTTTCAGGTCAAGGCCTTTCATTTCCGGCTTGCATCTGTCACATATTACAGGCCCGCATATTACAGGAATTTTAAATCTTTTCAGAATATCGGAAACAAGGTATCCCTCTGTGCCATGTATTATTACAGCCTTGAGATTAAATTCACGGGCAATTCTTATGGCAGTGCAGATGTCATCAGCACGATGACAGTGAAAATAAGCCTTAGCTCTGCGTCTTAAAAGCGGTACAAGCGATTCGCATTTTATATCATATTCGGGAGGGTCAAGGCTGTCACTGTCCGCAAGGTGTGCATCATAATCATTCATATAGCGTTTAGCCTTATATAGTCCCTCTCTGATTATTGCAGAAACAGCCATTCTTGTAACAGGTGATTCATCTTTGTCATTGTAAACACGCTTTGGATTTTCACCGAGTGCAAATTTCATTCCTTTTATGCCTTCAATAATCATATCATCAATAAATATTCCGTCTGTTTTGATGAATGCTATTTCACCACCGCAGGCATTTGCACTTCCGGGGCAGGAGGCAACTGCTGTGATACCTCTTTTTCTTGCCTCTGAAAAGCATCTGTCAAAGGGATTTATTCCGTCAATTGCCCTCATCTGCGGTGTAAAAGGGTCAGATGATTCATTGCAGTCATCGCCCTCAAAATCTATACCGTCCTCAATTATTCCGAGATGTGTGTGTGCATCGATAAATCCGGGATATACTGTGCCTTTTTCAGCGTTTATATCTTCGGGACTTATTTTGTCCGGAATACCTTTTTTAACTGCTGTAATTTTTTTGCCTGATATTTCAATATATCCGTTTTCAATAATACCGCCTGACTTGTCAGTCATTGTATATATTTCAGCATTGTATATTTTCATTGAAAAATATTACCTCCGGAGCTTTATTGCAGAAATTATTTTTTCAGAGGCTTCCATAGGTGAGCAGTCGCATTCAACCCTTATTGCTGAATTTTCAAGATATATGGGATAGCGTGTGTTGTAGCGTTCAAGGAGCTGTTCCCTTGTACTATTAACGGCAATAGGTCTGTTTGAATCGTCTTTTATTCTTTCATAGCATACATCAAACGGAACATCAATGAATATAATAATTCCTCCGTTTTCAGTTACACTTTTCGCTGTTTCGGAATTAAGCATAGCACCGCCCCCACAGGAAACAACAGCCTTGTAGTTTACAAAATTTTTTATGGTTTCAGCCTCTGATTTACGAAAATACGGTTCGCCCATTTTATCAAATATTTCGGGGATAGTCATTTTTTCCTTTGCAACTATTTCTTCATCAGAATCAAAATATGCAAGTCCGAGTTTTTTTGATATTATCTTTCCGACAGTTGTTTTTCCGCAGCCCATAAATCCGCATAAATATAGAGTCATAGCAAATCTCCTTTTATTTGAAATCTGAGCAGATTTTTTCTTCAACAGCCTTTATGATTGAATTTACCTCATCATTTGTATAGAAATCGTTGTTCCATATTTCGTGAGCTTTTACAGCCTGATATACAAGCATAGCAGTTCCGCCAAGAGCAGGTTTTCCCTGTTCTTTGAATTTCTTTACAAGAAGTGTTTCAACAGGATTGTATACAACATCGAATACACAGCCACAGTTTGAAATAATCTCATCGCTTACAGGACAGTTTTCAGTTTTAGGATACATTCCGACAGGAGATGCATTTATAAGCATATCGAATTTTCCTGATATTTCATTCATATTTACTGTTTTGACTGTTGTGTCAGGATATTTTTCCATAAGTTCGGATTTTAGATTTTCAGCCATTTCAAGAGCCTCCGGAATATGTGCAACAGTAAGTTTTCCGCCATGGCGTACTGTTTCAACAGCAATCATTCTTCCGACACCGCCACAGCCTATAAGAAGAACATTTTTGTCAAGAGGCATATTCAGTGAATTTACTGATAAAAGAAATCCATCACAGTCTGTATTGTATCCGACAAGTTTTCCGTTCTGGTTTGAAACGCAGTTTACAGAGTTGTATCTTTCTGCACTTTCAGCCATTTCATCTATAAGGTCAATGACAGCAACTTTATGCGGAATTGTTATGTTAAAGCCTGAAAGACTTCTGAGAAAATCAGCTTTTGATGAAAGATTTTCAGGTGCTATATCAGTAAGGTCATACGGGCAGTCTTTTCCTTTAAGTCTGAACAGACCTTCATGAATCATTGGTGACATTGAGTGACCAAGAGGGTGGCCGATTAAAGTATACTTATTCATTGCAGAATACCTCCTCAAGAGTTTTAAGATTTTCGATATTGACAGCCTTCACATCTTTTAAAGTTTTCTTTACAAGACCTGTGAGAACTTTGTTAGGGCCAAATTCATAGAATCCTGTGAAACCGTCATTCTGCATTGCATTGAGTTCTGAAACAAAACGTACCGGAGATATGATATGTTTTGCGAGAAGTGACGGCATATCAGAGAAATCTGTAAGTTCTGCACCTGTAACATTTGAGTAGTATTTAACCTGCGGTTTGTTGAATTTTATTTTCTTTGCAGTTTCGTAAAATTCCTTTGAAGCAGATTCCATAAGCTTTGAATGGAAAGCACTTGCTACTTTAAGAGGAACAACTCTTGCTTTGAGCTTTGAAAATTCTTCTGTTGCCTTTGCGACAGCCTCAGCAGTTCCTGCAATAACAGTCTGCTGTGGTGAATTATAGTTTACAGGAACAACATATCCGTCAACAGAACTGCATACTTCTTCAATCTGTTCAGCAGAAAGTTTTAATACAGCAGACATTGCTCCCTTGTTTTCCTTTGCACATCTGTCCATAGCTTCAGCACGAGCCTTTATAAGACGGAAACCGTCCTCCATTGAAACAACACCGCTTGCAACCATTCCTGCATATTCTCCGAGTGAATGACCTGCCACACCTGAAAATTCAAATCCCTTTTTCTTTGCGGATTCAAGGCATACAAGTGAAGCAGTCATAATAGCCGGCTGTGAATTTATAGTCTGTGCAAGAACAGTTTCATCAGCGTTAAAGCATATATCCTTTATATCTCTGCCGATTATATCAGATGCTGTATCGAAAATTACTGAAAGTGAATTATCGGATTCATATAAATCTCTGGTCATTCCGGAATACTGTGAACCCTGACCTGAAAACAAAGCAATATTCATAATTAAAAATTCCTTTCTTAAATAGTGCAACGACAACAGATTTCAACACTGGAATTTGTGCAAATCAACGATAATTTGTGCGTAATTCGTTAAAATGACAAAAAATCATTGCAAAATAAGGTAAAATAGATTAAAATAGAAATGTCTGATACTATTTTTTTCAGACATTCTTTATCTATACTATAACACAAATTCTGTAATATTACAATAACTATTTTAAAGAAATTAATCAGGGAGGCTAAAAATGGGTATAAATATTGTGTCCACAGGCAGTTATGTTCCTAATCAGTCTGTTACAAATGATGACCTTGCTAAATTTGTAGATACGAATGACGAGTGGATAAGAACCAGAACAGGAATAATTTCAAGGCATATTTCAGGTTGGGAGCCTACCTGGTATATGGGTGCGGAGGCTTGCAGGAAAGCTGTTGAAAAAGCCGGAATAAATCCTGATGACATCGGGATTATAATATGCTGTACAATAACAAATGATTTCCATACACCGAGTGTTGCAAGCATAATCCAGAATGAAATAAAGGCTTCAAATGCAATGGCTTTTGACCTCAATGCTGCCTGCACAGGATATATATATGCTGTGGATACTGCAAGACGTTTTCTTGAAACAGATGAAAATATGAAATACGCCCTTGTTGTTGCAAGTGAAAACCTTTCAAGAATAACTGATTTTACAGACAGGGGCACATGTATTCTTTTCGGTGACGGAGCATCAGCCTCCATAATTGAAAAAAATGATAAACTTTATTCA
This sequence comes from uncultured Oscillospiraceae bacterium, assembly GCA_934481385.1. Taxonomy (GTDB): domain Bacteria; phylum Bacillota; class Clostridia; order Oscillospirales; family Ruminococcaceae; genus Ruminococcus. The sequence continues at coordinate 28,079 of CAKSPD010000003.1, forward strand.
AGCTATCTTGCTTCTGACGGAAGCGGTGCAAGACTCCTTTTTGCAAGAAGTGTCAACCGCAAGGAAGAATTTGCTGATGAAACACAATATGATGACGGTTTTGCCGGCACTAAAATGCATGCCCTTGTTCAGAACGGAAAGGAAGTATATAAATTTGCTACAAAGGCACTTCCGAAAGCTCTTGAATGTGCAGCATCAAAAATTAATATGACTGCTGATGATATTGATGTGATTGTACCTCATCAGGCAAACTTCAGAATTATTGAAACTGCTGCAAAAAATATGAAAGTTTCAATGGATAAGTTTGTTATTACCCTTGACCATAACGGAAATACATCAAGTGCATCTATACCGCTTGCATTTGATGAGGCTGTTGAAAAGGGAAGAATTAAAAGAGGAGATAAGGTTTGCATGGTAGGATTCGGAGCAGGTCTTACTTACGGTGCAATTATTTTTGAATATTAACACTGAAAGGATTTTAAAAACATATGAAAACTAAAATTACTGAATTATTAAAATGCGAATATCCTATAATACAGGGTGGTATGGCATGGATTGCTGAAAGCAAACTTGCCTCTGCTGTATCAAATGCCGGAGGAATTGGAATAATTGCCGGTGGTTCAGCACCTATCGACTATCTGCGTGAACAGATAAGAGCATGCAAATCTATGACGGATAAGCCTTTCGGTGTAAATATAATGCTTATGAGTCCAAATGCTGATGACCTTTCACAGCTTGTGATAGATGAAAAAGTTCCTGTTGTAACAACAGGTGCAGGAGTTCCGAAATATGTTTCAGAATGGAAAAATGCAGGAATCAAAGTACTTCCTGTTGTTCCGTCTGTTGCAATTGCAAAAAGAATGGAACGTGCCGGAGCAGATGCTGTAATTGCAGAGGGTACTGAATCAGGCGGTCATATAGGCGAAATAACTACAATGTGCCTTGTTCCGCAGGTTGTTGATGCTGTTTCAATTCCTGTTATTGCTGCGGGAGGAATTGCTGACGGCAGAGGAATTGCCGCATCATTTATGCTTGGTGCAGAAGGTGTTCAGCTCGGCACACTTTTCCTTGCTTCTGAAGAATGTCAGATTCACCCGACTTATAAAGAACTTGTTGTTAAGGCTAAAGATACTGACAGCGTTGTTACAGGCAGATACACAGGTCACCCTTGCCGTAATGTGAAAACAAAGTTTTCAAAAATGCTTGCAAACGGTGAAAAAAACGGAACTCTTACTCCTGATGAATTTGAAAATCTTACACTCGGTTCACTCAGAAAAGCTGTTCAGGACGGAAATCTTGAGGAGGGTTCATTCCTCTGCGGAGCTATTGCCGGTCTTGTAAAAGAAGTAAAACCATGCAGTGAAATTATTAAAGATATATTCGGACAGGCTGAAAAGCTTCTGAACAGATAATATTTATTTTTTGGAGGATAATATGGCGACAGCGATTATAACAGGAGCATCTCAGGGTATAGGTGCTTGTATAGCAAAAAGACTTGCTAAAGACGGTTTTGATATAGTAATAAATCATTATCCGAGCGAAAGCGACAAGGCAAATGCTGAAAATGTAGCAAAGGAATGTCAGGAATTTGGCGTGAAAGCCGTATGTTTTCCTGCTGATGTTTCAAAATATGCTGAATGTGAAGAACTTGTAAAGGCTGTAAAGGCTGAATTCGGAACAATAGATGTTCTTGTAAACAATGCAGGAATCACAAAGGACGGACTCCTTGCAAGAATGAGCGAAGAAAACTATGATGCAGTAATTGCAGTAAATCAGAAAAGTGTTTTCAATATGACAAAACATACCGCTACTGTAATGATGAAACAGAGAAGCGGTCATATAATAAACCTTGCCTCAGTAGCAGGACTTTACGGAAATCCCGGACAGTTCAACTATTCAGCATCAAAAGCAGCAATAATCGGCATGACAAAAACTACTGCAAAGGAATTTGGTTCAAGAAACATTACTTGCAATGCAGTAGCTCCCGGATTTATCAAGACTCCTATGACAGATAAGCTCACAGATGCACAGAGAGATGCAATGCTTGCCCAGATTGCTATGAAAAGATACGGCGAAGTTGAAGAAATAGCAGGTGTTGTTTCATTCCTTGCATCATCAGATTCAAGCTATGTCACAGGACAGGTAATTGAAATATCCGGCGGACTTTCAATGTAAATTTATAAGGAAAGGATTTTCAGATGAAAAGAGTAGTAATAACAGGTATGGGAACTGTCAACCCTCTTGGAAATAACGTTTCTGATTTCTGGAATGGTATTGTTGACAATAAAATAGGATTTTCATTTATAGATAAATTTGATTCCTCAAGAACAGGAGTTTCAGTTGCAGGAACTATAAAAAATTTCAATGAGGAAGATTATTATAATGACCCTCTCTGTTTTGATAAAAAAGAGTCAAGAAGAATGGACAGATTTACAAAACTTGCACTTGTATCAACAAGCGAGGCTCTTAAAGACTGCGGAACAGATTTCAAGGATATAAACCCTTACAGAGCAGGTGTTATAATAGGCTGTGGAATAGGCGGTCTTGAACTCACTGAACAGGAACATCAGAAATATCTTGAAAAAGGGCCGGGGAAAATATCTGTTTTCTATATTCCTATGATGATTTCAAATATGGCAGCAGGAACTGTATCAATAAAAACAGGCTTTAAAGGTGCTAACTTTGCAACAGTTACAGCTTGTTCATCTTCAACTCATGCAATAGGTGAGGCATTCAGAAAAATAAAGGACGGATACCTTGATATATGTGTATGCGGAGGTACTGAAAGCACAGTTACTGAATTTGCTCTGGGCGGATTCAGCAACATGAAAGCTCTTACAAAATCAAGTGACCTTGAACGTGCATCAATACCGTTTGACAAGGAAAGAAGCGGATTTGTACTTGGCGAAGGCTGCGGAATACTTGTTCTTGAAGAATATGAACATGCAAAGGCAAGAGGTGCAAAAATATATGCTGAAATTGCCGGATACGGTGCTACATGTGACGGCTATCATATGACATCTCCTTCACCGGAGGGAGAGGCTGCCGGAATGGCTATGACTCTTGCTATGGAAGAAGCAGGACTGAAACCATGTGACGTGGACTATATAAATGCTCATGGTACTTCAACAGGTCTTAATGACAAATATGAAACAAGAGCTATAAAAAGCTCATTCGGTGATGATGCCTATAAGGTAAAAATCAATTCCACTAAATCTATGATAGGTCATCTTCTTGGTGCTGCGGGAGCTGTTGAGGCTATTGTTACTGCAAAGACAATTCAGGAAGGACTTATTCATAAGACTGTCGGATATAAAGTTCCTGATGAAGAATGTGACCTTGATTATTGTGTTGAGGGAAATGTAAAGCAGGAAGTAAAATCAGCACTTTCAAATTCACTCGGATTCGGCGGACACAATGCTACTATCTGCCTTAAAAAAATCGCTGACTGAAGGGAGTATGCCGTATGTCAGAAAAAATTATGAACAGTGTTACTCTTGATGAAATAAAGGAACTTGCTGAAACAGTCAGAAAAAATGACCTCGGCAAAATCAAAATAAAATACGGTGACTGTGAAATAGTTATAGAGGGCAAGAAAAGCAGAGAGATTATATCATCTGCACCTTTACAGCCTGCTATGACTGTTCAGAATGTCAATACATCTTCATTGCCTGCTGAAAATTCAGGCAGTGAGGAAAAAAGTGAAGTAAAGGGAAATACAGTAAAATCTCCGATAGTGGGAACTTTCTATTCATCTCCTTCACCTGATAAGCCTGCTTTTGTAAAAATCGGTGATACCGTTAAAAAGGGCGATGTTATTATGATTATAGAATCTATGAAGCTTATGAATGAAGTTCAGAGCGATTTTGACGGAAAAGTTCTCGATATATTCGTTGAAAACGGTCAGTCAGTTGAATATGACCAGCCTATTATGATTATAGGATAATATCAGTTATAAAAGGAGATGTATAAAATGTCAGAAGTTTTACTTAACAGAGAACAGATTATGGAAATAATTCCGCACAGAGATCCTTTTCTCCTTATAGATGAGGTTCTTGAAATGGAAGTGGGAGTAAGAATAAAGGCAAGAAAATACATAAAGGAAGAAGATTTCTGGTTTAAAGGTCATTTTCCTGATTATCCTGTAACTCCGGGTGTGCTGATGATTGAAATGCTTGCACAGGCAGGTGCAGTATGTATGCTTTCAAAACCGAAGTATAAAGGAAAAATTGCCCTTTTTGCAGGCATAGACAAGGCAAAGTTCAGAAAACAGGTAGTTCCGGGAGATGTTCTTGACCTCGAAGTTGAAATAATAAAGGAAAAGCTTTCAATCGGAACAGGAAAAGCTGTTGCTACTGTTGACGGAAAAAAAGCAGTTTCATGTGAAATTTCATTTGCTGTAATTGACAGCAATAAGGAAGAATAATTATGTTTCAGAAAGTATTGATTGCCAACAGAGGCGAAATTGCCGTAAGAATAATACGTGCCTGCCGTGAACTCGGTGTAAGATGTGTTGCCGTTTATTCAACAGCGGACAGAAATGCACTTCATGCACAGATTGCAGATGAGGCTGTATGTATAGGTTCAGCCCCTACAAAAGACAGTTACCTGAATATGAACGCTATAATTTCGGCTGCACTTATAACACATTCCGATGCAATTCACCCGGGATTCGGATTTCTTTCGGAAAATGCTGAATTTGCAAAACTCTGTGAAAAATTTGGTCTTGAATTTATAGGTCCTTCATATAAATCAATAGAAATGCTCGGAGATAAGGCAGAGGCTAAAAGAACTATGTCAAATGCGGGTGTTCCTGTAATTCCGGGTTCAGACGGTGCTGTAAAATCACTTGATGAGGCTAAAAAAATTGCAGAAAAGGCAGGTTATCCGGTACTTGTAAAGGCATCAGCAGGAGGCGGAGGACGTGGTATAAGACGTGTTGACAGTCCTGATGAACTTGAAACTCAGATGACTGTTGCTCAGCAGGAGGCTAAAAACTTTTTCGGTGATGATTCTGTATATATTGAAAAATTCCTTATAAATCCGCATCATGTGGAAATTCAGATTATGGCTGATAAATTCGGAAATACAATATATCTCGGTGAACGTGACTGTTCTATGCAGAGAAGAAATCAGAAAGTTCTTGAAGAAAGTCCGAGTCCGGTTGTAACTCCCGAACTGCGTAAAAAAATGGGGGAATCAGCAGTTATTGTCGCAAAACAGTGCGGTTATTACAATGCAGGTACAATAGAATTTCTTGTTGATGATGATAAAAATTTCTACTTTATGGAAATGAATACTCGTATTCAGGTTGAACACCCCATTACAGAAGCCGTTACAGGATTTGACCTTGTAAAAGCACAGATAAGAGTTTCAGCAGGTGAAAAGCTCGGTATTACTCAGGACGATATAAAAATAAACGGCCATGCGATAGAATGCCGGATAAATGCTGAAAATCCTGAACTTGATTTCAGACCGTCCCCCGGAAAAATAAAGGCTCTCAATATCCCCGGAGGGCCGGGAATAAGAATAGATACTGCTGTTTATCAGGGATACGTTATACCGCCCTACTATGATTCTATGATAGCAAAACTTATTGTTCATGGTGCTGACAGAAAGGAAGCTATTATGAAAATGAAATGGGCGTTATCTGAATTTATAGTTGACGGAATAGATACAAATATTGATTTTCAGCTTGAACTTATTAAAAACCGTGACTTTGAAAACGGTAATTATAATATAGGCTATCTTAATGATTATATGGAAAAGCGTAAGAAGAAAAAATAGGATTGTGGTGAATTAGATGCTTGAGGATTTGTTCAAGGTCGTAAAAAAGAGATTCAACGATGATGACAATAAGACTGAAACCGAAAAGCCGAAGTTTAAATGTCCCCGCTGTCAGCATATGATTACGGAAGAACATTACAATGAGCTTCTGAAGGTATGCCCTGACTGCAATTATCACGGCAGAATGACAGCAAGAGAAAGAATTGCTATTACAGTCGATAAGGAAAGCTTTGTTGAATTTGATAAGGATATGAAAAGCTGTAACCCTATAAATTATCCTGAATATGAAGAAAAACAGCAGGAACTGCGTGAAAAAACAGGTCTTTCTGATGCTGTTGTGACAGGTCAGGCAAAAATCAAGGGAAGCAGTGTTATAATAGCTGTCATGGATTCAAGATATATGATGGCATCAATGGGAAGTGTTGTAGGCGAAAAAATTGCAAGAGCCTTTGAAACTGCCATTGAAAAAAAATTGCCTGTTGTAATATTTACTGCATCAGGCGGTGCAAGAATGCAGGAAGGTATAGTATCCCTTATGCAGATGGCTAAGACGTCCGGAGCTGTTGCACGTCACAATCAGGCAGGACTGCTTTATATAACAGTTATGACTGACCCCACAACAGGCGGTGTTACAGCAAGTTTTGCATCACTGGGCGATATTATAATTGCTGAACCTAAAGTTCTTATAGGTTTTGCAGGCAGACGTGTAATTGAAGGAACTATAAAACAAAGACTTCCTGATAATTTTCAGCTTGCTGAATTTCTTGAGGACAAAGGCTTTGTTGATATGATTGTTGAAAGGAAAAAAATGAGAAGTACTCTTTCTCATCTTCTTAAACTTCATGGATATGTTCCTGAACAGGAGGTTTGATTTTTATGGAAAATGAAAAAACTGCGTGGGAGCGTCTTCAAATCGTCCATAATAAGAACCGCCCTACTGTAAATGATTACATACCGCTGATTTTTGATGATTTCTATGAATTTCATGGTGACCGTCATTTTGGTGATGACGGTGCAATAATGGGAGGAATAGGCAGACTTTCCGGAACACCTGTTACAATAATTGCACAGGTAAAGGGAAGAAATATAAACGAAAATAAAAAATGCAATTTTGCAATGCCTCACCCCGAAGGATACCGCAAGGCTCTGCGTCTTGCAAAACAGGCAGAAAAATTTCACCGTCCTGTTATATGCCTTATAGATACTCCCGGAGCTTTCTGCGGAATATCTGCGGAGGAAAGAGGTCAGGGAGAAGCCATTGCACGAAATATTATGGAGTTTATGACTTTAAGAACCCCCATAATATCAATAGTTCTCGGTGAAGCAGGAAGCGGAGGAGCTTTGGCTCTCGGTGTATGTGACCACCTTGCTATGCTTGAAAACGCTGTGTATTCAATACTCTCACCAAGAGGCTTTGCAAGCATACTCTGGAAAGACCCTTCCCGTGAGGAGGAGGCAAGCTCAATAATGAAAATGACTGCTGAAGATATGATTGAACTCGAAGTAGCTGAATCCATTATTGAAGAACCTCTCGGAGGTGCTCACAACAATTTATACAAAATTTCGGAAAATATCAAGGAATTTTTGTCACATGAAATTTCAGAAATTTGTAAAAAAGATATTGACGAATTACTCAAATCACGTTATACTAAGTTTAGAAAAATCGGTGAGTTTACAGAGTAAATATTTTAACCGGTTTTGCATTAATTATAAACGGAGGATTTTTATCATGATTTTTGACAAGCTCAAAGACATTATCGCTGACCAGCTTAGCGTTGATGAAGAAAAAATTACTATGGAAGCTAACATTACTGAGGATTTAGGTGCTGATTCACTTGACGTTGTAGACCTTATTTCTGTTATCGAAGATGAATTTGACCTCGAAATCCCAGAAGAAGCTGTTGACAGCATCAAAACAGTAGGCGATATTGCTAATTATATCGAAAAGAATACAAATGCTGACTAATCATAATCAGTAAGTTTTTTGAACTGCTTTCTCTTTTTCAGGAAAGCAGTTTTTTTGGTTTTCAGTTATTGACATTACAGCTTTTTTTGTATATAATATAATATATATTTTAAAAGCGTAGCAGTCAGAGTAAGCTGAATTTGTTTTCCAGAGAGTGCCGGTGCGGTGTGACGGCATAAACATTTCTTCTGAAAGTGCGTCTGTCAGCTCCGGTGAGGAAATAACAGTATTCTCCGGCGTATATCTGCGTTAAAGATTCTTTGAGTGATAAATTCAGAGTGGAACCGTGGTATATTAAACCGCCTCTGTTTGAAGATTTTTTTCTTCATCAGGGGTATTTTTTTTAAGGGAGGTCGATTTTAATTTTCAAACAATTAAGAGAAGATATTGCCGTTATAAAAGCTCACGACCCTGCTGCAAGAAGTTCGTTTGAAATTCTTTTCACATATTCGGGACTTCATGCTGTAAGGAGTTACCGCAAAGCTCACTGGTTTTATAAGCATAAAATGTATACAATTGCAAGAATAATTTCACAGTGGTCAAGATTCTGGACCGGTATAGAAATTCACCCCGGTGCAACAATAGGAAAGAGCCTTTTTATAGACCATGGAATGGGCGTTGTAATAGGTGAAACCGCCGTTATAGGTGATAACTGTCTTATATATCAGGGTGTAACCCTTGGCGGTACAGGTAAAGATAAAGGAAAACGTCACCCCACTATCGGAAACAATGTTCTTGTAGGTGCAGGAGCAAAAGTTTTAGGGCCTTTTACAGTTGGCAATAATGTCAAGATTGCGGCGAATGCCGTTGTGCTTAAACCGCTTCCGGATAACTGTACGGCTGTCGGTGTACCGGCAAGAGTAGTAAGACAGGACGGAAAAAAAGTCTGCCATTGCGTTACAGATGAAATTGACCAGATTCATATTCCTGACCCTGCTTCACTTGATATGTGCAAGATGCTTTCAAAGATAGAAAGCCTTGAGAAAAAAATTCAGGAACTTGAAAAAAAACAGAATAATGAAAGGAAAGATAATTTATAATGCAGATTTATAATACTATGACAAGAAAAAAGGAAGAACTGATACCGATTTCAGAAAATCAGGTTAATATATATGCCTGCGGGCCTACTGTGTATAACTATATACACATAGGAAATGCACGTCCGATATGTGCATTTGACGTTCTTAGACGTTATCTTAAATACAGAGGATACAATGTAAAGTATGTTCAGAACTTTACTGATGTTGATGACAAGATTATAAAAAAGGCTAATGAAGAAGGTATTCCTGCTTCAGAAGTTTCTGAAAAATATATTGCAGAATATAAAAAAGATTCTCATGGTCTTAATGTTATGGACGCTGACGTTCACCCGAAAGTTACTGAAAGCATGGATATAATAATAGACCTTGTAAAAAAACTTGTTGAAACAGGTCACGCTTACGAAAAGAACGGTGATGTTTATTTCAGAACATCAAGTTTTAAGGATTACGGAAAACTTTCAGGAATGCCGATTGAAGAACTTCAGGCAGGTGCAAGAATTGATGTAAACGATATAAAGGAAAATCCACTTGACTTTGCTGTGTGGAAATCAGCAAAAGAAGGCGAACCTTACTGGGAATCCCCATGGGGAAAAGGCCGTCCGGGCTGGCATATTGAATGTTCTGCAATGTCACGTTATCACATCGGAGATACACTTGATATTCACTGCGGAGGTCAGGACCTTATTTTCCCTCATCACGAAAATGAAATTGCACAGTCTGAAGCTGTTACAGGAAAACCTCTTGCAAATTACTGGATGCACAACGGATATATAAACGTTGACAATAAAAAGATGTCAAAATCACTCGGAAATTTCTTTACAGCAAGAGAAGTAGCTGAAAAATACGGATATGAAACAGTAAGATATATGATGATTCAGGCACATTACAGAAGTCCGATAAATTATTGTGTTGAGCTTCTTGATGCCTGCAAGGCATCTCTTGAACGTCTTTATAACTGCCGTGAAACCCTTGACAGAGCAATTGCAGGTGCTGTTGACGGTGAAATTTCAGAAAGTGCAAAGAAAACTTTTGAAGAACGCCGTCAGCAGTTTATAACAGCTATGGACGATGACCTCAACACAGCAGACGGTATAACAGCAGTATTTGAACTTGTAAGGGATTTGAATACAATGTCAGCAGATAATTCTGTTTCAAAACAGCAGTTGCAGGCTGGTGCAGATTTGTTTGATGAACTTACAGATGTTCTCGGACTTATGTATAACCGCAAAAAGGCTGAGGAAATTCCGGCTGAAATTCTTGAACTTGTTGAACAGCGTAAAAATGCCCGCAAGGATAAGAATTTTAACCTTGCTGATGAAATCCGTGATAAGATTACATCTCTCGGATATTCAGTAAAAGAAACCCGTCAGGGTACTGAAATAAAGAAGATAGGTTAATATATTATGGCAAGACTTTATCCCCTTTTCAGTTCAAGTCAGGGAAATTCAGTTTTCATCGGAACTGAAAAGGGAGGTATTCTGATAGATGCAGGAGTAAGCTGTAAAAAACTTTTCGAGGCTTTAAAAGTAAACAGACTTACTCCTGATGCTGTAAAGGCAGTATTTATTACTCATGAACACAGCGACCATATAAAAGGACTTAAAGTATTCGGTTCAAAGATAAAATGTCCTGTATATGCAAGATGTGAAACACTGGAACTGCTTATGAAAAGTGATAAGGTTTCATCGAAATCACCTCTGATTGAAATTCAGAAAAGTGTATGTGTTGCCGGTATGGAAGTAACAGCTTTTGACACTCCGCATGATGCAGTTCATAGTTGTGGTTACAGAATACATACTGCTGATGATAAATTATGTGCTGTCTGCACTGATTTGGGACATATATCTTCTGAAGTGGAAAATGCCCTGACGGGTTGCAGACTTGTTTTTCTTGAATCAAACTATGATGAAAGAATGTTGCGTACTGGTGATTATCCGCTTGCAGTTAAACAGCGTATACTTTCTATGAACGGTCATCTTTCAAATGATGACTGTGCATCACAGATAAGAAAGCTGATAAGAACGGGAACAAGATATTTTGTTTTAGGTCATCTGAGTCCTGAAAACAACCGCCCTGAAATCGCAGACAGAACTATTCAGCTTGCACTTAAAGGATACCGCAGAAATGATGATTATATGCTTGGAATTGCACCTAAGGAATCAAACGGAGGAGTTGTGATTTTCTGAATGACAATAAATTTTATAGTAATAGGAAAACTGAAAGAAAATTATCTTAAAAGTGCCTGTGATGAATATATAAAAAGACTTTCAAGGTATTGCAATTTTGAAATTCATGAGCTTAATGAATACAGATTAAATGAAAATCCGTCTGAAAAGGAAATTTCAAACGCTCTTTCAAAAGAGGGTGAAAGCATCAGAAAATATGCAAAGGGATATATAATCCCCATGTGTATTGAAGGAAAACAGATTTCAAGCAATGAGCTTTCAGAAACAATACAGAGTGCTGTTGTATCCGGAAACAGTACAGTTACATTTATAATAGGCAGTTCATTCGGACTTGCTCCTGAAATAAAAAATCTCGGGGATTTTAAACTCTCTATGTCAAAAATGACATTTCCTCATCAGCTTGCAAGAGTTATGCTTCTTGAACAGATTTACAGAGCTTTTCAGATTTCATCAGGCGGAAAATATCATAAATAATTTTGATAATACTATTGATATTTTTTTTTGATAGTGATATAATGTTCATATAATATTTTGAAAAGGGGAATAAATTTATGTGCAAATTTAAAAAGATGATAAGTGCCTTGACAGCTTCAGCACTTTCAATGACAATCTGCTCGGTAATTCCTTCAGTAATGGCAGCCGGAGAAACAGCTAAACTTGTTTTCTCATCTGAATGTGAAGACCTTGAACTTGCCGATGGTGCAACTGTTGCAACAAAAGTTTATAATGATGAATACCCCGGCTTTACAGGTGACGGATTTGTATGGGTTGCAAGTTCCGGAACTATGTCATTTACTGTTGATGCTCCTGAAACAGGAATGTATCGTCTTGTTACAAAAAGCATTATGTACCTCGGAAATGACGGTGAAATCCGTGAGGGAAAAGTAAATGTTGAAAGAGCTGACGGAACTAAGTGGGAAAAAACCGTTAAAATTCCTCATACTGACGATTGGAGCGAGTTCAGTTTCGGAGATGTCAAGCTGACAAAGGGCGAAAATAAGATAACATTCGGCGGAGGCTGGGGATACTGCCTTTATGACAGTGTAACTCTTACACAGACACCTCCTCCTGATTATTCACTTGCAACAGATACTCTTATAGATTCAAAGGCTACTGATGAAGCAAAGGCTCTTATGAAATATCTCAAGAGTGTTTACGGAAGTCATATAATTTCAGGTCAGCAGGAAATATACGGTGGCGGAAATGACGGAGATTCAGAGCTTGAATTTAATTATATCAAGGATAAAACAGGAAAACTCCCTGCAATAAGAGGCTTTGACTTTATGAACTATAACCCTCTCTATGGCTGGGAGGACGGAACTACTGAACGTGCAATTGAATGGGCTAAAGAGAAGAACGGTATTGTTACAGCATCATGGCATATAAATGTTCCTATTGATTTTGAAAACTATGAACTCGGCGATGCTGTTGACTGGAAACAATGTACTTATAAGAACTATCAGGAATCAAAAAGCACCTTCAATACAGCAAATGTTCTTGTTGAGGACAGCAAGGAAAGAGCTTATTTTGAAGAAGCTATGAAAGACCTTGCTGAACAGCTTCTTAAACTTCAGGACGCAGGTGTTCCGATAATTTTCCGTCCGCTCCACGAAGCACAGGGAAATGAAGGAAATTATGGCAACGGAACTTCATGGTTCTGGTGGGGTGACAGAGGTTCTGATGTATATAAGGAAATCTGGAAACTTCTCTATAATACCCTTACTGAAACATACGGACTCCACAATATAATCTGGGAATTCAACAGCTACAATTACAGCAATTCTCCTACATGGTATCCGGGAGATGAATATGTTGATATTGTTGCATATGATAAATACAACGTTCAGAATAACAGAGATGACGGACTTTCATCAGGCCCTAACCTTAGTGCTATTTCATCTATATATAACTATCTTGTTGAACTTACAGGCGGTAAGAAAATGGTTGCAATGGCTGAAAATGATACAATTCCGGCACTTGATAACCTTACTGTTGAAAATGCAGGCTGGCTGTATTTCTGCCCATGGTATGGTGAACACCTTATGAGTGATACCTATCAGGACGTTGATAACCTCAAGGAAATTTACACAAGCGATTACTGCATAACACTTGATGAACTTCCTGAAGATTTATACAAGCTCTCTGATACAGAACCAACAACATCAGCAACAGCTACAACAGCAACAGCAACTTCTGCTACAAAGGAAACTACTACTGTAACAACATCAAAATCAGATTCAGAAATCCTTTATGGTGATGCAAACCTTGATAAGAGCGTTGATATTGCTGATGCCGTTGCAGTAGCCTCATTTGTAGGTGATTCAAAGAAAAATCCTCTTTCAGCAGATGCTCTTGCAAATGCCGATGTTCAGAATATCGGTGACGGTGTAACAGCAAACGATGCCCTTGCAATACAGCAGTTCCTTGCAGGCAGTATTAAAGAACTTCCCGTCTGATTAACAAGGAGATAAAGCTGTGAATATTAAAAGAATATGTCAGAAAGCAATAGCTCTTACTGCGAGTGCAGTATTTTGTTTAAGTTCAGCTTCTTTATATTCTTCAGCAGAGGAAACAACTTCCTCTGCTGAAATCAATTTCGCAAAGGCATTGCAGTTATCACTTTATTTCTATGATGCCAATAAATGCGGATACGGCATAACAGACGGCAATCTTGAATGGCGTGGCGACTGTCATACCGAAGATGCCAAAGTTCCGTTAAAACCTATGGGAGAGGATTTTAAGGGAACTAATCTTTCACAGGAATTTATTGACAAAAACAGGGATATTCTTGACCCTGACGGTGACGGAACAATTGATGTTTCAGGAGGTATGCATGATGCCGGTGACTGTGTAAAATTCTGTCTGCCGGGAAGTTATGCAGCGTCAACGCTCGGCTGGGGATATTATGAATTTCGTGATGCCTATGTTGATTCAGGTCAGCAGTGGCATATAGAAGATATTCTTCACTGGTTCAATGATTATTATCTCAAATGCACTTATTTTGATGAAAACGGTGATATACTTGCATTCTGCTATCAGGTAGGAGAGGGAAAAATTGACCATAATTACTGGCTTACTCCCGAACTTCAGAATGAAAATCTTGTTGACTATGCAAGACCTGCATATTTTGCCACAGTTGATACTCCTGCATCTGACATGTGTGCCGGTGTTTCAGCCTCACTTGCAGTAAACTATCTTAATTTTAAGGATACTGAACCCGAATATGCAAAACAGTGTCTTGATACGGCAATAAAGATGTATGAATTTGCAGTAAAGACTCATTCCGAGGAGGACGACTGTGTTGTAACAAGTCTTGGATATGACGGCGGATTTTATGAATCAAGCTATGATTATGATGAACTTGCATGGGCAGCGGTATGGCTCTATGAATGTACAGAAAATTATGACTATATAGAGGATATTATTTCTGTCGATGAAACAGTTACAGGAGATATGGGAGCTCACCCATATACAGGATATCTCAAAAGAATTATAAAGGATACAGGAAACTGCTGGCAGAATATATGGGTACACTGCTGGGATACAGTATGGGGAGGAGTTTTTGCAAAGCTCGCACCTATAACAAATACACGCCGTGACTGGTATATATTCCGCTGGAATCTCGAATACTGGGCAGGAATGAACTCCGGTGATGCAGAAAATGCAGATTTTGATGTATCTGTAACAGGTCATAAATATTTCGGTGCAGACGATACACTCTGGAACACATCTATAACGGCTGATGAAATTGCAAATCTTTCGGAAGTTGACGGAGCATGGCTAAAAAAGACTCCCGCAGGATTTTCAATGCTTAATGATTACGGTTCAGCCCGATATGATACAGCAGCTCAGCTTGAAGCTCTTGTATATGCAAAAGAAACAGGTGATGATACTTTTGCAGACTGGTCAGAAAGTCAGATGGAATATATAATGGGTGACAATCCTATGAACAGAGCATATATAGTAGGCTATGACCTTGAAAACGGTGCAAGTCACCCTCATCACAGAGCATCGCATGGTTCAAAAACACTGAATATGGACGAACCGGCTGACCAGACTCATGTATTGTGGGGAGCATTGGTTGGCGGGCCTGATGCCAAAGACTATCATCGTGATGAAACAAAAGACTATATTTACAATGAAGTTGCTGTTGACTATAATGCAGGATTTGTAGGAGCTTGTGCAGGTCTTTATAAATATTACGGAAAAGCAAAAGGCGATAAGCCTGTTGAAAATTTCCCTCCGAGCGAAGAAAGTATGAAGGGAAAAATAAACGAATTTTATATAACTGCAAGAGCTGTTCAGGAAAATTCAGCACGTTCACAGATAGAAGTAATGGTTTACAATGATACATCAATTTCGCCGAGATATGTGGATAATATCAAATGCAGATATTTCTTTGATATAAGTGAACTTACAAAGGCAGGGCAGAGTATTGATGATGTTCAGGTTGATATATTCTATGATGAAGAAAATGCTAATTCTGACGGAAAATCCTTTGCAACAATTTCAAAGCCTGTAAAATGGAATGATGACGGAATGTATTACGTTGAAATATCATGGAAAGACTGCGAATTTTACGGCAAGAGAGTATTCCATTTCGGACTTATTGCAGATATGGACGAAAATTATCAGACAAACTGGAATCCTGATAACGATTACAGCAGACAGGGAATAATTATTTCAGAAGATGAACTTCGTCTTACAGAATATATTCCTGTATATGTTGATGACAAACTTGTATGGGGAAAAGAACCTCCGTCAGATTCAACTATTCTTTATGGTGATGCAAATCTTGACGGAAACGTTGATATTGCTGATGCAGTTGCAGTTTCAGCGTATGTTGGTGACTCTGAAAACAACAGCCTTGAACCACAGGGAATTTTAAACGGTGATGTTCAGGGTGACGGAAACGGTCTTAATGCAAATGATGCACTTACTATTCAGCAGTATCTTGCAAATATTATAAAAACACTTCCCGTATAAAAAACTGACGGGCGGAATTTTTTTAAATTCCGCCCGCTTTTATTCAGATTATATGAGAAAGGATTTAAGAAATGAAACTTATTATTATAAGACATGGTGACCCTGATTATGAAATTGATTCACTTACAAAAACAGGCTGGGAGGAGGCTGAACGCCTTTCAGAAAGAATTTCCGCTTTGAATGTAAAGGATTTCTATGTTTCACCTCTCGGACGTGCAAGGGATACGGCATCATGTACGCTTAAAAAATGCGGACGCACTGCAAAAGTTCTCGAATGGCTCAGGGAATTTGATGTCAGAATAGATGAACGTCCTGTAACATGGGATATGCTCCCTGAAGAATGGACAGTTGTTCCGGAATATTATGACAAAGATAAATGGTATGAACTTCCGGATATGAAAAAAGCCGGAATGAAATCCGGCATAGATGAAGTAAACAACGGTCTTGATAAAATTCTTGAGGAGCATGGATATAAGCGTGAGGGAAATATATATCGTGCAGTAAATCCGAATGAAGATATCGTTGTACTTTTCTGTCATTTCGGAGTACAGTGTGTTATGCTTGGTCATCTTCTTGGAATATCACCAATTGTATTATGGCATGGAGTAATAGCACCGCCTGCATCAGTAACAACCCTTATAACAGAGGAAAGACGTGAAGGAAAGGCATTTTTCCGCCTTAATGGTTTCGGAGATATTTCACATCTTGAAAAACCGTCATTTGCAGGAAGATTCTGTGAAATGTATTCAAATGAAAATCAGCGTCATGACTGACTGTTGACATTTTCCTGAAAAACAATTATAATAATTGAAAAAAATGAAAGGCGGTATTTTATGGCAAAAGAAGTAAAGACAAATGCTATGCGTATTCTCGACAGGCTGAAAATAAAATATACACTCAACACATATCAGTGCGATGAATTTATAGACGGTATTCATATTGCAAATATGCTCGGGCAACCGTATGAAAAAAGCTTCAAAACAATAGTATGCCACGGAAAAAGCGGTGAATATTTTGTTTTTGTTTTACCGATAGACAAGAGCATAGACCTGAAAAAAGCATCAAGGTCAGTAGGTGAAAAATCGGTTGAACTTCTTCATGTAAAGGATATAAACAAAGTTACCGGCTATATAAGAGGTGGCTGTACACCGATAGGAATGAAAAAGCAGTATAAAACCGTTATACACAAAAGTGCAGAGAACTTTGATGAGATTATTGTAAGTGGCGGACGCATAGGAACACAGATAAATATATCTCCTTCTGATTTATGCAGAGCCGTAAACGGAAAGTTTGATGATATTGTCACAGAATAAAGTTTTCTGCATTCTTTCACAAAAGCATAATAATATGTACATAATGCTGTTATAATATATAGAATGGGGTTACTGGATTTACTTTGCACCTTTTCGCTTTATTACTGCTGAAGCAGTACGTAACATAAGACTGAAATCAAGTTTGAGTGAACGGTTTTTAATGTATCTTATATCAGATTCAACCCATTCATCAAAACTCATATCACTTCTGCCTTCACACTGGCATATGCAGGAAAGACCGCCTTTTACAATAAGGCGTTCCATCTGGTGAGGAGTATATAGAACTACTTCACGGGGTAGCGGTGGACGAGGCCCTATAATTGACATATCGCCTTTAAGGACATTCCAGAGCTGAGGAAGTTCATCAATGGAAGTTTTTCGGATAAAATGGCCTATTTTAGTAATTCTGGGGTCATTTTCACTTTTGAATGCAATGCCGTCTGTCTGATTTGATTTCTGAACTTCTGCGAATTTTTCCTCTGCATCAGTACACATGGAACGGAATTTATACATTTTGAAAGGTCTGCCGTTTTCAGTAAGTCTTATCTGTGAAAAGAAGGGATTTCCCTTGTCATCGATATATATTGCAAGAGCTACTGCACCCATTGGAATTATAAGTAAAGCAAGAGCAGCTGTTGAGAGAATTATATCGAGAGTTCTTTTCATGATTTTATATGCTTTTGAACCGGCAGGTTTTAATTTACTGTATTTAAGAGTTTCCTTTATTCCCTCGCAGAGAAGATTCAAAGCTCTCTGGTCGAAATTAAGAATGGGGTATTCAGTCACACCTTCGTTGTTGTTTTTCATAGAATCGAGAGTTATTCTGGTAACCATTTCTTCAGTTGCACTGACATATAGTTCATCAGTATTATTTTTCAACATTAAATTACCTCCCACAATAGTTAACATCAGATATTAATTATATCCTATTTGAAAAAATAAGTCAAACACATTGTTATAATTGACTTGTAATCCAAATAAAATTTATTTAATATACACAAATATATATTTGAGATTTTGTAGAATATTACAATAAAAATCAAAACACAGATTGAAAAATTTTTCCAAAAAATTTTTTAAATAAAAACTAAAATAAATATGAAAGGAATTGAAAAAAATGACAGTTGATACAAAGGATTTGGTTGCTACGGTATCCTATCTTATAGGTGTACGGAAGCATATTGTAAAACAATGCTATGATGAGGAATGTCATGAACTTCTTGAAAAACTTTATCAGGATAAGAATGCTACTGCAATCCGCTATCTCTGCAAATTAAGAACAGTTCTCATGCAGAAGTTCAAGAAAACAGATGATGCTATGAGGTATAATCTTCAGAATCTCAATAATATTGAATGGTATGACCATGACAATATAAAAAAGCTTGAAGAATGGGGTTATCCTATCATTCATACGAATTATCGTTCTGAAAAATATATGCTTGATATTACAAAAATGATAAATGAAAATATTGATAAATGTGCAGGACTTTTTCATGACTGGATAAACTGGGAATATATAAAGGATTTGTTTGTTATTCCTAAATATTCAAAGCCAAATGTTATAAAGGGCGAATTTGAAAAATATATGAGTAATATCGATTATTATCCTTTTCAGGTATATATTCACTGGGAACCACAGGATTATGGAAGTATTCTTTATACTGACGGAAAGTTTTTAAGTGTTGTATACGGACTTCATGGCGATTATTTTCAGGATAGAAGTAAATTTAAAGATGCTCATGATGAAACAAAGGACAATATATATGACTTTATAAACAGAAGCTTTAAATGTGAAATTGTTGTAGACTGTGAAAATTCAGATGTTTATAAACTTTATGGAGTACTGAAAAATCTGAATCAGGACGAACTTTCAAAAATTGATAAAATTATACTCTATGATGATTACCATACAACAAGTGGCTGGGACTGGATTGAAAAATTTACGAAAATTCCTGTTGAGCATGTTGAAGTATCAAGAGTTACTGACCATAAATCACTGGTAGACATTCAGATGACAGCAGGAGTTTGCAGAGATTATTATCAGAATGATATATCATCATTTATACTTGTTTCAAGTGATTCCGATTACTGGGGACTTATTTCATCACTTCCTGATGCGTCATTTCTTGTAATGTATGAATATTCAAAATGCGGTCAGGCAATAAAAGAAGCTCTTTCTGAACATAATATATATTCCTGTTCAATAGATGATTTCTGCACAGCAAATACAGAGGAACTTAAAAAAGCAGTTCTTTTCAGCGAATTTGAAAAGTATATCCCTGAAATTCTTAATCATAACGGAAAAGAACTTGCCCGTCAGATTTATACAGATGCAAAAATCAGTGCAAGTGAAAAGGAAGTTGAGCTTTTCTATAACAAATATATAAAAACGCTCCGTCTTAAAGTTGATATGGACGGAAATTTCAGCATAGAAATAAACAAGTAATATTAAACGGGTTGCAGTAAATGCAACCCGTTTTTTGATTTTATTTATCTGAATCGTCCTCATCAATTATGCTTTTATAATTTTCATCAGCAGAATCCGGAATTTCAGTTTTATTATTTTCATTCTTTGAGCTTTTTTTCATAATTCTTACAGCAAGAGCTATTACTATAATAAGCACAACAACGCATATAACTATAAATATAAGTGATTTTAAATTCAAATCAGCAGTATCATAATTTATTCCGTTTGTTTTAGCATAATCTTTTGCAGGAGAATCAGAAAATACGCTCAGTGAAAAATTTTCTTTTAATACAGCATCAGAAGAATCAGAATTTTCAACGAATCCGAGAGCATATTCACCGACAGTCTGTATTGTACTCGGAAGACTTACGCTGTTAAGTGAAGAACAGTTGAAAAAAGCAGCAGCACCTATATTTGAAACTCCTTCAGGAATTATAACAGATGTCAGTGCCGTATCATCTGCGAAAGCTCCCGCACCGATTTTTCTTACAGTTGCAGGAAGTGATATTGTTTCAATAAGCTTATCATACTGAAAGGCATAGTTTCCTATTTCTTCAATTCCCGAACTGAAGTTTACTTCTTTAAGTGATGAACAATAACTGAATGCATCATCTCCTATTCTTTTTACGCTTTCAGGAATTGTAACAGAAGTTATATTTGTACAGCCTGAAAAAGCATACCCCTCTATTGATGTTACTGTATCAGGAATTGAAAATTCGCCTGACCTTTCAGTATCAGTTGAAAGATAGAGAGTTTTTTTATCTTTATCATAGAGAATATTGTCATCAATAGTAAAACTGGTGTTTTTTGAATCAATGGTAAGGTCAGTAAGGCTGTAAAGTCCGCCGAGTGCAAGACTGCCTATATTTTCAAGATTTGCAGGGAGTTCCAGTGATTTCAGACCGTAGCAGTTATTAAGAGCATAGTCCTCAAGGCTTATGATGCTGTCAGGGAGATTCAGTTCTTCGAGCGAAAAACAGTTCATAAAAGCACCCATTCCGACAACAGTAACACTTTCAGGAATATCCATTGAAGAAAGATACTGACAGTTTGCGAAAAGTCCCTCGGGAAGTTCTGTTATATCCTCCGGAAGTTCAACGCTTTCAAGTGAAAGGCAATTGCTGAAAGCATATTTTCCTATACTTTTTACGGAATCAGGAAGTGCTACGGATTTAAGTTTTTCTATTCCGCTGAATGCCTTTTCATCAACTTCAATTACATCATATCCGTTTACCTTGTCGGATATTTTGATTTCTGTGATTGATGAATCGCATTTAACTACTTTCAGACCATTTTTTATTTTTTCATATACAACAGAACCGTCAGAAAACTGGTTTTCATTTTCAGTTGTCAGCTCTGCAAATGATGAAAATGCAGTAAGTGATGAAACCGCAGTTACAGCAGATATTATAAAAACAGCTATTTTTTTGAACTTCATATATCGTTCTCCTTTGTTTCAGTTTTTTTCTTTTTCTTTTTACAGGATTTTACGATTATGACAGTAACAACAGCAATTATAACAGCACCTGCACCTGATGCAATAACGATAAGAAATATTGTATTTACAACATGACTGCCAATCTGTACAGTTCCCGATTCTGTCTGAAAACCACATGTTTCAGCATATTCTGCACCGCCTGAATTTTTATCAGCATAGATTACAAAATCTGCCAGTTTAAGATTAGTGCTGTTTGCTTCATCATAAATATATCCAAAAGCACATTCATTTATTTCCTTTATATTTTTTCCAAGACGAACGGAAAGAAGTTTAGGACACTGATATACAGCATACTGTCCGACAGTTTCGAGGTCAGAGGAAAGTTTAAGTTCAGTAAGTTCAGTACATTCATAAAGAGCATATTCGCCGATTGATTTAAGTTTTTTTCCTGATACTTTTTTAAGATTTCCGCAAAATGAAAGTGAATCAACACCGATGCTTTCAACATTATTGAGGTCTAATTCAGTGATATTCGGATTTTCACTGAAAGCATAGTCTGCAATACTCTTTACACTGTCAGGAACTTTGTAAAAACTGTCTTTTCCGTCAGGATATTTTACAAGTTCTGTGCCGTCCGAACTGAAAATTATTCCGTTTACTGATTTATATGCACTGTTATTTTCATCAATGTTTATAGCTGAAAGATTTTTACAGGAGGCAAAGGCATTACTGCCTATTGTTGTACAGGTAGACGGAATATTTATTTCTGAAAGATTATTGCATTCATAGAAAGCCTGAGCCATAATTTCCTCAGTACCCTCCGGAATATCTATGCTTTTGAGTGAATCGCAGTCATAGAAAGCCATAATTTCAATTCTTTTGAGTGAATCAGGAAGCTTTACGCTTTCAACACCGGACTGATAGAAAGCCATTCCGTATATTACTGTAACAGGCAGACCATTTATTTCATTCGGGATTTCAACAGAAGTTTCAGAGGATTTGCAGAGAGTAATATAAGCCTCACCGTCCTTTTCGGCATATTCAAAATCACCGAAAGGTATTCCCTCAAGTTCTTCATACTGTTCACTGTCAGTAGCTATAAAAGTAAAATCGTTTTTATAATCATATTCATCATCGGAATCAGTAGCATATGTCTGTGCAGCTGAACCTGATACACCTTTTATAACAAAATTGTCAACAGGTTCAAGGTTTTCGTCATATCCGAAGGCAGAATATCCGATAGTTTCAACAGATGCCGGAATAGTTATTTCTGTTAGACCGGTTGCTGCGAAAGCATTCTGACCGATTTTTGCAAGGTTTTCAGGAAGTGTTACACTTTCAAGAGATGTACACTGTGCAAAAGCACCGCTGTCTATTTCATAAAGTGAAACAGGAAAGCTCAGATTTTTAAGTGAAGTATCACCGGCAAATGACATTTCACCGACTCCGACAAGGACAGTATTGCTTAAATCCACATCAGTAAGTCTTTGGTTATATGATATGCCATGACGGTCTATATATTCAAGAGAGGAGGGGAATGTTATCTTCTGAAGTTTTGTTTCATAGAATGATGCAATTCCGATGTCAGTGACACCTTCAGGAATTGTATAGGTGTCACCGTCCTTTGCAGAAGGATAGCATAAAAGCGTTTTCATATCATCTTCAAAAAGAATACCGTCCTTTGATTCAAAATATTCATTTTCATCAGGAACATTTATTTCTGTAAGTAAATAGCAGTTTATAAATGTGTTTTCATCAATATCATCAATAGTATTATTAAATGTAACAGATACTATTTCCGTATCATGAAAGGTTTTTCCGAGGGAAGTAACAGTTTTGCCGTCAATTTTATCAGGTATAATTACATTTGTATCAGTTCCTGTATATGATTCAAGACAGGCTTCACCGTTTTTATCAACAGAATACTGATAATCTCCCGATGAGATAAGTTCATTATCTTCAGCAGAAACACTGAGATATGATGAAAATGCACATGAAACGGCAAGAGCCGTAAAAGCAGATGCAATTTTTTTAACAATCATTTTATTTTTCACTCTTTCGATATTTTATTCAACAGTAACAGATTTTGCAAGATTTCTTGGCTTATCAACATCATTTCCTTTCAGGACGGCTGTATAATATGCGATAAGCTGAAGCGGAACTACTGCGGGCATAGGCATAAGAAGGTCATCAGTTTCAGGAATTTTAAAACAGTAGTCAGCAAGATTTTCTTCCGGTTCATAGCTTTCACGGCAGATAAGTATAACTTTAGCGCCTCTTGCCTTTACTTCTTTTATATTGCTTATGGTTTTATCCATAAGATTTTTCTGTGTTGCAACAGCAATAACAGGCATTCCCTCGCTTATAAGAGATATAGTACCATGTTTAAGTTCACCGCCTGCATAGGATTCAGAGTGAATATATGAAATTTCTTTAAGCTTTAAAGAACCCTCCATACTTAATGCATAGTCAAGACCTCTGCCGATATAGAGAAGACTTTCAGCGTTTATAAGTCCTGATGCTATGTACTGTGTTTCTTCAATATTTTTGAGAATCTGCTGTATTATATCAGGAGTGTTCTGGAGCATAGCTGTAAGGCGTTTACATTCTTCAGCAGTTATTTTGTTTTTTGCAAGAGCAAATTCAAATGCAAGCAGATACATAACAGCAATCTGAACCATATAAGCCTTTGTTGATGCTACTGCAATTTCAGGGCCTGCATGAGTATATATAAGCATATCAGCCTCTCTTGCAATGGTACTTCCCTTTACATTTACAATTGCAAGGGTTTTAGCACCGAGTTTCTTTGAAAGTTCAAGAGCAGCACGGCTGTCAGCAGTTTCGCCGGACTGCGATATAATAATTACAAGGTCATTTTCTGAAACAATTGGTTCTCTGTAACGGAATTCTGATGCAATATCAACTGTAACAGGAACTCTTGCAAGTTTTTCAATCAGATATTTTCCAACCATTCCTGCATGCATTGCCGTACCGCATGCAACTATGAAAATCTGTTTGAATTTATTCAGCTCATCAAGGGTTATTCCGCATTCTTCAAGATTCGGCAGACCGTCAGATATTCTTGGTGTAATGGTAGTTTTTATTGCGGAGGGCTGTTCAAAGATTTCTTTAAGCATAAAATGCTCATAACCGCCTTTTTCAGCGGAATCCATATCCCAGTCAGCAGTTTTAAGTTCCTTATTGATTTTGTTGTAATGCAGGTCATATATACATGTCTTATACTTGCTTAAAACAGCGATTTCATCATGTTCGAGCAAATAATAATCTCTTGTATATTTAAGTATTGCAGGAACATCGGAGGCAATAAAGCTTTCATTTTTCCCAACACCTACTATAAGAGGGCTTTCTTTTCTGACAGCAAAGACAGTATCAGGAAAATCAGCAAATATTATTCCGAGAGCATAAGAGCCTTCAACTTCTTTTATAACGCTTGCAATTGAGGAAACAGGGTCACCGTCATAATAGTAATCAAGAAGCTGTGCAACAACTTCCGTATCAGTATCGCTTTTAAAGCATCTGCCCTCTTTTACGAGAAAATCTTTGAGAGTTTTATAGTTTTCAATAATTCCGTTATGAACTATTGTAACACGACCGCCTTCATGAGGGTGTGAATTTTTATCAGAGGGTTCACCATGAGTAGCCCATCTTGTGTGACCTATTCCGGAACAGCCGGAGGGTTTTCCGTTCTTTTCCATTTTTTCAACAAGGTTTTTAAGGCGTCCTTTTGATTTGGCAACCTTTATTTCATCATTGTCAAAAACAGCAATTCCTGCTGAATCATATCCTCTGTATTCGAGTTTTGAGAGCGAATCAATAAGAACATCAACAGCATCTCTGTAACCTACATAACCAACTATACCGCACATAAAAAATTCTATTCTCCTTTTTTAATAAATTTTAGAAATTATTTTCATTATAACATATATATTACAGAAAATCAACATTATCATATAATTTTCATTTATCTTACGTTATATTTTTTCTTTTTCAACATAATAAAAAAGCGGTCTTGAAAAAGACCGCCGTTTTATCAGAGTTTATTTTTTTCGTCCTCAATCAGTTTGAGAAGGTCATCAACAGACATATTGCTGACATTTTTCTTTTTTGCATTGTTTTCAGATTTCTTTATAATGTCATTTATATCAGGAGTAGATGATTTTTTAGGTTTAACAGGTTCAACGGGTTCAGCAGGTTTTGCGGGTTTGAACTGAGTCTTTTCAGCTTCAGATGAATGTAAATTCATGTCTTCACGAAGTGTATCAGCAGGAGTTTTTTCGTGTGAAACATTTTTAGGAGCAGAGAACATTTCTGTAACATCAACCTGAGTTTTCTTTTTCTGAGCCTCAATTTTTGCAGTATTCTCGGCAGCTTTCAGAGCTTTGAACTGCATAGTTCTTTCCTTTTCTTTCTGATAAGGAGAATTAGGATTAACTTCCTTATGGCTGAAATGTTCAGCAATGGACTGTTTTTTGCGTTCAAGTTCATCAGTAGTATAATCCTGAGGAGTAGGGTCAACAAAAAGAGGAGTTTCCTTTATATCGCTTGATTTGAAAGTAGGTGAAGAATTTTTTTCTTTTTCTGAAGGAGCATCATAATCTTCTTCATCTTCATCGTCTTTTGAAGATGCAATTTTTGCGATAAGGAATATAACAAGAATTATACTCGGGAGTATGAGTTCAATAATAATTCCCTTTATGTTGAGAGTGAAATTAATCCATCTGCCGAGATTTACATTCTGCGGATAACCTGTGCAGAGGGCAAGAATATTTTCTTTTGGAATAAAATCCGTAACAGAATTATCGTCCTGAGCATTAGCAGTTGAAAGATAATATACCTCTGAACCTGTTGTTTCATCGACAGCAGTTTTATAAACAGTTCTTATGATAACATCATCGTTTTCATTGAGATGACAAAGGATAATATCGCCTTGTTTTATTTCAAGACCATCAGCGTCCTTTGAAATCAGTGCAGTACCCTCAGGGAGAAGGTTTCCCATATCCTGATTATTCAGCAGGTAGATATAATAGCCGAACAGATTCGGGGAATGTTTCTGATTGAACATAATGTTTGTTGCAAGGGAGAGAGCAATGAATATTATACATATGATAGTTATAAAAAATTTAAGTATAGAAAAGCCTTTTTTATTTTCCAAATTAATCAAATCCTTTCGTAAAATATTGTTTAAACCATTATAACACAGATTCTCATAAAATACAAACATTTTTTAAAAATAATTTTTTAAAAAAATAAGAAACAGCAAATCCGTAACAAAAAGTACGGATTTTACATAATATATAGCAGATACCTGATTTATAAAAACTGATATAACTGTTATTTGAATGGAGAATATTTATGAATAAAAAAAGTATTCTTATAGCGGGCGGAGATTTAAGGCAGATTTACTGCGGAAAATATCTTGCGGAAAAATCTGACGTATACTTTGCAGGATTTGAGAACAAGTATATACCGGATAATTTTAAAAATTTTTCTGAATGTAAAAACTGTATTTTTGATTCTGTGATATTTTCTGTACCTCCTTTAAAGGAAGAAAAATATATAAATACACCATTTTCGGAAGAACTTCTTTCAGCAGATGAAATCAAGAGCCATATTGATAAAGATACTGTAATATTCTGTGGAAAGGCAGATGATAAATTCAGAGAGCTTTTCAATGAAAATGCAGTTTATGATTATATGGAAAGAGATGAACTCAATATACTTAATGCAGTACCGACAGCAGAGGGAGCGGTATATATTGCACTTGAAGAACTCCCTGTTACTTTGTCAGACAGCAGAGTACTCATAACGGGGTTTGGAAGAATAGGAAAAGTTCTGGCTGAAATTTTAAAAGGTTTCGGAGCAGATGTAACTGTTATGACAAAGAGCTTTAAGAGTATGGCATGGGCTAAAGCTATGAATTTTAAGGTATGTAGCAGAGATGATATAGATTCGTCATACAATCTTATATTCAATACAGCACCTGTGCTGATATTTGACAGAGAAATTCTTGAAAAGCTCGGAACTGAAACAATACTGATAGATTTGGCATCAAAACCGGGTGGAGTTGATTTTAAATCAGCCGGAGAAATCGGAATAAAAGCTATATGGGCATTAGGTCTGCCGGGGAAAACTGCACCTGTTACGGCAGGAGAGATAATAGCCGAAACCGTTGAAAATATAATAAAGGAAAGAGGTGACAGGTATGACTGATTTTTCAGGACTTAAAATAGGCTATGCCGTAACCGGTTCATTCTGTACCTTTGAAAAGTCATTTAATCAGGCAGAAATACTCAGAAAAATGGGTGCAGAGCTTATTCCGATAATGTCTGAAAATGCATCATCAATATCAACACGTTTCGGAAGTGCCGAAGACAATCTGAAAAAGCTTGAAAATATATGTGGCTGTAAGGTTATAAAAAGTATTGCTGATGCTGAACCGATAGGCCCTAAAAATCTTACTGATATTATGATAGTATCTCCCTGTACATCGAATACGGCATCTAAACTTGCAAACAGCATTACAGACAGTGCGGTTACTATGGCAGCAAAATCTCATTTAAGAGGCGGAAAGCCGGTAATTCTTGCGATAGCCTCAAATGATTCGCTTATGGGAAGTGCAAAAAATCTCGGAATACTTTTCAATATGAAGAATTATTATTTTGTCCCGATGCGTCAGGACGATTATATAAAAAAGCCGTCATCACTTGTAGCAGAATTTTCAATGATTCCGCAGACGGTTGAATCTGCTTTAAAAGGCATTCAGCTCAGACCTATTATATATTAATATATATTAAAAAAAGCTCCGCAGAGGAATCATAATCCCTGCGGAGTTTCTTTCTGTTATAAGCCTTTTTGTTTTCAGATTTGCGTGTTACAGGGTTCATATCCCATAAATTACGCTTTTCCTTATTGATTTCACGTTTCTGTTTTTTTGACATTTTTTCATAAGGTACAAATTTTTCCATAGTGATTAAATCCTCCTGAATAAATTATTCAATACCTGCCTTAAAGTTATAAATAGGCTTTATAATATCATTGACATCAACAGTATCGGATATATTGTCAAGAATGTCATTTATATCCTTATAAGCCATAGGGCATTCATCAAGTGTAGATGAATTTATTGATGTTGAGTAAATACCATTCATCTGCTTTTTGTATTCTGAAACAGTAAAACTCTGTTTTGCCTGACTTCTGCTCATAAGTCTGCCTGCACCATGAGGAGCTGAAAAATTCCAGTCGGGATTGCCTTTTCCCGTACAGATAAGACTGCCGTCACGCATATTTATAGGAATAATAAGTTTTTCGCCTTTCTGTGCAGATACAGCACCTTTCCGGAGTATCATATTATCTGTATCAATATAGTTGTGTATTGTTGAGAACTGTTCAGTTATATGCAGTTTCATACCCTTTATGATTTCATTCATCATTGCCTGACGGTTTATAAGAGCAAATTCCTGAACAATTTTCATATCATGGATATACTGTTCAAAGAGTTCACCCTCA
Organism: uncultured Oscillospiraceae bacterium; assembly: GCA_934481385.1. Taxonomy (GTDB): domain Bacteria; phylum Bacillota; class Clostridia; order Oscillospirales; family Ruminococcaceae; genus Ruminococcus. Next base: position 56,789 of record CAKSPD010000003.1, read on the forward strand.
GTATATGCAAGATGTTTCGGGATACTTGTAGTTTTTGTATTGGTGAGTTTTTTTATTTCCTGCTGAATGTTTTTGGTTTTTCCCTCAGCTTTAAGGCGTGCAATAAGCTCATCAATATCGGATTGAGCTGTTTTATTTAGCCTTCTGTATGCCTCATTCTGATAATATTTTGCAACTTCAACACCAAGATGTCTTGAACCTGAATGAATTACAATATATATGCTTCCGTCAGAACTTTTATCAGCCTCTATGAAATGATTTCCTCCGCCCAGAGTTCCGATGCTGTTTTCAGCCTTTTCAAGATTTATATGCTCAATGCAGTAAAGATTTTCAATCTGAATTTTTTCAGCATAGCGGTGAGTTTTTGTTCTTATTCCGAACCCTGACGGAATTTTTTCATATATAAGCTTATCGAGTTTCTGGAGTTCGATATGTTTTTCCTTGATTCTGACTGTTTCCATTCCACAGCCGATATCAACACCGACCATATTTGGAACAGCTTTATCCTTGATTGTCATAGAAGTTCCGATTGTACAGCCTGTTCCTGCGTGGACATCAGGCATAATGCGTATTTTTGAATCTTTTGAAATTTCCTGACTGCAAAGTGTGATAATCTGGCTTATTGCATCAGGTTCTATAATATCTGTAAAAACTTTTGCGGAGTTATATTTTCCTGAAAGTTCAATCATAAAAAATCCTTTCTGATAAAAAGGCGGTACTTCTGCAAAATTACAGAAGTACCGCAAGAGTGATATGATGATGAAAACCCGTTAAAATTTATACAAATACCGGAACGGATTTCCAGACTTCTGTTATTATTATATTCAGTTTGCGTATAAACATATTCGTTATTTTCTTCATAGAAATCCGCCTCCTTTCATAAAGTTCAAAATTTGAAGTCATTATATCACATATTGTTTTAAATGTCAAGGCTTTTTTTCAGAAATTTTTGGAATATATTTATATAGTTTGTTTTATTTACGGAATTTCGTCATTTTGTTACTTGACAGCGTATAATATAGTGTGATATAATTAAATAATCGTTTTGCAGAAAAAAGGGAGACTATTAAATAATGAATATTTTAAAAGAACTTTATGATTATCGTCAGATGATTTTCAGTCTTGTAAGAAAGGATTTGCGTGGACGCTATAAAGGTTCGGTTCTGGGATTTCTGTGGACTTTTATAAATCCTCTGTTCCAGCTCCTTGTATATACAATAGCTTTTTCTTTTATACTTCCGAGTCCGATTGAAAAATATTATCTTCATCTTTTTGTTGCTCTTATTCCGTGGATTTTCTTTTCATCATCGGTTCAGGGCGGAGCAAATTCAATTATTGCAAGCAAGGATTTGGTTTCAAAGATATATTTTCCCCGTGAAGTAATTCCAATATCATATGTGACAAGCTGTTTTGTAAATATGCTTTTAAGCTTTATAATAATATTCCTTGTGGTGATTGTTTCAGGAGTGGGAATAAATCCTCTTGCAATGCTTTGTCTGCCTCTTATAATGGTTGTTGAATATATAATGGCTCTCGGAATGGCTATGCTGTTTTCAGCGATAACCGTATTTTTTCGTGATATGGAACATATTTTAAGCATAATCACTATGGCGTGGATTTATCTTACACCTGTGCTTTATCCTATCAATATGATTGAAAACCAGACTATTCAGAAACTTTTTTATATAAATCCTATGACATCGGTTATAGTTGCATACAGGGATATTTTATATTATTCCAAAGTTCCGGATTTTTCAACACTTCTGATAGCAGTAGGATTCGGAATTGTTATACTGTTTATGGGTTTCTTTGTATTCTCTAAGCTTAAAAGACACTTTGCGGAGGAATTATAATGGATAAAGACAATGCTATTGAGGTTCATGACGTAAAAAAGAAATTCAAAATATACTATGATAAGGGCAGTGACCTTAAAGACCGTATTCTTTTTCACAAAAGAAGTCACTATGAGGACAGATGGGTTCTTAAAGGAATTTCATTCAGCGTGAAAAAAGGAGAGGCAATAGGTCTTATAGGTCATAACGGTTGCGGAAAAAGTACAACCCTTAAACTTCTTACTAAAATTATGTATCCTGACAGCGGAACTATTGAAATGTGCGGACGTGTTTCAAGTCTTATTGAACTTGGTGCAGGTTTTCACCCTGATATGAGCGGAAGGGAAAATATTTATACTAATGCATCAATTTTCGGTCTGACTAAAAAGGAAATTGATAACCGTCTTGATGATATTATAGAATTTTCTGAACTTGAAGAATTTATTGATAACCCTGTAAGAACTTATTCTTCAGGAATGTATATGCGACTTGCTTTTTCAGTTGCAATAAATGTAAGTGCAAATATACTTCTTATTGATGAAATACTTGCAGTAGGAGATGCAAACTTTCAGAAAAAATGTTTCGATAAGTTAAGAGAAATAAAAGCAGAAGGAACGACTATTGTAATAGTTTCACATGCTCTTGAACAGATTGAACAGATTTGTGAAACTTCATACTGGATTGAGGACGGATTTATCAAAGAATCAGGAACTCCTAAATATGTTCATGAACATTATCTTTACAGCATGGAGCAAAAGCGTATAGAACAGCTTGAAAAAACTCATAATGCAGAAAAAGAAGAAAATAAAACTGAAACTGCTGAAAAACCGGAAGAAGCTCTGCCTGATTTCTGTGACAAATCTGCCATAAGAATGGGAACAGGCGATGTTAAATTCATTGATGCCCAGATGAGAAACCAGAAAGGCGAAAAGCAGTATATATTTGATACAGAAGATAAAATCACTGTTTTCCTTAAATATAAATCAGAAAAAAAAGGTCTTAAAGGAAATTTCGGATACGGAATTTTTCGTGAGGACAGTCTTCACTGCTATGGTACTAATGTATCGATAGAATGTGATGATTTTATACCGATTGAAGAAACAGGAGAAGTTTCCGTTACTTTTCAGAACAGTCTTTTACCGGGAAAATATTTTCTTGATGTTGCGGTTCATTCCCATGACGGAATTATTTTTGATGACATAAGAAGGGTACAGTCATTTGTTGTATCTTCTTCAAAGCGTGATATAGGTGTTTGCAGACTTCATTCAGAGTGGTCAGTTAACGGTAAAATTTTCAAAAGGGGTGTGAAATAAAATATGTCTGAACCTAAAATAAGTTTTTATACAAAAATAATCAGATTTTTCCTAAGGGATCTCTATAACCGTACGGATATACTTCTTTCAGATAACAAAAAGCTTAATGAATCAGTTTCAGAATTGTCTGTTGAAAACAGAGAATTTTCAGGAAGTATTGAAAAAATCGGAAAAGATATTTCTATGATTAATGAAAGAAGTATCCGGAACAGTGAGCTTGTAAAATCGGGTATGAATGAATTCAGCAATTACAGAAATCATCTTGAGGAAAGACTCCGCAGTGATGATGTGACAACTATTCAGCTTTCACACAGAATTGAAATTCTTGAAAAAAACGGAAAAAGTGACTTTCAGCTTTTCAATAAGAAAACTTATTCACAGTCAGGTGAAGATTCAATTATAATGTATATTATGGCTATGAAAGGTATTCCGCTTTCAGAGTGTAATTATCTTGACCTCGGAGCAAATCACCCTGTACTTATGAGCAACACATATTTCTTTTATGAACAGGGTGCAAGGGGAGTTCTTGTTGAAGCAAATCCGAAACTTGCACATGAGCTTGAAAAGGAACGTTCAGGCGATATTGTTTTAAATAAATGTATATCAGGAAAATCAGGTGAAAAGCTCGATTTCAATATATTGAATCTTGACGGCCTTTCAAAAGTGGGAGATGTCAGTGATATACTTCTTGAAAATCCTGATGCAAAAATTGAAGAAACTGTTCAGCTTGAAACCATTTCGGTAAACGATATTATTGAACAGTATTTCGGCGGTAAATTCCCTCTTGTTTTAAATCTTGATATTGAGGGACTTGAAAAACAGATTCTTGAAAGCATTGATTTTGAAAAATACCGCCCTATGATTATGATTATTGAAATGATTCCGTATTCAAAGGAACTTGTCAGAGGACAGAAAGATACAGAACTTCTTGAATATGTGAAATCAAAGGGCTATGATGAATATGCCTTTACGGGAATAAATTCTATTTTTATAGACAGGAGCAGATAAGATGTCCGAAAATATAAATGTTGATGAAATTGTAAGTCAGATTCGTGCTGAAATAAAGGAAAAGGGACTTGAATCCTCTATGCTTTCATTTGAAGATGTTCCGTTTGATAAGGAAGTAAGTCATTCTGAAAGCCATTTTGAGCTTTCCTTACTTGTTCAGAGTGCGGATTATGTAAATGCAAGAAATCAGATTGAACCATACAAGGAAATAACAGGTAATCCCATAACTGTTTTTATAAAGAAAGTAATAAGAAAACTTATAAAATTCTATATAATGCCGATTATGACGGAACAGAATGCTCTTAATTATCATTGTGCAAATGCTGTAAATCAGTTAAGCTGTTATGTTCAGAATAACAGTCAGGTAGATGTTTTAAAGCTTGCTGAAAAAGTTGATGCACTTGAGCTTAAACTCACTGCGACAAAACTTGAAACCGATTCACTTCGCACACAGGTAAAGGCTCTTAAGGCGGAAAATGCAGTTCTTAAAAAAATGCAGGAGGAGAAGAAATGAAAATAATACAGTTTCTTCCTACTCTTGCATTCGGTGATGCAGTCGGAAATGATACGGTTGCACTCGGAAAAGCTATAAAGGAAATGGGTTTTGATACTCATATATATGCAGAGGCTGTTGATTCAAGACTTCCTAAAGGAACAGCAAGTGATTTATGCTCGGGTATGCCCGATATATCAGAAGATGATATTTTATTGTATCATCTTTCAACAGGTTCAAAGCTTAATTATTCGCTCGAAAACTATAAATGCCGTAAAATGATGGTTTATCATAACATAACACCACCGCATTTTTTTGACGGATACAATATGACAGCAATGTCAAATGCACAGTACGGACTTGACGGAATGAAACATCTTTCAGATAAATTTGACTACTGCATAGCCGACTCTGATTTCAATAAACAGGATTTGATTGATGCAGGTTATAAATGCCCCATTGACGTACGCCCGATACTTATTCCGTTTGATGACTATAAGACAAAACCTGATTCAAATATAATAAAAAAATTCAGTGACGGCTGGACGAATATTATTTTTGTCGGAAGAATTGCCCCCAACAAGAAACATCAGGACGTTATTTCTGCATTCTGTTATTACAAGAAAAATATAAATCCAAAATCAAGACTGATATTTGTGGGTTCATACGGCGGAATGGAGAGATATTATAAAAGACTCTGCGATTATGTAAAGGCTCTTGAACTTGATGATGTTATATTTACAGGTCATATAAAATTTCCTGAGATACTTGCATATTACAGAGTTGCAGATATATTCCTGTGTATGAGTGAACATGAGGGATTCTGTGTTCCTCTTGTGGAGGCAATGTTTTTTGATGTTCCGGTTATAGCATATAAAAGCTGTGCCGTTCCGTATACTCTCGGAGGAAGCGGTATTCTCACCGATACAAAAAATCCCGTTGAAAATGCTATGCTTATAGACAGGCTTGTGAATGATAAATCACTGAGGGATTTTATAATTTCAGGTCAGAGAAAAAGACTTGAGGATTTTTCATATGAAAAAATAAGGGATATTTTTGAAAAACAGCTTAAAAATTTTATATCGGGCGGTGAATTGAAGTGAAAAAAATCGCTTTTGTAATTCCATGGTATGCTGAAAAAATTCCGGGCGGTGCTGAAATGGAAACAAGGGAAGTTACAAAGCATCTTAAATCAGCAGGAATGGACGTTGAAATACTTACTACATGCGTCAGGGAGTTTGTCAGTGACTGGAGTGTTAATTATTATCCGGAGGGTACGGAAATCATTCAGGATATTCCCGTCAGAAGATTTAAGGTTAAAAAACGCAATACAAAGAAATTCGATGAAGTAAATCTCAGGCTGATGAACGGTCAGAGAATTTCTTCTGATGAAGAACAGATATTTATAAATGAAATGGTAAACAGTCCTGATTTATATAAATATATATCTGAACATAGCGATGAGTATACTGCTTTTGTATATATTCCGTATATGTTCGGAACTACTTATTTCGGAATAAAGGCATGTCCTCAGAAGGCAGTAATGATACCCTGTTTTCATGATGAGGCATATATATATATGAATATATTCCGTGAAATGTATTCACAGGTTGCCGGAATGATTTTTAATGCACGTCCTGAACTTGAACTTACAGAACGTGTTTATAATACTGAAAATGTGGAAAAAATAGTTATGGGAATAGGTATGGATATTTCTCTTGAAACAAATCCGCAGAGATTCAGAAAAAAATATAATATAAATGAACCGTTTATAATATATGCAGGCAGAAAGGATACGGGGAAAAATGTCCATACGCTTATAAAATATTTCGGTGAATATAAAAGACGCAATCCTGAACATTCTGATTTGAAACTTATACTTATAGGCGGAGGAGATATAAATATTCCTGATAAGATAAAATCAGATGTTATAGATTTGGGATTTGTTGATATTCAGGACAAGTATGATGCAATAGGTGCATCGGAATTTCTTTGTCAGCCGTCGAAAAATGAAAGTTTTTCGCTTGTAATTATGGAAAGCTGGCTTTGCGGACGGCCTGTTCTTGTTCATGACCATTGTGCAGTTACTAAAAATTTTGCAAGGGAATCAAACGGCGGTCTTTATTTTGAAGATTATTTTGAATTTGAAGGCTGTACTGATTATTTCCTGAATAATAAAGAAACTGCCGTAAAAATGGGACAGAATGGCAGAAAATACGTAATAAGCAATTTTGACTGGAATGTTATTTCACAGAGATACAGAGAATTTTTTGAAAAAATAGAAAAAAGACAACAAGATAATATTTTATAATAAGGAGCTGTTCAAGATGAATTCTTTTTTGATTCTGGCAGTGCTTTCGCTTCTTCTTTGCTTTGGAACGTGTTCCCTTGTATTCAAAGGAGCTAACTTTGTCTATACTTCTGTGATGAGTGTCCTGATGTTTTTCTGTTCGCATATTATAAGCACTATGGGACTTTTTGTAATTGACTGTTATTCACTTTTCAGAGGAATGGCAGGAACTTTCTTTATTGTATTTGCATGTTTTGCAGTTCTGACCTTTATAAATATAAGAAAGAAACCGCAGAAATTTTTTGAATACAGCTTTGATATGCGTGCTGTGATTATTCCGATAGTTGTTTCACTTCTTGCATTTCCCCTTACAGCGAATAAAAATGAGCTTTTCGGAATGGGACAGGACGAGGGTGTTTATCAGTGTGTTGCAATAAATTTTATGAACGGAATTGACAGATGTCAGCAGGACTTTGAAGAATATCATATGCTTGAAAGTGATTTTGAAAAAGAAGCATTTAAAAATTCTGTTAAGGGTAAGCTTATCGGATATGATATTCCGTCAGAAACCTATCCTGACACTGTTTATGACAGAAATGTAAGTGAAGTATCAGGAATATATCATGGAATACCGACATATCCGGCACTTCTTGCAATGTGGGGACAGCTTTTAGGAATGAAGAATATGATGAATATAGAAACAGTGTTCTATATTCTTGCAATATTCCTTGTATCGTTTGTATGCACAAATCTCAGATTAAGCTATATATCGAATATTATAGCCTGTGTTTCAACGGCAGTATCTCCTGTTATAATATGGGTATCGAAATCATCACTCACTGAAATGTTCCTTGCAGTTCTTGTTATGATGTTTATAATGTTTCTTACAGATGAGGGGCATAAGAAATATCAGATTTTTTCGATAATTCCGGTTATTGTGTATGCCTGCTATCATGTATCAGTATATACGCTGATTCCTTATGTTCTTATGGTTTACGGAGGAATGTATCTTTTTACAAGAAGAAAAGTTCTTGCAGTTCTTCTGCTTTCAACTGTTCCTGTATATGCGATAAGCTATTTTGCTATGCGACAGATTCAGCCTTTTTATACTATGAATAATTACAGTCCTGTGTTTTTCGGCGAAATAGGTGTTCATAACATTTCAAATATAGTTGCATGTGCATGTGCAATTCTTATGATTGCCTGTGCATTGTATGTAACTGTAATCCGTATGGCATCAAAAAATTTCAGCAGAAGAAATTTTCTGATTAAAATGCAGAAAAGTATATTTATGAAAATTTTTATAATTGCTATGCTTATAGTTCCCGTTGCATATATAATTTTCAAGGCTTTTTACAAGTATGACAATATAGAATATGCCGGAAGTCTTGCAATAGTCGGATTTGCGGTTATGTCAGGATTAGTAATTTTCCCTATGGCAATTATAGTTTCGGCAGTAAATTCAGGATTTTTCCTTGAAAGAGTATCAAGACTTGTTATTCTTGTATCGTTTTTCTATTGTATCCTTGTATATTCCGCATTTTTAAGATATGATATACAGTATTACTATTACTATTCAAGATACCTTGCACCGTTTGTTCCGGTTGCGATAGTATTTTCAGTTATGGTTCTTGACCGTTTCAGCAAGAAGCTTATAGTTCCTGTATCTCTCGCAGGAATTGTTTTCACATCTCCTTACAATATATATCTTTCAGGACATAAGGACGATACACGAATGGAATGGGAAGTTCTTGATTCTGTAACAGAATATATAAATTCTGATGACTGTATTATAATTGACTGGGTATATGCCCCTACACTCTGGATTCCTCTTAAAGCTATGACAGGAGCAGATGTTTTCCCGCAGATTTATGATACACCTGATTTGCAGATTGAATCGCTTAAAGGAAAATATAATGATATATACTATATCAGCCGTGATTCAAAGATATATAATTCTGAAAGCAATCTTGAAATAATATATATGGACAAGGTTCACATTTCGGAGGACGTTTCAGAAGATGTCGGAAATCTTATTCCTCTGCCGAAATCATTCCGTCAGACAGAAAGATATATTCATCTTTACCGTGCAATAGACTATGATTATTACTATGACCATAATGATATTGTAAAATGGAGCATTTCAGGAGTAAAACAGAGTGACAGGACATTCTGCTGGACAGAAGAAAAAAGAGCTGAAATACGCTGTAATGTAAATCCTGATGACTATGAACTTACTGTTAGTCTGGGAAGTGTTATTCCTCTTAAAGAGATAAATAAAAACAGTCTTAAAATAAATCTCTATGTAAACGGAATATTTGCAGACAGTTCTGAAATAAATTCAGTTACAAACGGAGATGCGATTTCATTTGATATATCTGAAGATTATTTTGAGGACGGTGCAAACACAATAACTCTTGAAACAGAACTCTGGAACGCTTCGGCAGTAAATTCCGATGATACAAGAATACTCGGGATACCTGTTGAATCTCTTGAATTTGTATCAAAATAACCGAAAGGAAGTTTTTTATAAAATGAAGCTTATTATTCAGATTCCTTGCTATAATGAGGAAAAAACCCTTGAACTTGCATATAATGACCTTCCGAAACATATTGACGGAATTGATACTATTGAGTATCTTATCATAAATGACGGAAGTCAGGATAATACTGTTCAGAAAGCCCGTGAACTCGGATTTCATCATATAGTATCATTCAAGCAGAACAAAGGTCTTGCAAAGGGATTTATGGCAGGAATAGATGCCTGTCTGCATCTTGGAGCTGATATTATTGTAAATACTGATGCTGATAATCAGTATTGCGGTGCGGATATTGAAAAAATAGTCCGTCCGATTCTTGACGAAAAAGCTGATATTGTAATAGGTGAAAGACCTATTGACCAGACAGAGCATTTTTCATGGAAAAAGAAAAAATTTCAGCATCTCGGAAGCTGGGTTGTAAGGGTTGTATCAAATACTGATATTCCGGACGCTCCAAGCGGATTCAGGGCATATTCAAGAGAGGCAGCTTTAAGACTTAATGTTGTAAATGAATACACATATACTCTTGAAACTATCATTCAGGCAGGTCACAATAAAATTGCAATGACATCTGTTCCGATAAGAACAAATCCTGAAACACGTCCTTCAAGACTTTTTTCAAGTATGTGGAGATACATGAAACGTTCTTCAACAGTAATCACACGTTCATTCATAATGTACAAACCGCTTAAATTTTTCGGAACTATCGGAGCAGTTTTATTTGCACTCGGTGTTATTCTCGGAATAAGATTTCTTGTATATATGGCTATGGGAGATGGTTCAGGTCATATACAGTCGCTCATACTCACAGCTATTCTTATTATGATGGGATTTCAGACATTTTCAATCGGACTTCTCGGCGATACTATTTCCGCAAACAGAAAAATTCTTGAAGATGTTCAGTACAGAGTCAGAAAAGCTGACTGCGAACCGAAAGAGGACAAACAGTCATGAAAAAAATAAAAATGCTCTATATTACAAGAAAATATCCGCCTGCTGTCGGAGGTATGGAAAATTTCAGCTATAACCTTTATAATAATTTCGATTCTGATAAGGTTGAGGCTGATATTATTTCACTCGGAAAGTCACAGAAAAACCTTGTATGGTTTCTTCCGTATGCTTTTTTCAGAACTCTTTTTTCTGCTCATAAATATGATGTTATTTTTGTGGGTGATGCACTTTTAAGTGCAGTCGGTTTTTTTACAAAGCTTTTATTTCCAAAAAAGAAAGTAATTGTAAATGTATTCGGACTTGATATAACATTCAAGAATGCACTTTATCAGTTTTATCTTAAATTGTTTTACGGAAATTTTGATAAATATATTTCAATAAGCCGTGAAACTGACAGAACACTACATAAAAAAGGAATAAAAAATTCCGTTGTAATTACCCCCGGAGTGAATATTCATCAGTTTGAGGGCAAATCAGCGGATTATAATAAAATATGTAAGAAATACAATATTTCTGAAAATGATACAGTTCTTATAACAGTCGGCAGACTTGTAAAGCGTAAGGGTGTAAACTGGTTTATAAAAAATGTTATGCCGGAACTTAAAGATAAGAATATAAAATATCTTATTGTCGGTGACGGTGAGGACAGGGAGAATATCAGAAACAGCATAGATGAACTGGGCTTGAAGGATAATGTTAAAATGCTCGGACGTGTTGACGAAAAAGTTCTCAACGCTGTCTACACAAATGCTGATGTGTTTATAATGCCGAATATTCATGTTGACGGTGATATGGAGGGATTCGGACTTGTTGCAGTTGAGGCAAGTCTTGCAGGACTTTCTGTTGTGGCATCAGGAATAGAGGGCGTAAAAGACGCAATATCAGACGGAAAAAACGGCTGGTTGCTTGAAAGCGGTAATGTAAGACAGTTCTGCGACAAAATAACCGATATATCCGAAAATCGTCAGAAATATAAGGAAACTGCAAAGATTCACAGACAGTATACTATTGATACTTACTCATGGAAATCAATATGCAGTCAGTATACAGAGCTTATTTCCGGAATGATGAAGGACTGATTATGAAAAAAGTTGTAAAAATAATCGGAAATATTATAATGCTTTCAGCCCTTGTCTTTATCGTAAAGAAATTTATTGATATGGATATAGATTTTTCGGAGCTTAAATCACCACCTGTAATATCAGCACTGATAATAAGCTTTGTTGTTCAGACTGTTATTGTAGTTATGGGCTGTTTTCCGTGGCTTATGTTTACAAGGTCACTTTCAGGAAAGAAAATTCCTTTTTCAAAAGCTATGCCGGTATATACCAAATCGAATATATATAAATATCTCCCCGGTAATGTTTTTCAGTATGTAGGAAGAAATCAGCTTGCATTCGATATGAATATAAGTCATATTGATGTTGCATGTGCGACAGTTTTTGATATTCTTTTCTGTGTGGTTTCAACAGGTATCATATCAACTGTACTTCTGGGAAGTAAAATTGAAGAACTTATTGAAAAATACGGCAGAAATTTTCTTATTATAGGAATATCGGGAACAATTGCTGTTGTGATTGTTATATTTATTTTATATTTTAAGTTCAGGGAAAAATTTCATCAGTATATACTGAGATATTCAAAAGCTTTCAGAGGAAATAATCTTTTTGAAGTTCTGAAGGGAATATTATATTATTTTCTTCAGAACGGTATATCAGCAGTAATGTATTTCTTTTCAATGAAACTTATTTTCAATGGAACATCAGATGATTTTTCACTTCTTGTAACTCTTACGGGAGCTTTTATGTTTGCGTGGATAATAGGCTTTATTACTCCGGGAGCTCCGGGAGGTATCGGAATAAGGGAATCAGTAATGATTTTTGTATTCGGAGGGGTTCATGAAGAAATAATGCTTTTTGTACTTGTCATGCGTATATCCTCAATACTTGCGGATATTATGGCATTTATCACAGGAAGAATCTATCTGAAAATGAAAAAGGCGGACATATAAGTCCGCCTTGTTTTTATGCGTATATTTTTCCTGCAATATCAACAGTTTCCTTAGCATCTTTAGCATAGAAATCTGCATTTATTTTTTCTGCATAATCAGGAGTGAGAACAGCTCCGCCCACAACTGTTTTACATTCAGGGTATTCCTTGTTAAGCAGTTCTATTGTTTCCTCCATAGATTTGAGAGTAGTTGTCATAAGTGCTGAAAGTCCTACAAGTTTTACATTGTTTTCAACGGCAGCCTTGAGGACAAGTGACTTGTCAACATCTTTTCCGAGGTCAATAACATCATATCCATAGCTTTCGAGAAGAACTTTTACTATGTTTTTTCCTATGTCATGTATATCGCCTTTTACGGTAGCAAGAACAACTTTACCTTTTGAAACAGGTTTATCGCCTTTCTGAATGATTTTTTCCTTGATTACTTCAAAACAAGCCTGAGCTGTACCTGCTGTGAGAATAAGCTGAGGGAGGAATATTTTACCCTTTTCAAATTTTTCACCTGCAATATCAAGTGCCGGAACAAGATAATTGTTTATAACTTCCATAGCTCCGTTTTTTTCGAGAAGTTCAGCCGTAAGTTTTACACCCTCATTTTTCATTCCGTTTTCCAGAGCATAGAATATATCGATATTCGATTTTTCATTTCCGGAGGGTTTCGGAGTGCTGTTCTGCTGATTGTATACACTTATAAATTCAACGGAATTTTTATCGATACCCTTTAATAGCTTGTATGCTCTTACAGCTCCTATTATTGAATCAATATTCGGATTGATAATAGGGAGGTCAAGGCCATTCTGGAGTGCCATAGTAAGAAATGTTCTTGTGATAAGCTCACGGTTAGGAAGTCCGAATGATATATTTGATACGCCAAGAACAGTTTTGAGTCCGAGTTCTGTTTTTACACGATTAAGAGCGTTGAGTGTTTCCATAACGCCTTCCTGTTCAGCAGATGCCGTAAGTGTAAGACAGTCAATATATACATCTTCCTTTGGTATACCGTATTCAAGAGCCTTGTTCAGAATTTTCTGAGCTATTGCGAAACGTCCCTCTGCTGTTCTGGGTATGCCGTTTTTATCGAGTGTAAGACCTACTACTGATGCACCGTATTTTTTTACAAGCGGGAGTATATTTTCAAGTGATTCGTCTTCACCGTTTACGGAGTTTACAATAGGTTTTCCGTTGTATACTCTGAGTCCGGCATCAAGAACTTCAGGAATTGTTGAATCAAGCTGTAACGGAACATCAACAACGGATTGTACAGCCTTTACTGCACGAATCATCATAGCTTTTTCATCTATTGCAGGTAAACCTACATTTACATCAAGAATATCAGCTCCGGCATGAACCTGTTCAATAGCCTGATTGAGAATATAATCAATATTATTGTCAAGCAGAGCCTGTTTAAAAAGTTTTTTACCGGTAGGATTGATACGTTCGCCTATTACACGAGGCTGATTTATTTCAACATATTTTACGGCTGAACATATACATGCTTTCGGTGTATATGTTCTTTCGATAAAATCATGCTGATTTATTTTTTCGACAAGAGCCTTTATATGTGCAGGAGTAGTTCCGCAGCAGCCTCCGAATACTTTGACTCCAAGGTCTGCAATTCTGTAATTGCTTTCAGCAAACTGTTCAGGATTTACATTGAATTTATTTGTTACAGGGTCAGGAAGTCCTGCATTAGCTTTTACAATAAGCGGAAGTTTTGTACATTCAGAGAGTCTTTTTACAATCGGATAAAGTTCATCAGCTCCCAGAGAACAGTTTACACCTATTGCATCAACATCAAGTGACTGTAAAAGTGTTGCCATACATTCAACGCTTACACCTGTGAATGTTCGCTGATTTTCTTCAAATGTCATCGTAACAAAAAGCGGTTTGTCGGAATTTTCCCTTACGGCAAGAACGGCTGATTTTACTTCATACAAATCAGTCATAGTTTCAAGAACTATCAAATCTGCCTCAGAACCTGCAAGAACCTGTTCTTTATAGCAGTTGTATGATTCTTCAAAAGTAAGATTTCCGGTAGGTTCAAGGAGCTGTCCTATCGGGCCTAAGTCAAGTGCAACAAGAGCTTTTCCGCCGGCGACTTTTTTAGCATTTGAAACATTTGCTTTGATTACCTGTTCAACAGTATATCCTGTTCCGTCAAGCTTGAAACGGTTAGCACCGAATGTATTTGCATATATTATATCAGAACCGCTTTCGATATATTGTCTGTGGATATTCATAATGACATCAGGATTTGTTATTCCGAGAAGTTCAGGAACATGTCCTGAATCAACGCCTGATTCTTGAATCATTGTACCCATACCGCCGTCAAGAAATATAAATTTTTTGTTTTTGAAAATATCAGTCATATTTTTTAAGCCTCCGGATAATCCTTGTAAGCACCTAAGAGTTTGAAATATTCAAGTTCGTTTTCAAGTCCCTTTATTAAATTCTGTACATTTTTTTCATGTATATTCCCTTTGAAATTAAGGTAGAACATAGCATCAAAACTGCCGTTTTTAATCGGACGGCTTTCAATTCTGTCAAGGTTCATTCCTCCGGCAAGGAATTTTGCAAGCAGACGATAAAGACTTCCGGTAGTATTGGAAATATTGAGTATTACTGAAATTGTATCAGCATCAGGAAGAACTTTAAAATCCTTTGATATGCAGATGAATTTTGTATAGTTCGGGATAAAGTTTGAAATACCCTTTGCAAGAATTTTGAGCCCGAGGTGCAATGCACATTCTTCAGAACATATAACAGCTAAATTTTCATCGGATTCTGATATGAATTTTGCGGCTGTTGCAGTATTTCCGTATTGCTGTGCCTTAAGATTATTTTTTTCGATAAAATCAGAACACTGTGAAAGAGCCTGAGGGTGAGAGTATACGCATTTTATATCAGATATTTCTATATCGTTTTTTACGGCAAGGCAGTTTGTTATTTCAACACATACAGAACGTACTATATGAAAATCATATTTTCTCATAAGGTCGTATGCCGGAGTAACTGAACCGGCTGTTGAATTCTGAACAGGAATTATTCCATAGTCAACGTCACCGTTTTCCACTGCACGAAATACGTCCTCAAATGTCTGATAGAAAGTTATCGGCTTGTCTTTGAAAATCATCATTGATGCTGTTTCAGAATTTGCACCTGATGTTCCCTGACAGCCGATTCTTTTAGCATTTTCAAGATTTTCAATCGGTATGAAATTTATATCAGGTTCATTTTTCATAATTTCCTGTTGCTGTAAATATTTGCTTATATCCATTATAGACGTAAAGAGTGCGGAAGTACCGTTTTTAAGGTCAGGATTTTTTGTTCTGTTTCTGATTTTTTCAATAATCTGTACTTCTCTGTCACTCTGAAATATGGGAAGATTATTTTCCTTTTTATATAATGCAACATTTTTGCAAAGCTCCATACGTTTTTCAAAAAGTTCAAGCATCTGACTGTCTATCCGGTCGATACCTGTACGAAGTTCGTTCAAATCCATAAAAAAACCTCTTTTCAGAATATTGTTTGCAATATATATTCTATCAGATTTTTTTGGAAATTGCAACAAAAAGATTAAGAATATATTGCAATCGGCAGGAGATTTGTGCTATAATAATTATTGACATTGATTTTTCACTGAAAGGCGTAATTTATTTGTATATTAAAAAAAATATCAGAATACTCGGAATTGACCCCGGATATGCAATAGTAGGTTTCGGAATCCTCGATTATGACGGATTCAGATTTACTCCTGTTGAATACGGGGCAATAACAACTGATGCCGGAACGGATTTTTCAAGACGTTTAAGGGCAATTCATGAAGATACAGAATTTATTTTTGAAAAATTCAAACCGGATTGTCTTGCAATAGAACGTCTTTATTTTACAACAAACCAGAAAACTGCAATTGATGTTGCACAGGCAAGAGGAATAGTTCTTCTTTCTTCAGCAATGCGTAATATACCTGTTTCGGAATATACACCGTTGCAGGTCAAGCAGTCTGTTGTCGGATACGGAAAAGCCGAAAAACGTCAGGTTATGGAAATGACACGTCAGATTCTCGGACTTGCAAATATCCCGAAACCTGATGATGCGGCTGATGCACTTGCAATTGCAATATGTCATGGACATACAATCCGTTTCGGCTGATTAAAGAAAAGGCGGTGTAATTATATAAATGATATATAGTTTAAAAGGAAAAATTATATCAAAAGAAAACAATCTTGCTGTTATAGAGTGCGGAGGAGTCGGATATGCCTGCCGTACTACTTTAAATACTCTTTCATCACTTGAATGTGATAACAGCAGGGATACTCTGTTATATACTTTTATGAGTGTTCATGAAAACGGAATAGAGCTTTTCGGATTTCTTACAAAACAGGAACTTAACTGTTTTAAAATGCTTCTTTCAGTTTCAGGAGTCGGAGCTAAGGTAGGACTTTCAATACTTTCGGATTTTACCCCTGAACAGTTTGCAATGCTTGTTGCATCGGGAAACAGCAAGGCTCTTACAAAAACAAAGGGAATCGGTGCAAAAACTGCACAGAGAATAATTCTTGAACTCAAAGACAAGATAATGGCTGATGTTCCTGAATATGATACGGGCAGTTCAGCAATAAATATATCTTCCGGAAATTCTGCACGTTCTGAGGCTCTTGAGGGACTTATGGTTCTCGGATATAATCAGAGTGAGATTATGCCTGTTCTTGCAGGTATAAAGGAAAATCTTGATACGGCAGGATTTATAAGAGAGGCTTTGAGAATAATCGGTACAAAATAATTTTTTTGAAAGCGAGTTGATTTAGAATGAATCTTGATGAGTTACTTAAGCAGGCAATTACTGACCCGTCAAAACGTGCGGTTTTTCTTCAGACATTAATTAAGAGTGATATATATGTAATATGCCGTTATCCTGTAAAGCAGGAACGTGGAAGGGAAAGCGAAGGTATTCAGCTTGAACTTATTACAACAAACAATCCGGACGGAGAAATGTTTATTCCATTCTTTACAAGTTTCAGAGCCTTACAGCAATTCGCTAAAAGATATGTTGACTGCTATAAAATGAACTGTCTGCGTTTCTTTGACCTTATACAATCGGTTTCAGCAGTTCTTAATCCGAATTCATACGGCAAGGAATTTTCATCACAGGAAATTAAAAGTATTCTTATGATTGCACAGCATCTTAAAATAAAAGCTATATCATATAATGAAGCAGATACTATTTCATACCGTCAGCCTGCTCATGATGTAAGCCATATTTCGAGAGCTGCATCAAAATTTCTTTCAAAACAGCCGAATGTTGACAAGGCTTATATAATGGAGATGATGAGAGGAAGTGAAAGACCTCAGATACTTCTCATTATCGATATGATTGGAAGTACAAGAAAGCTTTTTGTACCGCTTTCAAAATATCTTTCAAAGATTGTCAAAAGAAATGAACATCTTTGTTTTCTAAGCTATGAACAGAATATTGCAAAAAAAGCTACGGAGGGTTTTCAGCCTTTCTATGTAAGAAAAAAACGCTATTTTGAAAAATAATAAGTTAAAGGAGGAATTTTTCCCTTGATTGAAACAGATGATATGGAATTTGCCCCCAGAATAATTACTCCTGATAATACATCAGAAGATTCTGATATTGAAGTAACACTGCGTCCGCAGACACTTAATGAATATATAGGTCAGGATAAAGTCAAGGAAAATCTTGCAGTATATATAGAGGCATCAAAAAGACGTGGAGAACCCCTTGACCATGTACTTCTTTACGGCCCTCCCGGACTCGGAAAAACCACTCTTTCTGCTATAATAGCTCATGAAATGGGTGTGAATCTAAGAATAACAACAGGGCCTGCTATCGAAAAACCGGGTGATTTGGCATCACTGCTTACAAGTCTTAATGACAATGACGTTCTTTTTATAGATGAAATTCACAGACTTTCACGCACTGTTGAAGAAATTCTATATCCCGCAATGGAGGACAGAGTTATTGATATTATACTCGGAAAAGGGCCTTCAGCACGTTCAATAAGAATGGATTTGCGTCCGTTTACACTTATCGGTGCTACTACAAGAGCAGGACAGCTTTCATCACCTCTGCGTGACAGATTCGGGGTCATTCAAAGACTTGAACTTTACAATACAGAACAGCTTACTGATATTATACGACGCAGCAGTATGATTTTGGGTATTCCCTGTACTGCTGACGGTGCAAAGGAAATTGCACGCCGTGCAAGAG
This sequence comes from uncultured Oscillospiraceae bacterium, assembly GCA_934481385.1. Taxonomy (GTDB): domain Bacteria; phylum Bacillota; class Clostridia; order Oscillospirales; family Ruminococcaceae; genus Ruminococcus. The sequence goes on from CAKSPD010000003.1 coordinate 75,461, forward strand.
GCACACCCCGTATAGCAAACAGACTTCTGAAACGTGTAAGGGATTTTGCTGATGTTATGGGAAATGGTCAGATTAATCAGGAAATAGCATCAATTGCTTTGAGCAGACTTGAAATAGATAATCTCGGACTTGACAGCCTTGACAGACGTATGCTTGAAATGATTATAAAAGGATACAGCGGAGGGCCTGTCGGACTTGAAACACTTGCATCTTCTCTTGGTGAAGAAGCAGTTACACTTGAAGATGTGTGTGAACCTTTCCTTATGCAGCTTGGATTTCTCGGAAGAACCCCCAAAGGCAGATGTGCAACAGTTCTTGCATATAAGCATCTCGGATTTGCAGTGCCGAATAATAACGGCGGTCAGATGACATTCGGAAATCCGTAACAATTCATATAATTTGCGGGCAATGGAATATTATTTCTGTTGCCTATAAAATATTTTTTAAGGAGATTTTTTAAAATGGGAAGACTTTTCGGTACAGACGGAGCAAGAGGAATTGCAGTAAAGGAACTTACCTGTGAACTTGCAATGCAGATTGGCCGAGCATCAGCTCTTGTTCTTACTAAGGCTATGAATCACAAACCGGTAATTTTAATAGGAAAGGATACACGAATTTCCTCTGATATTCTTGAATCTGCACTCTGTGCAGGAATATGTTCAGTCGGTGCAGATGCTGTAATTCTCGGAGTTGTTCCTACACCGGCAGTTGCATATCTTGTAAAGGAAAAAAAGGCTGATGCAGGCGTAATGATTTCAGCATCTCACAACAGCGTTGAATATAACGGAATCAAGCTCTTTTCATCAACAGGCTATAAGCTTTCAGATGATACGGAGGCAGAAATAGAAAGACTTATTCTTGATAATCCTGAAGAAATCGTTCTTAAATCACATACAGAAGTAGGCCGTATAAGACATTGTGAAAATGCTGTTGAATCATACATAAATCATGTAAAATCATCAGTAAAAGGTGATTTTGAGGGAATGAAAGTTATTCTCGACTGTGCCAACGGTTCATCATCTGCAACAGCAAAACAGATTTTCGGTGGAATCGGTGCAGACTGCATATATATAAACTGCAATCCTGACGGTACTAATATAAATGATAAATGCGGTTCAACATATATCAGCGGACTTCAGAAAGCTGTAAAGGAAAACGGAGCTGATATAGGCCTTGCATTTGACGGCGATGCAGACAGATGTCTTGCGGTAGATGAAAACGGTGAACTTGTTGACGGCGATAAGCTTATTGCAATATGTTCAAAGGCTTATAAGGAACAGGGCAGGCTTAAAAATAATTCCGCAGTTGTAACTGTTATGACAAATATAGGATTTTCGCAGTTTGCAAAGGAAAATGATATAAATATAATTACAGCAAATGTCGGGGACAGATATGTACTTGAAAAAATGCTTGAGGGCGGTTATAATATAGGCGGAGAACAAAGCGGTCATATTATATTCCTTGATGAAGCAACAACAGGTGACGGACAGCTTTCAGGCGTAAAGGTTCTTGAAGTTCTTCAGAATTCAGGTATGAAAATGAGTGAGCTTGCCGGAATTATGACATCATATCCGCAGATTATGGTAAATGTAAAGGTAACTCCGCAGGTTAAGGCTGAATGGAAATCATATGATGATGTAAAGGAAATTATCAGTCTGCATGAAAAAACTCTCGGTGACAACGGCAGAATATTAGTGCGTGAAAGCGGTACAGAACCACTTGTAAGAGTTATGCTTGAGGGTAAGGATACTGAACAGATTACCGCTATGGCTAATGAAATTGCAGATAAAATCAGAGAGCATATCTGATTGAATTTACTGGTTAAGGAGAATTAAATTGAGAGTAGCAGAAAACTGGAAGGATTACAGAATAATAGATACATCTGACGGTGAAAAGCTTGAAAAATGGGGCGGTATATCGCTTGTCCGCCCTGACCCGCAGATTATATGGAAAACCCAAAAGAAATCACCTTTATGGGAAAGTGCAGACGGTCATTATTTCCGTTCGCAGTCCGGCGGAGGTCAGTGGGAATTTAAAAGAAAAATTTCTGAATCTTGGAATGTTTATTATAAAAAGCTTGTATTCAATATCAGACCGACAGGCTTTAAGCATACAGGATTATTTCCGGAACAGGCTGTAAACTGGGATTTTATGGCTGATAAGATAAGAAATGCAGGACGTGAAATAAGTGTTCTCAATCTTTTTGCATATACAGGCGGTGCTACTCTTGCATGTGCAGAAGCAGGAGCGTCCGTATGTCATGTTGATGCCTCAAAAGGAATGGTTCAGTGGGCAAGAGATAATGCAGGTTCTTCCGGACTTTCTGAAAAACCGATACGCTGGATTGTTGATGACTGTGAAAAATTTATTGCAAGGGAAATCCGCAGAGGCAGACGCTATGATGCCATAATTATGGACCCTCCGAGTTATGGCAGAGGCCCTGGCGGTGAAGTATGGAAGCTGGAAAACTCAATATACGATTTAGTGAAGCTTTGTACAGGAGTATTGTCTGAAAATCCGCTTTTCTTTCTTATAAACAGCTATACGACAGGACTTTCACCGTCTGTAATGGGATATATTTTAGGTTCACTTCTTACTGAAAAATTTGGCGGAAACGTATCTTTTGATGAAATAGGACTGCCTGTTGAATCAAGCGGAATGGTTCTGCCATGCGGTTCGACTGCAATATGGCAGAAGTAATAATCTTCAAATCCTTTTATAGAGAGAAGTTTATAAAAAGGAGGACGTTTTATGAGTCTGAAAATGCTTGAAAGAGAAAAAACCTCTGAAAAAAATTCAGTCAGTTTCAGAACAGGACTTATCATATTTCTTGTAACTGTTATTGTAATACTTTCGCTTATTCTTGGAATTATTATATTGAACCACAATGTAAATAAATATAAGAAAGAGGCTGAAAAGGCAAAAGCAGAAGTTCAGGAAATGCTTGATGAGGCTGTACTTCTTGAAAAGGTTTCCAAAACGATTTCAACAGATGAAATTGAATCTTCAATGGAAAAAATCGGAGAACTTGCAACAATCGAATATATCTATACCGATGCAGGAAAATTCGAGGACAGCAATAAATTCAAGGATTTTAAAATTCCGTTTACAAGAAAATCATTTATAGTAAAATGGAGCGGAACGATAAAAGCCGGAATCAGTCTTGAAGATGTTAAAACTGAAATTGATGAGGACAATAAGACGATAACAGTATACGTTCCGGAATCAGAAATACTGAGTCATACTCATGACCCTGACGGATTTGAAATTCTTGATGAATCAAACAATATTTTCAATCCTATTGAGGTTGACGATGTGAATACGTTTACTGTTGAAAATGACCGTTTCACAGAACAGAGAGCCATAGAAAAAGGACTGTTTGAAAAAGCTGATGAAAATGCAAGAACTATTATTGAAAACAGCCTGATGTCAAATCCCATAATAAGCCAGAACTATAAGATAGAATTTGCTGTACCTGATGAAACTGAAACGGCTGAAACAACAGCAACTGCCATAATAACAACAGATTGATACATAGAAAATAAACTTTCTGAATTTTATTTCCTGAACAGGAGGCATTAATAAAATGGGCATAATAAGAACCGAAAATTTATGTTTCAGCTATAAATCAGAAGAAAATGAAAATCAGATAATTACAGAAGTGCTGAAAAATATAAATCTTGACATAAAAAAAGGTGAATTTGTTTCGATACTGGGGCATAATGGTTCGGGAAAATCCACTCTTGCAAAACATTTCAATGCCATACTGCACCCCTGTTCAGGAAAAGTATATATTGACGGCATAGATACGTCTGATGAAAGCAGACTTTTTGATATAAGAAAGCGTGCAGGAATGGTTTTTCAGAATCCTGATAACCAGATAGTTGCATCAGTAGTTGAAGAAGATGTTGCGTTTGCACTTGAAAATATGGGAGTTCCCTATGAAGAAATGCGGAAACGTGTTGATGATGCACTTAAATCAGTGGGAATGTATGAATACAGACTTCATTCGCCGAATCAGCTTTCAGGAGGTCAGAAACAGAGAGTTGCGATTGCAGGAATTATTGCAATGCGTCCTGAATGTATAATACTTGATGAACCCACCGCAATGCTTGACCCTCAGGGCAGGCGTGAGGTTATGAAAACTATAAAAATGCTTAACAGGGAATACGGAATAACGATAGTTCTTATAACGCATTATATGAATGAGGCTGTTGAAAGCGACAGGGTTATAGTTATGGACAAGGGCGAAATAATTCTTGATGATATTCCTGAAAACGTATTTTCACAGGCTGAAGAAATGAAAAGCATAGGGCTTGATATTCCGCAGGTTTCAGAACTTGTATATCTTCTGGGCAAAGAGGGCATAAAGCTTGACAGTCATATTATCACTGAAAATGAATGTGTTAATGCACTTTATGAACTTCTGAAAGGGTGAAAAGAATTTGTATGCAATAAAAACAGAAAATCTTAAATATGTATACAGCGGGGGAACTCCCTTTGAAAAAACTGCAATCAATAATATTAATCTTGAAATTGAAAAGGGAGTACTTGCCGGAATTATAGGTCATACAGGTTCAGGAAAATCCACTCTTATACAGCATTTCAACGGACTTATGAAGCCGTCATCAGGGAAGATATTCATAGACGGTCAGGATATATGGGAAAACAAGGAAAATATCCGTCAGATAAGATTTAAAGTGGGACTTGTTTTTCAGTATCCTGAATATCAGCTTTTTGAAGAAACTGTATATAAGGATATTGCATTTGGTGTAAGGAATATGAAACTTTCTGAAAAAGAAATAAAGGAACGTGTTTATGATACTGCAAAAATGCTTGAAATTCCTGAAAAACTTCTTAAACGTTCACCTTTTGAGCTTTCAGGAGGACAGAAAAGGCGTGTTGCAATTGCAGGAGTTATGGCTATGCGTCCTGAAATACTTATTCTTGATGAACCTACTGCAAGTCTTGACCCTCATGGCAGAGATAGAATACTTGATATAATAAAGGAATATCACAGAATAACAAACAGTACTGTTATGATAGTTTCACACAGTATGGAGGATATTGCAAAATATGCGGAGAAAATCCTTGTTATGAACAAATCGGAACTTTTCTGCTATGATACTGTTCAAAATGTATTCAGACGTTCTGCTGAAATTGAAAAAATGGGACTTGATGTTCCTCAGATTACAAAGGTATTCAACAGACTTAAAGAACTTGGTATTTCTGTTGATGATGAAATATATACTACTGAATATGCAAAAGATGTGGTTTTAGGACTTCTCAGAGAAAGGGGAATATAAAAATTGCTCAGGGACATTACTTTAGGACAGTATTTTCCGACAGAAAGTCCGGTTCACCGGCTTGACCCGAGATATAAAATTGTAATGGCTATGCTTTATATGATAATGATTTTTTCAGGTGATTCTGCAATATGCCTTGCAATAGGATTTGTTTATACAGTAATAGCTGTTGCACTTACAAGAATTTCACTTAAAGTATATTACAAAAGCATAAAACCGATGTTTCCTTTTCTGCTGTTTACTGCACTTCTTAATATTTTTTTCATAAGGGACGGAGATATATATTTTCACTGGAATTTTATAAAAATAACATCTGAAGGAATAAATACAAGCATTTTTATGATAGTAAGAATTATACTTCTTCTTGCAGGAACTTCCGTTCTGACATATTCAACATCACCGATAGTTCTGACAGATGCTATTGAAAGGCTTTTGAGTCCTCTTAAAAAGATTAAATTTCCTGTTCATGAGCTTGCTATGATGATGTCAATTGCACTTAGATTTATTCCTGTTCTTATTGAAGAAACAAATAAAATAATATCTGCACAGAAAGCAAGAGGTGCAGAGTTTGATTCAGGAAATATTGTTGCAAAAGCTAAAAGCCTTATTCCTGTTCTTGTGCCATTGCTCATATCATCATTCAGGAGAGCCGAAGAACTTGCAACTGCTATGGAATGCCGTTGCTATAACGGAGGAGAGGGAAGAACAAGACTCAGACAGATGAAGTCAGGAACGGCTGATTATATCGCATTGTCGGTTACTGTTTTATTTCTTATAGTTTCTAAAACCGCTGAAATGAAGTTAAAATAAAATACGGAGGCTTTTCAAAAAAATGGAGAAACAAAAAGGTTTATGGAAAATATTTATTTTTTCTGCATTGTCTTTTATAATTTCCGGAACTGTAATGGCAGTTGCATTTGCCAAGAGCGGTGTACACCCTTTCGGAAATCAGCAGATACTTGTTGTTGACCTCTGGCATCAGTATTATCCCTTTTTCAGAGTATTGAGGGAAAAACTTCTTACCGGAGGTTCTTTCCTTTATTCGTGGGAAAACGGTATGGGTACGAATTTCCTTTCGCTCATATCATATTATGCAATGAGTCCGCTTAACTGGATTTCTGTATTTTTCAGTGATGAAAATGCAAGAGATGCCCTTACATTTATACTTGTACTTAAAATAGGATTTGCAGGGGGATTTTTCAGTTATTTTCTGGGGTATACATTCGGCAGAAAGGATATTTCAATTACAGCTTTCGGAATACTTTTTGCACTTTGCAGTTATACACTCGGATATTACTGGAATGTAATGTGGTTTGATACAATAGCACTTTTCCCGCTTGTTATTACAGGAGTTACTGCAATCTGCCGTGAGGGAAAATGGAAACTTTTCACAATATCACTTGCATTGTCGCTCATATCAAATTATTATATCGGATATTTTACATGTCTTTTCACAGTAATTGCATTTGCAGTTATGGCAATATGCTGTTGTAAAGGCGTTAAGGACTGCCTTTATAAACTCTGGATTACAGCACGTTCATCAGTTATAGGAATTGCACTGGGAGGATTTATACTTCTTCCGGCATATTTCGGACTGAAACTTACATACAGTGCTGAAAATTCATTCCCGAAAGATTCAGCATTTTATGAAAAATGGACTGATATATTTGCAAATATGCTTACATACAGTGAACCGTCAACAAAAGAGGGATTGCCTAACTTTGCCTGCGGTATGCTTGCAGTAGTTCTTTTCGGAGTATTTATATTTGCCCCCAAAATCAGAATAAGAGAAAAAATAAGTGCAGTTCTTGTTCTGGGATTTATTACAGTAAGCTGTAATCTTAATATACTTAACTATATATGGCATGGTTTTCATTTTACAAATATGATTCCATACAGATTTGCATTTATTTTCCCGTTTGTACTTCTTACAGCATCATACAGGGCATATGATATAATTCTTAAAAACGGACTTAAAATATATCAGATTATATTTATGCCGGTTTTTCCTGCTGTAATATTCTATCTTAATTACAGAAAAGATAATGAAATTATAAAGAATATGCCTGATAATTTTAAGTATTCAATAGCAATATCAGCAGGATTTGTATTTATATTTATAATTGCAAAGCTCTTTTCTATTGAATTTAAAAACGCATATAAATATATAATGAGTATCCTTATTCTCGGAGGAGTATGCACTGAAACATATTTCAATGCAAATATAGGGGTAAAAACAGTTGATACAACTTCCTATTCATATCCTTCTGCATATAATGGTGTGGAAAATCTTCTTTCTGATATTAGGGAAAATGAAAGCAATTTGTTCTGGCGTACAGAATGTACAAGTACATATACACTGAATGACAGTGCAACATACGGATATAACGGAATTTCACAGTTTTCATCTTCTGCAAATGTAAGTGTAACAAAATTTATAAAGAAAATAGGATTGTATGGTTCTGAGGCAGGAAACAGATATATGTACAGAACATCTTCTCCGACAACAAATGCACTTCTCGGAATAAAATATATCATCAGCAAAAACGGAAGACAAAATTCAGATGAAACATATCTTGAATTTTTAAAATCTTCTGAATCATCTTATCTTTATAAAAACAAATACAGTCTGCCTGTCGGATATATGATGAATGATGATATACTTAATCTGGAAAATAATATTCTTGATACAAATGACTCTGATATTCCGTTTGAATATCAGAATTCAATATTCAGACTTGCCACAGGAATAAATGAGGATTTATATACCCCACAGCCCGTTGCTGTTGCAGACCATAAGGGAGTTTATGTAACAAAAAATTCCTATGGAAATTATTCATATAATATAAATCCTGATGAAAAGGCATCTGCTGAAATGAAATTTGAATATACTGTTCCTGAAAATTCAATGCTTTACGGCTATGTTTCAAACAGCTTCAAGAGTGTATCAGTAAAACAGGACAATTCAACAATTGACAGCAGTATTGATGTATCAGATTATCCGATAACATTTCCTATGGGTTCATGCGAGGCAGGTCAGAATGTAAGACTTGAAATAGATATGAACGATGAAAAGGCTAACGGTGTTGCAAAAGTTATGGTTTATGCACTTAATAAGGATTTATTTGAAAGCGTATATGAAAAACTTGCTGATGAACCTTTTGTAATTACAGATTTTTCTGATACTGAAATAAAGGGAACTGTAAATGCTCTTGATGACGGTGTTATGTATCTTTCAATTCCTTATGAAAAGGGCTGGAGAGTTTATGTTGACGGAGAAAAACAGGAATTTCTTGAACTTATGGACGCTATGAGCGGTGTAAGAGTTCCGGCAGGTCAGCATGAAATAAAACTTAAATATATTCCTGAGGGATTTATTGCAGGTACATGCGGTACAGCTGTTTCATTTGTTCTGTTTGTTTTACTTGCAGTTCTTGACTTCAGAAAAAAGAAAAATATTCCGCAGTCTGAAACGGTTATGGAAAATATTGCGGAATCTGCTGATGAGGCTGAAAAAAATGAGGAATCTTAAAGTAATTATTGCATATCGTGGTACAGAATATCATGGCTGGCAAAGACAGGATAACGCTGTTACGGTACAGGAAGTTGTTGAAAAGGCTGTTTCAAGAGTTCTCAATGAAAATGTAACAGTAAATGGCTGTTCAAGAACTGATACAGGAGTTCATGCAAATCAGTACTGTTTTAACGTGAAAACATCAAGCAGTATTCCATGCAGGAATTTTGTAAGAGGTGTAAACGGCTATCTTCCTGATGATATATCAGTTCTTTCATGCGAGGAAGCTGATGAAAATTTTCATGCAAGATTTGACTGCAAGGCTAAGGAATATATATATAAAATGCATTGCAGTGAATCAAAAAATCCTTTTGCAAGTGACCTTATGTTGCATTACAGAAGAAAATTTGATGTTGAACTTGCAAGACGTGCTGTAAAACCGCTTATAGGAACTCATGATTTTGCATCTTTTTGTTCAAGTAATACATCAGTTTCAACAACAGTAAGAACTATTTATGATATACAAATAGAAAATACAGGAGATTGTGTGATAATACTTGTAAAAGGTGATGGTTTTCTGTATAATATGATTAGGATAATTGTCGGTACTCTTATATGGGTAAATGAGGGAAAACTTTCGCCCGATGATATACCGCTTATCCTTGAAGCCCATGACCGTCAGAAAGCAGGAAAAACTGCTATGTCTCATGGTCTTTATCTGAACAGAGTCTATTACTGAATCAGAAAGGAGACTTTAAAATTGTCTGCCAATGATATAGATATTATAGAAGAAAGAAAAAAAGAAAAACGCAGACGTCGTATAATAAAGCTTATAATAATTATTGTGCTTGCACTTATAGTGAGCGGTCTTTATTATTACCGTGACAAATGGTATCCGAAACTTGAAGGTCTGGGAGAAAAATATCAGACTACCATTACAAATAACGGAAAACTTGCTGAGGGAAATTTTCCGATAGAAATAACAGGCGGTTCTGAATATCAGTTTGATGTCACAAACAAAATCGGCTATCTGCTCAATGATGCTTATTTATACATATATAATCAAAACGGCGGTCTTATTGAAAGCCGTCAGCATGGATACAGCAATGCTGTTATGAAGGTTTCGGACGGAAAGGCTCTTGTATATGAAAGCGGAGGATATAATCTGCGTACGGAATCATACAAGAAAACTTTATTTACAAAGAAAATGGACAACATAATTATATTCGGGATTATAAACAAGGATTATATTGCTGTTGTTACAGCTTCCGATAAATATGCAAGTGTTCTTACAATTTATGACAGAAAAGGAAATTTTGTATATAAAAGAGAATGTGTAGAGAGAATTATTGATGTCAGCTTTACAGATGACGGAAAAGGCTGTCTGCTCAGTTTTATAAATGCAAATAACGGAAGTCTTGTGAATATAACTGAAAAAATTCATTTTGATAAAAGTGAACCTCTCTGGATTTCAGAACCTGCTGAAACTTTCTGTATAGATTCATTCCCTCTTGAATCAGGCGGAGCTGTACTGCTCGGAGAAGAAGAATGTGCATATTATGACAATAAAGGAAAAATAGTAAACAGTATAGCATACGGCGGTGATTTCAGCGGAGGTGCTGTTGAAGGTTCATGCAGTGCTGTTATTTCAAACGATGAACAGAGAAGAAAATATGCCCTTACTCTTATTGCTGATGAATCTTCTGAACCTGTTGTTATAAATTCAGAGGAAATTCTTAAAGATGTTGCAATATATGACGGCTGTGCATATATTATGACTTCAAAAAATATAATGGCTTATGACTTTACCGGTCAGCTACGTTCAACAGTTGAAATCAGTGATGCCTATACATCGTTCAGAAGAAGCGATGATTATATATTCCTTCTCGGATACAATAAAATAGACAGAATAGATTATAATAACTGATTAAGGAGGGCTGATTTTTCTGGAGGATTTATTTTATCAGTTTTATGACCTGCTTGCAGTTGCAGTAACAGCAGTTATTATGTATGTATCTGTCAGAAAAGGTTTTTCAAAAACACTGCCTGTAATAATCGGATATGCCTTGAGTATATTTACAGCCATAAATACCTGTGGTGTAACAGCTACATTTGTTTATTCCAGAGCTTTTCAGAAATCAAATATTCAGAATATATATGAAAATATTTCTGAAACTGATTTCAGCCGTCAGTATAAAATTTATATTGACAGTTTCGGATACAGTTTTACTGCCGATTCAGAAAAACTTGAGGAAATATTCAAAAACGGAGAAAATATAACTGAAGAAACATTTCAGTATTTTAACGGACTTCAAAAAGATTTTGATACTGAAGAAAATTTTTCAGAAAAATTCCGTACAGGCTATAAACAGATTCTTTTTGATTTGCTTAAATCGGATATACCGTCATTTGTGCTTGAAAGCCCCGAACTTTCGGAAAACGAATTTGACGAAAGCATAAAAATGATGTATAATGATGATAAAATGCTCAATGCCGTTTATATAGAGGAGCATTTTACAAGAACGCCTGCAATATCTTTTTTAAAGAAAATATCATTTGTTCTGACAGTTGTTGCAGTTATGATTATTCTGGGTTTTGTTATTAACCGTATTTCACAGTTTATAAAAGGGTTCGGAACAGTTGACCATATACTCGGAATAATTTCAGGTATCGCTGAAACGGCAGTTTATTTTATAATTATTTCAGTGATTATAAAAGTTCTTACAGATGCCGGAAATAATGAGATGATTCTTTTCAATGATGATACCATTGAAAAAACCAGAATTTTCAGGCATATATATAATATAATAATCAAAAATACTGTTGACTGAAAACAGCCTATACGTTAAAATATATTTATACAAATTTTATTTGGAGGTAAACTTTTTATGATAATGTGCAGTCAGTGCAAAAAGCGTCCCGCTGTGGTATTTCTCACATCTACAAAGGGAAATGAAAGAAAAAATGAAAATCTTTGCCTTGTTTGTGCAAAGGAACGCAATATACCTCAGGTTGCTGAATATATGAAAAAACTCGGAATCACTGATGATGAACTGGAACAGATGTCAAATCAGATGATGGATATGATGGATATTCTTGACGGCGACAGCTTTGAAATGGGCGGTTCTAATATAATGTCACCGAATTTTATTCAGAATATACTCAATCCTGACGGAAAAGCAGAGAATGAACAGGAAAAAACTGATTCTGAAAGCAAAAACAAAAAAGGCGGATTTTTCGGTTTCGGCTCAAAGGATAAGCAGAAACCCAAAAAGGAACTCAAATTCCTTAACAATTACTGTACTAATCTTTCACAGAAAGCTCAGGAAGGAAAACTCGATGACATTATCGGCAGAGATAAGGAAATTGCAAGAGTTATTCAGATTCTTGCAAGAAGAACAAAAAATAATCCCTGCCTTATAGGTGAACCGGGTGTAGGTAAAACTGCTATTGCCGAAGGTATCGCACAGAGAATATGTTCAGGAAATGTTCCGCTTAATATCGCTGAAAAGAAAGTATATCTTCTTGACCTTACTGCACTTGTTGCCGGAACACAGTTCAGAGGACAGTTTGAAAGCCGTGTAAAGGGACTTGTTGAGGAAGTAAAACATGAGGGAAACATCATACTGTTTATTGATGAGGTTCACAATCTTGTCGGAGCAGGCGATTCAGAAGGTTCTATGAATGCTGCAAATATTCTTAAACCGGCTCTTTCAAGAGGTGAAATTCAGGTTATTGGTGCAACAACATTCGGAGAATACAGAAAATATATTGAAAAGGATTCTGCTCTTGAAAGACGTTTCCAGCCTGTTACTGTAAATGAACCGAATATTGATGATACTGTTGAAGTTCTTCTCGGAATTAAAAAATACTATGAAGATTATCATAAGGTAAAAATTTCCGATTATCTTATAAAGCAGTGTGCTGTTCTTTCAGAAAGATATATAAATGACAGATTTCTTCCTGACAAGGCTATTGACCTTCTTGATGAAGCGTGTGCAAGAACATGCATAAGAAATCCCGAAATTGCTCAGCATACAAAGCTTTTAAAGGAAATTGATGATATTAAAAAACAGACTGATTCAATGGAAAAGGCTACTGAACCGAATTATGAGAAAATCGCAAAGCTTAAAGGCGAATTAATCAAAAAGAATGAAGAAGAAAAGGTTCTTGCTGAAAAGACAAATGATATTCAGGTTACAGAAGAAGATATATCAAAGGTTATCGAAATGTGGACTGGTATTCCTGCAAGCAAGGTAGCTGAATCGGAATATGAAAAAGTTTCAAAACTTGAACAGACTCTGAAATCAAAAGTAATTGGTCAGGACGAAGCTATAAACGCTCTTGTTAAGGCTATAAAGAGAAACAAGGTACAGCTCAGCAAACGTCGCAGACCCGCATCATTTATCTTTGTAGGCCCGACAGGTGTCGGAAAAACTGAACTTGTAAAAGTTCTTGCACAGGAAATGTTTGATTCAGTAGACCCGCTTATAAGACTTGATATGACTGAATATATGGAAAAGCAGTCTGTTGCAAGAATGATTGGTTCACCTCCCGGATATGTAGGTTATGATGAAGCAGGTCAGCTTACTGAAAAGGTAAGAAGAAAGCCTTATTCTGTAATTCTCTTTGATGAAATTGAAAAGGCTCACCCTGATGTTATGAATATACTTATGCAGATTCTTGATGAGGGCAGAGTAAATGACGCTCACGGAAGAAGTGTTAATTTTGAAAACACTATCATCTGTATGACTTCAAATGCAGGTTCTAATGATAAATCAATAGGTGTGGGATTCAACAAAACACAGACTGATATAACAAAAGAGAAAACTATGAAAGCTCTTAAAGATTTCCTCCGCCCTGAATTTATCAGCCGTGTTGATGAAATCATTACATTCAGACAGCTTTCAAAGGAAGATTTCGCAAGGATTGCAGGTCTTATGCTTTCAGAAATGAAATCTCCTCTCGGTGAAAAGAATATCACTCTTGAATATGATGAAAAGGCTCTCAAAGCTATTGCTGAAAAGTCATTCGGAAAGAGTTATAATGCCCGTGATATAAGACGTGTTATCCGTCAGGAAATTGAAGATGCTGTCGCTCAGATTATTATTGACAAATCTCCGAATGTACATGGCATTTCAATTACTGCTGATGAAGAAAACAATATAATCGTTTCAAATTCATAAGCTTTTTATATAATTCCTCTCTGTTTAATTCAGAGGGGAATTTTTTTTGTTAAATATAGAAAATTTATTTAATTCTGCAAAGTTTGCTTGACAAATTCTGCAAAGTCTGCTATACTAAAATTGCAAAGTTAACTTGGCATTTTAAGGAGCTGATTCTTTTTGAAAACTAAAATAAGAGAACTCCGTAAACAGCGAAAATTATCACAGGAGGAGCTTGCTGTTGCAGTTGGTACTACACGTCAGACCATTACTTCAATTGAAGTCGGAAAATATACCGCATCTCTTGTTCTTGCCTATAAGATTTCACATTATTTCGGACTTTCTATTGAAGAAGTTTTTGATTTTTCAGATGTATATAATTCGGAGGACGATTTTTGATTATGAATGTTTATCGAAACAAGCTAAAAATCAGAATAGCTTATTCTGCTGTTCTTGTTGCAGTTCTTTTGACAGTAATGTTTCTTTCAAATATGGGGTATATCGGAAATCCTGCTGTTGAAAAGGATTTTTTCAAAGGCTTTATAAACGGTCTTTGCTTTTCTGCTGTGTTTATGTCGGTTTTCAGCATTGTAAGATATGTTATGATGCTAAAGGATAAGAAAAAACTTAAAGAGCAGTATATAAAGGAAAATGATGAACTTAAAAAGAAAATCGTTTCCGATGCAGGTACAAATGAATATTACTTTATTGTAACAGGTCTTGGTGCAGGTACGATTATAGGAGGTTATCTCAATATTTATGTATTCTGGTCGTTTTATATTGCACTTTTTTATTGCTGCATTGTAAGAGAAATTTTATGTTTCTGGTATAAAAGAAAATATAAAAGCGATGAATCGGATTATGAAGAATAATTCTGTATGAAAGGAGTTTCTGAAAAATGAACAATATTCTTGAAGTAAACGGACTTACCAAACAATATTCAACCGTTCTTGCTGTCGATAACATAAGTTTCAGCATAAGGGAGGGCGAAATCTTTGCTCTTATAGGTTCAAACGGTGCAGGAAAAACAACTACTATAAGAATGATTTCAACCCTTATAAAGCCTACATCAGGAGATGCAGTCGTCAATGGATTCAGTGTTGTAAAACAGCCTGAAAAAGTAAGAGAATGTATTACATATCTTCCTGATGAAGCAGGTGCTTATAAAAATATGAAAGGTATTGCATATCTTAAATTTATGGCAGGACTTTTTACTGATGATTCTGCAAAAATAAAAGAATATGTTAACAGAGCTGTCGGGATATGCGGTCTTAAAGAACGTCTTAATGATAAAATCGGAACATACAGCAGAGGTATGATTAGAAAACTTCTTCTTGCCCGTGCTGTTATGAACAAACCGAAACTTGCTATTCTTGATGAACCTACAAGCGGTCTTGATGTTCTAAATGCTATGGAAATACGCCGTATGATTAAGAAACTTGCTAAAGAGGACGGAACATCTTTTCTGCTTTCTTCACACAATATGCTCGAAATTGAATTTGTTTCTGATTATGTCGGAATAGTTGCAAAAGGTCATCTTATGACAGAGGGAGCTGTTCCTGAACTTAAAGAACGTTACGGAACTTCAAATCTTGAAGAAGTCTTTGAAAGGGTGGTGCTTAACAATGAAATTCTTTAATCTTCTTAAAAAGGAACTTATGGAACTTTTAAATAAGCAGATGATTCTTGGAATAGTTATAATGCTTGTTCTCTTTTCGATAGTAGGTCAGGTTATGCACTCATCTATTGATGAGATTTCTAAAAATCAGTATAAAATAAATGTTATGGACTGCGATGATACAGATTTTACTGAAAGCATATTTGATGATATGAAATCTATGAACGCTGATATAAAAATGATTGGCAAAGAATTTTCAGGAAAAGAATTTCAGGATATTATGAAAGAAAATGATATTGAAAGTCTTGTTGTTATTCCTGAAGGATTTACAAAAGATTTGCTCGAAAATAAAAATCTTTCAGCTCTCACTTCCGTATCAGTTATGAAATCTGCATCATCAGTAGCTATGGTTTCATCTGATAACAGCAGTGCATTATCTCTTTTGCAGTCTGTTATTTCTGATAAGCTTATGAAAAACGGTGGATTTTCTGAACAGGATATAGCCCTTGTTCAGCAGTCTTTCAAAGTAAGTGAAATTACTGTTGTTTCTGACAAATCTGCTGAAATAAGCATGAGTACCATTATACAGAATATATCTGTTCAGAATATGATTATTCCGATTATAGTATTTGTTCTTGTAATGTATACTTCTCAAATGATTATCGGTGCAATTTCAACTGAAAAAATAGACAAAACACTTGAAACACTTTTATCTGCACCTGTATCAAGAAGTGCTGTTCTTGGTTCAAAAATGCTTGCAGCCGCAATAGTGGCACTTATAAATGCCTTATCGTTTATGATTGGCTATTATGTTTTAGTGGGCGGTGCTATGACATCAGCTATGCCACTTGATACAGTATCAAGTGCTGTATCTGATACAATTCATTACAGCAATGCTATGAATCAGCTCGGACTTCATCTTGAAATTACTGATTATCTTCTTGTGGGTATTCAGACATTCCTTACAATTATGATTTCACTTTCTGTATCAATTATACTTGGTGCTATGGCAAATGATGCAAAATCAGCTCAGAATCTTGTTATGCCTGTTATGATGTGTGCAATGATTCCTTATATTATTTCTATGGTATCTGATATAAATACACTTCCGACCGTAATTAAAACTCTCGTATATGCTATTCCGTTTACACATACATTTACCGCAATGAATAATCTGATGTTCGGAAATGATAAAATATTTGTATTCGGTATAATTTATCAGGCTGTTGTATTTGCTGTATGTATGTTCTTTGCAATAAGGATTTTCAATTCTGATAAGATTTTTACATCATCTTTAAATCTTGGTCAGAAATCAAAGCTCAGAAAGAAAGCAAAATAATAACGGGGGCGGACAATTAAAAAGTCCGCCTGATTTTTTTGTATATATTGTCGCACAGAATATATATTTATATTGTCTATTGTAACGAATTTTTATTTTCATTGAAACAGAAACAAGTTTTGAAATCACTATAAAAATAGTGTTAATTATTTTCAAAACCTATTGACATTTAGATAATATTAGTGTATTATTGAAAGTAGTACATTAAGGCTTTTCAAAAAAATTTTTTTGGAAGATTTCATCTTTTACCGAACTGAAAATCACTTAATATAAAGGGGGTATTTTTATGAAAAAAAGAAGTAAATCACAGTGTGGCAGACGTGGTGAGAAAATTTTCAGCAATATCTGTGTAGCTCCAAGTCTTTTGGGAGTTCTGTTTTTCTTTTTTGTACCTTTCTGCATAGTAATCTACTATTCACTGATAAATAATCCGAATATGAGAGAATTTGTGGGACTTGATAACTTTATTCAGACTGTAAAAAATCCTGCATTTCAGACGGCTGTTAAAAATACAGTAACCTTTTCAGTAATAGCAGTTCCCTTATCATTGATATTATCGCTTGGTCTTGCATTGCTTCTGGATTCAAAAATTGCAGGAAAAAGTATATTCAGGACGTTTTTCCTCTGTCCGCTTATGGTTCCTACTGCATCAGTTGTGCTTGTATGGCAGGTAATATTCCATAATTACGGCACAGCAAATCAGTTTCTTGCAAATTTCGGAATAGAAAGCATAGACTGGCTTAAATCTCCATACAGTCCTGTTGTAATAGTACTGATGTTTCTATGGAAAAATCTCGGATACAATATGATTTTATTTATGTCGGGACTTAGTTCAATTCCAAAGGATATAATTGAAGTTGCAGAGCTTGAAGGTGCAGGAAGATTTTATAAGTTTATACATATAAAATTAAGATACCTTTCACCTACAATATTTTTTGTGCTTATACTGTCGCTTATAAATTCATTTAAAATATTCAGGGAAGTATATCTGCTTACAGGTGATTATCCTTATGGAAAAATGTATCTCTTACAGCATTTTATGAACAATACATTCAACTCGTTTGACTATCAGAAACTATCATCGGCAGCTATACTGCTTTCGCTTGTTATGATTGTTATTATCGGTATTCTGTTTGCAGTTGAAAATCACTTCGGAAAGGACGTTGAAGAATGAATATCAGGAAAAAACGAAAGGATTTTCTGTTTAAAGTTCTTTTGACCGTCTTTACAGGACTTATTGCCGTTGTATTTCTTATGCCTACTGTTCTGACGATTACAAATTCATTTATGACATCTTCTGAAATATCTGCAAACTATGGTATTATGTTCAATAATATTTCATCAGATAAAAAGGTATATATATCTGAATTTCTTAATCTTAAATTTATTCCTGACAAGGTATCATTCAGCCAGTATTTTGCAGTATTGTTCAAGAGTCCGGAATATCTGCTTAAATTCTGGAATTCTGTAATACTTGTTGTGCCGATAACATTCTTTCAGGTTGTCGTTGCACTTTTTGCATCATATGGATTTTCAAGATATAACGGAAAAATAAAGCAGATTATATTCTTTTCGTATATAATATTAATGCTTATGCCGTATCAGGTAACACTTGTTCCGAATTTTCTTGTAGCTGATAAACTGGGTATTCTCAATACAAGATGGGCAATAATACTTCCGGGAATTTTTTCACCGTTCAGTGTATTTCTGCTGACTAAGGTAATGAGAAGAATACCAACATCATATATAGAGGCTGCAAAGCTTGACGGTGCTAATGAATGGCAGATTTTCAGGCATATATGCCTTCCGCTTTGCAAGAGTGCAGTATTTTCAGTAACGCTCCTTGTATTTATTGATTACTGGAATATGGTTGAACAGCCTCTTATACTTCTTAAAGATAAGGATATGCACCCTCTTTCAGTATTTTTATCTGAAATAAATACAGGTGATGTAGGGCTTGCCTTTGCAGTAGCAGTTATATATATGGTTCCTACGCTTCTTATGTTCCTTTACGGTGAGGATTATCTCGTTGAAGGCATAACGTATTCAGGCGGAATCAAAGGCTGATATTTCAGAAAGGAAATGATAGATATGAACGAAAATAAAAAACCAATGAATCCTGAAAAAAGAAAGGATATTATAAAAAATATTCTCATAGTATTTTTAATAGTTCTTCTTATACTTACATTTTTTTCAAATACTATTATGAATCATTCACTCCCTGAAATAGCATCAGAAAGCAGTGTTTCAGGCAGTCTTACTGAAAAACTCAATGCAAGCGGTACTGTTGAATCAAATCAGTCATATGAAGTAAAGCCGAAAACAAATGTTACAATAGATGCAATAAAAGTAAAAACAGGTCAGGAAGTAAAAAAAGGTGATGTTCTCTTTACTGTAAACAGTGAAGAAAATACTGAACTTAAAGAGGCTCAGACACTTCTTAAATCCCTTGAACTTGAATATCAGAAAATGCTCCTTAAACTCCCTAAGAGTTATGCATCTGAAAATCAGGCTATTAAAAACGCTCAGGAAGATTTGAATGACTTGATTGCAAAACGTGATGAGGCTGTATCAAATCAGGCTGAAAATGATTCAAAGAAAAGTGAATACAATCAGGCAAAATCAGAACTTTCAGGCATAACCTCCGAACTTTCAGATATTCAGCTTTATATAACATCTCTTAATACTGATGATATATATTCAATAGGCAGTCAGTATACAGGGGATATAATCGGATATTATGAGGAATACACAAAGGCTCAGTCAGAACTTCAGAAAGCTGAATCAGATTTGCAGTCATTTATGACGAATCCTGATGTTTCAGAGGATATTATAAATTCACTTCAGGATAAAGTAAATCAGTGTTCTGAATATTTAAGTCAGTGTGAGAATTCATACAAATCACAGAAATCTGCTCTCAGAAATACGCTTAATGACAGATTATCTTATCTTAATGGTGAATCTGACAGGCTCAACGGCATAATAAATGATTATGAGTCAAATCTTTCCTCAGATGATATGGTTACTGTTGATTCTTTAAATGAACAGATTACCGCAAAACAGCGTGAACTTGAAACACTTGTGATTGCTCTTGAAGATGCCAAAAATCAGGATAAACTTGACAGTCAGACAAATGATATTGATGTAAAGGCTAAACATGAAGAAATTGAAGCTCAGAAACTTACTGTTGAAAAATTAAAGAAAAACGACAGCGAAAAAGAAATAAAAACTGATTATGCCGGAACTGTAAGCCAGATAAATGTAAAGATAGGCGATTCAGTTCTTCCTGATGAACCTGTTGCTGTTATAGATATGTCTGATGAAGGATATACTATGACTGTAAGTGTTGAAGCAGAAAAAACAAAGAAGATTAAGGCAGGAATTTCTGCTGATGTTCTCAATGACTGGAGCAATTCCATTAAAGCTGACCTCGTTGAAATTAAAAATGATAATCAGAATAAAAAGAACAGAATCCTTAAATTCAAAATAAGCGGTGATGTAAATTCAGGTGATGCACTTTCTGTATCAATTCCATGCAGTACAGGAAGATATGATACAATAATTCCGAAAAGTGCTTTGAATGAGGATTCAAACGGAAAATTTGTGCTTGTTGTAACTTCAAAAAGCTCACCTCTCGGAAACAGATATTTTGCACAGCGTGTTGATGTTGAAGTGCTTGCATCTGATGAAGTTTCCTGTGCCGTTCAGGGTTCGCTGAATATGGGAGATTATGTTATTACTACTTCAAGCAAGCCTGTAAAAGACGGTGACCAGGTAAAAATGAAGGATTAAGGTGATTATCAATGAAAATCAAATCACTTAAATTCAGAATAATTCTGTCGGCAGTCAATATTCTGTGTGTTGTGGGAGCTTTGATAGTAAGCAGTATATCAGATAATTATGTAAATTCACTTACTTCCCAGAAAGGTGCGGAATTATGGCAGAATAACAGTGATACAGAATATTCACAGATAAGCTGTTTTTTTGCTGATGATTCCGGTGCTGATACAAATAATATAAACGGTCTGAGAAGTGCAATAAAAAGTGGTTTGACAAGTGCATCTGTCAAGGAAGAAGAAAATAAAAGAATGTGGATTGATACCTATACTTCTTCTATGGGAAAAATGGAGGTATCAGGAACTAAAAGAGGTTCAGCTAAAACTGAAATAACAGCAGTTACAGGTGACTTTTTTCTGATACATGATTTCAATTTTGTGGACGGCTCTTATTTCAGAGATGATGATATTGATGAAAACGGAATTGTTATTGACCGTATGCTTGCATGGCAGATTTTCGGTTCTGATGAAATAAAGGGAATGACAGCCGAAATCAGCGGAAAAGAATTTTATGTTGCCGGAATTGTTGATATTCCGCAGTCAGATGCGGAAAAAAAGACTTATGGAAATTTTCCGAGAGCGTATATTTCTTACAGTTCTGCTAAAGAACTTGTTTCAGAAAAAGGCGAAAATCCTGCTGTTCAGTCATATGAGGCAGTAATTCCTAACCCTGTAAAAAGCTTTGCATATAATACTGTCAGCGAATTTATTGAAAAGCAGTATCCGAATACAGCCGTTACTGTTGAAAATTCAGGAAGATTTTCGCTTTCATCAGATTTTAAAAGGCTTAAAAATCTCAGCAAATCTGTTATAATCAAAAATTCTGTAAGTTATCCATGGTGGGAAAATTCTGCAAGATATGCAGAAATGAAAGCATCATTGTATCTGTTCCGCATTCTTGTTCTTCTTGTCATACCGTTCCTGACTCTGGTTTTAATTCTGATAAAATTTATCAGATATATGATTTCTAAAAAACCGCTGGAAAGACTTGTACAGAAAATTAAAAACAAAATTCCATACTGAACTATAAGGAGGATTTATATTTATGAAAAATCAGAAATTTACGCAGTTTTTAAGCTGTGCGACAATGTTTGCAATTATGTCATCTGTAACAGCGTGCGGAGGTAAGGACAGTTCAAAAAACGAACGTCCTGCACAAACTGCTGATAAAGTTATAAGCAACGCTTATTCAAGTGAGCCTGTCACTGTTCCGGAGGATATTCAGAATATTAGTGCAATACTTTATTCTCCTGCTGATGATGTTTATTACTGTGAAGCTTATGACAGTGATTATAATAATATTATTTATAGTGTTTCTGCGGATTTTTCAGCATTTAATCAGATTAATGTTGAACTCGACAGCAAAAAGGAAAACAATATAAGCTCAATAAATCCTCTGAAAGACGGAGGAGTCGGGGTTTTTATAAGTGAAACTTCATACGGCGATTTGCCTCTGATAGACTATAACGATTCGAGCATAGACTGGGAGAATTTTGACTATACTCCTTATAATGAGGCAAGGGAACAGTCGTATGTTTACAGAATTTATGATAAGGACGGAAAAATGCTTTCAAGCACAAATCTTGCTTATCAGTCAGGTGAACAGTATGAATATATCAGCGGATATTATGGATTTTCAGACGGTTCAAGCCTTTTCTATTCCGATTCAAAGGGATTTGTTAAATTTGACAAATCAGGAAAGGAAACTGTTCTCGGACAGTCAGATGATATACAGTGGATTGATTCATTCGGTTCAGATGCCGATGACAATGTTCTTGTTTATGGGTATGCTGAAAAAGGAAATCTGATTGCAAAGTATGATGTTGAACAGGGTGCTTTCACTGATAAATATGAATTTGACGGAAATATTTACAGCTCAAACGGCAATGGAATAATAAAGGGTACAGGTGATTACAGCTTTTTTATAATAACTGACAAAAGTCTTATGGGTTATAACAAGAATGAAAACAAGTTTGAGGAAATTGTAAACTGGGTTGATTCTGATATTTCCAATGTCAGCATGGCAGTTGTTGACAAGAATATGCAGATTTATATCTGCGAGGAAGGCAATTTAAAAGAAGGCAATGGAAATAGTATTTTTAAGCTTACAAAACGTGATTCTTCTGAGTTTGAAAATCAGCAGATTATAACTCTTGGTATGCTTTACATTGATGGAACTATTTCTTCAAAGGTGGCTGATTTTAATAAGACAAATAAGGACTATCGAATCAGAACGGTTGACTATTCACAGTATGACAATGAAGAAAATCAGTATACAGGAGCTGTACAGCAACTCAATCAGGATTTGATTTCCGGAAAAGCACCTGATATTATAGTTTCTTCCGGCAATCTTAATATGCAGTCACTTGCTTCAAAGGGAGTTTTTGCTGACCTCTATCAGTTCATTGATAATGACAGCGAAATTAACCGTGATTCATTTGTTCCAAATATTCTCAATCTTAGCGAATATAACGGAAAACTTGTTTCAATACCGCTTTCTTTCAGCCTTGAAACACTTGCAGGAAAAACAAAATATGTCGGAGATAAGCAGAACTGGACTATTGATGATATGATTTCAGCTTATGAAAACCGTCCTAAAAAGGAAATGGGATTTTCTATAAACGATTATAACACAAGTATGTTCTATACAGCTTTCTATTCAAATCTCGGCTCACATGTTGACTATGAAAAGAAAACTTTCACTTACGACAAGGCAGAACTTGTAAAACTTCTTGAATTTATAAATCAGTTTGAGGCTGAACCAAACTGGGTAGAAGATGACAGCATTTCAACAGAACAGCAGAGTGAATGGGACGACTATCAGACATCTATGATTAAGGATAAATATCTTATATACAGTTCAGAAATACACGATTTCAGAAGCTATCATGAAATTCTTGCAGGAACTTTTGCAAATGAACCTGTTACTTTTGTAGGATACCCGAGCAATAATGGTTCAGGCACAAAGCTTTCATGGGATTCAAGTGTATTTTCAATTGTTTCAAATTCTGCACACAAAGAGGCTTGCTGGAACTTTATAAGACAATTCCTTACTGAAGATTATCAGATGACAAATGATAATGGTGAAAGTAATTTATGGAGTTTCCCTGTAAATCAGAAAGCTTTTGATAAACTTGCTGAAAATTCAAAATCCCCGCAATTCTGGATTGATTCCAAAACAGGCGAAAAACACGAATATGATACTACTTTCTGGGCAGGCGATAAGGAAATAAAAATCGGTGACTGTACTGATGAAGAAATTGCAAAGCTCAAGGATTTGATTAACAATGTAAAAATTTCACAGAGCTATTATGATTCAGGTCTTTATGATATATGCAATGAAGAAGTTCAGGCATATTTGAATGGCGATAAGACTGCTGAAGAAACTGCTGACCTTATGATTAACAGAATTTCAATATATATTGCTGAAAAAGGTTGATTAAATTAATTAAAGGCGGATTTTTTAAATCCGTCTTTTTTTATGTCTTGACAATATTTTCAGATATGATATAATAATTTTATGAAATATATATAAAGGTGACTATATGAAAAAAATTTTATCATTTCTTGTTGCAGTAATATTTGTGATTTTCAATACAGATATTAATATATCTGCATATGCCTCTGATTTTCCGGAATTTTCATACAGTGAGAATATTTCATATAATGATTATTATAATTTGTATTCTGATTCTGAACGACCTGAATGTGAAATAAATATAAATGCTGTTGATTATAAATCAGCTCAGAATGTCCGTAAAGATAGAAATACTCTTATAATAGATGATGCCGGAAGTGCGGTATATGATATATATGTGGTTCAGTCCGGTATATACTGCGTTGAAATAACTTACTGTCCTTTGGTTTCAAACAGTCCTGATATAGAATTTTCCCTCAGTATTAATGGAAATATTCCATATGATACTGCATCAAGGCTTGTTCTTAACAGAATATGGACTGATGACGGAGAAATAAAGCTTGATTCAAAGGGAAATCAAATCAGACCTTTTCAGATTCAGCAGGAAATGCAGACAAAAAGTTTTCTTAATGATACAGACGGACTTTTCAGTGAACCTCTTGTATTTTATCTTGAAAAGGGTGAAAATCAGATTTCATTGAATTTTGAAAGAGCCTCTCTTGAAATTAAAAATATTGTATTCTGTCAGCCTGATTATTTAAAATCTTATGATGAATATATAAAATCCTATGATGTAAATAATTCAGTTGATAATAAAATAAAAATAGAGGGAGAAAATGCAGTATATAAATCTTCATCAGTTCTCTGTCCTACATATGATAATTCTGATTATATGGTTTCTCCTTCGGATTATAATAATCTGGTTTATAATACAATAGGTGATGAAAGCTGGAATAAATCTTTTCAGAGTATTACATGGCGTATTCCTAAAGAAGAAATAAAAACAGGTCTTTATAAAATAGGTATAAAGGCACGTCAGGACGAAATGAGAGGTTTCTGTTCATCAAGAAGAATTTATATAGACGGTAAAATTCCGTTTGAAGAATTTAATCAGGTTAAATTTCAGTACAGTTCAGACTGGATTTTAAATTCTTTCGATGAATATATATATCTTGATTCTTCCTGTGACCATTTTATTACTCTTGAGGCTGTTCCTGATAAAGATTTGTCTGAATATCTCCGCAGACTTGAATCTGCTCTTTCTGAAATAAATGAATATTACAGAAATATAATTATGATTACCGGTGTTCAGCCTGATAAATATACTGATTATTATGTACATGAAAAAATTCCTAATCTGCTTTCGGATTTTGAAAGAATTTCCGGCGAGCTTAAAGAAATAAAAAAAGGAATAGAGGATATTTATAATTCATATGGTTCAGAGGCATCTGCTGTTACGGGTATGACAAATATTCTTGATAAATGCATTAAAAAACCTCTGAAAATTCCGCAGTATGTTTCTGAAATACATGATAATATTTCAACTCTTTCAGCATGGGAAAGAGATTGCAGAAAAACTCCTCTTGAAATCGATTATATAGAGCTTTGCACTGAAAATCAGGAATTTTCTGATATTGAAAAAAGTTTTTTTAAATCGCTGAAATTCGGATTTTGCAGTTTTGTAAGCTCATTTTTTACTGATTATTCATCATTTTCCAATACGGACAGTGACTGTATTGAAGTATGGGTTAATTCCGGACGTGAACAGGCACAGATTATAAGGGAACTTTCAGAATCAGAATTTATGACGGAAAATCCTGATATTTCAATATCAGTCAAACTTGTTTCAGGAGGAATTTTAGAATCAGCTATGGCAGGTCATCAGCCTGATGTTGTTCTGTTTGCCGGCGGGGAAATGCCTGTTAATCTTGCATCAAGGGGACTTCTTGTCAATCTTGAAGAATTTGATGATTATTTTGAAATAAAAAAGCGGTTTCAGAAAAATTCTTCTGTTAATTATGAATATAATAACGGCTGTTACGGACTTCCTTTGAGTCAGAGCTGGGCTATGATGTTTTACAGAGAAGATATTCTTAAAGAACTTGGATTTTCTTCACTTCCTGAAACATGGCAGGAACTTATAGACATGCTCCCTGCAATTCAGCGGAATTATATGTCAGTCGGTCTTGTACTTCCTTCCAATAATGTTTCACCTGTTACTGAAACAGGAAATACTTTTGCATGCCTTTTACTTCAGAATGGTATTAATTATTATAACTCTGAACTTAATAAATCTGTTCTTGATTCTGCTGAATGTGTATCAGCTTTTGAACAGTGGACAGATTTTTACAGAAAATACGGTTTTATGCAGTCATATGATGCTTTCAGCCGTTTCAGAACAGGTGAATATCCGATAATAATTGCTGATTATACTCTGTTCAACAAGCTTGAAGAACTTGCTCCCGAAATAAAAGGACTATGGAATTTTACTTCTGTCCCAGGGACGTTAAAAGATGACGGAACTGTTTCGCATGCTGAAAATTCAAACGGAACTTCTGCAATTATTTTCAATAAAGATGAAGATAAAAAACATAAATCATGGGAATTTATAAAATGGTTTACAAGTTCAGAAATTCAGACAGAATACAGCAACAGACTTGAAGGCACTATGGGTGTTACAGCAAGATTTCCAACGGCAAATACTGAGGCTCTTGAAAGTCTTTCGTGGTCTTATTCAGAACTTGAACAGCTTATAAATCAGCGTGAAGAACTTGAAGAAATTCCGATTATAACATCTTCTTATGCTGTTACACGAAATATTATGAATGCTTTCAGGGAAACTGTCAACAATGGTCAGAATCCGAGAGATACACTGATATGGTATAACAGAGATATAAACAACGAGATAAAACGTAAGCTTAAAAATGAAGGTCAGGTTTTGAAATGAATTTTAAAAAATTTTTCAAAGAGATAAAAGGTTCAGGCGAATGTTATCTTATGCTTGCACCTTTTATGATATTTTTTATAATTTTTACGGTAATACCGGTTGTTATGTCCGTTCCGACAGCCTTTACAGATTTCAATATCGTTCAGAAACCCGATTTTATCGGACTTGAAAATTTCAGAAATCTTTTTCTTAATGACAGGATTTTTCTGAAATCAATAAGAGTTACACTTATATTTGCTGTTTTTACAGCTCCGGTAAGCTATGCTTTATGTTTTATGCTTGCATGGTTTATAAATCAGATGCCTTCTTTTCTGAGAACGTTTTTTACGCTTATATTTTATATTCCGTCTATGGCTAACATATATGCAGTATGGCAGTTGATTTTCAGCGGTGACAGATACGGATATTTTAATTCTGTTCTTATTAAACTGGGTATAATTTTTTCACCAGTTCAGTGGCTTACAGATTCAAGATATGTTCTCGGAGCAGTAATTGCCGTACAGTTATGGATAAGTCTTGGAGCAGGATTTCTTGCATTTACTGCGGGATTTCAGAACATTGATTCCACATACTATGAGGCCGGTGCTGTTGAGGGAATCTCAAACCGCTGGCAGGAACTTATATATATTACACTTCCGCTTATGAAACCGCAGTTGCTTTTTGCGTCTGTGATGCAGATTGTAAGTTCATTTACTGCCGGAACTGTTGCACAGAATCTTGCAGGTTTTCCGAGTACGGATTATAAGGTACATACTATAATGACTCATGCTTATGATTATGGCTGGGTCAGATATGAAATGGGATATGCATCTGCAATATGCGTTGTACTTTTTTTGTTTATGTATATTGCAAATATGCTTGTAAATAAATTTCTTAATCAGGAGAACTGAACTTTTATGAAACATTCAGACAGAAAGGCAGGAAATATTGCAGTTTTTATATTTCTTACTATTTTCGGAATTTTTATGATTTTTCCTATATACCTTGCTTTTGTAATGGCATTCAAGCCAGAACAGGAACTTTTTGTATTTCCTCCAAAACTCTATACCCTTAATCCTACTCCGGATAATTTCCGGAATATGCTCAGGGATTTGAGCAATTCACAGCTTGTGCCTTTTTCAAGATATTTTTTCAACAGCTTTTTTGTAACAATTTCAGTCACAGTTTTTCAGTGTATGTTTTCGGCTATGGCAGGATTTGTTCTTGCAAAGTGTAATTTCAAGGGTAAAAAAATTCTTAATGCTGTTATAGTTGTTTCACTTCTGTATCAGAGCAATGTTATATATATTATGCAGTATTCTCTTATAGCTGAAATGAATATGATTAATACTTACAGAGCTTTGATTTTTCCCCTTATAGCATCTCCGATGTCGCTTTTTCTTATGCGTCAGAGTATATCGCAAGTACCTGATGAAATTATTGAGGCAGGAAAAATTGATGGTGCAAATCTTTTCAGAATATGCTGGAATATTGTTATGCCGAATCAGAAACCTGCTCTTGCTACTGTTATGATATTTGCTTTTCAGTCAGCGTGGAATATGCAGAGCGGGAGTTTTATATATGATGAGAACTTAAAGACACTTCCTACTGTTATTCAACAGCTTACAGCTTCGGGAATATCAAAAACAGGTATATCGGCATCAGCATCAGTTATTATGCTTTTACCGCCTGTTATAATATTTATATTTGCAAGAAAAAGTGTTATAAAAACTATGGCTCATTCCGGAATCAGCGGTTAAGGAGTTATAAGATGAAAAAGCTCTTTTTATTTGTATTTGTTTTCTTTATGCTTTTCAGATTTGAAGTTTCTGCGGATTCCTACAATTATAACCAGAGGGGAGAATCTGTTCTTTCACAATCGGGATATATTGCAGAAAAGGCAGTATGCGGTAAAGACTTAGGTATTTCAGAATTAAATTCACCGAATGATATTTTTATATCCGATGAAAAAGTTTATATAGCAGATTCAGGAAACAACAGAATTATATGCCTTGATTCTGAACTTGAAAATGTTCTTGAAATATACAGTAGTTTTAAAAATAATAACGGTTCTGAAACAGTTCTGCAAAATCCGTCAGGGATTTTTGCGGATTCAGAAAAAATATATATCGCTGATACTGATAATTCAAGAATACTTGTATCGGATTTTAATTGTAATATTATTCTTGAAATAGAAATTCCCTCTGATACTTCATATAATTATAATACATTTATTCCTGAAAAAGTAATAGCTGATAATTATGGAAATATTTATGCTGCTGCAAGAAATATTTCATCGGGAGCTGTTATGTTCAGTCCGCAAGGGGAGTTTCTCGGATTTTTCGGTGCTAACAGAACTGATAAACCTGAAAATATTGTTATAGAAACTATAAAAAATATTTTCCGCAGTGATACTAAAAAATTAAGAAGGGAAAGAAATATCCCTTCCGGAATTTCAGGATTTGATATTGACAGCGGTAATTTTATATATACCTGCACACAGTCCGGAAATCAGGATACTGATATTATAAAAAAATTAAATCCTTCCGGACAAAATCTTTTTATGTATAATACAAATACATTCGGCGATTATCCTTATCTGTATTCACAGCAGGAAAAAAATATGTTCTGCGATATTGATGTTGACGAAAATCAGTATATAAACTGCCTTGATTTCAGATACGGGAGAATATTTACATACGATAAAGACGGTAATCTTCTGTTCGTTTCAGGAGGTAAATCATCTCAGCTCGGCGGATTTGAAAGGGTTTCAGCTATTGAGTGTTACAGGGACAGTTTATTTGTTCTTGACAGTATGAAATCATCTGTTACTGTTTTTAAAAAAACTGATTTCGGAAAGATTGTTGATAATGCTGAAATGCTTTATAATTCGGGAAATTATTCTGAATCGCTTGAACTATGGAAAGAAATTCTTGTGCGTGATTCAAATTATCTTACGGCTTACAGCAAAATATCTTCAATATTTCTTGTTCAGAGAAATTACAGTGAGGCTATGAAATATGCTGAAACGGCAGAACTTTCTGATATTTACAACAAGGCATTTGAGGGCTGGAGAGAAAATTTTATTTCGAAAAATTTCGGATTTATTATAATTGCCTTTTTTGTTATTACAGCAATGCTTATTAAAATGCCGTTACCAAAACTGAAAAAAAATATCAGAAATTCAGTTTTTATTCTGATTGCTTTTTTTATTGCTGTCATAGCTGACGGAACACTTTATGGATTGCAGTTCCGTTCTGAAGAACAGAAAGTTTTTAATATAATTCCTTATTTTATAAAGAGTATCGGGATAGTTTTGCTTTGGTGTGTTTCAGGTCGTGCCTGCGGAACATTCCTTGACGGTTGCGGAACTTTCAGAAATATCTTTATCAGAACTTCATTTGCTGTTATTCCATATACAGTTCAGCTTATTGTCAATACTGTACTTTCTCATATACTGATAAGAGATGAACATATCTTTATGGATATAATTCAGATTGCAGGAATAATATGGACATTAATTCTTGTTTTCAATTCAGTGAGAGAAGTTCATCATTATAGTTTTAAAGAAACGTTTATAGCTGTTATTATGACAGTTTTCGGAATTGCTGTAATGCTTTTTCTTATGATTCTTGTGCTTTGTCTTTTACAGCAGATTTATTTGTTTTTTATTTCCGTTTTTACTGAAATATCTTATCGTATAAGGAGCTGAATTTTTATGCAGGGTAAAATAGTTTCATGTCTTTTAGCTGTTTTTATGATTTTTGCTTTTACAGCATGTTCAGAAAAAAATTCAGAAGTTTCTTTATACAGTTATGATATGGATTCTGATTCTGTTTCGGATTCCGATTTTATACAGCTTGAAAATAAATATACAGGTTATATATGGAACAGCGGAGATTTTTCAAGTTCTCTTACTTATGGAATACCCTCTGAAAAGAGTATAAAAACTATAAATTCATCAGATGAAAAATGCAGGATAAGTGTTTCTGAAATTACAAAAGGAGTTAAAGTTACTTATAATTACTATAAAACAGGTATAAAATATTCCGTTGAATATACTGATGAAAAGGATTTTTTAAAGGCAAGTATCAGAACATCTGAAATAGAGGAAAATGGTGATGCTGTTGCTCTGAAAATATCAGTTCTTCCGCTTTTAAGTTCAGCAGTTTTTTCAGATGAGGGATATTTTGTGATTCCTGACGGTTGCGGTGCTTTGATACGTTTCAGCGATAAAAAAAATTCCTATTCACAGAGAGTTTACGGAGATAATATATCATTAGTTCCTGATAAAAAAGCCTCTGATAAAAAACAGGTTTATCTTCCTTGTTACGGAGCAGTTAAAAACGGAAATGCTTTTCTTGCAGTTGCAGTAAAAGGTGATTCAAATGTATTTATAAATGCTGATACGGGTGAGCTTAACACATGCAATTTTTCGTTTGTTATTCGTGATACTGATAATTTTTCTATAAATAAATCTGATATTACTGTTTTTGAGGACGGAGATATAAATTGTGATGATATTGAAGTGAGATATTATCCCATTGAAAAATATAATGCAGGATATTCTGATATTGCTGAAAAATACCGTCAATATATTATGGATACTTGTAATCTTTCACCGTTGAGTGAAGATTATGAAATTCCTCTTTATATTAATTTTTATGGGGGTGTTGAAAAAAAGACATCTGTTTCGGGTATTCCGTCAGAAAAGAAAATATCACTTACAGAATATTCACAGGCAGAAGAAATTCTCAGGGAATTAAAAAATAATAATGTTGAAAATATAACTGCATCTTATTATAACTGGACTGATTCGCAGATATGCCGTAAAATTGATACAAACGCTGAATGTTCGGATATTCTCGGTAATTCTGAAGATTTTAAAAAGCTTTATAATTATGCAGAAATTTATCCTGTTGTGGATAATATAAAATTTTCGGAGCTGAGCCTGAAAAATATGACAGTGAGAATTTCAGGTGCTTATTCAAAAATTTCAGAATATAATCCTGTTTACGGCATACAGGATAGTTCAGCGGATTCTCTTTATTTTCTTTCTCCGTCACGGTTTAAACAGATTTATAATAAGCTTGCGGAAAATTACAGTTATGATAAAATAAATTTTGGCAGTCTTTCTGTATCGCTTTATGGAAATTATTCAAAGAAAAAATTTTCAAGATTTGATGCTTTGAATTCAGTATGTAAAAGCTGTGAGCTTTTTGATAAAAAAATACTTGCATACGGAGCAAATGCCTATATGTTTCCGTATGTAAATCATATATGCGGAGTTCCTGCTGAATCAAGTCATTTTGATATATTTGATGAGGATATACCATTCTATCAGATGATAATTCATGGACTTATACCATATTCATCTGAATCAGTGAACAGCATGGCAAATCCTGATGACTACATAAAAAAATCTGTTTCTTATGGAAGCAGTCTTATGTTTGATTTTATATATGAAAATCCTGCTGTTCTTCAGGATACTGATTTGAAAAAATATTATTATGCTGATTATTCAGGCTGGAAAGATACTGCTTTGTCGGGATATGAATATTCGTACAATATTCTCAATAGTGTGAAAAACTGTTTTATTGAGGATTATTATATTTCCGATGGATTTTCCTTTACTGTATATTCTGACGGTACTGTCATAAAAGAAGGTGTTTTATGAAAATTAAAAATTTTCGTGGCTTTGAATTTATAATTTTATGGCTTGTCGGAACAGTTGTATTTTTTCTGATACCTCTGTTTGTATCGCTTTATTATTCTTTCTGCGATGTAAACATAAATTCAGAAAAAACTGTATGTGAATGGATAAACCTGAAAAATTATCAGTATATATTTTTTACTGATGAATATTATACTGATTATCTGATTGATACTGTTGTTGAAACGCTCTGGAAAACTCCTGTTGTAATAATTTTTTCCGTATTTGTTGCTGTAATTCTCAATCAGAAATTCAGAGGAAGAACTTTTGCGAGAGCAGTATTTTTTCTCCCTGTTATAATAGCATCAGGGCCTGTTTACAATATTATAAGCGGAAATATTCAGAATATCGGAAATGAGCATTTTTCAACGCTGTTTTCTTCTGACTTGATAGGTGACCTTATGCGTTTCCTTGGAATTTATGATATATCTGAAAAAACTGAAAAAATTATTATGTCTGTATCAGATAATATTTTCAGTATAGTCTGGAGTTCCGGAATACAGATTCTTATATTTCTTTCAGCACTTCAGAATATTCCGCAGTCAGCAAGAGATGTTGCTGTAATAGAGGGAGCTGATGCCTGGGATTACTTCTGGAAAGTTACATTTCCTTATCTGAGTCCTCTTTTTTCAGTAAATCTTATTTTTACTGTTATTGATACATTTACAAGCCCTGCAAATCCTGTTATGAACCATATACTTTCCTCGCAGAGTGAATGGAATTATGGTGAGGCTTCTGCTATGGCATGGTTTTATTTTATACTGATTCTGATTTTTATATGGATTTCAGTCTATATTCTGAAAAAATTTTTCGGCGGTGATTCAGATGAATAAAAAAATCACAGACTTATGCAGATTTTTTATAATATTCGGACTTGCTTTTATTATATTATATCCTGTAATATATATGTTCAGCTGTTCTTTCAGAGATAGTATTGATATGAATGACCCTTCTGTTATGTGGATTCCTAAGCATTTCACACTTGATGTTATAGCTGAAACTGCTGAAGTTATGGAACTTCCCGAAACTCTTTTAAATACTTTTCTGCTTAATATCGGCTGTTCGGCTGTTCAGGTTATGGCATGTGCTGTTACGGGATATGGATTTGCAAGGTTTGATTTTTTCGGCAGGAAATTTCTTTTCGGAATTGTTATAATGATGATTATAGTTCCTCCGCAGATTATATCACTTCCGTTATACAGCAATTTTGTTCATCTCGGACTTATAAATTCAAAGCTTTCAATGTATTTTCCGGCACTTATGGGAAACGGAATACGTTCAGGATTTATGATTTTTATATTTTGTCAGTTTTTTAAAGGACTCCCCAAAGAAATTGAAGATTCAGCCTATATTGACGGCTGTGGCAGGTTCAGGGCATTTTTATCCATTATGCTACCCAATGCAAAATCTGCACTTCTGACAGTGTTCCTTTTTTCAGTTGTATTTTACTGGAATGATTATTATATAAGCTCTTTGTTTTTTACTGATAATCAGACTGTTGCACTTATGGTTAAAAACCTTGATTCAAGACTTTCCGTTAAGCTGTTTAACAGTTCTGCTGTAAAGGCAAGTCCTCGTGAGCAGATAGTCTGGCTTGAGGCAGGCTGTCTTATATCAGTTTCGCCTATGCTTATTATGTATACATTTTTGCAGAGATATTTTATTGAGGGAATTGAACGTTCAGGAATTGTGGGATAAAAAAAGCGGTCTTTTTTAAGACCGCTTTCGTTTTTAATTCAGTTCAAAAAATTTTTTATTCCTCTGTATTTACGAAATTTGCAGGATTTAAACACATTCCGCTTTCCCTTACTTCAAAGTGGCAGTGATTACCTGTTGAATCTCCGGTAGTTCCGACAGCAGCAATGAGCTGTCCTCTTGTAACAGTCTGACCTTCTACAACATAAAGACCACTGCAATGACCATAAAGTGTTTCATATCCGTCAAGGTGGTCAATCATTACAAAATAACC
The DNA here is from genome assembly GCA_934481385.1 of uncultured Oscillospiraceae bacterium. Taxonomy (GTDB): domain Bacteria; phylum Bacillota; class Clostridia; order Oscillospirales; family Ruminococcaceae; genus Ruminococcus. The sequence continues at coordinate 110,265 of CAKSPD010000003.1, forward strand.
GTATCCGCCTGTATTCCAGCCTGATGCAACAACAACTCCGTCACCGGCAGCATATATATCAGTTCCCGCAGGTGCAGCAATATCCATTCCTTTGTGATTTCTGTCACTTATAAACGGGTCGCTTATAAATCCGCCGTCAACGGGCCATGCAAATTTTCCTGAACCTGTCAGAACTGTATCAGAACTTGCAGGTTTTGCAGTATATGTTCCTATTCCGATTTGTTCAACAGTTGGTTCTTTGGTGATTACACTGCTGAGTGTTTTCCTTGAACGTTCAACGCCGTCAATATATGTTACTTCAATTTTATTCTGCTTTTCTCCTCTTGAACCTTTTACAAGAAGTTCACTTCTGCCAAGATTGATTTCACTTGTTTCAACTTCAATCGTTTCATAGTCTATAAAAGATGTTGTTTCAAGCTCTCTTATGTACTGTATCGGAATAAAGCTTTCAGCCTCAAGAACTTTTATAACTGTTCCGGGGACAAGTGATTTTTCCTCATCTAAAGAGGGGTTTAATTCTTTGAATTTTTCTTCAGTCATATTGTATTTCTGACATACACTTACAATTGAATCCGATTTCTGAACAACATAGCTTTCTGTTGAATAGTTTTTGGCAGTAAGCTTTTTTATTGCCTCATTTTCTGAAATTACGCTTTCAGTGAGATATATTCCTTCAACATAGTCAATACTCTTGCTGTAACACATATCTCTTATTTCGCCGTCAACCTTATAGTTGAGAAGATTTTTTGTCATAGTGTCGGCAACTTTGTTTTTATCACGCACTGCACCTATAAACTGTCCGTCAACATATATTCCATAGGCGTCAGCAAGTTCTTTGTTTGATTCTGAAAGCATTTTGTTTGCAAGCTGTTGTGTATTCATAAAGCTGTCGTCTTCTGAAATGATTTTGAGTGAGAATTTAGGTGAAAACTCTATATATTCATTGCTGTCAACATATGAAATTCTTTTCTGAACTTCCTTTGCAGCCTCATCAAATTCAGATTCTTCTGATATTATACCGAGATTTTTTCCGTTGTATTCAACATTTATTCCATATTCAAGACCCATTCCGTAACGTATTATTCCTATAAGGAATGCTATTGAAAATATGGGGAGAATGTAATTGAAGGCAGTACATACAATTCCCTCATCTGAAAAAAGATATTTGAAAAAGCTTTTGAAAATTTCTGATATAAATTTTCCCTTTCCGAGCTTTTTAGCGTTTTTAATTGATTTTCCAAGCTCAGCGGTGAATTTCATTTTTCTTCTGAACGGACTGAAAATAAATTTCAGTATATTTATTATTCCTCTGAAAATTTCAGATATAAATCTTATAACACCATGACAGAGTGATGAAATAAATCTTAATATTATTCTTAATGATGATTTTATTATTCTTATGCTGTTTTCGCCAAATTCTTCGATAAATTCTGAAAACTGATTAAACAAGAAAATTTCTCCTTTTTTGTATGATACTAAATATTATAACAATACTCAGGAAAAAAATCAATCATTTATTGTAATATTTACCGTTTGATTTTTATTTTTTGTAGCATTGCACAAAAACAGCTCAATGATTTTTACTAAAATGCCATGAATAATCAAGCATTTCGGGAGTATAGTTCTGAAGTTTTTCAAGAAGCGGAAGTACATCTTTTCTTGCTGATTCAAGGTCATGTTCAAGATAGTTTCCGCATTCTTCAATTGTAGTTCCGGGGATAGTTCCCTCAAATTCTGAAATGAATTTAAATGAATCCTTTACAAGCTTTATTGCGTTTTCGTTGCTCAGATTTCTTGTGAGAAGATAAAAACCTGTACGGCAACCCATAGGGCCTACATAAATTACATTTTCTGTAAATTCTGAATTTCTTGCAAATGTTGCAAAGAGATGTTCTATTGTGTGGAGTGACGGATTTGATATATAAGTACCTCCGTTCGGCTTTACCATTCTTATATCATAGGTAACAATATCACCGTCAATTCGTGATATATACATACCTGTTCCGAATTTTGTGTGGTCTACCTGAAAACTTGCTATTCTGTTCATATTAAAAAATCCTCCTTGAAAATATTTAAAATATCACTGCTAAGCTGTGATTTTATGATTTTATCTTCAAATTTCATAATACCGCAGTGAAGTGCCTGACGTTTTATAATATCTGTTTTTCCGCCGTACATATCATCTCCTGCAAGAGAATGACCTATATAAGCCATATGAACTCTTATCTGATGAGTTCTTCCTGTTTCAAGATTTATTTCAAGCAGTGAATATTTTTCGTTAAATAAAAGTCTTTTGTAATGCGTTACGGCATTTTGTCCGTCCTCACGCACACACCTTAAAATAATTGACTCTTTTTCTCTTGCTATTGGTGCATTTATTGTTCCTGATTCTTCCGTTATGCCTTCTGCAACGGCATAATATGTTTTCTTTATTTTTTCCTGATAATGTGATGCTCCGTATGAATTTTTCGCAACGGCACATAATCCTGATGTGTTGCAGTCAAGTCTGTTTATTGGTCTGAAAGTGAGATTCGGATAAATAGATGCAAAAAAATTCCCCAGTGTATCACCCTGATGCTTTATTGAAGGGTGTATCGGCATACCTGCCGGTTTTTCAAATATAATCAAATCATCATTTTCAAATGCAACCGGAACTTTCATTTTCGGATTAGGTTCAAGAAATTTTTCATCGTTCAGCTTTAAAATGATAATGTCACCATTGTAAACAGTATCTATACTTCTGATTAAAGAGCCGTTTCTGGTAATTCCCATTGGTATGCGTTTAAGCTTTGTCAGGAGTCGTTTTGATACGCCTTTTTTTTCGGTCAGAAATTTTTGCAGTGTCATCGGATTCTGAATTTCTGCTGTAAAGATTTTTTCCGCCAATATATTCAGCCTCCTTTATGCAGATGTTTATATAGAGTGTCACAGATGTGAAAAATTCAGGCAGGGCATAAATAAATACAAACGGTATAAGACATAGCACTGTATAAAAAAGTATTATTTTTAAAAGTCCTGTTCTTGAATTTTTAATTATTCTGAATGACATTGCTATAATATGCGAAATCTTTTTTTCGGAATATCTTGATACAAGAAAGGGAAGTGCAGTTGTTCCAAGCATTGCCCATACCCAGAGTGCAAGAAAAATAACAGCAAGTGTAAGTGTATGGACGGTCATAAAAACTGAATTTCCGTTTCCTTTTATTATCAGTCTTGCTGAAATATATCCGAATAATATGACAGGAATCAGAAATACAACTGATATTGCTTTTGTGAAAAGCCGGACTATAAGATTTTTTCTGAAAAGTCCTGAATCTTTCTGTTCTTTGAGATTTATATCAAGTATTGAAGAAAAATATTTTATTGTTTCCGGTATTACTGCGGAAAGCATTATAATTTTCAGTGCTGTAAGTATATAATCTCCGGACAGCCACCAGATTTCAGAACCATAAAAAAGTTCTGACGGAGTAATATTATATAAATATAAAATTACACTTGAAATGCAAAGTTCTGTTAATCTGAAAAAAATTATTATTGCCGGAATACAAAGCGAAATCAGAAATGCTTCTGCACGTCTGCCTTTAAGAGCTTTTTTTGAATATTCCCGTATCTGATAAAGTTTCACAAAAAATCACCTCTGTGATATTTTGCGGAATTTTTCTGCTTTTTATTCCATAATTTCTATTTCTTCTGATTCGGGTATTCTTTCATACGGAACTATTCCCATAATTTCAAATGCCTGTGACTGTTGCCACATTTTTGCTGTTACTATTATTTCAAAGCCTTCTCCTGCGGGACATTGGAGTGTTCGGGGGTCTGTTTTCGGAAGTCCGAATCCTACAAGCATATTTGATATTATTCCGTAATGTGTTATTATGGCACTGTGAGCTATTTCTTCATTCATCATATCCATTATTATTTCATGAAGTGCTTTATATGTTCTTGCGGAAAGTTCCTCTATGCTTTCGCCTGAAGGAGCACGGCTGGAAAATCCGCCTTTCAGCCAGTCTTTATAATCCCGACGGTTTATAAGTTCATCAACAGTTTTTCCCTCAAAATCTCCCAAATCAAGTTCACGCAGATTGTCAACAATACAAAGTTCCTTTTCCGGAAATAATATTTCTGCTGTTTCAGTACATCTTTTAAGCGGAGAACTGTATACTTTTTCAACTCTCGGATATTCAAATTCTTCTTTTTTATTTAAAAGTTCAGCTATTCCAAAATCGGAAAGCGGGTAATCTGTACGGCTTCCGATATAAATTCCCTTTTTGTTTGCCATAGTCTGACCATGGCGTATAAGGCTTATTCTGTATGCTCTCATTTTTATGTTCCTTTCACTTAAAGCGGGTAGTTAAAATTAACAAAATAGCAATAAATTTTTTTACGTTTTGTGAAATGTGCTAAACTGTTGCTGATAATTTTGAAATTATTTCACATAAACGGCTATTTACTTGTTATACGATTTGTATTATAATTATTATATCATATATCGTAAATTATTGCAAGAAAATATATTTGTAAGGAGAATTTTTCACTATGAATTCGGATTTTGCCAGAATAATTACATTACAGAGAAAGGAAAGACAAATAAGTCAGAAACAGGCTGCTGCTGATTTGGGTATATCTCAGGCTTTGCTTTCACATTATGAAAAGGGTATTCGTGAATGTGGTCTTAATTTTCTCGTCAAAATTGCCGATTATTACAATGTTTCATGTGATTATCTTCTTGGCAGAACCCCTGAGCCTGAAGGAAAGGTTATTACTATTGAGGATATTCCTGATGATGACGGAAATAATAAAATGCTGTCACCTCAGATTATCAACTTTAACAGAAAAATTATTAATAATTCAATCAGTTTGCTTTTCAGTCTTGCTCAGAAAGCAGGAAGTATCACACTTATAAAGGAAGTAGGCTCTTATTTAATGCTTTCTGTATATAAGCTTTTCAGACTTATTTATAATGCCAATCCGCATAATGACCAGAAACTTTTTAAAATACCAAAAGTTATTGCAAATGACAGTGCTGATGCTATAATTGCTATGAGTGAGGCTGATGTCAAAGCATCGTCCTGTGGCATATCCCTTGACGGCAATGACAGTATTACTAATTTCAATACGCTTTATCTCACTACTTCAACTATATCAAAGGATTATCCTCAGTATTCATCTTCGCTTTTCAAGCTTATTCAGATTAGTGAGGACAGTATTACAAGAACACGTACAGGATACGGCACAAAATCAAACAATAAATTATAATCTGAATTGCTGACAGCCTGCCAAGACATAATATAATTATTCTAATCTGCAAAGGAATGATATTTTTATGAAAAAACTTAACAGCATAAAAGTTCCGCATAACAAAAATACTCAGAACTGTGCATCAGAAAAAATTCCGTTGCCCGTTTCAGTTAAAATTCCTATGTGTATGAATATGGGAAAACACTGCACTCCGATTGTAAAAATAAAAGATACTGTTGCAGTCGGACAGAAAATAGGTGATTGTGATGCTCCTTTTTCAGTTCCGATACATTCAGGTGTTTCAGGCACTGTAAAAGCCATATCTGATTATACTCTTATTGACGGAAGTTCATGCAAGGCTGTCGAAATTGAATGTGACGGACTTCAGACCATTTCTGATTCGGTTAAACCTCCTGTTATAAATAACAGGGAGGATTTTATTAAAGCTGTAAGGGAAAGCGGTATGGTAGGTCTTGGCGGTGCAGGATTTCCTACACACATAAAACTTAACCCCAAAAATAAAATTGATGTTCTTCTTCTGAACGGTGCTGAATGTGAACCTTATATAACTTCAGATTACAGAACTATGATTGAACACCCTGATGAAATGCTTGACGGTATCAGGATTGTTGCAAAAATGCTTGATATTCCGAATGTTATAATCGGAATTGAAAACAATAAGCCTGAGGCTGTCCGTATTCTTGAAGAAAAAATTTCATCTGACGGAAATATTAAAGTTATGTCTTTGCCCTCTCTCTATCCGCAGGGCGGTGAAAAGGTTCTGATTTACAACTGCACCGGAAAAATTGTTGAGGAGGGTAAGCTTCCTTCTGATTATGGTATCATTGTTATGAACGTTTCAACAGCGTATGCTCTTGATGTATACTTTAAAACAGGTATGCCCCTTGTCAGCCGTACTGTTACCGTTGACGGCGATACTGTCGGAAAGGCAGGAAATTATATCGTTCCTGTCGGAACTTCAATAGAATATATTCTCGATTATGCACAGTGTCAGAAAGACAAGATAAACAAGCTTATAACGGGCGGTATGATGATGGGTATTACTGCATATGATTTGTCCCAGCCTGTTACAAAACAGAATAATGCTTTGCTTGCTATGAACAAAGTTGAAATTCCTGAGGAACTCCCATGCATAAGATGTGGAAGATGTATGCATGCCTGTCCTCTCGACCTTATGCCTATGGAACTTGACAAGGCTTACAGAAAACGTGATGCGGAATCCCTTTTAAAATATAAAATAAATCTTTGTATGAACTGCGGGTGCTGTACTTATGTATGCCCCTCAAAAAGAAAGCTTGCTGAAACAAATCAGCTTGCAAAGGTATTCCTCAGAAATTTAAAATAGAAAGGTCGTATGAAAATGTTTAAAGTAACGGCATCTCCGCATATAAGAGATAATATGACGACTCAGAAAATTATGCTTTTTGTTATAATATCGCTTATACCTGCTCTTATAGGCGGATTTGTGACATTCGGATTCAGAGCTTTGGCTGTAACAGTTGTATGTGTTGCAAGCTGTATGATTTTTGAGGCTCTTTCAAGAATTATTATGAAACGTTCTCAGACTGTTTCAGATTTGAGTGCATGTGTTACCGGTATTCTTCTTGCTATGAATCTTCCTGTAACCATTCCATTATGGCAGGCTGTTATTGGTAGCTTTGTTGCTGTTGTGATTGCAAAACAGCTTTTCGGCGGTCTTGGTCAGAATTTTGTAAATCCTGCCATATTTGCCCGTATTGTACTTATGCTTTCATTTACTGCTGATATGACTACATGGGTAATTCCTCGATACTGGAAGGAAAATTTTGATGATATTGCCACTGTCACTTCTGCAACTCCTCTTGTAAGCAATAATGCGTCATACTGGGATTTATTTATAGGAAATACCGGTGGCTGTATCGGTGAAGTCTGTGCTGTCGGTCTTATAATCGGCGGATTGTTCCTGATATTTACGAAAATTATTTCCCCTGTGACTCCTGTTGCGTTTATAGGTACTGTTGCGGTAGCTGAACTTATTGCAGGAAATGACCCTTTATATCATATACTTTCAGGCGGACTTCTTCTCGGTGCTTTCTTTATGGCTACTGATTATGTTACAACTCCTCTCACTTCAACGGGAAAACTTATATTCGGAATCGGCTGTGGAATTATTACCTTTGTTATACGTCAGTTCGGCGGTTATCCGGAGGGTGTATCGTTTTCAATACTCCTTATGAATATTATTACTCCTTATATTGATAACTTTACTGCTAAAAAAGCTCTCGGTGCTGTTTATGCTCGGAAGGAGGAAAAATAATTATGAAAAGTTTTACTCCGCCTCTTGTTCTTTCTGTTGTCTGTATTGCAGTAAGCGGACTCCTTGCTTTTGCAAATCAGCTTACTGCTCCTCGAATTGCAAAGGCTCAGGAAGAAAAATTAAGCAAGAGTCTTGTTGAAGTTTTCGGCGAGGCTGATTATAAAACGCTTGACAAATCATTTGAAAATGTAAATCAGGTTATTACTGATGAAAATAATCGTGCCGTTTTTGATATTACTGTTGACGGATATTCAAAAGACGGTATTGAGGCTCTTATAGGTATTGACAGTGAGGGAAAAGTATGCGGAATCGGTATAGTTTCCCTTAAAGAAACAACAGGTATAGGAACTCGCATACAGGCGAATGATTATATTGAAAAATTTATAGGCCTTGATAATGATGATTTCCCCGATGATACAATTATTTCGGGTGCAACTTATTCTTCAAAGGGTATGAGAAATGCTGTTTCAATAGCTGTTTCAACATATTCACAGAATAAAGAGGTGATTTTCAGTGAGTAATTTTAAGGAATTTACTAAAGGACTTATAAAGCAGAATCCTGTTCTTGTAAGTCTGCTCGGAATGTGTCCTACACTTGCTGTAACAGGTCAGGCTGTAAACGGTCTGGGAATGGGACTTGCTACAACTTTTGTTCTTCTCTGTTCAAATATAATTATATCGCTTCTGAAAAATGTAATTCCGAAATCTGTCAAACTTCCATGCTATATTGTTATAATAGCCGGATTTGTTACTATTGTGGAATTTCTCCTCCATGGATTTATTCCAAGCTTATATGACAGTCTTGGCACATTCCTTTCTCTTATTACTGTAAACTGTATCATACTGGGACGTGCTGAAATGTTTGCATCAAAAAACAAGCTCCTGCCCTCGATTATGGACGCTCTGGGAATGGGACTCGGATTTACTCTTGCACTTTTCCTTATGGGTTCTTTAAGAGAAATTTTCGGTTCCGGTTCATGGTTCGGTTTAGATATACCTTTTGATGTTACTCCTATGAATGTATTCATAATGCCGGCAGGAGGATTTTTCGTTCTCGGCTGTATAATTGCATTTATAAACAAGCTTGCAAACAAAAAACCTCCTCAGAAGATTGGCTGTGAAAATTGTCCTAATGCTTCTGCATGTCAGAATAAAGGAGAGTGTGAAAAATGAGTTCAATTATTTCAATAATGATTTCCGCTGTGCTTACTGACAACTATGTTCTTTCACAATTCAAGGGAATATGTCCTTTTCTGGGCGTGTCAAAAAAGCTTTCTTCAAGTCTTGGAATGGGTATGGCTGTTATCTTTGTTATGACATGTGCCTCGATAGTTACTTATCCCGTTTATTCGCTTATCCTTGAACCTAATAATCTTGAATATTTGCGAACTGTTGCTTTTATTCTGATTATTGCATTATTTGTTCAGCTTGTGGAAATAATAATGAAAAAGGTTCTTCCTCCTCTTTATAAGGCTCTCGGTGTATATCTTCCTCTTATAACTACGAACTGTGCTGTGCTTGGTGTTACTCTCGCAAATATTGACAGCGGTTATACATTTCTTGAATCTGTTGTGAATGCCTTTTTTGTAGGAGTCGGATTTACTCTTGCTCTTATACTTTTTACCGGAGTCCGTTCAAAGATTGAGGACTGTGATATTCCCGAAACTTTCAAGGGAGTTCCCGCAACGCTTATATCCGCTTCAATAGTATCCCTTAGCTTTATGGCTTTTTCGGGACTCTGATATTCTGACTGAGGTGATTTTCTGTGAATTATATTATTCCTGTTGCCGTTTTTGCCGTTCTTGGAGCTGTTTCCGGCATACTTCTTACTGTTGTTTCAAAAATATTTGCTGTTAAGACTGATGACAGAATTGAAAGAATAAATGAATCCTTACCGCAGGCAAACTGCGGTGCATGCGGTTTTGCAGGCTGTGAAGATTATGCAAATGCAATTGTAAAGGATAATGTACCGACAAACCTTTGCAGACTTGGTGGTGCTGATGTTGTAAAAAAAGTATCTGAAATTATGGGTACTGAGGCAGAAGTTCAGGAGGCTGTTGTTTCTGTTATGCACTGTAACGGAAACTGCAATGTTACTTCAAAGAAATTTGATTTTGAAGGTGTTGAAACCTGTGCCGGTGCAAGCAGATTTTACGGCGGTAACGGTTTATGCTCATATGGCTGTATAGGTCTGGGGGACTGTGTTAAAGTCTGTGAGGCTGACTGTATATCAATTAAAAACGGCATTGCTGATGTTGAAGAATCAAAGTGCATTGCTTGCGGTAAATGTGTAAAAGTCTGTCCGCATGGTCTTTTCTCACTCCGTCCTGTATCAAAATTTGTTGATGTCAGATGTTCTTCTGAGGATAACGGAAAAACTACCCGTGCATTATGTCAGAACGGCTGTATTGCCTGTAAGATGTGCGAAAAGAAATGCCCTTATGATGCAATTCATGTTATCGGATTTCATGCTGTCACTGATTACAGCAAATGTACAAACTGCGGTGAATGTTATAAAATATGCCCTGCCGGTTCAATTACTATGTACGGCAGAAACAAAAAAGAGTCAGACGGTTAAACCGCCTGACTCTTTTGTTATTATATTTCTTTTGTTCTCTTTCTTTATTATTCAAGATTGAGATTTCTTGTCATTATCATATTTGTAAGGAAGAAGAATGCTACTGATACTATTGCAAAATATCCTGCGTAAATGAGAGCTGCTGATGTTGCAGAAGTCAGTCCCAGTTCAATTGCAATATTCATTATCAGTGATGTTATTATGTTGTTTACTATAATTGCTCCGATTACTATTAATGCATTTATTAAACTTTTTCCCTTTGGTATGGAATTTGTTATTGATACACAGAGATAGCAGAGGAATATCAATGCACAGTATGCTGTTGCAGATGTAAGGAACATTGAAAATGCCTGAACAGGATAATGAATACAGACATAGAACAGTTGATTTATTGCTTTGAAGATTTCTGATATTTCCTCTACTCCGAGAAATGCTATTGAAATGCTTGCTCCGTCTATTATAACTGCTACTATCCATGTTACAAGTCCTGAAACAAATTTTGTTATTATATGATAATATGACGGTACGGGGAGAGTATGCATCAGGTATCCTTCATCGCCGAAAAGATTTTTCTGAAATCTTGAAACACTGATGAAAAGTGCAAAGAAATTAAGTCCGACAAGTCCAATCATAAATGCAGAGGTTATAAATACAAATGACATCATAAACGATATTGAATCTTCAAGCTGATTTTGAAATAATGTCATTACTCTGACTATTACTGCTACAATTAAAAATATTATTCCGATAATTGAAAATTTATTGAGCATTGCCTTTAATTCGTGCTTTATTAATTTTCCTAACATCTGAATACCTCCCTGAAAAGCTGGTCTATTGACATATTTTTCTGTTCTCTTATATCGTCTGCTGAGCCATGTATTCTTAAATTTCCGTACTGAATCATTACTACATCATCAAGAATTTTTTCTATATCCTGAATAAGATGTGTTGAAATTATTACAGATGCTTCCGGATTGTAGTTTGTGAGAATTGTATCCATTATATAATCTCTTGCAGCAGGGTCAACGCCGGCTATCGGTTCATCAAGAAGATATAATTTTGCGTTTCGGCTCATAACAAGTATAAGCTGTACTTTTTCTTTTGTACCTTTTGACATCGTTTTTATTTTGTCTTTTGCATTGATATTGAGTCTTTTTAGCATATCATATGCAAGTTCCTTACGGAAATCCTTATAGAAATCACAGAAAAAGTCAATTATATTTTCTACTGTCATCCATAACGGAATATAATTTCTTTCAGGAAGATATGATACAACTGATTTTGTTTCAACTCCGACTTCTTTTCCGTCTATGATTATTTTTCCGCTTGTTGGTTTCAGAAGTCCGCATGCAAGTTTTATAAGTGTTGTTTTTCCGCTTCCGTTAGGCCCTAAAAGTCCTATAATTTTACCGCTTTCAAGTGAGAGGTCAAGACTTTTCAGTGCAGGTTTATTTCCGTAATTTTTGCAAAGCCCCTCACATCTTAAAATTTCACTCATAGAATAAAGTTTCCTTTCTTTACATATTATGAACTGTATTTGAAATTATTGTGAGAATTTCATCTTTTGTAAATCCAAGCTTAATCATCTTATTTATAAAGATTTCGCTTTCTGTTCTGGCTGTATCTGATTTTAATTCAGATATTATATTTTCGTCATTGGTAATATATTTTCCGGAAGTTCGCATTGAAAATATAAGACCCTGACGTTCAGTTTCATAAAGAGCTTTCTGCATTGTATTCGGGTTTACCCTTGCTTCTTCGGCAAGCTCTCTTACTGACGGTATTCGCTGACCTGCCTGATATGCACCGGATATAATCCTTGCTTTTATTTCGTCCATAATCTGAACATAGACAGGTTTTTCATTGTTGAATTCCCACATCTTTTATTACTCCTTTCTTTGTTTGCTTTATTTTTCCGGAATTTAACTAATTTGAATTATTGTATTAATCGATTAGTACAATAGAATAATAGCACAATTTTTCTCTTTTGTCAAGAGCTTTTTGAAAATTTTTTTTGAAAATTGAAAAACTGCGATTGAAAATCGCAGTCTGTCAATAAAGGAATTACAAATTTCACAAATTTTATTTTATATAATTATATCATATTTTGTCTTTTTTGTCAAGTAATGATTAAATATAAATTGGAAATTTGTCGTATTTTACAAGAAATGATATTTTTTATTGTGTATTATTTATATCCTGAGCTTTGTATAATTTATTGTTTTTGTGCAGGTTTGAAAGATATTGCTTTTTTTAAAAAATACCCTTGACATTTCAGATTATTTGTTATATAATATGTAAAGCAGTTACGCTTTACGGGGAGTTGTTTCTTTTATGGCTAAGGAATTAAAATTCGTTATTCTTCTTGACTGTTACGGTGAGCTTCTTACCGATAAACAGCGTGACTATATGGAGCTTTATTATTGTGAGGATTTATCTCTTTCAGAGATTTCTGAGCCTCAGGGTATTACCCGTCAGGCTGTGCGTGATGTTATAAAGCGTTCTGAACAGATTCTTCTCGAAACTGAAAAAAAACTCGGACTTGCTCAGAAAATTTCTGCTGTCCGTCAATGTCTTGAAAATCTGAAATCCGTTTCTGCTGAATGTTCTGACAAACAGATTTCATCAGCTATGAATCACTATATTGATAAGTGTTTTGAACTTATATAATTACTATAATGATAGGGAGATGTAACTGTGGCTTTTGAAGGTCTTTCTGAAAAACTTAATAATGTATTTAAAAAACTGCGTTCCAGAGGAAAGCTCTCTGAAAACGATGTAAAGGAAGCTATGCGTGAAGTCAGACTTGCTCTCCTTGAAGCCGATGTAAGCTATAAGGTCGTAAAGGATTTTGTTGCAAAGGTTACGGAACGTGCAGTCGGTGAGGACGTTCTCGCAAGTCTTACTCCTGCTCAGATGGTTATTAAAATCGTTAATGAGGAACTCTGTTCCCTTATGGGAAACAGCAATGCAAGAATAAATCTTGCTTCAAAACCTCCTACGGTTATTATGATGTGCGGTCTTCAGGGTTCAGGTAAAACTACTCATGCCGCTAAACTTGCAAAACTCCTTAAAAAAGAAGGTCACAGACCTCTGCTTGCTGCCTGCGATATTTACAGGCCTGCTGCTATAAATCAGCTTCAGGTTGTCGGTGAAAAGGCTCAGGTAAAAGTCTTTGAAATGGGTCAGATTAGTCCTGTTATTATCGCTAAGCAGGCTCTCAGATATGCTAAGGATTACGGCAATGACATTGTTATTCTTGATACTGCCGGACGACTTCATATCGATACTGAACTTATGAATGAGCTTAAAGAAATTAAAGAAGAAACCAATCCTTCTGAAATTATGCTCGTTGTTGATGCTATGACAGGTCAGGACGCTGTTAATGTTGCAAAGGCTTTTGATGAGGCTATCGGTATTACAAGCGTTCTTATGTCTAAACTTGATTCTGATACAAGGGGCGGTGCTGCACTTTCAGTTCTTGCAGTTACCGGCAAGCCTATAAAATATGTCGGTATGGGCGAAAAACTTGATGATTTTGAACAGTTCCACCCTGAAAGAATGGCATCAAGAATTCTCGGTATGGGCGATATGCTCACCCTTATCGAAAAAGCTGAAAACGTTATGTCAAAGAATGATGCCGAAAAGCTTACAAAAAAGCTCAAGGAAAATAAATTCGACATGGACGACCTTCTTGAACAGCTTAAACAAATAAAGCGTCTTGGTTCTGTAAAATCCATTATTTCTATGCTTCCGGGCATCGGCGACAAACTCAAGGACGCTGATATTGATGAACGTCAGTTCAACCGCATTGAAGCTATTATTACTTCTATGACAAAGGCTGAACGTGCTAAGCCTTCAATTATAAATCCGTCAAGAAAAAGACGTATTGCTAAAGGTTCAGGAACTAAGGTTGAGGACGTTAACAGACTTATAAAACAGTTTGAACAGATGCAACAGGTTATGAAACAGTTTACCGGAAGCAAGGGCAAAATGATGCAGAGAAAGGCAAGAAAACAGCTTGCAGGTATGAACTTTGACAAGCTTGCAGGAAAGGGCGGAGGAAATCTCCCGCCGATAGTTTGATTCACTGCGGTAAATTCCGCTTTGATATACATTTATATTTATTTTACGGAGGTGAATTACAATGGCAGTTAAAATCAGACTCAGAAGAATGGGTGCTAAGAAAGCTCCTTTCTACCGTATAGTTGTTGCTGATTCAAGATACCCCAGAGATGGCAGATTTATCGAAGAAATAGGTTACTATGACCCTACTAAAGAACCTTCAGTTGTCAAGGTTGATGCTGATAAGGCTAAAACCTGGATTTCAAACGGTGCTCAGCCTACTGATACCGTTAAGGTTATTCTTAAAAAAGAAGGTATTCTCTAATCAGAGATTTGGTAACAAAGCAGAGGAGGATTCTTTTTTTTCTTCCTCTGTCTGCGATACTTTGGAGGTATTTTTTTATGAAGGATTTATTATATGCTATAACAGCCGGTCTTGTTGATAATAAGGACGCTATTAAAATTACTGAAGATGCTCCTGATGCAGAGGGTGTTATAACTTTTCATCTTTCCGTTGCTCCTGAAGATATGGGACGTGTAATCGGTAAGCAGGGCAGAATTGCAAAGGCTCTCCGCACAATTATGCGTGCCGGTGCTGCAAAGAGAGATTTAAAGGTTGCTGTTGTTATAGAATAATTTTTTTCAGGCAGACTTCGGTCTGCCTTTTATTAGTTTTGTGATAGATAAAATTTTGTATAAATTCATAAAAAATTTACAATTTTCCTATTGCATATTTTATTTTCCTGTGCTATAATATAAAAGCTGAATTAAAGTAGTTCGGCTGATTGCAAAGATATGCTGTGAAGCAGGAGGTTGCCGGCGGTTTGTCGGGTAATTTCTGTGGAGTATGTTCGACAAACGGGCGATTGAGATAACGTACACAGTTTGTGTTTTTTTATGAGCGTTTGCTTTTTTAATGCTGTCGCTCTGTGCCTTTACGTCTTTCTCGCTCGGAAAACAATTTATTCTTTGTTTTTCGGGTTTTTTTATAGAAAGTTGTGCGAAACACACGGACACGTGTCAGTCTCGGGGTTCTTCCCCAGCCCCCATTTAAATTTATATTTTCAAGGAGGCGAAAAAAATGGCAGTCAATGAAAAAATCAGACTTAAAATTAAGGGTTACGACCACGCTACTGTTGATATTGCAGCAGCTAAAATCGTTGAAGCAGCTAAGAGAAGCGGTGCAAGAGTTTCAGGTCCTATTCCGCTCCCTACTGATAAAGAAGTTGTTACTATTCTTCGTGCTGTACACAAGTACAAGGACAGCCGTGAACAGTTTGAAATGAGAACTCACAAAAGACTTGTTGATGTACTCAGACCTACTGAAAAGACAACTGATGCTCTTAATAAGCTCGAAATCCCCGCAGGCGTTGATGTTGTTATGGAAGTTAAGTAATTCCTTTATTCACTCAGCTTGCAGGTCATGTTGATGTTTTTAAATGTCAACCAATAACCATTAAGGAGGAAATGCAGAAATGCAGAAAGGTATTATCGGAAAGAAAATCGGTATGACTCAGATTTTCGACGAATCAGGAAAAGTTATTCCTGTTACTGTTGTTGAAGCTGGCCCATGTGTTGTTGTTCAGAAGAAAACTGTTGAAAATGACGGTTATTCAGCACTTCAGCTCGGTTTCGGAGATGTTAAGGTTCAGAGAATGAACAAGCCTCTCAAAGGTCACTTCGATAAAGCAGATGTTGCTTGCAAAAGCACACTTAAAGAATTCAGATTTGAAGACTGCGATTCACTGAACGTAGGCGATATTGTTAAGGCTGATTCATTCAGCGTTGGCGACAGCGTTGATGTTATCGGTACAAGCAAAGGTAAAGGTTATGCCGGTGCTATCAAGCGTCATAATCAGCACATTCTCAGAGCTACTCACGGTACAGGCCCTGTTTCAAGACAGCCCGGTTCAATGGGTGCTTGTTCTTCCCCTTCAAGAATTTATAAGGGTAAGGGTATGGCTGGTCACATGGGCGTTGAACGTGTTACTGTTCAGAATCTTGAAGTCGTTAAAATAGACGCAGAAAATAATCTCATCGCAATCAAGGGTGCTGTTCCCGGTCCTAAGGGCGGAATCGTTTGCATCATTGACAGCGTTAAGGCTTAATGAAGGGAGGAAGCTTAAATGTCAACTATTTCAGTTTTTGATATGACAGGCAAGGCTGTTTCCGAAACAGAGCTTTCCGATGCTGTTTTTGGTATCGAACCTAATCAGTACGTTATGCACCAGATGGTTGTTAATTACCTCGCTAATCAGCGTCAGGGTACTCAGTCTACTCTTACCCGTACAGAAGTAAGAGGCGGTGGCAGAAAGCCTTGGAAACAGAAGGGCACAGGTCACGCAAGACAGGGTTCTATCCGTGCTCCGCAGTGGGTTCATGGTGGTATTGCTCTCGGCCCTAAGCCAAGAAGCTATAAATATACTCTTAACAAGAAAGTAAGAAGACTTGCTATGAAGTCTGCTCTTTCTACTAAGGTTCTTGATAATAATATGATTGTTCTTGATGCTCTTGAACTTGAAGGCTACAAGACAAAGACTATCGTTAATATGCTCAAGGCTCTCGGTGTTGACGGTAAGGCTCTTATCGTTACTGCTGAATCCGACAGCAAGGTTATCAAGAGTGCAGCTAATATCCCAGGCGTAAAGACAGCTGCTGTAAATACTCTTAATGTTTATGATATTCTTAACTATGATAAATTTATCGTTGTAAAGAATGCAGTCGGAAAAATTGAGGAGGTATATGCATAATGAAAGCTCCGCAGGATATTATCTTAAAGCCGGTTATTACCGAAAGAAGTATGGACGGACTTGCTCTTGAAGAAAACAAGAAATATACCTTCAAGGTTGCTAAGGACGCTAACAAAATCGAAATAAAGCAGGCTGTTGAAAAGCTTTTCGACGTTAAAGTTGC
This sequence comes from uncultured Oscillospiraceae bacterium, assembly GCA_934481385.1. GTDB lineage: Bacteria > Bacillota > Clostridia > Oscillospirales > Ruminococcaceae > Ruminococcus. The sequence goes on from CAKSPD010000003.1 coordinate 127,376, forward strand.
TAAGGTTAATACAATGAACTGCAGAGGCCGTGTTAAACGTGTCGGCAGATTCGTAGGAAAGACTCCTGACTGGAAAAAGGCTATTGTTACTCTCCAGAACGGTTCTAAGCCTATCGAATTCTTTGAGGGTATGTATTAATATAATTACCCTCCGGTATGGGAGTAATGCTCCCGCAAAAAATGCATTAATTATTTAAGGAGTGAATCTAATGGCAATTAAAACCTATAAACCGACAACTCCTTCACGTCGTCAGATGACAGTTACTGACTACTCACAGTTGTCAAAGGTTGCTCCGGAGAAGAGTCTGCTTGAACCCCTTAAGAAAAATTCAGGCAGAAACAGCTACGGAAGAATTACTGTTCGTCACAGAGGTGGCGGTAACAGAAGAAAATATCGTATCATCGACTTCAAGCGTGACAAGGATAATATGTCAGCAGAAGTTATGACAATTGAATATGACCCGAACAGAAGTGCTTTTATCGCTCTTGTTAAGTACGAGGACGGAGAAAAGAGATATATCCTTGCTCCTAATGGTCTTAAGGTAGGCGATAAGGTTGAATCAGGTTCACAGGCTGATATTACTGTCGGCAACGCTCTCCCGCTTGCTGATATTCCGGTTGGTACTGTTATCCATAATATCGAACTTTATCCGGGCAGAGGTGCTCAGCTCGTAAGAAGTGCCGGAAATGAAGCTCAGCTTATGGGTAAGGAAGGTGCTTATGCTCTTGTAAGACTTCCTTCAGGTGAAATGAGAAAAATCGCTATCGGCTGTAAGGCTTCTATCGGTACTGTTTCAAATATAGACCACGAAAACGTTAACTATGGTAAGGCTGGCCGTGTAAGAAACATGGGCTGGAGACCTACTGTAAGAGGTTCTGTTATGAACCCTTGTGACCACCCACACGGTGGTGGTGAAGGTAAATCACCAGTCGGCCGTCCGGGACCTGTTACACCTTGGGGCAAACCTGCTCTCGGTTACAAGACTCGTAAACAGCACCACAGAACAGATAAGTTCATCGTTAAACGCCGTAACGGCAAATAATCTGAAAGGAGGAACAGTTTTTAATGAGCAGAAGTATTAAAAAAGGACCTTACGTTCAGGAAGTTCTTCTTAAAAGGGTTATGGCTATGAACGAAGCCGGCGAAAAGAAGGTTCTCAAGACATGGAGCCGTTCTTCTACTATATTCCCTGACTTTGTAGGACATACATTTGCAGTTCATGACGGACGCAAGCATGTTCCGGTTTATGTTACTGAAGATATGGTAGGCCACAAACTCGGCGAATTTGCTCCGACCAGAACATACAAGGGTCATGCAGGTTCAAAAACATCTAACAACGGCAAGAAGTAATGGCGGAAGGAGGAGTTCAGATGGAAGCTAAAGCTTATTTAAGAAATGCCCGCATATCACCAAGAAAGGTAAGCATCGTTCTCGACCTTATAAGAAACAAGCCGGTTGATACAGCACTCGCTGTTTTAGACCTTACTCCTAAGGCCGCAAGCCCGATGGTTTCAAAGCTTGTTAAGTCCGCTGTGGCTAATGCTGAAAACAATCATAATATGGATAAGGATAATCTTTATGTTGCAGAATGTTTCGTAACACCAGGCCCTATTATGAAGAGAATTATGCCGAGAGCTCAGGGCAGAGCATACAGAATTTTAAAGAGAACTTCACATATCACAGTTGTTCTCAAGGAAAAAGAATAATCCCAAGGAGGTTTAGATTAATGGGCCAGAAAGTTAATCCACACGGTCTTCGTGTCGGCGTTATAAAAGATTGGGATTCACGCTGGTTTGCCAATAAGGCAGATTTCGGCGATACTCTCGTTGAGGACTACAAGGTACGTGAGTACATCATGAGCGTTCTTAACAGAAGATCTAAGAATCCTGATGACAAGTGCGTTTATGCAGGCGTTCCGAAAATCGAAATCGAACGTTTCGCTGATAAAGTCAGAATCCATATCCACTGCTCAAAGCCGGGTATCGTAATCGGCAGAGGCGGTGCTGAAATCGAAAAACTCAGAACTACTCTTGCTGCTATGATGAACAAGCAGGTTTACATCAATATCATTGAAGTAAAACAGCCTGATATCGATGCTCAGCTCGTTGCTGAAAAAATCGCTCATGACCTTGAGGACAGAGTTTCTTTCAGACGTGCTATGAAGCAGTCAATCGGCAGAGCTATGAAGCTCGGTGCTAAGGGTATAAAAACAAGAGTTTCAGGTCGTCTTGCCGGTGCTGAAATCGCAAGAGCTGAAAGCTATCACGAAGGTACTATTCCGCTTCAGACAATCCGTGCTGATATAGATTACGGTTTTGCAGAAGCTAATACAACTTACGGAAAGCTCGGCGTTAAGGTTTGGATTTATAAGGGCGAAGTTCTCAAGGGCGATGCTGCTAAGGCTGCTGAAAAGAGAGAAAAGTCCGAAAGAAAACCAGAAAGACCTGATAGAAGAAGACGTGATGACAGAAACGGCGGAAGACGCAATTTCAATAACAAGTCACGTGAAAAAAGAGAAGGAGGTAATCAGTAATGCTGCTTCCTAAGAGAGTTAAATACCGCAGAGTCCACAGAGGACGTATGACAGGTAAAGCATACAGAGGAAATACTGTAACTTATGGTGATTTCGGTCTTCAGGCTCTTGAACCTGCTTGGATTACTTCCAGACAGATAGAGTCAGCCCGTATCGCTATGACACGTTACATCAAGAGAGGCGGTCAGGTTTGGATTAAGATTTTCCCTGACAAGCCAATCACTGAAAAACCAGCTGAAACTCGAATGGGTTCAGGTAAAGGTTCACCAGAATACTGGGTTGCTGTTGTAAAGCCCGGCAGAGTTCTTTTCGAAATCAAGGGCGTTACAGAAGAAACTGCAAGAGAAGCTATGCGTCTTGCTATGCACAAGCTTCCTATCAAGTGCAAGTTCGTAACTAAAGAGCAGGGAGGAGAGCAGTAATGAAAGCATCCGAAATCAGAGAAATGACTGCTGAGGAAATGAATCAGAAGCTTGACAGCCTGAAACAGGAGCTTTTTGCACTCCGTTTTCAGCTTGCTGTAAATCAGCTCGAAAATACAGCTCGTCTCAAGGCTGTTAAGAAAGATATTGCCCGTATCAAGACTGTTATGCGTGCAGCAGAACTTGATAAGCAGTAAGAAAGGGAGGATTAGCTGTGTCTGAAAGAAACCTCAGAAAAACAAGAGTAGGCAAGGTTGTAAGCGATAAGATGGATAAAACTGTTGTTGTTGCTATTATTGACAACGTTAAGCACCCACTCTATAAGAAAATAATCAAGCGTACTGTTAAGCTGAAGGCTCACGATGAAAATAATCAGTGCAGAATCGGCGACCGTGTAGAAGTTATGGAAACTCGTCCGCTTTCTAAGGATAAGAGATGGCGTGTTACCAATATTCTCGAAAAGGCTAAGTAATTTAAAATATTTTTTCCCGATTTTTGAAAGGAGGAACTCGCTGTGATACAGATGCAGACTTATTTGAAAGTCGCTGATAACACAGGTGCTAAGGAACTTATGTGTATCAGAGTTCTGGGCGGTACTCGCAAAAGATATGCAAATATCGGCGATGTAGTTGTTGCTTCAGTTAAGAAAGCAACACCCGGAGGCGTTGTAAAGAAGGGCGATGTTGTTAAGGCAGTTATCGTTCGTTCAGCAAAGGGTCTCAGACGTGAAGACGGTACTTATATCCGTTTCGATGAGAACGCTGCTGTTATTGTTAAGGAAGATAAGAACCCCAAAGGAACTCGTATATTCGGACCTGTTGCTAAGGAACTCCGTGAAAAGGAATTCACAAAAATCCTCAGCCTCGCTCCTGAAGTACTTTAATGGAGGTGTCATTTTAAGATGAATAAAGTTCACGTAAAAACCGGTGACACCGTTGTTCTGCTTACTGGCTCTGATAAGGGCAAGCAGGGCAAGGTTCTCGAAGTAAGCCCTAAGGAAAACAAGGTTATCGTTGAAGGTGTCAACGTTATTACAAAGCACGTTAAGCCTACAAGAGTTGGTCAGCAGGGCGGTATCGTCAAGGCTGAAGCTCCTCTCTATGCGTGCAAGGTTCAGCTCGTTTGCCCTGAATGCAAGAAGCCTACAAGAGTAGGCCACAAGTTCGAGGCTGACGGCGATAAAGTTAACAAGCTCCGTGTTTGCAAGAAATGCGGTAAATCATTCAAGTAATAAGGAGAAACAAAATGGCTAGATTAAAGGATTATTATATCAGCGATGTTGCTCCTGCATTGATGAAGAAATTCAATTACAAGAGCGTTATGCAGATTCCTAAGCTCGAAAAGGTTGTAATCAATGTCGGTGCCGGTGAAGCCAAGGATAATGCCAAGGTTATCGACGCTATAATGAACGACCTCGCTATTATCACAGGTCAGAAGCCTGTTGTATGCCGTGCCAAGAAATCAGTTGCTAATTTTAAGCTCCGTGAAGGTATGCCTATCGGTGTTAAGGTTACCCTCAGAAATGAAAAGATGTACGAATTCGTTGACAAGCTCTTTAACGTAGCTTTCCCACGTGTTCGTGACTTCAGAGGTATAAACGGCAATTCCTTTGACGGCAAGGGAAATTATTCAACCGGTATCAAGGAACAGCTGATTTTCCCCGAAATCGAGTACGATAAGATCGATAAGGTAAGAGGTATGGACATCAACTTCATCACCACTGCCCAGACCGATGAAGAAGCTAAAGAGTTACTCACAATGATGGGTGCTCCGTTCATCAAGTAATCAGGGAGGTTATTTCAAACATGGCTAAAAAGGCAATGATTAATAAACAGCAGAGAACTCCCAAGTATTCCACAAGAGCATACAACAGATGCAAGATTTGTGGCAGACCTCATGCTTATCTCAGAAAGTTCGGCATCTGCCGTATCTGTTTCAGAGAACTTGCTCATGACGGTCAGATTCCGGGTGTTAAAAAAGCAAGCTGGTAAAATACGAAAAGGAGGTCATTCGGCATGCAGATTACTGATACAATAGCAGATTTGCTGACACGTGTCCGCAATGCGAACACTGCAAAGCACGCCACTGTTGACGTTCCCGCTTCAAACGTTAAGAAGGCTATTACACAGATTCTCGTTGATGAAGGCTATGTAAAAAGCTTCCAGCTCATTGAAGACGGCAAGCAGGGTGTTATAAGAATTACACTTAAATATATCGACGGCAAGACTCCTGTTATAACAGGACTCCGCAGAGTTTCAAAGCCCGGTTTACGTATATACTCAAGTTGTGAGGATATGCCAAAGGTTAGAAAGGGACTCGGCGTTGCTATCGTTTCAACTTCAAAGGGTATCGTTACTGACAAGAAGGCAAGAGAACTTAATGTCGGCGGCGAAATCCTTGCATACATCTGGTAAGGAGGATATACTGATATGTCAAGAATCGGTAAAATGCCTATTAGTGTTCCGGCAGGTGTTGAAGTTAAAAACGACAACAATACTATCACTGTAAAAGGACCTAAGGGCGAACTTACAAAACAGTTCAGCAAGGAACTTACAATAAATGTTGCTGACGGAGTTATCACTGTCAGCAGACCGTCAGACGACAAGATGCACAGGTCACTTCACGGTCTGACAAGAACCCTCATTGCTAATATGGTAGAGGGTGTAACAAACGGATTTTCAAAAACCCTTGAAATCGAAGGCGTTGGTTACCGTGCTGCTAAGCAGGGTAATAAGATAAATCTTAACCTCGGATTCTCACATCCGGTTGTTTTTGAGGAAACAGACCTCGTTAAGCTCGATGTTCCACAGCCAAACAAGATTGTTGTAAGCAGTATTGATAAACAGGCAGTCGGACAGGTTGCAGCTGAAATCCGTGAAAAACGTCCTCCTGAACCGTATAAGGGCAAGGGAATCAGATATGCCGGCGAACATATCATTCGCAAGGAAGGTAAAGCCGGTAAGGGTAAGAAGTAATTAAAAGGAGTAAATTGCTATGATTAAAAAAATTGACAGCAATAAGGCAAGACTCAAAAGACATCGCAGAGTTCGTGCGAAAATTTCCGGCACTCCTGAGCGTCCACGTCTTAACGTCTATCGTTCAACAAAGCATATATATGCTCAGATTATCGATGACGTGAATGGCGTAACTCTTGCTTCTGCTTCCAGCATGGATAAGGGTTTTGAAGGCAACGGCGGAAACGTTGAAGGTGCCCGTACAGTAGGTGCTATGATTGCTAAAAATGCACTCGAAAAGGGTATATCTGAAGTTGTTTTTGACCGTGGCGGATACCTTTATCACGGAAGAATCAAGGAGCTTGCAGAAGGTGCACGTGAAAACGGTCTTAAATTCTAAGAGGGAGGTAAAATGATGGCTAAAATAGATGCACAGGGTCTTGAACTCGCAGAAAAGGTTGTCGCTATCAACCGTGTTTCCAAGACTGTTAAGGGCGGACGTATCATGAAGTTCTCAGCACTCGTTGTTGTTGGAGATGGAAACGGTACAGTTGGCTTCGGTCTCGGAAAATCCGGAGAAGTTCCGGACGCTATCCGCAAGGGTATTGAAGATGCTAAGAAAAATCTCATCAAGATTGCATTAAAAGGCACTACAATCCCTCATGAAATTATCGGTAAATTCGGAGCAGGCGAAGTTCTTATGAAACCCGCTGCACCCGGTACAGGTGTTATCGCCGGCGGTCCTGTCCGTGCCGTAATCGAAGTAGCAGGCATTAAGGATATAAGAACTAAATCACTCCGTTCCAATAATCCCTGCAATGTTGTAAGAGCTACTATAAACGGTCTTGCTGAATGCACTACTGTTAAGGAAGTTGCTGAAAAGAGAGGCAAGTCCGTTAAGGAAATTTTAGGTTAAGGGAGATTTGAGAAATGGCAAAAGAAATCAAGCTCGTAAAAAGCCTTATCGGCAGAAAAAAAGACCAGATTGCTACTGCTCAGTCACTCGGCCTTAAAAAAGTCGGAGATGTTACTACTCAGCCTGACAACGAGCAGACAAACGGTAAAATAAAGAAGATTATCCACCTCGTTGAGGTACATGAAGCGTAAGCAAGGAGGTGCAAAACCATGAAAATTCACGAATTAACACCTGCTCCTGATTCCAATAAGGAAGTAAAGCGTGTCGGCAGAGGTCACGGTTCAGGAAACGGTAAAACAGCTGGTAAAGGTCACAAGGGACAGAACGCACGTTCAGGCGGCGGCGTAAGAATCGGTTTTGAAGGCGGTCAGATGCCACTCGCAAGACGTATCCCTAAGAGAGGTTTCAACAACATCTTTGCAACAAAGTATGCTGTTGTAAATGTTTCAGACCTTAATAAATTCAAGGACGGTACTGTTGTTGATACAGAACTTCTTATCGCATCAGGACTCGTTAAAAAAGTAAACGACGGTGTCAAGATTCTCGGCAACGGCGAACTTACAGCAAAACTCACAGTAAAGGCTGCTAAATTCTCACAGAGTGCAATCGAAAAAATCGAAAAGGCTGGCGGGAAAGCAGAGGTGATGTAATGTGTTTGAAACCCTCAGGAAAGCTTGGAAATCACCTGATTTAAGAAAGAAAATTCTTTACACATTACTCATGATTGTTATTTTCAGAATCGGAAGTGCCATAACCGTTCCGTATCTCGATACAACGGCTGTCGGAAGCTGGATGACAACTAATGCCACAAACGGTAACTTTCTCGAATATCTGAATACTATGACCGGCGGTGCGTTGTCAAAAGCAACTATATTCTGTCTGTCAATTACCCCTTATATCAACGCATCAATTATCATACAGCTTTTGACGTATGCTCTCCCTCCTCTTGAACGTCTTCAGAATGAAGGCGAGGAGGGCAGAAAGAAAATCGGAAAAATCACTGCTTATGTTTCTCTCGGTCTTTCCGCTTTTATGTCATATGCTTATTATCTGACTCTCAAAAGCCAGATGAATGCTGTAAAATATACTGAAGGATTCCAAGGCGTTTTTGCCGCTGCTGTAATTATTCTTTCATTTATGGCAGGTTCTTCACTTGTTGTCTGGATGGGCAACAGAATCAATGACAAGGGTATCGGCAACGGTGTATCTATGATTCTTTTTGCCGGTATAGTCGCAAGATTCCCTACTGATGTAGGTACTCTTATCAGACTTACTTCAGATAACCCTAATCCATATCTCTTCGTTTCAGTAGGAGTTCTTATATTCTTCGTTGCAATTATCGGTTTCGTTGTATTTATGAATGAATCTGAAAGAAGAATTACTATTCAGTATGCTAAGCGTGTTGTCGGAAACAGACAGTATGCAGGTCAGAAATCACATATTCCGATTAAGATTTGTATGAGCGGTGTTATGCCGATTATCTTCGCAATGTCATTTATGTCATTGCCGTCAACAATCCAGCTCTTCAAACCTCTTGACCCAACTGTTACAAGCGGTTTCTATTATCACTTCTGTCACTTCTTCAGCACTCAGAGCGTTTCTTATGCGATAATCTATTTTCTTCTGATTATCGGTTTCAACTATTTCTATGTTTCAATGCAGTATAACCCTATTGAAATTGCAAACGGTCTTCGTCAGAACAACGGTGCTATCCCAGGTATAAGACCAGGTAAGCCTACTTCAGATTATATTCAGAAGGTTCTTTCAAAGATTACTCTTGTAGGTGCAGTATTCCTCGGAATAATTGCTATAATCCCTATATTTATGACTATGGCGGATTCAAACCTTGCATCTCTTTCAATGGGCGGTACTTCAATTCTTATCGTTGTAAGCGTTGCTCTTGAAACAGTTCGTATGATGGAATCACAGCTTATGATGAAAGAACATAAAGGCTTCCTTCGTTAAGCTTTAAAAGGAGGATATATAAATGAATCTTATATTTTTAGGTGCTCCTGGTGCAGGAAAAGGTACTCAGGCAGAAAAGATTTCAGAGGCTTTTAATATTCCGCAGATTTCTACGGGAAATATTCTCCGTGAAGCTGTTAAAAACGGTACGGAATACGGTCTTAAAGCTAAAGAAGCTATGGAAAGCGGTGCTTTGGTTTCCGATGAAATCGTTATCGGAATCCTTCAGGACAGAATCGCTAAGGACGACTGCAAAAACGGTTTTATCCTTGACGGTTTCCCGAGAACTGTTCCGCAGGCTGAAGCTCTCGATGCTATGGGAATTAAAATCGACAAGGTTGTTGAAATTGATGTTCCGGACGAAAAGATTAAAAACAGACTTTCCGGCAGACGTGTCTGCGAAGGTTGCGGTGCTTCTTATCATATAGAGTATAACCCTTCAAAAGTTGACGGAATCTGTGATAAATGCGGTGCAAAGACTGTTATCCGTAAGGACGACCAGCCTGAAACCGTTCTCGAAAGACTTGCTGTTTATCATGAAAAAACAGCTCCTCTTAAAGATTATTATGCAAATCAGGGCAAGCTTGTTACTGTTGAGGGTCAGGAAGAAGTTTCTGATACCTATAAACTTACTCTCAAGGCAGTAGAGGCATAATTAAAATGATAAGTATAAAATCAAAATCCGATTTGGCTAAAATGCGTGAGGCCGGTAAAATTGCCGGTTCAGCATTGAAGCTTGCGGGCGAATCAATAAAGGCAGGCATGACTACTTTAGAACTGGACAAAATTATCCATGACTATATAGTAAAATGCGGAGCAACCCCGTCATTTCTTAATTACGGAGGTTTTCCGGCAAGTGCCTGCATTTCTATCAATAACGAGGTTATTCATGGAATACCCCGTTCTTCAAAAATAATCCGTGAGGGTGACATAGTAAGCGTTGATGTTGGTGCTTATTATAATGGTTTCCACAGCGATAACTGTGCTACTTTCCCATGCGGAAAAATTTCAGATGAAGCTAAAGCATTGCTGGAAGTTACTGAGGCAAGCCTTTATGAAGGCATAAAAATGGCTCAGGTCGGCAACAGACTTGGTGATATATGTCATGCTGTTGAAGAATACTGTTCATCAAGAGGCTACGGTATTGTAAGAAATTACTGCGGTCATGGTATAGGCAGAAATCTTCATGAAGACCCCGAAATTCCTAATTACGGAAAAGCAGGACATGGTCCAAGACTGACTGCCGGTATGACCTTGTGTATCGAACCTATGATAAATGTCAAGGGCGATGGCGTCAAGGTTATGAAGGACGGCTGGACTGTACTCACATCAAGCGGTTCGCTTTCAGCTCATTTTGAACAGGAAATAGCTATAACTGCTGAAGGCCCTGTCGTACTGACAAGACCCTGACAGATGAAAACTGCTGTGAATGTTTCAAAAGGTCTGATTGTAAAGGCTACCGCCGGACGTGAAAGCGGACGCCTGTTTGTTATAACAGAAACAGAGAACCAGTATTGCATGATTGCGGACGGCAAAAGCAGAAAGCTCTCGTTTCCTAAACGCAAGAATCCAAGGCATCTCCTGTTCACTGAAAAATGCGTTGACCTGAACAATATGACTGACAGAAAGCTGAAAAAAATACTGAGTCAATACTCAGAAGAACTGACCTGAGGAGGTATATTCGAAATGTCAAAAGAAGATGTTATCGAAGTCGAAGGCACTGTTCTCGAAGCACTGCCTAATGCAATGTTTAAAGTGAAGCTTGAAAATGACCACGTTATTCTCGGACATGTTTCCGGCAAGCTGAGAATGAATTATATCAGAATTGTCCCCGGCGATAAGGTTAAGGTGGAGCTTTCATCATATGACCTCTCAAAGGGAAGAATTACATGGCGTGTAAAGTAATCGAAACTCATTACCCGTTAAGGAGGTATTTTCAATGAAAGTAAGACCTTCAGTTAAACCTATATGCGAAAAGTGCAAGGTTATTAAACGTAAGGGCAAAGTAATGGTAATATGCGAAAACCCAAAGCATAAGCAGCGTCAGGGTTAATCGGCTGCTATTCTCAATGGAGGTAAAGAAAATATGGCAAGAATTTCTGGTGTTGACCTTCCAAAAAATAAGAGAGTTGAAATCGGACTCACTTATATCTATGGAATAGGTCTTCCGACTGCTAAGACTATCCTCGCTGAAACAGGTGTAAATCCTGATGTAAGAGTAAAAGACCTCGCAGAGGAAGATGTCGCAAAGCTTCGTGACTATATCGACGCTCACTATACTGTTGAAGGTGACCTTCGTCGTGAAGTCGCACTTAACATAAAGAGACTTGTTGAAATCGGCTGTTACAGAGGCGTTCGTCACCGTAAGGGTCTGCCTGTAAGAGGTCAGAGAACAAAGACTAACGCAAGAACCCGTAAAGGCCCGGTTAAGACAATCGCTAACAAGAAGAAGTAAGGAGGGTGTGAACTTTGGCACAGCAGAAAAAAAAGGTTACTACCGTAAGAAGACGCAGAGAGCGTAAGAATATCGAAAGCGGAGCAGTTCATATTCAGTCCACTTTCAATAACACTATTGTAACTATCACAGATACTCAGGGCAACGCTATTTCATGGGCAAGTGCAGGCGGACTCGGTTTCAGAGGTTCAAGAAAATCAACTCCGTTCGCTGCTCAGACAGCTGCTGAAACAGCTGCAAAGGCTGCTATGGAACATGGTCTTAAAACTGTTGAAGTTTATGTAAAAGGCCCGGGTTCAGGTCGTGAAGCTGCTATAAGAGCACTCCAGACAGTAGGACTTGAAGTAAAGATGATTAAGGACGTTACTCCTATTCCTCATAACGGTTGCCGTCCGCCTAAAAGAAGACGTGTCTAATTTACAGGAGGTGTTATAAATGGCATTACAGAAAGAACCAATCATGAAGAGATGCAGATACCTCGGAATCAGCCCTGCTGTTATGGGTGTTTCTAAGAAAGAATCAAAGAGATTCAAGACAGCCAACAACAGAAAAAAGGTTTCTGAATATGGTATGCAGCTCAAGGAAAAGCAGAAACTCAAATTTATATACGGTGTTCTTGAAAAACAGTTCCACCACTATTTTGAGATAGCTGAAAAAATGGAAGGTAAGACAGGTGACAACCTCATCACTTGCCTCGAATCAAGACTTGACAGCGTTGTTTACAGAATGGGCCTCGCTCTCACAAGACGTGAAGCAAGACAGCTCGTTGTTCACAACCACTATACAGTAAATGGCAAAAAGGTTAACATTCCTTCATACAGAGTAAAAGTAGGCGATGTTATAGCTCTCGCTGAAAAGGACAGAACTTCAGAAAAGTTCAAGTCAACTGTTGAGGCTACTAAGGACAGAACAACTCCCCTCTGGCTTAACGCTAATAAGGACAGCTTCTCTGCAACAGTAGTTCGTATGCCTCTCGCTGAAGATATTGACTATGAAGTTGCTTCACATCTCATTGTCGAGCTGTATTCAAAGTAATCAGTAGCGTTTGGACGTTCATAATTAATAATATTTTTTGCGAAACAGGAGGGTTTTTATGCTTAAAAAAATCAATAAGCCTGATATTGAAACCGTTGAACTCACAAGAGACGGCAAATATGGCAAATTCGTATTAGCACCGTTGGAGCGAGGATATGGAATAACTCTTGGAAACAGTCTCAGACGTGTGCTGCTCTCCTCTCTTCCCGGTGTTGCTGTTACATCAGTAAAGATTCAGGGTATACATCATGAATTGTCTACAATTCCCGGAGTCAAAGAAGATGTTACTGAAATAATCCTCAGTATAAAAGGACTTACCGCAAAACTTTGCAGTGAAGGCCCTAAGACATTGTATATAGAAGCTGAAGGTGAATGTGAAGTCACTGCGGGCGATATAAAAAATGATTCTGAGGTTGATATTCTTGACCCCGGTATGCATATAGCTACGCTGGGAAAGGACGCCAAGCTCTACATGGAAATTACAATCGACAGAGGCAGAGGATATGTCTCAGCCGAACGTAATAAAAAACAGACAAACTTCCCCGTTGACGTAATCGCTGTGGACAGTATATATACTCCTGTATTAAAGGTAAACTATACAGTCGAGGATACTCGTCTGGGACAGGTTACCGATTATGACAAGCTTACTATTGAGGTTTGGACAGACGGTACAATATCCGCTAAAGAGGCTTTGTCACAGGCAGCCAATCTCCTCAACGAGCATCTTAAGCTGTTCATAGACCTCTCAGATGAAGTCGGAATGGCAGAGGCTTTGGTTGAAAAAGACGATAAGGGTAAGGAAAAAATCCTTGAGATGACCATTGAGGATCTTGACTTATCGGTACGTTCATTCAATTGTCTTAAACGTGCCGGAATCAACACAGTTGATGACTTGATTAACAAATCCGAGGAAGAAATGATGAAAGTTAGAAATCTCGGCAAAAAATCTTTCGATGAAGTTAAGGAAAAGCTTAAAACACTTGGTTTTGAACTTAACTCAGAAGAAGAATGATTGCTGTATATACGAAAAATTAAAAGGAGTGAAACACAATGCCGGGTACAAGAAAGCTTGGTAGACCAACAGACCACAGAAAAGCTATGCTCAGAGGTATGGTGACTTATTTACTTGAAAAGGGTCAGATTGAAACCACTGTTACAAGAGCTAAGGAAGTTCGTGCTGTTGCTGAAAAGATGATTACCATCGGTAAGAACAATGACCTGCACTCCAAACGTCAGGTTCTGGCATACGTTACTAAAGAGGACGTTGCTAAGAAGCTTTTTGATGAGATTGCTCCAAAGTATGCTGACAGAAACGGCGGTTATACTCAGATTATCAAAATCGGCCCCCGTCGTGGAGATGCTGCTGAAATGGCTATCATCAAGCTCGTTTGATTGCAATTATATCAGTTTAATAAATAAGGCTGTCCTCTCAGGACAGTCTTTTGTCTTTTTTTACAATATGCCTTGAAAACACTTGAAAATTTTTTCACGCCATGATATAATTATAAAGATAATCGTTTTTATTTATGGAGGAACAGAAATGTTTAAAATATCTAAGAAAAAACAGCTCAATGATTCCGTTGTCCTTATGGAAATTGAAGCTCCGTTTATTGCTAAAAAAGCTCTCCCCGGTCAGTTTATCATCTTCAGAGTCGATGAAAAAGGCGAAAGAGTTCCCCTTACTATCGCTGATTATGACCGCCAGAAAGGTACTATAACAATTATATTCCAGACAGTAGGAAAAAGCACTCTCAAGCTTGCTCAGATGAACGAAGGAGAATATATTTCTGACGTTGCAGGCCCTCTCGGAGTTGCTACTCATGTAGATAAAGATGCAAAAAGAGTCTGTGTTGTCGGTGGCGGTGTAGGCTGTGCTATCGCTTATCCGCAGGCTAAACAGCTCTATAATATGGGTATAGCCACTGACGTTATAGCAGGTTTCAGAAGCAAGGATATTGTTATTCTTGAAGATGAATTCAAGGCTAACTGTACAGAACTTACAATCTGTACTGATGACGGAAGTTACGGCAAAAAAGGTTTTGTTACAAATGCTCTTAAAGACTTAATCGAAAGCGGAAGAAAATATGATGAAGTTATTGCAATAGGCCCTATTCCTATGATGAAATTTGTCTGTGATGTTACTAAGGAATATAATATAAAAACTATTGTATCCCTTAATCCTATTATGGTTGACGGAACAGGTATGTGCGGTGGCTGTCGTGTAACTGTTGACGGAAAAATCAAATATGCTTGTGTTGACGGCCCTGACTTTGACGGTCATCTTGTTGATTTTAAGGAACTTATGAGCAGAAACTCAACATATAAGGCTTATGAAACTCATCAGTGCAATCTCTTTAAGGGAATTAAAGACTAATCTGAAAGGAAGTATTGTTTAATATATGAACATGTCGTTGAAAAAAGTTGCTATGCCTGAACAGAATCCGCAGGTCAGAGCAAGAAACTTTGAAGAAGTTACTCTCGGTTACAGTGCAGAAATGGCTGTTGAGGAGGCTAAAAGATGCCTTAACTGTAAAAACAAGCCATGTGTAAGCGGTTGTCCGGTAGGTGTAAGAATACCTGAATTTATCGGTCAGATTGCTAACGGGAATTTTGAAAAGGCTTATGAAATAATTACATCAACTAACGGACTTCCTGCTGTGTGCGGACGAGTATGTCCTCAGGAAAATCAGTGCGAGGGAAAGTGCGTAAGAGGTATAAAGGGCGAACCTGTCGGAATAGGCAGACTTGAACGTTTTGCAGCTGATTATATGATGACTCAGGCTAAGGCTGAAACTGTAAAGCCTGAACCGAATGGTCATAAGGTTGCTGTAATCGGCGGAGGCCCGGCCGGTCTTACATGTGCCGGAGATCTTGCACGTCTTGGCTATCAGGTAACTGTATTTGAGGCTTTTCACGTTGCAGGCGGAGTTCTTATGTATGGTATTCCTGAATTCAGACTTCCGAAAGCTATCGTTCAGAAAGAAATTCAGACTCTTAAAGACCTCGGCGTTGAAATTATGACAAATATGGTAATCGGCAAGGTTCTTTCTGTTGATGAAATTATGGAAATGGGCTTTGAGGCTGTATTTATCGGTTCAGGTGCAGGACTTCCTAAATTTATGGGAATCCCCGGAGAAGCTCTCATAGGTGTATGTTCTGCAAACGAATATCTCACAAGAATTAACCTTATGAAAGGCTATCTTGAAGATTATGACACACCTGTAATAAAATCAAAGGCTGTTGCAGTAGTCGGCGGAGGAAACGTTGCTATGGACGCTGCAAGAAGTGCTATGCGTATGGGTGCTGAACACGTTTATATCGTATACAGACGTTCTGAAACTGAAATGCCTGCACGTCTTGAGGAAGTTCATCACGCTAAAGAGGAGGGAATTGAATTTCTTACTCTTAATAACCCTGTTAAAATCAACGGCGGTGAGGACGGCAGAGTCAAGTCTATGGAATGTATCAGAATGGAACTCGGTGAACCTGATGAAAGCGGAAGAAGACGTCCTGTTCCTGTTGAAAATTCAAATTATGAACTTGATGTTGATACAGTAATAATGGCTCTCGGAACTTCTCCGAATCCTCTTATCAGAACTACTACAAGCGGACTTGATGCAAATAAATGGGGCTGTCTTGTTGTTAATGAAGAAATGCTTACTACAAAGGAAGGCGTTTATGCCGGCGGTGATGCTGTAACAGGTGCGGCAACGGTTATACTTGCAATGGGTGCAGGAAAAACTGCGGCAAAATCCATTGACGAATATATCAAAACAAAATAAATCGGAGGTTTTGTGTTTATGAAGAAATCATTTTTCAGATTTCTGACAGTTGTTTTATCTGCTGTTTCTGCAATGTCACTGATGTCCCTGACTGCATTTGCTGAAGGTGAAGGAGCTACTACTGCATCAGCCGGAGGAAGTATGGGCGGTATGCTCATTTCAATGGGACTTCTTCTTGTTGTTATGTATTTCCTCTTTATGCGTCCGCAGAAGAAAAAGGAAAAAGAAACAAAGAATATGCAGGACAATATTCAGATTGGTGACGAAATTGTAACATACGGCGGTATGGTCGGAATAGTTGTCCGCAAGGGTGACGATAATGTTGTTATCGAAACAGGCGGAGAGAAAAACAAAATCCGTATAAAGACATGGGCAATTTCCGAGAATACAACTGCAAAGGAAAAAGCTGCTGCTGAAGAAAAGGCTGCAAAGAAATCCAAAATGACTCCTGCAAAGGAAAAAGACGATTCCGAAGATAAAAAGTAATTTTTAAGGACGGCTGAAAAAAGCCGTCCTGTTTTTTTATATTATAAAAATAAGGCGGACTCTGAAAAAGTCCGCCATAATATTTTTATTCTGAATTTTATCAATACATACCGCCGGCTGGCATTGCAGGAGCAGCAGGAGTATCTTCCTTAATATCAGCAACAAGGCTTTCAGTTGTGAGAACCATTGATGCAACAGATGCAGCGTTCTGGAGTGCTGAACGTGTAACTTTAGTCGGGTCAACGATACCGGCAGGAATCATATCAGTGTAAACTTCGTTGTAAGCATCAAAGCCGTAGCCTGTTTTGCGTGAACGTCTGATTTTATCGATTATTACACTGCCTTCAAGACCGGCATTTTCAGCAATCTGACGTACAGGAGCTTCAAGAGCCTTGAGGATAATTCTTGCACCTGTCTTTTCATCGCCTTCAAGTGAAGGAATGAGCTTTTCAACAGCAGGAATAGCATTGATATATGCAGTACCACCGCCGGCAACGATACCTTCCTGAACAGCAGCCTTAGTAGCAGCAAGAGCATCTTCGATACGGAGTTTCTTTTCCTTCATTTCGATTTCAGTAGCAGCACCAACCTTGATTACTGCAACACCGCCTGAAAGCTTAGCAAGTCTTTCCTGAAGTTTTTCTCTGTCGAAATCAGATGTGCATGTTTCAATCTGGGACTTAATCTGATTAACTCTTGACTTGATAGCGTCCTTATCGCCTGAACCGTCAACAATGATAGTATTTTCTTTCTGGATAACAACCTGTCTTGCACGGCCGAGCTGTTCAATAGCAGTTCCCTTGAGTTCAAGACCGAGTTCAGAAGTAATTACTTCACCGCCTGTGAGAATTGCAATATCACGGAGCATTTCTTTTCTTCTGTCACCGAATCCCGGAGCTTTAACAGCAGCAACCTTGAAAGTACCTCTGAGGTTGTTGAGAATGATAGTAGTAAGAGCTTCGCCCTCAATATCTTCAGCAATGATTACAAGTTTCTTTCCTGCCTGAACAATCTGTTCGAGGAGCGGGAGAACTTCCTGAATAGAAGAAATCTTCTTGTCTGTGATGAGTATATAAGGGTCATCATAAACAGCTTCCATTTTATCAGTATCAGTAACCATATAAGGTGAAATGTAACCTCTGTCGAACTGCATACCTTCAACAACTTCGCTGTATGTTTCAGCAGTCTTGCTTTCTTCAAGAGTTATAACGCCGTCAGAAGTAACCTTTTCCATAGCTTCAGCAATAAGTTTTCCTACGCTTTCATCAGCAGATGAAACAGTACCAACCTTAGCGATTTCTTCAGAGCCTTCAACGCTCTTTGAATTAGCAATAATAGTATTTACAGCAGTATCAACAGCCTTTGAGATACCCTTTTTAAGTACCATAGGATTAGCACCTGCTGCGATATTCTTCATACCTTCCTTAACGATAGCCTGAGCAAGAAGTGTAGCAGTAGTAGTACCGTCACCGGCAGCATCGTTAGTTTTTGTAGCAACTTCCTTTACGAGCTGAGCACCCATATTTTCAAAAGCGTCCTCAAGTTCGATGTCTTTTGCGATTGTTACACCGTCATTTGTTATAAGCGGAGCACCGAATTTCTTATCAAGAACAACATTTCTGCCCTTAGGGCCCATAGTAATTCTTACAGTATCAGCGAGCTTGTCGATACCTGTCTGAAGTGCTTTTCTGGCATCTTCGCCGTATTTAATATCTTTAGCCATGATAATCAATCTCCCTTTTAAAAATATTATATCCCGAAATTATTCAACAACAGCAAGAATATCTTCCATTTTAACAATGATATATTCTTCGCCTTCAAGCTTTACATTAGTACCGGAATATTTTGAAATAAGAACCTTGTCGCCCTTTTTAACGTTCATTTCAACGTCTTTCTTGCCTTCTCCTACTTCGATAACTTCAGCAACTTCCGGTTTTTCTTTAGCTGAGCCTGTAAGAATAATACCGCTCTGAGTAGTTTCCTCAGCTTCGGTCATCTTTACTACGACTCTGTCCTGTAATGGTTTGATAGTCATAATAATATGCCTCCTTGATATTTTAGAGATAGCGTTTCAATTTTATTAGCACTCTCTGTCTTTGAGTGCTAATTATATTTTAGCAACTTCTGAGAAAAAATCAAGAGTATTTTGAAATTTTATTTTATTTTTGTATGACTGCACTATATCAGGATATTAAAAGGGGATATTTTTGTGCATTGATAACGAATTATTTTTCGTTTTTATAATAGCAGAGTTCAAGGCACAGCGGAAAAAGAACCATATAATCACGATAGTAATTATCATCTATATCTGCTGAAAAGCTTCTTTCACCCTTTTCATTTCTGATGACAGTTAATCTTCCTATGCTTTTTTCATCACGTTCATCAATTATATCATATACCGAGTTAGTGCCTTCATTTTCGTTAGTATCTTTAAGGCGGTATCTTATATCGCCCATAAATTTAAAAGTAAGTTCTCTGTCAATGAACATATTGACGCAGTTGCATGTGAGAATACATTCTTCACCGCTGAAGATTTTTACCTGTGGTTTGCGGGCATATACTTCAGGGTAAACGGTATATAATATATTTCTTTTTCTGCCTTTCATAATTACATGCAGATTTTTTCTTGAACCTTTGTAAGTCATAGTAAACTTTCGCTTTTTGTTTTCATCATTCATAACAAGTTTTTTATTGCTTTTTCCCGATACTGTAAAGGTCATTTTAATGACATCTCCCTTAAAAAAACATATTTTATTACTTAAAAATATAGCATATTTCTTATATTTTGTCAAGTATTGCCGGAATTTGCTTTTTCATTCATAGAAATTATATTTTCTAAAATCTGATTTTATTTATATAAAAAACGTTGACAATTTGAAAAATCTGAGTTATAATTAACATGATAATTTATCCTGTAAAAAAAGAGGTTTTGATTATGGAGCTTGAAAAAATATTAATTGTTGATGATGATAAAAATATTTGCGATGTTTTAAGACTTTATCTTGAAAAAGAGGGTTATGGTGTTATACTCTGTCATGACGGAAATGAAGCTGTTGTAAAGTTTAATGCCCTTAATCCTGACCTTGTACTGCTCGATATAATGCTTCCCGGAATGGACGGACTTCAGGTTTGCCGTGAGATAAGAAAAAAATCATCTGTTCCGATTATAATGATTACTGCTAAGGGTGAAACGCTCGATAAAGTTATAGGTCTTGAAATAGGTGCGGACGACTATATAGTAAAACCTTTTGATGCAAAAGAGGTTATTGCACGTATAAATGCCATTACACGCCGTATAATTTCCGGAATTCCTGAACCGGAAACAAAGGAAGTAAAGTATGATAAACTTTCTGTTAATATGACACGCTATGAGCTTAAAGTTGAAGGAAAGGTTATTGATACTCCTCCTAAGGAACTTGAACTCCTTTATTATCTTGCTTCAAACCCCAACAGAGTCTATACTCGTGACCAGCTCCTTGATGAAGTATGGGGCTTTGATTACTATGGCGATTCACGTACTATTGACGTTCATATAAAAAGACTGCGTGAAAAGCTTGAGGGTATATCAAATAAATGGTCACTCAAAACTGTATGGGGCGTTGGTTATAAATTTGAACTCAATGATGAATAATGAATTTTCAGGGGATAGATTAGTTTTTCTGTCCCCTTGCTTTTGATGAGCGGAGAATTTGCATATGAAAAGAACACCTTACAAATATTTGATTTATATTGGCATGACAACCGTTTCACTTGCCATATTTATAACAGGAATTTTTCTTATAAATTATTCACTTAAAGGATATCAGAGCAGTAAGCTTGAAGAAGTTTCCGTTGCAGGAGAACTTTATATAAGAGATGTTCAGGAAAATTATTCCCAGACGGGAAGTTTTGATACAGAGTTTATAAAAAAACTGGATAAGATTTTTACTCATAGCTGTAATACTGAATTTATTATATATGATGAAAAAGGTCAGAGCATTAAAGATACTGATAATCCTAAAAGAAATACACTGTCATATGATATAATACAAAAGCTTGATAATGATGTTTATCTTGCTTTTGATTCAGAAAATGTATCTGCATATGAACCTACTATGTGTTATGGCAGTAAGTTCAGAGTAAGATATAAAGGGGAAGAATCCAGCACATATTATCTTATGTCATATGTATGCGGAAAGAGTATAAGTAATTTTTCGCAGGGTTTACTGATAGTATTTATAGTGATATTTATGATTCTTTTTGTGGTATCGGGCGGATTGTTTTCTCTTGTTGCCCGGAATGCCGGAAAGCCTGTCCTTGAGATAGAAAGAATATCAGAAAAATATGCCAGAGGAGATTTTTCTGAAAAACTTGAAAAAAGCGGGAATACTGAATTTGACAGCATATATGCATCATTCAATAAAATGGCTGAATTTATAGAATCAAATGAAAATACAAGCAAGAATTTTATTGCAAATGTATCTCATGAACTCAGAACGCCTATGACTACAATCGGCGGATTTGTTGACGGTATTCTTGACGGAGTTATTCCGGAATCAAAACAGAATGAATATCTGAGTATTGTATCACAGGAAATAAAAAGGCTCAGAATACTTATATCATCTATGCTTAATATGACAAAGTTTGAAACCGGAAATATGAAACCCAATTTTGCCGAAACAAATATAACCGAACTTGTCATCAGAACAGTTTTTATGTTTGAACAGAAAATAGAAGTAAAGAAAGTTGATATTGAAGGTCTTGATGCTGAACGTCTTATGGTTGAGGCTGATGAAAATTTAATCGAACAGGTTATATATAATCTTATAGAAAATGCTGTTAAGTTTGTAAACAAGGACGGCGTTATATCATTCGGATTCAGAAAGAATGAAAGCAGTTGTTTTATAAACATAAAAAATACAGGAGAAGGTCTGACAGATACTGAAATATCGCAGATTTTTGACCGCTTTTATAAAACGGATTCTTCAAGGGGAAAAGATACAACAGGACTCGGTCTTGGACTTTCCATTTCAAGAAGAATAATTCAGCTCCATAACGGAGATATTACTGTAAAATCCATTTATGGAAAATATACTGAATTTATTATAGAACTCCCGCTTAAACAGCCAAAATCTTAAAAAAGAAAGGAAATTTCTTTAATGGACAACAATGAAAAAAATATAAGTATGAAAAACGGAGGACTTTTTTCTGATATTCCTGTGGAAAACGGACAGCGTCCTTATGAAGAAAAAATTGAAATACCGCTTGATGATTCAGAAACAGAATATGATGAATTTATGTTTGAACCCCTCGGCTTTGAAGAACTTGAAAAGCAGAGTGAGCTTGAAAAATCGCAGAGAGTTCAGCAGAATGCTCTTAAATTCAAAAGACAGAGAAGAATTGTAATTCTGCTTGTTCTTATATTTTTTTCTGTTATTGCACTTGGTGTTTACTGTATTGTTTCTGATGTTCTTTCAAGCAAAAAATCAATATCAAATGCAAGTAACGGGAAAAACGTTGTGCTTTATCAGTCACATAAACCTGATACAGCAAATTCAGAGTATGTTGACGAAAACGGAAAATATTCAACGGAAGGTATTGCTATGACAGTACGTCCAAGTATCGTTGAAATATATACATATGAGGATTCCTCTCAGAAAGTTTTACAGGGTACAGGTTCAGGAATTATAATATCTGATGACGGATATATAGTTACAAATGAACATGTTCTTTCTGCTGACGGTTATCACACTGTAAAGACATATGATGAAAAAATATATGATGCAAAAATAATAGGACGTGACAGTAAAACTGATATAGCAGTTGTAAAAATAAATGCCACTTCTTTAAGCCCTGCAACGCTTGGTGATTCTGATGAAGTTGTTGTCGGTGAGGAAGTAATGGCAATAGGAAATCCTGCCGGACTTTTCGGAAGTGTTACTAATGGAATTGTATCAGCAGTAAACAGAAAGATAAAAGGAAAGACAACAGCTTACGAAATGGACTGTATTCAGACTAATGCTGATATAAGTCCCGGAAATTCGGGCGGTGCTTTGATAAATATGTATGCACAGGTTATCGGTATAACATCTTCAAAGTATGCAAGCACCACTCTTGAAGGACTCGGATTTGCAATCAGCATAAATGAGGCAAAACCGATTATAGAGGAGCTTATAAACAACGGTTATATTTCAGGCAGATTTAAAATAGGAATTACATTTGTAGGAATATCAGATGATGAAACAAGAACTGCTGCTGAAGAAGAAATCGGACATTCTCTGCCTGATGATTTTGAGGGACTTTATATTACTGATCTAAATGAAGAATGTGATGTTGCGAAATCAGGACTTAAAAAAGGCGATTTTATTTATGAAGTTGAAGGAAAGAGCGTTAATAATTATGACAGCCTTTATAGCATTATAAAGAATTTTTCTGCCGGCGATACAGTTCATGCAAAATGTGCAAATGTATCAAAAGACGGAAAAGTTACAAAATATGATATATCCTTTAAGCTTATGGAGGATACATCAGGAGATTATTGATTTTCAGCTCCTTATATTTTTAGGCCTTTTGTGATTTACTCCGATAATTCCGCCTGCTGATGCAGAGATTGTGCATATCAGAAATTTTCTTATGCTTAAAATATGCAGGGGACTATGAAAAAATATAAGACCTGCTGTAAGCAGAATTATATATATTGCAAATCCGCAGAAAAAACCTTCATAAAGGCCGTTTTTTCTTCTGAAAAGACCGCAGAAATATCCTCCGGAAAAAGAACCGGATAAAAGTGATACTGCTGAAAAAATTGTAAAGGATTTTATAACTTCTGTCGTGCTGTAAAGAAATACTGAAAAAATAAAGAGTATTCCGAAGCATATGATAATGCCGATTAAGGCACATACAATCAGCCATATGTAAAGATTTGTCCAGATTTCATTTTTGTTTTTCCGCATATAAAAGACCTCCGCACAGCTTATTTATAATAGGCTATGCGGAGGTCTGTCTGTTTATTCCGTTTTATTTTCGGGTTCATATTTAAGGATAATATCCTTTATCTGCTGGTCATTTGTAAGACCATAGAGTATTTTGAGATAGATGAGAGCATCTTTTGTATTGTTGTTCATAAGTGACTGCTGAGAAAGAAGTGCAGAAACTTCAATTACAGTTTTATCAGGCCCGTATGGAATACCATATTTTTCAAATGTTTTCTGAACAGCATTATCATCAGGAGGAGTGAGTCGCTGACCTGTTATCATTGAGATATTGCGAAGTTCAGCTTTTACAGCAGAATACGGATAGAAAAGGATACTTGCATAATAAAATGCAACAGCATCATCATATTCCTTGAGGTCAACGCACATATATCCGAGGTTTGTGTAGCATCTTGCAATTGTAGCAGGAGATGAGGCAACTTTAAGTGTTTCTTTAGTTATTTCTATTATTTTGTCTTTATCTTTCTGAAGTTTGTATATTTCAGCAAGTTCAAATTTAGGGCCACAGTCAACAGGATTGTATTCAATAGCCTTTTTAAGAACTTCAACAGCCTTTTCAAATTCCCTGTATTCTACAAGTATATATCCGTATGCAGTTATCATTCTTGAAAAATCAAAAGGAGTACGGTTAAGAGTTTTTTCAGGCTTGAAAACTATCTGATAGAGATTATCTTCAAAGCTGTTGCGGAGTGAAACAAATTTTGTTGTATCACTTTCAGTAAATCCCTCAGTAATTTTGCTGTAAAGTTCTTCAGCAAGTTTAAGAGCGTTTTCAAGATTCTGTTTGCTTTTAAGCATTTCTATAATATCAGCATAAACCTTATCAAGACGCTTGCCGTTTATGTACATGATTCTCATAATGCTTTTCTGGTATTCCTCAGGCATTATTTCAGAAAGAAGGTCAATTACAGCACTTATGCCCTCCTCATCATTTTCTTTCATGTACTCCTCTGATTTATCAGAAAGGAACTGTTTATCCTTTTCAAAATCACCGGTAAGCTGTTTGCGTATTGATTTTTTTATTTCATTGGAAGTCATTAAATCCTCACTTTCTGACTAAAAACCTCTTTTAGCCAAGTCCTTTTTAAATTTTGCATCAATTTTTTCCTGTTTCTTTTTAGCCTTGATTTCTTCTTTTGTAAGAGGGCGGTCAGGCTGTGCAGAAGCTTTTTTTGCCGTAGATGAAGATGTTCCAAAACCTTTTTTCTTTGTTGAAGAAGGGCCTTTGTATTCTTCAAAAAGTCCGCTGATGTTATCATCTTTCTTTTCGGTGTTTTTCTTGATTTTTTCACCTGATACCTGTGAAAAGGCATCTTCAATAGAAGTTATGATAGTAGGCATTTCAGCAGATTCCTGCATATCAAAGAGATTTGAATTTTTCTTTTTGGTTGATTCTGCGATTGCATTTGCAAAAGCTGAAGGAGTTTTTTTCTGTTCAGTTGCAAGATAAGATATATTTATATTTGATTTCGGCATAACAGGAGGAACAGAATTCTGCTGATTAACATCAGGAGCAGGATTGTTCATAACAGGAGGAACAGCGTTCTGCTGATTGATAACAGGAGCAGGATTGTTCATAACAGGAGGAACAATGTTCTGCTGATTGATAACAGGAGCAGGATTGTTCATAACGGGAGGAACAGAGTTCTGCTGATTGATAACAGGAGCAGGATTGTTCATAACAGGAGGAACAGCGTTCTGCTGATTGATAACAGGGGCAGGATTGTTCATAACAGGAGGAACAACATTCTGCTGATTCATAGCAGGCGGAACAATATTATTATTTACAGGCATCTGTAAAGGAATAAATATAGGCTGATTATTTGCATCATATCCTACAAACTGTGACGGGATATACTGATACATCGGGCTACCGTCAGGAGCATATCCTACAAACTGCGGAATATTCATAATCTGTGGCTGTGAATTTCCCATAAATGAAGGAAAGGCAGAAGGCTGAACCGGAGGTGTATTTTTTTCAGTTTCATCTTTAAATACAGGAGAAGTATACTGATACATTGATTTTTTTCTTTTCATTTCCTCATCATCTTCCTCATCAGAATTGATATTGTTTTCTGAAATTTCAAGACTTGATTCTGAATCAGCTTTTTCATCATTTTTGTCAGAATTTTCAGTTATTTCATCAAGAACAGGAACAGTAATATCATCAATAGTATTTTCGGTTTCAGGCTCTGAATCTGTAATATCAGAAATATCAGGTATTTCAGGAATTTCATCAAGAACAGGAACAGTAATATCATCAATGGTATTTTCGGTTTCAGGCTCTGAATCCGTAATATCAGGAATATCAGGTATTTCAGGAATTTCATCAAGAACAGGAACAGTAATATCATCAATGGTGTTTTCGGTTTCAGGCTCTGAATCCGTAATATCAGAAATATCAGGTATTTCAGGAATTTCATCAAGAACAGGAACAGTAATATCGTCAATGGTGTTTTCGGTTTCAGGTTCTGAATCCGTAATATCAGGAATATCAGGTATTTCAGGAATTTCATCAAGAACAGGAACAGTAATATCATCAATGGT
>CAKSPD010000004.1 GCA_934481385.1 uncultured Oscillospiraceae bacterium
CTACAACAAGCACAGCATCTGCTACAACAACATCAGCAAGTGCTACTACAACAAGTACAGCATCTGCTACAACAACAGCAGTTCCTACAACAACATCAGCAAGTGCTACTACAACAAGTACAGCATCTGCTACAACAGCAAGCTCAGCATCAGCTACTACAACAACATCTGCTTCAACTACTACAACTGTTGCAACTACTACAAGCGGTGAAGGTTCAGGAACAGTTACTGTAACCAATGTACCTGCTGGTATGATTGCATGGGATATTCCTGAAGTAACTGCTAAGCCTGGCGATACAGTTGACCTCGGCGTAGTTGTAATCAAGAACGGTGACGTTCCTGTTGCAGGTATGGAAGGTGCTATCACTGTTGGAGGCAATAAGATTTCTCTTACTGCTGTAAGTGAAGAAAGCGAAGGCTATGACGCAAGAGTTACATATAATTCAGCAGACGGAAGTATCGCATTTGATACAAAGTCCGGATTCAATGTAATTGCTCCTGACGGTTCAAAGGTATTCGTTCTTTCATACACAGTTGCAGACGACTGCGAACCTGGTGTATACCCTGTTGAATGGGTTGAAGACGCTATGATGGTTGTTGATGAAACACAGGCAAGCGTTCTTCAGAACATACTTCTCCTTGACGGTGAAATCGAAGTAGTTGCTGATACAACAACTTCAACAACTACATCTACTACTTCAACTACAACAACTACAAATACTACAACTTCTATTACAACTACAACTGTAACAAATGTAAGCGAATATATCGTACTTACAGCTGAAGTTCGTGAAGGATATTACTTCTCACACGATGATGCTCAGTACAATACAGTATCCGGCAGAGGTTTCCAGTCCGGTCAGATTGAAAGCCTTACAATCCAGTATGTATATATGGACGGAAGCGTTTCACAGGAACCTGTTGTAGTTAATGACCCTGCTGAAATAGCAGCTTATATCTCATTCGGCGGTGAAACTCCTGCAAGCGTATTTGATGCAAGATTCGGAACAGCTCCTGGTTACTCTGCTCCTTCTTCTCAGATTGGTGAATCAAACAAGTTTGATGTAACTGTATACTATGCAGGTAAAGAACTCCTCCTCAGCAATCCTAATGGTGATAATGCAGTATTCACAGTTCCTGCATACATCGGCGTTAAGGGTGACGCAGACCTCAATAACGTTGTAAACTCATCAGATGCTTCAGAAGTACTCAGATTCTATGCAGCTAACTCAGCTGGTAAACTTGGTTCAGCAGTACTCTTCAGAGGATATGACCTCTCAGTAAGCGACTCATCAGATGCAGGTTACGATGTTTATATGGAAAATCTCGCTAACTTCCTTGCCGACGTTGACCACGAACCTGATGAATATTCAGATGATAACTGGAAGAAGCCAAGAGAAGACAGAACTATGAACTCTTCTGACTCCTCATACATCCTTGCTTACTATGCAAAGATTTCTTCTGGTATCCCGGTAGGCTCTGCAACATGGGATAATGTACTTGGCAGATAATGTCATTAATTTGAAAATTCCGAGGCTGTACTTCGGTACAGCCAGCGGAAATGTTCAGCATAAAGGCAGGTCTTACGGCCTGCTTTTTGTGATATTAAAGATTTTTACATTACAGTAAAATGTTTCACAACATATATGCCTTTGATTTTTCATAAAGGGCAAAAAAATGTGAAATATTGTGAATAACATACAAAAAACGGTCAGTTTTCCCTCGATTAATTTTTATTTTTATATTAGAATATTTTTATCAAATTACTTGACTTCTTCATGAAAGTGTGTTAAAATGTATATGTAATTTCAAATGGTGTGGCATTTTAACCCCCGTTGAAAATATCAGTCTGCAAATGCATACTTTTAAACGTTTAAACTGTATATGCGTGACTGATAAATATAAAAAAGAGAGGTATTTGAAAATGAAAAAATCATTTCTTAAAAGAGCAATTGCTTCAGCAGTAGCTGTCCCGCTTGCTCTTACTCAATGCATAATGCCTGTTCTTGCTGTTGAAGTTCCAACTGACATAGCTGTTGCAGCTGATACAGCAGTGGCAACGCATTTAACAGCTGATTCATTCACTAACATTGACCCTGATAAGACTGAATCAAACTGGAATGAGGTTTTTGCTGGTATTCTTCTTACTCAGCCTGATTTCTCAAGAAACATTAATCCTTCTGTATTAGCTAATTTTATTGTTTCAAATGCAGGCACTTATAAGGATTTTGTTGCAAACTTATGCACAAAGCTTGACAACACAACAGTTTCCTATGCTTTCGGTAACGGTTTCGTTGTTAAAGGTCATCTTGATGATGCAGGAAGCATAGTTGCTAATTCAATTCAGTCAAGAATTGATAATGCTATTGCCGGTACAGTTGAACAGTATGGTGATTATGTTGATTTTTCTTCTATCCAGAATATCGATTTCTCATCACTTCACATTTCAGCTGATGTTGAAATAGCAATTGATACTACTGTTATTGACCCTACAAAGAGTGCTTCTGTTACATATAAGATAACTGCTGAAGACGGAAAAACATATACTTTCGGTGGCAGTGACACTGTTGTAAATTATGCTAATGAAAAATTCCAGCAGATAAAAAATATTGTAACTTATTCAGTTGCTAATATCAGTGATGAAACTGCTCGTAATGAAATCGCTGTAAGCCTTAACAATATGTTTGCAGGCTATCAGAATAAAATCGACAAGGCTATTGATATTTATTCAACAGCTTCAGACAAGACAGGTAATATCCACGCTTCAGGTTCAAACCTCGAAGATGCTCTTTCAAAGTATAAGGCTGAATATACTGCAAAGCTGAAGGCTCAGTATCCTAACGCTTATGACAGAGTTGAACAGTATGTTGAAAAGATTCCTACTTCTGCTACTGAAGCAGTAAACAAGAATGCTGTTAACCAGCTCTACAATGATGTTCTTGCATCTATTGCAGATATGATTCCGGACAGCGTAAGCATTGACGTTAACCTTAATGACCTTGCTGCAATATTTGATAACCTCTACAATGTAACTGTTGATTCAAATTCAAATGGTATTGATTTAGTAGGTTATATGGACGATGACCAGATTGCTGAAGTTGAAGCTTATTATGCTACTCAGGGCAAAAAGGTTGTTTCTTCAATAAAGAAAGTTGAAGCAACAATTCCGAATGCAAACGGTAAAAACCTTTACTACAATGTAACAAGAATTCTTGAACTTGAAGATATTGAATCAACTTCAACTACAACTGTTACTACAACTACAACTGCTGAAACTACAACTACAACTGTAACATCAGGAACAGATGACGTTTCAGATACAACAACATCTACAACTGCAACAGGTTCAGGTACAGAAACAGGTACAGTTACAACAACTGCAACAGGTTCAGGTACTGAAACAGGCACAGTTACAACAACTGCAACAGGTTCAGGTACTGAAACAGGCACAGTTACAACAACTGCAACAGGTTCAGGTACAGAAACAGGTACAGTTACAACAACTGCAACAGGTTCAGGTACAGAAACAGGCACAGTTACAACAACAGGTACTGGCACAGGAACTGAAACAGGTACTGTTACAACAACAGGTACTGGCACAGGAACTGAAACAGGTACTGTTACAACAACAGGTACTGGCACAGGTACAGAAACAGGTACAGTTACAACAACAGGTACTGGCACAGGTACAGAAACAGGTACTGTTACAACAACAGGTACTGGCACAGGAACAGAAACAGGTACAGTTACAACAACAGGTACTGGCACAGGAACAGAAACAGGTACAGTTACAACAACAGGTACTGGCACAGGAACAGAAACAGGTACAGTTACAACAACAGGTACTGGCACAGGTACTGAAACAGGTACAGAAACAACTGCTACAACAGGTTCAGATGAAGGTTCAGATACAACAACTTCTACTACTGTAACAACTGTTACAACAGGTACAGGCGAAGGTTCAGATACAACAACTTCTACTACAACAGGAACTGATATTGCTATCGTTACTTATAAGGTTGTAATCAATCAGGGTGCTTCACAGTCAGAAGGTTCATTCTACTACTCACACGATAATGAAAGCTTCTTTGATAAGAACGAATTCAGTGTAGTTGCAGTATATGAAACAGGTGACGAAAAGGCTCTTGACGCAGACGCTTACACACTTAACTACAATTCACCTTATGAAGCTTTCGCTGCCAAGGCTAACAAGGCTGACTGGACACTTGACGACTTCAAGTTTGAAATAGTTGCTACTATTAATGACGAAGCAGTTTCAACTGCATCAGCATTCGTTTATATCGGTAAGGAAGGCGATGCTGACCTTAACAATGCTGTTAACTCATCAGATGCATCAAATATCCTTGCTTACTATGCAGCTCATTCATCAGGTAAGCCTGAAACACCTCTTTACAGTGCAGATGATAAGCTCTATGAAGAATTTGCATTATTCCTCACAGAAACAAATGCTGACGATGCTATTAACTCATCAGATGCATCAAATGTTCTTGATTTCTATGCTAAATCTTCATCAGGTAAGATGACTTCTAATGATGATGTAAAATCATTCTGGGATGCAAAACTTCCGGAATCTATCGGTTAAGGCAAATTAAAATGAAATTAACTCTGCTGTGTACATACAGCAGAGTTAACATAAATTTTAACTAATGATTAATTATTTGAAAGGAAATTAAAACGATGAAAAAGAGTATTTTAAAGAAGACTTTTGCTGCATTTGCAACAACAGCTCTTGCAACATCAGCAATCGCTTCTGCAATGTCTGTAAGTGCTGCTGGTGAACCTAAGCTTTCACTTCTTGCAGACGGAGAGGCTATCCACTATGCTGAACCAGGTGATGTTGTAGAAGTTACTTATAATGTTGAAGGAGTAAGAGCAGATTGGTGCTCATCTGGTGTTCATTTCTCTTATGACAACAGACTTTCTCTTGAATTTGATGAATTTGGTGATATTGCTTATACAGCAGGACCTGCTGGTTCAAAGCTTGCTTTCGCATTTGAACATATGTCACAGTCAGCTTATCCTGACCAGATTCCTGATGGTGCAAATTCTATTTTCGTTGCAACATCAGCAAAAGCAGACCTTGGTCTTGAAGGTGTAATTTGCTCATTCAATTTCACAGTTCCTACTGATGCAAAGCCGGGCGATGTATATAAGCTTGATTTCTGGCAGCTTGATACAGATATCTTCACAGATATGGCTAAGGACCAGGCAATGCAGGATTATGCTTTTGCTAACTGGAAAAACGCTGAAATCAGAATCAAGGACGAAGAAACAACTACAACTACAACTACTACTACAACTACAACAACAACAACAACTACTACTACAACTACTACATCAACAACAACATCTACATCAACTTCAACATCTACATCTACATCAACATCAACATCAACTTCAACAACACCTTCAGCTACAACTACAACAACACCTGCATCTTCAGTTACAACTACAACACCTGCTAAGACAACAACAGCTAAGAAGACTACAACAGGTGCTAAGACAACTACAAAGAAGACAACTACAACAGCTAAGACTACAACAGGTAAGTCTGATTCACCTAAGACAGGTGTTGCAGGCGTAGCAGTTGCAGCAACTGGCCTCGTAGTAGCAGCAGGTGCAGCATTCGTTCTCAGAAAGAAGAATGACTAATTCAGATTGAATAAATCTGCTTAATCTTTAAAAGGCTCTCCGAAAGGAGAGTCTTTTTTTGAACTTTTTATGAAAATTCCGGATATGTCTTGAAATATATGCAAATCTATTGTATAATATATATATAAATCTTTAGGAGGGATTTTATTATGAAAAATATTCTCGTAACAGGCGGAACTGGTTTTATCGGCAGTCATACCTGCGTTGAACTTCTTAATTCCGGATACAATGTTGTTATAATGGATAATCTCAGTAATTCAAAAAAGGCTGTTTGCCAGAGAATTGAAAAGATTACCGATAAGTCTGTAAAGTTTTATGAGGCTGATATATGCGATTATGATGCCTTTACAAAAATTTTTACAGAAAATAAAATCGATGCTGTAATTCACTTTGCAGGACTCAAGGCTGTCGGTGAATCCGTTCAGAAACCTATTGAATACTATTCAAATAATATTACCGGAACTCTTGTACTTCTTAAAGCTATGAGAGAATATAACTGCAAAAAGATTGTATTCTCATCTTCTGCAACTGTTTACGGTATGAATAATATAGCACCGTATACTGAAGATATGCCGACTTCTGCAACAAATCCTTATGGATATACAAAGGTAATGATTGAACAGATTCTGCGTGATGTATGCGTTGCTGACAAGGATTTCGGAGCAGTTGCACTCCGCTACTTTAACCCGATTGGTGCAGATAAAAGCGGTCTTATAGGCGAAAATCCTAACGGAATCCCTAATAATCTTGTGCCTTATATTGCTCAGGTTGCTCTCGGAAAACTTACTGAACTTCGTGTTTTCGGTGATGATTATGATACTCCGGACGGAACGGGCGTAAGAGATTATATTCACGTTACAGACCTCGCAAAAGGTCATGTTTGTGCTTTGGATTATTCCGAAAATCACAACGGTTTTGAGGCTGTAAACCTCGGAACAGGCAACGGTTCAAGTGTTCTTGAAGTTGCAAGAGCTTATGAAAAGGCTTGCGGAAAACCTATTCCGACAAAAATTACTCCAAGACGTGCAGGAGATATTGCTACATCTTTTGCTAATGCTGAAAAAGCCAAGAAAATTTTTGGCTGGGAGGCTGAACTCAATATTGATGATATGTGCCGTGATAGCTGGAACTTTACAAAGCTTAATCCGAACGGCATCGAATAAGGAGAATTTTTTATGGTCAATTTTGGCAATGACTGGGATAAACTTCTTGAGGACGAATTTAAAAAGGATTATTATATAAAACTTCGTCAGTTTCTTGCAAATGAATACAAAACTCAAAGAATTTTCCCCGGTATGTATGATATATTCAACGCTATGAAACTTACTTCATATGATGATGTCAAGGCTGTGATTATAGGTCAGGACCCATATCATGGAGAAGGTCAGGCACACGGTTTAAGCTTTTCAGTTAAAAAAGGCGTTGCACCTCCTCCGTCACTTGTCAATATCTTCAAGGAAATCAAATCCGATGTAGGAATTGACAATTCAGGAAAGCATGGAGAACTTACAAAATGGGCAGAAAACGGCGTTCTTCTTCTCAATTCCGTACTCACTGTAAGAGCCGGTTCTCCTAAAAGTCATCAGGGAATGGGCTGGGAAACATTTACAGATGATGTTATAAGACTTCTGAATCTGCGTGAAAAACCTATGGTGTTTTTGCTGTGGGGACGTGATGCGAAAAATAAGGCAAAGCTTATAACTAATCCGAATCACTGTATATTAACGGCTGCTCACCCGAGTCCGCTTTCTGCTTATAACGGATTTTTCGGCTGTAAGCATTTTTCAAAGGCAAATGAATTCCTTGTTTCAAAGGGTATTGAACCGATAGACTGGTCAATAGATTAGGAGAATTTCAATGAAAATAAAAGATATGTTTAAACAGAAAACTGTTTTTTCTTTTGAGGTTTTTCCTCCGAAAAAAAACAGTTCAATAGATGTTGTATATAAGACTCTTGATGAACTCAAGGGACTTTCTCCTGATTTTATCAGCGTTACTTTCAGTGCAGGCGGAAGTGGCAACGGAAGTCTTTCATGTGACATAGCATCTAAAATAAAAGAGGGAAACAAGGTTGAACCTATGATTCATCTGCCCTGCATAAACTATTCTGAAGATGAAATTTCTGAAATTCTTCAGGAAATTGATAAGCGTGGAATCGAAAATATTCTCGCTTTAAGAGGGGATATAAATCCGAATATTGAACCAAAGAGAAATTTTGAACATGCAAGCGATTTGATTACTTTTATAAAATCAAAAGGCAATTATGATATTGCCGGTGCATGCTATCCTGAATGTCATATTGAGGCAGACAGCTTTGTTGATGATATTCAGAATCTTAAAAAGAAAGTTGATGCCGGTGCTGACCACCTTATAACACAGCTTTTCTTTGATAATGAGGCTTTTTACAAGTTTCGTGAAAAGGTTGCAATAGCCGGAATAGATGTTCCTGTTGAAGCAGGTATTATGCCTGTTGTCAATAAAAATCAGATTGAAAGAATGGTAAGTATGTGCGGTGCAAGCCTTCCTGCAAAGTTCTCAAAGATGATGCAGAGATATGAAAATAATCCTGAAGCTTTGAGAGATGCCGGAATTGCTTATGCCATTAATCAGATTGTTGACCTGCTTGCAGACGGTGTTGACGGAATACATCTTTATACTATGAATAATTCATATGTTGCAACAAAGATTTCTGAGGCTGTCTGCGGTCTTGTAGGGAGCAGAACAAAATGAAATTTGAATCGCTTTCAAGAAGCGAAACCCTGAGGTATATGTGTCATAAGGGAGAAGTTCCTGCTGAACTTGAAAAAATTCTTGAAAAATCAGAAAATCTTATAAAGCTTAATATATTTCCGAAATATGTTTACAGAACTGTTTCTGTTAAAATAAATGGAAACATAACGGAATTTTCCGATTTTCCGACAGTTGTTGAAAGCTTTGACCTCGCACATCATCTTAAAAACTGCGACAGGGCTGTTATAATGGCTGTTACGCTTACTTCGGAGGCTGACCGCCTTATAAGCCGTTCGGAAATTTCTGATATGACTATGGCATATACACTTGATGCTATGTGTTCATCTGCAATCGAAACGGCATGCGATATGGCTGAAAAGGAAATATTTTCTGAAATCGGTGCAAAATATACCACATGGCGTTACAGTGCCGGATACGGTGATTTGAGCCTTTCATATCAGAAGGACTTTATAAGATTTCTGAATACTGAAAAAAGAATAGGACTTACACTTACTCCCGAATATCTTATGATACCAAGAAAATCTGTTACGGCAGTAATCGGGATATCAGATACTCCTCTTGAAAACAAACGCCGTAGCTGTAATCTTTGCAGTATGCATGGAAAATGCAGATTTTCTCTTGAAGGCGGTCACTGTTAAAAGGAGAATTGAAAATGAAAAAAATATTCCTGCTCTGCACTTTTATAACTTCTGCCGTTATGCTCACAGCATGCGGTGATTCAGATAATAAGCTTCTCCGTGACCTTGACCCCGAAACACGTGCATATGTAAAAGACGTTGCCACACAGGATACGCTTCTTGATGGTGAGCTTGAAAACAAAACTATAAAATGGCTTGCCACATGGGATATTAACCCTGACGGTACAGGAAAAAATGTTCCCATTGACCTTGCTGTATTTCAGGAACGCTATGGCGGTGAAGTCAAGTATTATCCTGTTTCATATGATGAACGTTATGAAAAGCTTGCACAGTATATAAAAAGCGGTGAGGGGATAGACTTCTTTTCCGGAAGTGATATGGACGCTTTCCCGAAAGGTGTAATAAAAGAAATGTTTGTCCCTGCTGATGATTATATTGACTTCAGTTCTGATATATGGAAAGATGTCAAGGACGTCAATGATTCTTTTGTATGGAACGATAAACACTATCTGACGGCTGTTTTAGTCAATGGCGGAGGCTGTGCAGTAATATACAATAAAAATACAGTTGCGGAGGCAGGATTGGAAGACCCTGCTGTGCTTTTTGAAAAAGGTAAATGGAACTGGGATACCTTTGAAAATATGCTTGACGAATTCGTTGACAATGACAATCAGAAATACGGTATAGACGGCTGGTGGTTCGAGGAAGCTTTCGTTCAGACAACAGGTGTTCCGACAATAGCTCTTGAAAACGGTAAGCTTATTAATAACCTTGCTGAACCTTCAATGGAACGTGTTCAGAACTGGCTTTATAATCTCTCTGTAAACGGAAATGTTGCAATAGGCAGTAGTTTTTATGGCTGGACGGAACACCCTGAATATATCGGAGAGGGCAAACTTCTTTTCTATCCATGCGGTTTATGGAAATTATATTCAACTCCTGAAAACTGGAAAACGGTTTTCGGTGAAGATGTTGGATTTGTTCCTATGCCGAAAGACCCGCAGGCTGATGAATATTATATTCCTGCCGGAATGGACAGCTATCTTTTTGTAAATGGCGGTGATAATCCGGAGGGCGTTGCAAAATTCCTTGACTGTAAGCGTTATGTTATCTGCAATCAGAAACTTAAAGATATGTATGACTCTGAAACAAGAAGTGATTACGGCTGGTCTGATGAAATGATTGAGATGAAACAAAAAATGGACGAAATGGCTCTGGAAAATCCAAAATTCAATTTTTCAAATGGTGCATCATTTGATATAAGTAAAAAGATAGATGAGGGATTAAGACAATCCGCATACGGTACACCGTGGAATGAAACTTTTAATTCAATCAATTCCGCTGTTCAGACACTTATTGATGAAATAAATAATAAATAATCCAAAGGAGGTTTTATTTTATGAATACAGTTTTAGTTGCAGGAGGTTGTGGGCTTATAGGTCAGCATGTGTGTTCCGGTCTTCTGAAAAAGGGAAATACGGTAATTGCAGTTGATTCACAGCATAACGACTACAACACAGGAAAAGAAAATTACAGATTTGTTGAAGCATCTCCCGAGGATAACACAAAATATGCAGAAGTATTTAAGAAATATCATATAGATATGCTTATCAATCTTGCCTGCACTGTTGATAACGATTTCGGCAATATCATAACAGAAACTGAAATGAATATAAGCCGGAATTTTGATGAATTTATATATAAGCTTGCTTTTGAAGCAAAGGTCAAGAAAATAATTATGATAAGCACATCTCAGGTTTACAAACTTGTTGATTCAAGAGAACCTATAAGAGAAGATGATGTATTAAAGCCTGTTTCAAATTATGCTGTTATGAAACTTGAAAGTGAAAAGGCATTTGATGAAGAACTCAGGGAACATAAAGGAGCTATATGCTGTATATGCCGTGTTGCACCTGTATATACAAAGAACTACTATGAAAATCTTGTAACAAAAATTACTGACCCAAAGGATAATACTAACTTTGTATACGGAACAGGTCAGTATGGTTTTCAGTTCTGCTGTGTGCATAATCTTGTTGATTTTATACTTTGCTTTGTAAAGAATGCTGATGAACCTAAATTTACCGGAATATATAATATAAGCGACAAAAACCTTACAACAGCATCTGATATAATTACCTATATGAAAACAAATCATCGTCTTGGACCGGTAATTCAGAAGTCTTCTATAAAATCATCAGGTATTTCAAACCTTATAAGAAAGGTTTCCAAAAACAAGGAAGAAAAAGAAAATTATCGTTATCTTGACTGGTCAACATTCCTTTATAACAATATGCTTGACAACAATAAAGCACTTAATCTTATGTCATCATTCAGATGGGATATACATAATACAAAATAAAAAATCGGGCAGTAAAGCCCGATTTTATTTTTTTATGAAAAATAAAAAAACCGAATATAAAATCCGGCATTTCAAAAAAAATTATTATAAAAAATTCTTAAGGGTGGATAGTGAGATTCGAACTCACGGTCTTCGGGACCACAATCCGACGCTTTAACCAACTAAGCTATACCCACCATAAATTTACGCGCCTTATTGGACTCGAACCAATGGCTTACTGCTTAGAAGGCAGTTACTCTATCCAGCTGAGTTAAAGGCGCATTAAAAAAGTGGTAAAAACCACTGGAGCAGGTGATGGGAATCGAACCCACGTAACCAGCTTGGAAGGCTGGAATTCTACCATTGAACTACACCTGCATTAAAAAATAAATTGGTGCGAGTGATGGGACTTGAACCCATACGTCTGCTGACACACGCCCCTCAAACGTGCCTGTCTGCCTATTCCAGCACACTCGCTTAATTTATTTTGCTCTGTCTTTCGACTGCTTTATTATTATAGCACAACAATTCTGATTTGTCAACCCCTTTTTTAAAAAAAATCCAAAAAATTTTTTTGAGGGGCTTAAAATCACGGAATATCGGAATTATTTTCCAAAAAATTTTTTTTGCGGACTCTTAATTCCCGAAAAAAAGCTGATAAAAGTGCTGAACATTCCTCCTGCATAATACCGCCTGTTACATTCGGGCGATAATTATATGGGAGTTCAAACATTTTCTGGACAGATACAGCCGAACCGCTTTTTTTGTCATAAGCTCCGAAGAATATATCATCAATTCTTGAATTTATCAAAGCTCCGCAACACATCGGACAAGGTTCAAGCGTTACATACATTTCACATTCAGGGAGTCTCCAGCCTCCGAGAGTTCTGCAAGCCTGATTGATAGCAATTATTTCAGCATGTGCAAGAGCATTTTTATCTGATTCCCTGAGATTATAGCCTTCACCTATAATTTCGCCTGTGTTTTTTCTTACTATGACAGCACCGACAGGAACTTCTCCCAGATGAAATGCTGTTTCAGCAAGTTTCAATGCACGTTCCATATAGATTATATTCAAGGGAAATCACCTTTCTTTTAAGCTAATATACTTGTTATTATTATTGTTATACAAATGAATATTATTGTGAATGTCGGAATGGTAGTGAAAATAAGCAGAATTTTCTTTTTTGCTGAAAGAAATGTTGAAAGATTTTTTTTCAGGAATATTTCTTTATTCGTACTGTGCCATATTAAAGATGAAACTGCAATTCCAATTATAAAGCAGATAATCATAAAATATGCCTTTTTAAGACTTGTATCAGAAAATGACAGTTCAATTATTGTGAGAGCAGTAAGATAAATTTTATTTATTATCTGTACGGCAACAGCAGTAAAAACTGTACCGCTTCTTAAAATTGATATTCCTGCAACAACCGATACAGCGAATACTGAAAGAACAGAGGCAATATTATTTGTCATCAATGCTGAAAATGATGCTGTTACAATAACAGCATAAAGGTCACCGAACTGACGCAAAGCCTGAAAAACAGCTCCATGAAAAAGAAATTCACTCATAATTGATACAATAACAACATCAAGTATCATATAAATTACAAGTTCTGACTGATTCAGAAGTGAAAATTCTTTGTTGTAACAGTTGAAGAATGTGAAGTATTCTATTTTTGAATCAGAATATGC
Organism: uncultured Oscillospiraceae bacterium; assembly: GCA_934481385.1. Classification (GTDB taxonomy): domain Bacteria; phylum Bacillota; class Clostridia; order Oscillospirales; family Ruminococcaceae; genus Ruminococcus. The sequence continues at coordinate 13,102 of CAKSPD010000004.1, forward strand.
TCTTGAAATACTTGTCAGTACGCTTACAGAAAGACATATAGCCATACATAAAAAAAGGTCTTTACTGCTTTGAAGTTTGCAGGGCAGAGAAGCATTCAAGGGCATTTTCAGTGCTTTTTTTATGATTAGCAACGGCACACAGAATTTAAGAAATGTAATGATTATCATAGCTGACATTACTTCTTTCTGACCGCCGTATATTGAATAATTAAGGAATGAGTTATGTATATTTACACCGAAATTGTCAAGAACAGCTATAAATATTTTTGAAAATATAAACTGAATAAAAAGAAACAGAATAAGAATTATTCCGAAAATATAAAGAACTTTTGAAAGAACTTTCTGTTCCTTTTCTTCAGGTATAATTTTCACAAATCCCTTGCTTTCACAGAAAGTTACTTCATTCTTCTTTTTTATATAGTTATATGCGAAAGGATTATCAGGATTATTACGCCATTTTTTATAGGCATTTATATATTCATCTGATTGTCCGGAATAATCAAAGGTTTCAGTTACGTCAATAAGAATATCTTTTTGCTTTTCTTTTATATTGCTCATAGTTTCACCGCCTCTTACTGAATTATACAATATCCAAAACCGAATTTAATTTTTATAGTTTTAATATTCTGTGAACTTTTATATGTTCAGTAATTTTTTTGCATTAAGGCAGAAAATCTGTTCTTTTTCATAGTCAGAAAGATTAAAGCCGTTTATTATTTTTGCAATGTCAGCAGGACTGTCCCAGGGTGAATCACTTCCGAAAAGAATTTTTTCAGGTGTCTGGATTTTGATTATATTATAGAAAGTCTGCGGTTTTATATATCTTGAAAGACAGCTTGTATCAAAATAAAGATTGTCAAATTTTCCGGCAAGATATTTTTCAACATCATTCCACATTTTCATACCGCCAAGATGTGCTATAATAAATGTAAGATTAGGATTTTCGGAAACAGCCTTTGCAAATCTTTCAGGCGTTCCGTATATAATATCAGATGAAAGAGGGTCCCAGCCACCATGAAATATTACCGGCAGTCCGAGTTCAGCAAGTTTCTGATATATGGGATACATTTTTGAATCATCGGGGAAAAACTTCTGATATTCGCAGTGAAATTTTACACCATGCAGTCCAAGCTGTTTTATTCTTTCTGCTTCTTCAAGAATATTTTCTGAAAACGGAAAAAGTGTTCCAAATGATATTATATGTTCATCAGCTATTGATGAAGCCCAGTTATTTATGGTTACCTGCTGTGAGGGCTTTGTTGCAACAGGAAGAATTACAGATTTATCAACGCCTTCATCATTCATAAATTCAATAAGATTTTTTACAGTGCCGTCTGTAAGCGGAACTATTCCTGAAGTTTTTGATAAATTTGAAATGGCTTTTCCTGCAACGGATTCTGTAAATGCATGTGTGTGAAAGTCAATAATCATCAGAAAATTACCTCTTTTCTAAAATATGTTCCATAGCCTGATAAAAAATTCCCTTTACATGAGAATCAGCAAGTGAATAAAAAATGGTTTTTCCGGCACGTCTGCTTCTGACAAGTCTTGACTGTTTCAGTATTCTGAGCTGATGAGATATTGCAGACTGAGTCATTCCGAGTGAATCAGCAATATCACATACACACATCTCACTTTTAAAAAGTACGAACATAATGCGTATTCTTGTTGAATCTCCGAAAATTTTAAAGAGATTTGCAACTTCATAAAGAGCTTCTCCGTCAGGAGTAAGACCGGATATTCTGTCAGCTGTTTCATTATGAACACATTTTTCAGTGCAAAAATGACATTTATCTTTTTCCATAATATTTCTCCTGTTTTCAAATATTTGTTATATATCATGATACAATTTTTATTGTGTTTTGTCAAGCACGATATTATGTTAACTGATTTTTATTAAATTATATCATGAAAATCCATTGACAAATATAAGAAAAAAGTGTATAATAAATTGTATTGTATTTTATTTGCAAAATGTTACTCAGGCATATTTCGCTTTGTTTTAGTAAATTTTTTATGGAATATTTATTATTGTCAGATATTAAAATTAAATAAATAAAATAACAGTGGCTTATCGCCTGATGTAATAATTTTTATGATACAAACTATTTTCATAATATTTTACAAAAGGAGGTATGCAATGCATGGAATCTTTATATCTTGTAATCGGTATTGCTGTATTGCTCGTTATTGCTATTATAGGTATTGTTGTCGCTTCAAACATTCAGTATAAAAAAGGCGTTCGTGACGGTATAGAACAGCGTAAGCAACAGGCAGAATCAGTTATGGGTTCAGCTGAAAAAGAAGCAGAACGTATTCTTGATGACGCCAGAAAAGATGCCGAAAATGCTAAAAAAACTGCTCTTGTTGAAGCTAAGGACGATATACATAAGCTCCGTTCAGATGCCGAAAAAGAAATTAAAGACCGCAGGGCAGAACTGACACGTCAGGAAAGACGTATGCAACAGAAGGAAGAAAGTCTTGATAAGAAAAATGATAACTTTGAAAAGAAAGAGGAGCTTCTTAATCAGAAAATTAAAAAGGCTGATGATGCCCTCAATGATGCAGAGGCTATCAAGAAAAGTCAGATGGACGTTCTCGAAAGAATTTCTGAATTTACCAAAGAACAGGCAAAGGAATACATATTATCCAATCTCGAAAATGACCTGATTCACGAAAAAGCTGTTAAAATTGCTTCATATGAACAGCAGATTAAAGATGACTGTCAGGAAAAAGCAAGGAATTATATATCACTTGCAATTGCTAAATGTGCTTCAGACCAGGTTTCTGAAAGTGCTGTTTCTGTCGTTCCTCTCCCGAATGATGAAATGAAAGGCAGAATTATCGGACGTGAGGGCAGAAACATCAGAACTCTTGAAACCCTTACGGGTGTTGACCTTATAATTGATGATACCCCTGAGGCTATAACAATATCATGTTTTGACCAGGTAAGACGTGAAGTTGCAAGAATTGCTATCGAAAAACTTATTGCTGACGGACGTATACACCCTGCCCGTATTGAAGAAATGGTTGAAAAGGCTAAGCGTGAGGTTGAACACCGTATCAAGCAGGAGGGTGAAAGAGCTGTAATTGAAACCAATGTTCATGGAATAAATCATGAGCTTGTGAAACTTCTCGGCCGTCTTCATTACAGAACAAGTTACAGACAGAATGTTCTTGACCACTCAATTGAAGTTGCAAAGCTTGCAGGAGTTCTTGCATCTGAACTCGGCGTTGATGCCAATATGGCAAGACGTGCGGGACTTCTCCACGATATAGGAAAAGCTCTTACTGCTGAAATTGAAGGTTCACATGTTCAGATTGGTGTTGATGTATGTAAAAAATACAACGAAAATCCGAATATAATTCATGCAGTTGAGGCTCATCATAATGATGTTGAACCAAGAACTGTAATAGCATGTCTTGTTCAGGCTGCGGACGCCATATCTGCCGCAAGACCGGGAGCAAGAAGCGAAAACTATGAAAGCTATATCAAAAGACTTCAGAAGCTTGAGGAAATCTGTAAATCATATCAGGGCATTGAAAAATGCTATGCTGTTCAGGCGGGACGTGAAATCAGAATTATGGTTGCTCCTGAAGTTATTAACGATGAAAAAATGGTTATCGTTGCAAGAAAAATTGCAAGTCAGATTGAAAGGGAAATGGATTATCCCGGACAGATTAAAGTTAATCTTATACGTGAAAGCCGTGTAACTGATTACGCAAAATAATTTTTTCAGAAAGTGCGGACAATCTGAGGTTGTCCGCATTTATTTTAACGGAGGATTTGTTTATGGCAAAAACTTTATTCAATACAAGTGAAAAATCAAATTTTATACTTAATCTTACTGCTGAAAAGTATTCAAAAACTGCCTCATTGTCTTTGATACTTCCCTTTATATTAATACCGCTTGCAACAATTCCATGTGAATTTGATATTGAAAAAATATCATATCCGATTATTTCGGGAGCATTGGCTGTATGCGGTGTTTTCAGTATGATAATGGCTGTTATAGCTTTTATAAAGGGATATGTTGATAAAAAAAAGCTGATACCTGTTATATCATTCGGGGCAATGCTTTTATGGGGTGTTGTTGCACTTTTAAATTCATATGACAAGAATGTGTCATTCTATGGATTTGACGGCAGAGGAGAGGGACTCCTTGCAATTATATTTTATTTCTGTTTTTTTGTTACTGCTTCATCAATATCTGCCGATAAATTCAGGATAAGAATTTTTGATGCTGTGATTTTTATGGGTATTGTCAATTCACTCTGGGCAATTCCTCAGATTTTTGTTGATTCAATGCCGAGTAAGTATGATTATATAGTTTCCGCAGGTGATGTACATGCATGTTCAGGACTTTCGCAGAGTCCGCTGTTTCTTGCAATGGTTTTAAGCCTTGCACTTGTTTCAGCACTTGTCGGAAGCATACTTCTTGAAGGCAGAAAAAGAAAGATAATTTATACTGTATCCGCTGTGCTGTTTTCATTTGTGATGATATTTACATATTCGCTTATTTCACTCGTTGGTATTTTTATTGCTGTTATTGCTGTAACAGTGACAGTATTTATAAAAAAATCAGGAAAAATAAATCTTTTGAAACCTGTTGCTGTAATCGTATCTGCAATATGCGGAATACTTCTTGTAAATTCCGGTGCAGTCTGCGAAAACTCAAGCTATTCACTGCATGACGGTGCATTGATGTGGTTCGATTCATTTAACAGAATCGGTTCAAGCGGAAATTTCAATGTAAAGGATTTTGATGTTGAAAATACTGCTGAAGTATATTCATATCTCAATTCAAAAACTCTTGATATAATAAAAAAATATCCGCTTGTGGGAACAGGTGAGGAAAATCTTGTATATCCACAGCTCCATTCAAGTTATGAAGTTTTTGAAAATTCAGGAACTTTTGACAAGAATTACAATGAATATTTGTATGTGACCGCTACGAGAGGTATTCCGTCACTTATTTTCTTTGTTGCCATACTTTGTTCTGTTTTATATATCGGATTCAGAAAAATCAGAGCAGATAAAAATGATGTATGCACATATATTTCAATGTGGCTTTTCCTCTGCGGTGTGATTATATTTTTTATCGGTGCAGGAAATATTACGTTTTCTCCTCTTTTCTGGATTTTTTCAGGATTGCTTATAAGCGGAAATCCTGAAAAAGTATAATAATTTGTCACTATTTGCTTTTAAAAATTTTGTGAATTTTTTTCAAAAACACTTGATTTTTTTATCCCTTTGTGTTACAATATCATCAGAGATTATTTAAATCTCACTACTTATTTTTGGAGGTGTCTTTTATGGCATATATTATTTCTGATGAATGTATCAAGTGCGGTGCATGTGAATCTGAATGTCCTGTAAATGCAATTTCAGAAGGTGACGAAAAATACGTTATCGATGCTGATGCATGTATCGAATGCGGTGCTTGTGCCGGTGTTTGTCCTGTATCAGCTCCCAGTGCTGAATAATTGTCAGTCAAAATTTTTTTGACAGCGGTATTCCATTTATAAAAGGGATACCGCTTTTTTTGGATAAAAATAAATTTGTCTGAATTTATACTTGATTTTTTGAAGTTTTTGTGATATAATTCTAATTAAGTGCTTTTGTCACTTCTGATTATTTAGGAGGATTCTTTTATGAATAAATTAAAAACAACTGCTTTAATGCTCATGACTCTTGTATCTGCTGTTCCGTTTTTAACAGGCTGTCAGTCAGATACTGTAAGTTCTTCAGTAAGCGTGTCATATGTGGAAAATGAAAATATAGGTAAAAACAAGCATGAGGCTGATTTGGGTGCATCAGTTACAGTAGATACAACAACTTTTACTGTTCATAATGTTATTGATGTCAACAAAACTTCCGATGACGGCGGAAAATATATCTATGTCAAGTATACAATCAAGAACAGTTCCGACAAGAATTTCAAGGTTGATAACCTCAACAATTTCTATATCAGCATAGACGGCAAGAATTATAACAATGATGTCCGTGCAAACCTTTATGCAAAACAGTCTATAAAGGATTATGTTGAGCTTGATTCTGTTCCTGCCGGTGAAGAAGTTACTAACTATGTCGGATTTATCGTTCCTGAAAATACCAAGTCCGTTACATGCGGATATTATGTAACATCAGGTGAAAAGACAGACAAACAGGATACAATTATCTGTGAAGTTGCGTCATCTGAATGGATTCAGCCTCCCGCAGATATGCTTAAATAAGTTTATCTGAGTTTCTTTACAAGCGAAAGTATTCCTATATATACGACAGCTCCGGTTGCTGTGCTTATAAAAAGACTCTGATTACTGCTGATATACGGTGAAAGCTGTGTATCAGCAATCCAAGCCGATGCTCCGCAGAATACTGATGAATAAAGAATCGGAATGAATTTTGAAAAGTGAAGTTTTATCTGTGTTTCTTTAAGATATACTCCGACTGATGCAAAAAGAATGACGGCATAGCTTATTGTTGTGGAAAGTGATGCTCCGTTTATACTCATAACAGGTATTAAAATAAGATTTCCGCCGAGCTTTACGAGAGTTCCGACAATCATTATTTTAAGCGGTACGGACGGTTTTCCTATTGCCTGCAACATACTGAATACGGGAAATGATATACATAAAAATATCATTCCCGGCATAAGATACTGCAAAGGAATTACGCTTGCAGAAACTTCATCAGGCTGACCGGAATATAAAAACATCAGGATTTTTTCTGAAAGTATTCCCATTCCTATGGCTGACGGTGCAGATATAAAAAGAGATGCAAGCATTGCCTGATGTGTGCTTTTTTCAAGAGTCTTTCTGTCTTTGCTCTCCCAAGCCTCTGTTACAGACGGCAGAACTCCTTTTCCGAGCATATTTGTTACGGACGGGACAAGATTAAAAACAGTAAGCGTCAGACCTGCAAACGAACCATAAAGAAAATGCGGTATTTCTTCAGCTGATATATTTGAAAAAGTTCTGTATTTTTCGGGATTTCTGCCGATTATAGACGTTATAGTTCCGAGGTCAATAAGAGATGTGAGATTTGTTACAACTGCACTTATTCCGACAGGAAGTGCCGTAAGCATAAGTGTTTTTGCAATTTTTTTCCCTGATACTATTGTTTTGTCGGCTGATATTCTTTTTTCTTTCCGGCAGAATATTTTCATAACAGGAAAGAAAAGCAATGAACCGACTGATGAAAGCGTTACCCCGAGTATGCCTGCCGCTGCGGAAATACTTCTTATATCAGTTCCGGCAGGAAAATATTCAAGAACCTTTTCACTGTTGTTTACAACATAACTGCACATCAGAAGTCCGCATGTCATTTTTACTATGCCTTCTGCAAGCTGTGAAAAGGCTGTCGGATACATGTTGCTTAATCCTTCATAATATCCGCGTTCTACGGCTGTTATACAACCAAAAAAAACTGACGGTGCTATAAGCTTTACTGCAAGTTCAGCTTCGGGACACTCTCCTATGTAAATGCAGAAAGGTTTTGCAATAAGATATATTATAAGGCTTCCGGCAAGTCCTGTGGCTGAAAATATCAGAATTGCAGTTTTTCTGACTTTTCTTGCATTGTCATACATTCCGAAAACTGCACTCTGTGCTGTAAGATGTGCAACGGCTGTTGAAAGTCCTGTGACGCTTAATGCATATACCGGCAGAAATATACTGTATGCACAGCTGAAATAGCTCATTCCCACTCCGCCAAGAATATTTGTAAGAGGTATTTTAAATACTGCTCCGAGAAATTTTGATATTATTGCGGAAATCATCAGTATAATGGAACTTTTTATAAAATCCTGCTTTTTCAAGGCAACGCCACCTTTCTGAATTTCTGTTTATAAAAATATATGTTGCCTGTCAGGGAAATATGTGCTATAATTAAAGTTACGAAATATCAAATATCTTATGAAAGGCTTGATTTATTATGGAATATATTTTTTCAGATAAAGTATCAACTCTTAAAGCATCTGCGATAAGAGAAATTCTGAAATTCACATCAGACCCCGAAGTTATTTCACTTGCTGCGGGAAATCCTGCTCCGGAGGCTTTTCCGTCTGAAAAGATTGCTGAAATTTCTGCTGACCTTCTTAAAAACGACCCTATACTTGCTTTGCAATACAGTCTTACAGAGGGTTATACTCCTCTCAGAGATGAACTGAAAAAAAATCTTCAGGCTGACAACTGCTTTAATTCTGATATTGATGACCTTGTTATAACATCAGGTGCTCAGCAGGCTAATGAACTTGCATGTAAGGTTCTTCTCAATGAAGGTGATACAATTATATGCGAATCTCCAAGCTTTATAGGTTCTCTCAATGCTTTCAGGTCTTACAATGTAAACCTTGTCGGCGTTGAACTTCAGAATGACGGCATAAACCTTGAAAAGCTCGAACAGGCTGTGAAATCAAATAAAAATGTCAAGATACTCTATCTTATTCCGAATTTTCAGAATCCGACAGGTCTTACAATGTCATGGGAAAAGCGTAAGGCTGTATACGAAATGGCAAAGAAATATAATTTCGTAATCCTTGAAGATAATCCATACGGAGATTTGAGATTTGAGGGAGAGGAAATCCCCTCTATAAAAACTCTTGATACTGACGGCAGAGTTATATATTCACGAACATTTTCTAAAATTCTTTCCCCCGGATTCAGAACAGGCTATGTTTCTGCTCCTAAGGAAATTATTCAGAAAATTATCGTATGCAAGCAGGTTTCTGATGTTCATTCAAATATATGGGCTCAGGTTATCTGCCACAGATTTATTACTCAGGTTGATATGAAAAAGCATTTTGAAACACTCCGTTCAATTTACAGAAAGAAATGCGGTCTTATGATTTCAAAAATTGAAGAATGTTTCTCCGATAAAGTAAGCTTTACAAGACCGCAGGGAGGTTTGTTTATTTGGTGTACACTTCCTGAAAATGCTGATATGCCTGCTTTCTGTAAAAAGGCTGTATCAGAATATAAGGTTGCTGTTGTACCGGGAAATGCTTTTACAATTAATGAAAGCGACCCGACATCTTCTTTCCGTCTTAACTTCTCAACCCCGACTGATGAACAGCTCGTAAAGGGTACTGAAATTCTCGGAAAAATGACAAGGGAAATGTTTAAATAAATTTTTTATGAAAGGAATTTTTTATTATGCCAAGACGTTCACCGCTGGACAGATACAGCGTTACTCAGAATTATCTTATGACAAGAGGTCAGGCTCTGACCTTTCCGTCAAAATATTTTAAAATCAAGCTTAAACCAAATGAAGTATACGGAGTAATTGTTGATATGCCTATGGGAAATTCAATACTTACTACTATGGTATCATTCCTCAATGGTGCTACAAACCTTTATTTCAATATGGGCGGAGAATATTCAGGAGCTTCACAGAGATATGTCAATCTCGTTCAGGCTACACGCACACTCGTTCTTTATGCAAATAATCTTCTCCCACAGTGTGAAAAGGTAAAGGCTTTTGACCTCCCGACAGGAAACAATCACTTTATATATCTTCTGACAAATAACGGTGTTTATAAAACTCAGCTCCACCCTGCTACAATCGGTCAGGAATCTCCTGAAAAAAGAGGCGTTTTCAATCTTTATCAGAAAGTTCTCACAGAAGTAAGAACCTGTCAGCTTAAAGACCAGCAGGCAAAGGCAAATAATAAGTAATTTTTTCAGGTGATTTATATGGAAGATAAAAAAGTAATTTTCAGCGGTATTCAGCCCACAGGTACATTTACTCTCGGTAACTATATAGGTGCTGTCCGTAACTGGAAACCGCTTCAGGACGAATATAACTGCATATACTGCGTTGTAAATATGCATGCCATTACAGTAAGGCAGGAGCCGGCAAAACTCCGCAAAAATACTCTTGATGCTTATGCACTTCTTATGGCATGCGGTATAGACCCTGAAAAATCTATATTCTTTATTCAGAGTCATGTTAAAACTCATGCAGAATTAAGCTGGGTTCTGAGCTGTTCAACACAGTTCGGAGAACTTTCAAGAATGACACAGTTCAAGGATAAAAGCAAGCGTCACCCTGATGATATAAATGCAGGTCTGTTTACATATCCTGTTCTTATGGCTGCTGATATTCTTGCTTATAATGCTGATTTAGTGCCTGTTGGTATTGACCAGAAACAGCATCTTGAACTTGCAAGAAATGTTGCTCAGAGATTCAATCAGCGTTATGGTGAACTCTTTAAAATTCCGGAAGCTTATATTCCGGAAGTCGGTGCTAAGGTTATGTCACTTCAGGAACCTACAAAGAAAATGTCAAAGTCGGACGAAAATCCTAATGCATGTATTCTTATTCTTGATGACAAGGATACTATCATAAGAAAATTTAAACGTGCTGTTACTGACAGTGAATCAGAAATATGCTATCGTGAGGGCAAGGACGGAATAAATAATCTTATGACTATCTATTCAAGCGTTACGGGAAAGAACTTTGATGAAATTACATCAGAATTTTCCGGAAAAGGATACGGCGATTTCAAGGTTGCTGTCGGTGAGGCTGTTGCTGACCACCTTGCACCTATAAGAGAAAAGTTTGCACAGTTCAGTGCTGATAAGGATTACCTTAAAAAATGCTATACTGAAGGTGCTGAAAAAGCTCTCAGATATTCTCAGAGAATCGTTTCAAAAGCTTACAGAAAAGTCGGCTTTGTGGATATAAAGTAAGCTGAAATAGGTTATTTTTTACAAAACATTTCAGAAAAAATATATTTATTTTGCTTATTTACCAAACTTAAAAAAATATGTTGCATTTTATACGGTTTTGAGTTATTATAATAAAAGTAACACTGTTAAATGCAATTCGGAGGCTTCGGTTTTATGGTTGATTTTATTCAGAAGGATAATTATAATATAGATGACCTTATCAGAATAGTTTCGCTTTTAAGAAGCGAAAACGGTTGCCCGTGGGATAAGGAACAAACTCATAAATCACTTAAAAGCGATTTCATTGAGGAGGTCTGCGAAGCTGTTGAAGCTATTGACCTCGAAGATTCATCACTCCTAAGAGAAGAACTCGGCGATGTTCTTTTACAGGTTGTTTTCCATACTTCAATCGAAACTGATGCCGGAAATTTCAATTTTGATGATGTGTGTGATGAGGTTTCAAAAAAGCTTATAGTCCGTCACCCCCATGTTTTTGGAGATACTGTTGTCAATAATACTGACGATGTTCTTAAAAACTGGGACAAAATCAAAAAAGAAACAAAAGGTCAGGAAACTTATACAGATACCCTTAAAAGCGTTGCAAAATCACTGCCGGCTCTTATGAGAGCCCAGAAAATTGGCAAAAGAGCTATGCGTGCAGGTTTTGACTATTCTTCCGCTGAAGACGCTTTCAGGGCTTTGGAATCTGAAAAAACTGAACTCGGTGAGGCGGTTTTATCAGGAAATTCCGAAAATATCTTTGAGGAGTTCGGTGACCTGCTTTTCTCATGTGTTAATCTTGCCCGCCATTTAGGAATAGATGCTGAACAGGCACTCACTCAGGCTTCTGATAAATTCATCAGAAGATTTGAAAAAGCAGAGGAATTTATAAATTATGATTCCTTTGATATGAAAGAGCTTGAGCCTGAAAAGCTCGATGAATACTGGAAAAGGGCTAAAAAATTTTATAAATAATTTTGGAGGTATTTTTTCAATGAAAAAGTCAGAACTTGTTAGTGTTATTGCCGAAAAGGGCAATTGGAAGAAAAAAGATGCTGATATCGCTCTCAACATTGTACTCGATTCTATCGCAGAAGCTCTCCAGAGTGGTGAAAAGGTTTCTATTACCGGTTTCGGTACTTTTCAGGTTAAGGAAAGAGGAGAAAAGAAGTGCATAAATCCTCGTACAAAGCAGGAAACAATCTGTCCCGCAAGTAAAGCTCCTGTTTTCAAGGCTGGAAAAACTCTCAAGGAAGTTGTTAATAAGTAATCTGTTTCTGAATAAGACGGGAAAGTTTTTGCTTTCCCGTTTTTTACGGTGAATTTTTTACGAAAGGTGGTATAAATATAATGCGTCTGGATAAGTATCTTAAAGTAACCAGACTTATAAAGCGTCGGACTGTCGCAAATGAAGCCTGTGATGCCGGAAAAATTACAGTAAACGGCAAAATTGCCCGAGCCTCCTATGATGTCAGGGAAAATGATATAATAGAAATTATTATGGGAAACAAGCCTGTCAAAGTAAAAGTTCTTAAAGTTTCGGAGTATGCGACAAAGGAAAATGCTTCTGATAATTATATTGTGATTGAGTAGGAACATTTTATGAGTAAAAGGACATCTTTAATATCATTTTTACTTGGAACGGCTGTTCTGTTTGTTTACTTTGCCTGTAACGGTTATTATCCCTTTGGAGAGCGTTCTGTTGCCTGGTGTGATATGGAACAGCAGTATATTCCTCTGCTACTTGAGCTTAAAGAAATGAGCGTTTTAAGCGGTGGGGGAGGAGGTATGAATTTCTGGGGAGTATTCTTCTTTTTCGTTTCCTCGCCTTTTTCTCTCCTTGTATTTCTTACGAAAACAAAAAATGTAATATATCTTGTCAATTTCCTTACAGCTTTGAAATTCGGACTGTGTGCATTTACATTTTCAATATATCTTAAATATGACAACAGAAAAATAAATCCTGTTCTTGAAATACTTTTAAGCCTTATGTATGCTTACAGCGGTTATAATATAATGTATTATCAGAACAGCATGTGGCTTGATATTGTATATATGTTTCCGATATTTATGATAGCTTTCAGAGAACTTATTAAAAACGGCAGAACTATGCCTTATATAATATGTTTGTCTGCTATGGTTTATCTTAATTACTACATATCATATATGATTGTTATATTTACGATAATATCATCTTCATCGTTGCTTCTTAATGAATGTCCTAAAAACAGACGTTATCAGAATTCACTGAAATTTATGATTTCCAGCTTTATATCAGCTCTGATTACCTGTCCTGTATGGCTTGTATCGCTTATTGAAGTTCTGGAATCCGGACGAAAGAGTATTGAAAATGACGGAGGACGCACCGGATTTTTTGCGAATATTCTTGATAAATATTGTCTTATTTCTGCTGTATCAGTTGTTATACTTGCTGTGATTACAATGATAAAAAATAAAAATTTATTCAATCAGGGTATAAGAAGATTTTACAGACAGATGACTTTTATTCTTCTTCTGAGTGCCTTTATAGACCCTTTCAATAAGATGTGGCATACGGGAAGCTATCAGGCATATCCGCTGAGATACGGATTTATTATAATATTTATATGTCTTGTTTCAGTCGGTCAGTATATTTCTGATTCAGCAGGTGCAAAATCCTCTGATAAAAAAACTGTTCTTATATGTTTCAGTTTTGTGCTTATATACATAACAGCGGTTATTCTTATAAATTCAGAAAAACTTCTTTCATATGTTTATGAACTTCACATAAGCGGGGAGAATGCTGTAATAATAATATGCTTCGGGATAATAGCTCTTACTGTCAATATATTTGCTGTTATGAGTTTTAAACAGCGTCAGATAACTTCAAAGGTTCTTAATTCTGTTATAGGAATAATTTTTTTGTTTGAAACTGTTTTTTCACTTAATATATATATGAGGAATGCTCCTGATGTTACGGCACGTTATAAAGTTACTGCGGAGCTTTCGGACAAGATAAATGATGACAGCTTCTTCAGGGTTAAATTGCAGAAACGTTATTTTTTCCCGAATATGCTTGAAGGTATGGGATATAATACAACTTCGCATTATACATCACTGACTAATCAGGATTTTATGAACGCTATGAAAAGAATGGGATATTCTTCATACTGGCTTGATGTTTCGTCTAACGGCGGAACACTTGTTACTGATGCATTTCTTATGAATAAATATATAATATCCATTATAGGCGATTTTATAGGAAAAGGCGTTTACAGTTCTGTAAATCCTCTTAAAGTATATATAAATGAGGATATTCTGGACGGTGCATTTATTTCCGATGTATTGCCGGAGGATTTTGGTGAATACAGCTCATCAGACAGAATGGATTTTTCACAGCTCCTTTGTAGCAAGCTTCTCAATTCAGATGATATAATTGCAAAAACAGAGGATTTTTCTGCTGAAAACGTTGATGTTGAATTTTCTGATAATTCATATAAAATCAGAAGAAATTCAGAAAACGAAGATTCAGTTATTACATACAATATATATGCTGAAAAGGATAAGATACTTTATTTTGATATTTTCGGAGATTATTCTGCAAGTCTTGATGAAAAATATTACGGTGCGTGTGATATATATGTCAACGGTGAACTCATAGAGGAAAGCTATCCAAGCAGGAAAATGAACGGTATAATCAATCTCGGACAGTTCAGAAATAAAAACGTTGAAGTGAAAATTAAAATCAGAAAGAACTTTGAAACTAAGGATTTCGGACTGTATCTTTTTGATACATATAAATTTCAGAATCAGCTCCAGTCCGTTAATACTGCCAAAATCGAAAAGAACGGAAATACTGTCAGAATAAGCGGTGAAGGCGAGGGATATTTATATATACCTCTTGCTTATAACAAGGGATATACTGCTCAGCTTAACGGAAAAAGATGCAAAATTATTAAATGTATGGATTCTTTTATGGCTGTCAAGCTTGACGGCAGTGGGGAATTTGAATTCTATGCTGAATATTATCCGAGGGGAATTAAATTTGCTGTGGTGCTTTCGCTTATGGGATTTATTCTTCTTGTGATTTATCAGAAAAATATAAATATTATATCAGAAAATGAAAGACTTAAAAAATCAGCATATACGGCAAGACTTTTTATGACAGTTTTCGTTATGTTTGTAATATATGCGGGAGCTTTGGTTTTCTGGATAATTTAGTGAATGGAGAGATTTTTAATGCAAACTCTTTTTAATCAAACTGTTGTTATGCTTATACTTATAATAATCGGAATTATATGCTTTAAAACAGGTATTATCTCAAAGGCAGGAAACAAGGAACTTTCCAATCTTGTGCTTTCGGTTGTAAATCCGGTTGTAATATTTATGGCTTATCAGACTGAATATGATTCTGAACTTGTAAAAAATCTTCTGACGGCATTTTTGATTTCAGTCATATCATTTGCAATTATGATTGCCGGAGCTTATATTCTTGTTCCGGCAAAAATCAGAAATTCTGAAATAGAACGATTTTCATCAATATATTCCAACTGTGCCTTTATGGGTATACCTCTTATACAGGCTCTTTTCGGAAGTATCGGAGTATTTTATCTTACTGCATATCTTACTGTTTTTAACTTTATGATATGGACTCATGGAATTATACTCCTTTCCGGTGAAAAGGATTTTAAAAAAGTTCTGAAAGTTCTTTATTCACCTGTTATACTTTCAATAGTTGTCGGAATAATTATGTTTTTCCTTCAGATAAAACTGCCATCAGTTATGTCAAAGGCTTTAGAATTTGTTGCTGATTTGAATACTCCGCTTGCTATGATAGTTTCAGGAGTTACTATGGCTGATGCAAATATCATCAGTCTGATAAAGAAAAAGAGAATTTATTATACATCTTTTCTTAAACTTGTTCTCTTTCCGGCTCTGATTGTAATAGTTTTTGCATTGCCAATATTTTCTGGTGTCGACTCCGATGTAAGAACTTCAATAATTATAGCTGCCTCAGCACCGGCTGCTGCAATGTGTACACTCCAGTGCATAAGAATAGGAAAAGATTCGCTTTATGCCTCTGAAATATTCGCTTTTACAACCGTTTTTTCAATCATAAGTTTGCCTCTTATTGTGCAGTTCGACAAAATTATGCAAAATTTTTTCTGAAATTTGTTCAAGTATACGAAATGTAAAAAATAAGCAAAACATGGTTTCAAAAAATTATTTTATGTGTTATAATATATATGTAAATGATATTGGATTTTTTAAAATATCATTATGGGAATTTTATTATCGTCAGAATATCAAAAAATTTATATTGCTGATGAAGGAAAGGAAATTTTTATATGGAAAAATGTGGAATCAGTAAACTCGACCTCAAAAGAAGAAACAGAATGCAGATACTTCGTGTTATCAAGGAATTCGGCCCTATATCAAGAGTTGATGTAGCTTCTGAACTTCATATCACAAGAGCTGCTGTTACAATCATTACTAATGAAATGATTGAAGAAGGCGTTCTCGTTGAAATCGGAGAAGCTCCTGTTAACACTGAAAAACTTCAGAAAGGCAGACGCAAGATACTTATCAGCATTAATGATAACTATAAATTTGCTCTCGGTGCTTATATTTCTGAAACTGAAGTAAATATCGGTCTTTCTACACTTAACGGTGATGTTCTGGACAAGGCTTCAATGATTATTGATGACAAGACTATGACTAAGGATATTATCAGCTTTATTATCAGCAAGAGCAATGAAATGATGGATAACAGTTGTCTTAAAAAAGATAAGGTTCTTGGTCTTGGTATCGGAATTGTTCCTGCAATGTGGGGCAAACTTAAAATCTTCTACAAAGACGGCGTTCTTGATTTCTCAAGCTTTATTGACAAGGTTTCAACCGGTGTTGACCTCGAAATCAAATGCGGAAATGCTGTTGGTCTTCTTGCTCTTGCAAGCAATGACTTTGAAAACTATAACGGTTATCAGAACAATCAGGTTTTCATCAGCTATGGCAATCAGATTAATATCGCTGTTCTTAACAAGAATGTTCTTTCACCTGATTATATGTCCTATACATATATGATAGAAAAGGCTATTGTTAATCCTGACGGCAGACAGATGGAAGGTTATCCTGACGGTTCTGTTAAGGCTGAACTCTCAAGAACTGCATTTATGAATGCTATCGGTGAAGTTTTCTCAAAGGAAAAAACTCCTGTTCTTTTTGAACAGACAAACGGTGACAAGGCTAATATTACAATAGATACTCTTTCAAATGCTGTTATGAGAGGCGAAGAACCTGTTGTTAATATCGTAAACAAATTTATTGCTAATTTTGCAATACTTCTTAATAATCTTTCCTGCATGCATTTTGCTCAGAGAATTATTCTCCATAATGTTGAGCTTTCAGAAAGACAGCTTGATTATTTAAGAAGAGGAATTGCAAAGCACGTTGGTGAAGATATTGCTGAAAGACTTATTCTCAGCGGAATTGATAAGAAAAATCTTTTCAGCGGTGGCTGTGCATTGATTATTCAGGAATGCTTCTACTTCAAGGGCGGTATGCAGTAAGCGAAGCAAAAAAATTATGGGCGAACTTTTTAAGTTCGCCCTTTTTTATTTATTTGATTTTCCAGATGTTTTCTGCATAATCCTTTATAGTACGGTCTGAACTGAATTTTCCGGCATTGCACATATTAATCCACTGTTTTTTAGCAAATGCTTTTCTGTTCTCAGCGTAATCGCTGTTTGCACGAAGTTTAGCTTCAACATAGCTTTCAAGGTCACCGAGGAGATAGTAATGGTCAGGTTTATGCCAGCTTGCACCGTCAAGGAGTGAATAATAAAGCTCTCTGAAATCACCTGAACCGCCGTCAGATACAGTTCCGTTAATGAGTGATGAAACAACTTTCTGAATTTTCTTGTTTTCAGCGAAAATCTTACGGCTTTCGTATGTCGGAACAATCTCTTTAAGTTCCTCAACCTTTGCACCAAAGATATAGTTGTTTTCTTCTCCTGCTTCTTCAACGATTTCAACGTTAGCACCGTCATAAGTTCCGAGAGTAACTGCACCGTTGAGCATAAGTTTCATATTTCCTGTTCCTGATGCTTCTGTACCTGCTGTTGAAATCTGTTCTGAAATATCAGCACCGGCTACAAGCTTTTCAGCATATGAAACATTGTAGTTTGAAACGAATACAACTTTGATAAGGTCTTTTACTTCATCATCTTTTTCGATAAGCTGTGCAATTTCGTTGATGAATTTTATTATAGCCTTTGCACGTCTGTATCCCGGAGCAGACTTAGCACCGAATATAAATGTTGTCGGAGCAAAATTCTTTATAGAACCGTCTTTTATTCCATAGTAGATATAGAGAATTGAGAAGGCATTGAGGAGCTGTCTTTTATATTCGTGAAGTCTTTTAATCTGAATATCGAAAATGCTTTCAGAATTTATTGAAGAACCTTCCTTGCTGTTGATAAATTCTGCAAGCTGATTTTTCTTTGTCTGCTTGATTTCAATGAATTTACTGATAACTTCATCATTATCAGCAAACTTTTCAAGTTTTTTAAGCTGTGAAAGGTCAGTTACCCATGAATCATTTCCAAGAAGTTCAGTGATATATTCTGAAAGTTCTCTGTTGCAGAGTGCAAGCCATCTTCTCTGTGTTATGCCGTTTGTCTTATTCTGGAATCTTTCAGGATAGATGCTGTACCAGTCAGCAAGAGCAGTATCCTTGAGAATCTGTGTGTGAATCCTTGCAACACCGTTTGTATATGATGATGCATATATTGCCATATGTGCCATATGAACAAGACCGTTGTTTATAATCTTCATTCTGTCGATTTTTGCCTTTTCAGTATTCATTGAATAGAGGTCAGAAATCAGTCTTTCATTAATCATAATGATGATTTCATATATTCTCGGGAGAAGTTCTTCAACAAGGTCACAGCTCCATTTTTCAAGAGCTTCCGCCATAATAGTATGGTTAGTATAATTGAATATCTTCTGAGCTGTTTTGAAAGCGTCATCGAATGAATAGTTATATATATCAACAAGCTGTCTGATAAGCTCCGGAATTGATATAACAGGGTGTGTATCGTTGAGCTGGATTGTTATATATTCAGCAAGATTGTCAAGGGTTTCATGTTCTTCGAGGTGATATTTTATAATATCAGTGAGAGATGCACAGCAGAAGAAATACTGCTGTTTAAGGCGGAGTTTCTTTCCCTCATAGGTATCATCATTAGGATAGAGAACTCTTGAAATATCCTCTGCAAATATTTTTTCCTGTGATGCTTCAAGATATTTCTGATTGTTGAAGGTATTGAAATCGAAATCCTTTACAGGTTCAGCCTGCCAGAGTCTGAGAGTTCCGATATTATTTGTTTTAGCTCCTATTATTGGCATATCATACGGAACAGCCTTGACGCTCTGTCCGTTATAGTTTACTGTAACAGTATCCTGTTCTTGTCTTACAGACCAGTAATCACCGTATTTAGTCCAGTCATCAGCTTCTTCACACTGGAATCCGTTTACGATTGACTGCTTGAAAAGACCGTATTTATAGCGTATTCCATAGCCGTCAAGCGGAAGTGAAAGAGTTGCTGCACTGTCAAGAAAGCAGGCTGCAAGACGTCCGAGTCCGCCGTTTCCGAGAGCAGCATCTTCAATTTCTTCAAGTTCTGTGAGCGAGCGTCCGAAACTGTTGAAAACCTGTTCAACTTTATCATAGATTCCAAGACAGAGCAGATTATTATATACTGCACGTCCTACAAGAAATTCCATTGAAAAATAGCATGCACGTCTTTTTTCAAGATGTTCTGTTTTGCTTTTGTGCCAGTTTTCTGAAATAAGTTCAGTTACAGTCTTTGCGAGTGCATTGTGAAGTTGTTGTGGAGTAGCTTTTGAGGGGTTAAGCTGTAAGTTCTTGAGAATCATTTCGGTTAAGATATTGTTTTCCATAGGTTTAGTACCTCCGTTATCTGTTATAGATTTTATTGAGTTTTTTTATTTTTTTGACAAGACTGTTACTGAAATCAGATTTCAGTGTTCTGAACTGCCAGTTTGTTCCGAGTGTTGAAGGAGTATTCATTCTGTCTTCAGGAGGAGAATTAAGGAAATCCTGAATCTGTGCAACAGCAACCTCCGCAACACTTCCCCATGCAGATTTTATAACTGCATACGGGAGTTTCTGAATTTTCTTTTCACCAAGATATTTTTTTGCAAATTTGAGATTTTTTTCTGAAAGTCCCTTTGCCCAGCCTGTAAGAGTTTCATTGTCGTGTGTGCCTGTGTATGCGAAACAGTTTGTTGTTGTGAAGTTATGCGGAAGATGTTCATTTTTTCCGTTGTCAAAAGCAAACTGGAGAACTTTCATTCCGGGGTATCCTGTTTCATCAAGCATTTTTCTTACTTCAGGAGTAATAAATCCCAAATCTTCAGCAATTATATTAAGTTTTCCGAGTTTCTGTTCAGCGAGTTTAAAAAGTTCTGAATCAGGGCCTTTACGCCATTCGCCGTTTTCAGCGGTTTCGTTTCCGAAAGGAATTGCATAGTAGCTTTCAAATCCTCTGAAATGGTCTATACGAACTATATCATATACCTTTGAGGCAAATGATATTCTTTCAATCCACCATTTGTAATTATTTTTCTTGTGATATTCCCAGTTATAGAGAGGATTTCCCCAGAGCTGACCTGTCGGTGAAAAATTATCAGGAGGACAGCCTGCAACATCAGTAGGTCTTTTCTTTTTGTCAAAGCAGAAAAGTCTTGGATTTGCCCACGCCTCAACACTGTCATATGCACAGTATATCGGAATATCGCCTATTATTTCTATTCCGCATTCATTTGCATAGCTTTTTAATCTGAACCACTGTTCATAGAATTTGAACTGTATGAACTTGAAAAATCCTATATCCTTTTTGAGTTCTGTTTTAGCTTTTGAAAGTGCATCTGTTTCACGCATTGCTATGCCGTGTTCCCATTCATACCATGCTTTTCCGTCATTTTTTAATTTGAGAGCCATAAAAAGTGCATAGCTTCCGACCCAGTTTTTGTTTTTATCTATAAAATCACGATATGCCGGTGATTTTTTCGGATTAAAGTTTTCATATGCCTTTCTGAGAACCTTAAAGCAGTTGTTATATATTATTTCATAGTTTACTTTGCGTGGTTCTGAATCCCATTCTATATTGCAGAAGTCACTGTGTTCAAGAAGTCCTTCATCTTCAAGTATTTCAAAATCTATAAAATAGGGATTTCCCGCATTGACTGAAAATGACTGATACGGGGAATCACCGTAGCTTGTAGGTGAAAGCGGTAAAATCTGCCAGCATTTTACTCCTGACTGACAAAGAAAATCAACAAAGTTATATGCATCTTTTCCGAGTTTCCCTATGCCGTAATTTGAGGGCAGACTTGAGATATGCATTAAGATACAGCTTTTTCTCATTAAAAAATTACACTCCATTCTTATTTATTATCTGAATTGTTATCAGGTTCAATGACGTTCTGTAACTGCTTTTTCAACATTCTTGTACGAGTTCCGACAAGGCTTTCAAGCTCAGAGCTTGCAGTATTTATTTTTTTCTGTGCATTTTCAAGAGCATCAGAGAACTTTTCAAATTCCTTTTTGACATCATTAAGAACTTTCCATACATTATCACTCTGCTTGCGTATAGCCATACTTTGAAATCCCATTCGCAGACTGTTTAAGAGAGCTGTCATAGTGCTTGGGCCTGCGAGAGCAACATGATATTCACGCTGAAGAATTTCAATCATATTAAGGTTTACTGCCTCAGCGTAAAGACTTTCAGAGGGCAGAAACATTATTGCAAAATCAGTTGTTTCAGGAGGATTTATATATTTTGTTGAAATATCTTTTCCCTCCGCTTTAAGACGGGTTATAAGATTTTTGCGGGCTGTTTCAATATCCTCCTTACTGCCCTTTTCGAGAGCATCTGAAAGAGCTGTGTATGTATCATTGGGAAACTTTGAGTCTATCGGGAGAAGAATATGTTCATCGTCTTCAGCAGGAATTATAACTGCAAATTCAACAAATCCTGATTTTATCTTTGCATTTTCAATATACTGTGATTGAGTTAAGGTTTCACGCAGAATATTGCGGAGCTGAAGTTCACCGAAAATACCTCTTGTTTTTACATTTGAAAGAACTTTTTTCAAATCTGTTACGCCTGTCGCAATACTCTGGACTTCTCCGAGTTCCTTATAGACCTGTTCAAGACGTTCATTTACTGTTGAAAATGCCTGTGATACTTTTGAATCAAGAGTTTTCTGTAATTTTTCTTCAACAATTCCCTGAATCTGATTGAGTCGGTTATTTGTATCTGACTGAATATCAGAAAGACCTTTCTGAACGGAAATTCTTATTCCGTTAAGTTTTTGTTCAGTATCAGAAGTGAAAGAACTGAAACGCTGTTCGGTCATAGTATTCATACGGGTGAACATTTCAATTGATGTATTTTGTTTTTCAGTGAGGTTTTCGCCTATATTTTTAAGCTGATTTGTAATTACATCATTGAGATTTTTTTGATTTCCTGAAACTATTTCGCCGAATGAGCGTATATTTTCGCTTCCTGATGCAGAAATATCCTGCTTAATCTGATTGAAATTATCCTTTATGAGCTTATCGGTTTCAGAATTTTCATTTTTTCCGGAGAGCTTCATAATAATTATTGCACACATTACAATGAGAATAATCAGTAAAATTATAATAATAATATTTGTCATATGATAATTTTCCTTTTTGAATATAAATTTTGAATATGTATATAATAAAATAAACGTTGGAAAAGAGGTGATATATTTTGAAAACAGCGGAATGTTCAATTTCATTCCTTATGGGATTTTTTATATACAGTATGATTGAAATTATTGACAGGGGATATACTCACTGGACTATGGGACTTACAGGCGGTACAGCACTTATGATTCTTTATCTTATAAACAGCAGTTCAGGGATAACTCTTTTAAAAAGCTGTATGATAGGGGCTGTATTTATTACGGCTACTGAATTTCTGGTGGGAGTGGTTGTAAATATGGTTTTTAAATGGAATGTATGGGATTATTCAGAAGTTCCGTTTAATGTTATGGGACAGATATGCCTGCCGTTTACAGTTCTGTGGTTCATACTCTGTATACCTGCATATTTTCTTTGCAGATTTATACGTACTTTTTTAAGGCGTGAATGTTTTTCATAAACTATATTATAACATATAATTCCGGTATAATCAACCAAAAAATATTAATAACCCATTTTTTTAAGATTTATGGCAATATTGATATAAAATTCACGAATATCAAAGCCTTTTATATTCTCTCTGAAAAGGTCAATCATATCTCCATGGGAAATTCCTCTCGGAAACTTGTTTTCAATCAAGGTGAATTTTTTGCCATGTTTTGCGGATTCAACCCATACAAGACCATCATTTCTGCCGTTGCATTTCTGTATGAGAAGATACCCGATATTAAGCGGTATTCCGGCTGAAAAGAAATTTTTCATTTCAGACATATAGCTCTGATAATATATATCAGGGGAATCCTCAAGAGCTTCATCAAGCTTTTTGCAGGAAGATGCACGAAGGTCAAGGATTCCTGAAAGAAAATCAGGTGAATTATCTCCGAGTGCTGAAAATACTCTGTTATATTTTCTTGCAATTAAATCAACGGCTTTTTCAGGAAATATATTCAGCAGATTATCAACAAAATCACACCCCTTATGAGGTGTATTTATAGTAGTGAGAGATGCAACATATTTATCCATTCCGAGTCTGCTTATTGCATATCTTGAATCAAGACCGCCTTTTGAATGTGCAATGATATTTACTTTTTCAGCACCTGATTCTTTTATTACTTCAAGTATGCGGTTTTTAAGTTCCTCTGCACTCTCTGCAACTGATTTTGCAGACTGCTGATTTCCGTAATAAATTTCTGCACCGTTTGCCATAAGAGCTTTCGAAACTCGTCCCCAGTAATTAAAATACTGCCAGTCACGAAAAAATATTCCATGAACCATAAGTATAGGATATTTTGTGTGGCATACTGAATTTTCTGCACGTTCTTTTTCGAGGTCAAGACGTGCTGTTTCAAATCTGAATTCACGTTTCCCTGTTTTGTAGAACTGATAGAATATAATTATATTTATAACAGGTATATACCACATCAGAATAAGCAGTATATACCATATGAATTTTACCTGTTTTGAGCTTACCGCAGTTTTTAAAATTCCGTTGAATGTCATAATCAGAATAAATATTCCTGCAAGCAAGGAATTTATAATTATAGACAGAACTGAAAAATTTATTTTGTTACACAATATTACTGTCAGAATTATTTCAGCAAAAGCTGAATATCCTGAAAGCATTATAAGATTACAGCCATGATTCAGTTTACACAGCTTTTTGGAATCCTGTTTGATTTTCGGTGATTTAATATTTATTATAAGATATAGGATAAATGATACTGAAACTGATGAAATCTTCAGAAGTAAATTTATTTTATCGGCGGAACATATAAAAACTGAATTGGAAAAAATCATTATAAAAACAAATGACAGAATATTTCTTATATATGTCATAAAAAGCTCCTTAAAAAAAGACTGTCCGTTTGAAAATCCGGACAGTCGAAAAAAAATTAATATGTTTTGGTTGAATCAGCGTTAAAGAAGTTGTTACTGCTTTCTGTGTAGTAATCATTTGTTTCAAGTGATGTAAAATCTTCGTCCTCAGGGTCAGGAAGTCTTGCACCGCATACACCGCAGAACTGGAAGTTATCCTTAACTTCTGAATTGCACTTAGGGCAGATTTTATATCCTCTGATTTCGTTGAGTTCAAAACGCATTTTCTTTATTCTTCTTCTTCTTGTGTCGATATCTTCGCAGAGAACACGGAAAACGTTAGGGTCTTCGTTAGGGTTCTTATAGTACTTTTTGCCTATATCTGCAAAGATTTCAACAATTCTTTCTTCCTCATAAAGAATCTTTCTTTTAAGGTTGTTGGCTTCGCTGATGCTTTTGGCTTTATCGTTAGCCATTTTGCTGACATCATTGAATTTTTCGATAATGCCCATTAGAAATCACTCCCATGCATAAATTTGAAAAAAATATTTCTTACTTATAATTATACAATATTTCATAGAATTGTCAAGTGTTTTCGGAATAATTTACGAAAATTTTTTTAGTGGAGTTTACGTTTATCGACAACACGGACAGCCTTTCCTTCACTTCTTGTGATAGATTTTTCAGGAACAAGGTGAACTCTCGGGCTTATTCCGAGCATAGTTTTGATAGCAGAGGCGAGTTTCTTTTCTTCAGAAGGAATATTTTCTGACTGTTCAGGTTTCATTTCGATGTTTATATCAAGGGTATCAGTATTGTTTACTCTGTCAACTTCAATCTGATAGTTGAGGGAATAACCCTTGTTTATGAGAACAGTTTCAATCTGTGAAGGGAATACGTTTACACCTCTGATAATAAGCATATCATCACTTCTTCCCATAGGCTTGCACATTTTTATAAGAGTTCTTCCGCAGGAGCATTTTTCTCTTGTGAGAACGCATATATCACGGGTTCTGTAACGGAGAAGCGGGAAAGCTTCTTTTGTTATGCTTGTGAATACCAGTTCACCCTTTTCTCCTTCAGGGAGAACTTCGCCTGTTTCAGGATTGATTATTTCAGGAATGAAATTGTCTTCATTTATGTGCATACCGGACTGTTCTGAACACTCAAAAGCAACTCCGGGGCCACTTGTTTCAGTAAGACCATATATATCATAAGCCTTTATTCCGAGAAGAGTTTCAATTTCTTGACGCATTTCTTCAGTCCACGGTTCTGCACCGAATATTCCGGCTTTAAGTTTTATATCATCAGGAGTAAGTCCCATTTCGTGAAGTGTTTCGCCGATATATGCAGCATATGAAGGAGTACAGCAGAGAATTGTTGAACCTAAATCTTTCATAAACTGAATCTGTCTTTCAGTGTTTCCTGATGACATAGGAAGTGTAAGACAGCCTAATTTATGTGAACCGCCGTTAAGTCCGGAGCCTCCTGTGAAAAGACCATATCCATAGCTAACTTGGCAGACATCGTCTTTAGTTCCTCCTGCTGCGGTTATAGCTCTTGCACAGCAGTCTTCCCAGAGGTCAATATCATTCTGTGTATAGAATGCAACAACTCTTTTTCCTGTTGTACCGCTTGTTGAATGTATTCTTACACAGTCTGAAAGAGGTTTTGCAAGAAGTCCGTAAGGATATGCCTCACGCAAATCACTTTTTGTAAGGAACGGCAGTTTATGAAGGTCATCTGTTGATTTTATGTCATCGGGAGTTACACCCTTTTTATCCATAAGATTTTTGTAATATGGAACATTTTCATAAACATGTTTTACCTGTGCAACAAGACGTTCGTCCTGTAATTTTTTCATGTCCTCATGTGACATACATTCAATTTCTTTGTTCCAGTAATTTTCCATTGGTAAACAATTCCTCCTGATTTTTGTTTAATATTGTATAAATAAGCTTATGCGTTCTTTACTCCGAGAGCGAAAGCTTTTTTATTGAGTTCAAGGAATTTTGGCGGAACACACTGTTCAAGAGCTTTCTGCCATACTGATTCATCAAATCCCATTTTTGTTGAAAGAACTCCCATAAGTACAACATTTGATGCCTTTGAAGTTCCAGCCTGTTCAGCGAGTCCGAGAGCATCAACAGATATTATATCAATTCCGAGATTTTTAACCTTATCTTCAATATTTTCCGGATAAGTCATATTTCCTGTAATTACAGGCATAGGGTCTATTTTCTGTACTGATGTTATAAGGTGACCGCCTTTTTTAAGATATGGTATCCATCTTGCAGATTCAAGTTCTTCAAAAGATATGATTATATCAGCCTCACCCTTTTCAATAACAGGTGAATAAACCTTTTCGCCGTATTTTACATATGTAACAACAGAACCGCCCCTCTGGGACATTCCGTGAACTTCGCTTACTTTTACATCAAAACCCTGATTTAAAAGTACGTTTCCTAAAATTCTTGAAGCAAGCAGAGAACCCTGTCCGCCTACTCCGACTATCATAACAGATTTGGTATCCATAAAATCCTCCTGATTATTTTTTAAATAAGATTTCAATATCACCGTCAATAAATCCTGCACCGACAGCGGTTGAATTTTTCAGTTTGTCCGAATATTTTCCGTTTCCGAGATATTCTCTGATAAGACCGCATATAAATTCCATACCTCTCTGACGGCCGGCATTTTTTTCATCTGAATGGTCGATGTAGAAAACATTTTCTTCAGATGAATATATTTCGGAACAAGCCCATTCTCCGCCGTCATTTTCATCAAATCTATCAGAGGCAATGAGCTGTATTCCATAGGTTTCGTCTTCTTCTTCATAAAGATTGAAATTGTAAGCCTTAATATTTTCAGGCATATCATTTTCAAGCAGTTTGTTCAGCCATTCTGCAAAAGCGTTGTAAATTTCATTTTCCATAAAAATCACCTTTTAAAAAAGTCTGCGATAAAATTATATTATAGCATCAAATCTGCACATTTCCTGACAGATTCCGCAACCAACACACTGTGTATGGTCAATAACAGCCTTGTTGTTTTTTATTGAAACAGCAGGACAGCCGAGTTTCATACACATCTTACAGCTCCTGCATTTTTCTGAATCAACTTTAAGTGAAGGTTTATGCTTAACATATTTCAGCAATGCACACGGACGGCGTGATATAATAACAGACGGTTCAGCAACAGCAAGTTCTTCCCTGATTGCCTGTTCAGTTTCAGAAAGACAGTAAGGGTCAACAACTCTTACACGCTTTATTCCAAGAGCCTTGCAGAGAGCTTCAAGATTTACGGCAGCGGCAGGGTCGCCTTTAAGATTTTTTCCTGTTGTGGGGTTCTGCTGATGACCTGTCATACCTGTGATTGAGTTATCAAGAATAATTACTGTTGAATTTGTTGCGTTGTATGCAATATTTACAAGTCCTGTCATACCGCTGTGCATAAATGTTGAATCACCGATAACAGCAACGCTTTTCTTTTCAGCCTCAGCTCCTCTTGCTTTGTTAAATCCGTGAAGTGCGGAAACTGATGCACCCATACAGATTGTTGTATCCATAGCTGAAAGAGGTGCGGACGCTCCGAGAGTATAACAGCCTATATCTCCTGATACTGTAACTTTAAGCTTTGAAAGACAGTAGAAAAGGCCTCTGTGAGGACAGCCTGCACACATTACAGGAGGTCTTACAGGTACATTTTCCGGAAATTCCATATATTCCGGTTTCTTTCCGAGAATTTTTTCAGAAATAACAGTCTGTGAAAGTTCACCGCAGAATCCTAAAAGTTCCTTTCCGATTATGTTTGAAACGCCGATTTTACGGCAGTGGGTTTCAATAATATCATCAAGTTCTTCTATAACATATATCTTGCTGTATTTTTCAGCAAAATCCTTGATGAGCTTGACAGGCATAGGATTTATTGTTCCGAGCTTTAGGAATGATGCCTTGTTTCCGAGAGCCTCTTTTGCATATTCATAAACAGCACCGCTTGCAATTACACCAAATTCGGCGTTTTCTGATATTTCAATACGATTAAGCGGTGAAGTTTCTGCATATTCAGTCAGCTTGTTAAGACGTTCTTCAACTATTACATGGCGTGGCCTTGCAAAAGCAGGCATCATAACATATTTTGAAGGATTTTTTACATATTCTTTAAGAGGTCTTTCCTCACGTTCGCAAAGTTCAACAATACTCTGTGAATGTGAAACTCTTGTTGAAAGTCTTACGATAACAGGAGTATCAAATTTTTCAGAGAGTTCAAAAGCAGTCTTTGCAAATTCCTTGCATTCAGATGAATTTGAAGGTTCAATCATCATAACTTTTGAAGCGATAGCATGATGACGGCTGTCCTGTTCATTCTGTGATGAGTGCATTCCGGGGTCGTCAGCTACTGCGATTACAAGACCGCCGTTTACTCCTGAATATGAGATAGTATAAAGCGGGTCAGCAGCAACATTCAGACCAACGTGTTTCATAGCACTGAAACTTCTTGCACCGGCTATTGATGCACCGATTGCGGTTTCAACAGCAACTTTTTCATTCGGAGCCCATTCGGCATATACTTCATCATATTTTGCAACAAATTCAGTTATTTCAGTTGAGGGAGTTCCGGGATAGCTTGATGCTATTTTACAGCCAGCCTCATAAAGACCTCTTGCGAAAGCTTCGTTTCCGAGCATAAGTTTTTTCATTTTTTAAAAATCCTTTCTTGTTTATATAAATTTTCTGTAATTTTCATAAAGCCATACTGCAACGCCGTCCTCATCATTGGAGAGCGTTATAAAATCAGCAGTTTCTTTAAGTTCCTTTTTTGCATTTGATACAGCAACACGCACATCGGATTCATTGAACATTGTCAAATCGTTGAGATTATCTCCAAAGCATACAACTCTTTCAAATCCATAATTTTCACGCAGGAATTTTATTGCATTGGCTTTTGTAGCTTTATCTGAAAATACTTCAAGAAACCATTTTCCTGTATATGTATCCTCATAGAAAGTATGACTTATATTATCAAGTTCTGATATATCACGTTCAAGCGGAAAAAGAATATTATAATCAGTGTTAGCAGTAACATAAATCGGATTTGCTATGTTTGTATTTTTTTCATGAACAGTGAGCTTATTATCTTTTATCTCAAAAGCAGTTCCGGTTATATCATGTTTTTTAAAGAGAGCTGATATTTCAATGGCATTTTCCTGTGAGATAGTATGATATTTCACATACCCTTCAGAATATATAACAACCCCGTTCATAAGGATACGTGGAACATTTATATCAAGTCCGCTTGTCATAGGGACGGCAGTTCTTTCGGAACGTGCCGTTGCAATTGTGAAATACAGATTTTCTTTAATCAGTGAATTTATAATACATGCAGTTTTTTCTGATATTTTGGCTTTGGAATTTAAAAGAGTTCCGTCTAAATCGGAAATAAAAAGTGTTTTCATATTTTCTCCAGAAGTGATACAGAGTGAGCAGATATTCCGAGAAGTTCACCTGTAAAGCCGAGTTTTTCCTCAGTGGTGGCTTTTACGCTTATCTGTGATATATCACATTTGCATGTTTTTGCGATATTTTTACGCATTTCTGTTATATAAGGAGCAAGTTTCGGTTTTTGTGCAATAATGGTTGCATCTATGTTTCCGATTTTATAGCCTTCGT
The DNA here is from genome assembly GCA_934481385.1 of uncultured Oscillospiraceae bacterium. Classification (GTDB taxonomy): domain Bacteria; phylum Bacillota; class Clostridia; order Oscillospirales; family Ruminococcaceae; genus Ruminococcus. The sequence continues at coordinate 43,000 of CAKSPD010000004.1, forward strand.
TTTCCATAACCTGACAGACCTTTTCAAGCAGTTTTATGCTGTCTGCATTTTTATAGCTGTCATCATTGTCAGGGAAAAGATGACCTATATCACCGAGAGCCAATGCACCTAATATTGAATCCATAACTGCATGTACAAGCACATCTGCATCTGAATGACCGAGAAGTCCTTTTTCATACGGAATATCAACACCGCCTATTATAAGCTTTCTGTTTTCTGAAAGCCTGTGAACATCATATCCATGACCTATTCTGTACATAGTAAAACCTCCGCAATTTTAATATCTTCCGGAGTAGTTATTTTTATATTTGTATAATCTCCGGCAGTCATATAGACTTTATATCCGATAGCCTCAACAAGCTGACAGTCATCTGTAAAATCAAGACCATGTTCAAGTGCAAAGTCTATACCTTCAAAATAAATTTTCTTTCTGAATACCTGCGGAGTCTGTGTTATGTAGAGAGAGGGACGATAGGGAGTGTCAACAATAAGACCGTCCGATACTACTTTAATTGTATCCTTGACGGCAACTCCGAGGGTGGCACTTCCGAAAACTGAGGCATCTTTTATAACTTTTTCAATGTGTTCAGGCTTTACAAGAGGTCTTGCACCGTCATGAACAGCGATAAAATCTGTATCTCTTGATACATGCTTTACACCGTTTGAAACGCTTTCCTGTCTTGTTGAACCGCCCTCAACACACATTTTTAATTTTGATATACCAAGCTTTCCGGCTTCTGATTTTATGGCATCGAAATCCTGCGGACGAGAAACAATAATAATTTCCTTTATGGATTCTGTATTCTGAAATGCGAGCATAGTATTTCCGATAACAGTTGATTTTCCAAGCGGAAGAAGAATTTTATTTATACCGCCCATTCTTGTGGAATTTCCGGCACATACGATAACTGCTGAAGTATTCATAAAAAAAGCTCCTTTCGGCACTGATAGAGATATTATATCACTTTTGTTCTTTAAATGCAAACATTATTTAAAATTAAAATAATAAATATACATGATATACAATAAACACTGTAAATTTTTGTGTAAATATGCACAGGGCGGAAATATTATCCGCCCTGATTTGATGATTCAGCGTAATTTTTGAATGCAATATTGAGGTCAACATGTCCCTCTATTCCGGGGACAGAACCGTCTGATGCATACTGCCAAATCTGATAGTCATAACAGTATGTAGGCTTTTCGATATACTGTGCAAGCCAGAAATCATAGTCTTTAAGGCGTAAAAGGTCAAGCTTTAGAAGTGATGTTCTCAGATTCTGATAAATCATAGGAGTATATCCGGCAGATTTTACACGTTCACAAAAAGCTGTACAGCAATCTGCAAGAGTTTCCACATCAACAGAATCAGTTCTTGCAGTATCCTCCATTATGACTTCCCAGTCAAAAACAACAGGATATGTTATATTATATCCTTTAAGTTCATTTATAGTGAAATCAGCTTCTTCAATGGCTTCTTCCTTTGTTATTGCCTGTGAGAAGAAATAAACGCCGATTTCTATGCCGTTTTCGGTTGCACCTTTGACATTTTCGTGAAATTTTTCATCAAGGTGAATTTCACCTTCACCATATGTTCTTACGCCGGCACGGAGAAAAGCAAATTTTATACCTGATTCGGCAACCTTTTTCCAGTCAATGTCACCCTGATACTGTGAAACATCAATGCCTGTGAGTGAAACAATTTCGTTGTTTTCCTTATAGAATGAATAGTTGTTTCTTGTTACGATATTATTCATATCGTACTGACATTTTTTTACATCATCAATAACAGGCAGATACATTTCACCTATGACGGAATCAGACATCTTAATTTTTTCGCCGTCAAGCTGATATACGGTTTCTTCCTTTTCAATAACAGGATTTACTCTTGTTTCAAGTGAATTGAAAGCAGGTATGACTTTTTCAATACTGCCGTTTCTGAATACTGAAAAATATATTATAACTGCAACAAGCAGAAAAATTATTATAGTCTGAAAAATTGCAAGAATTTTAAGTGTTTTGTTTTTCATGAAATATCCTCCGGAAATTGCTCTTTGTACTATAATAACACAAAATCCGTTAAATGTAAATAGCAAATTTCAGCAGTAAAGTGAAAATCCGACATTTTCATATTCAGATATAAAATCAATCTGTTTCTGAATTATATCAGAATCTTCAATCCATTCATTTTTCCCTGAACCTGCCCATTTATCTTCTTTGCCCTGCTTGTATACAGCAAGTCCGGCAACAAGTGAAACATCTGAATTTTTTGTCATATCATACCATTCATTGAAAGTCTGCTCAAACGGGCAGGTATCATTTCTGAATCCGAAATAAATCTGCGGAACTATATAATCGCAGTATTTATCATCACTGCACCACGCTTTTACATCAGCAAACTGTGAATTATAGTCAATATCTGTATTTCCCTGAGGACTTATTCCAAAGAGAATATCTTTATCATAGCTTTTTATTTCTGAATATATTTCAGATACAAGCTTATTTATATTTTCAATACGCCAGTTTTTGAGATTGTCCTCACCTGAATCCGAAAATGCTGATTTATCAAAGCTTTCATCTGTTGAGGGATAAAAATAGTCATCTATATGAATACCGTCAACATCATAGTTTTTTATAATTTCAGAAACACCCTCTGAAATAAAATTCCTTACTTCTTCATATGCAGGATTAAGCCACATTCTTCCGTTAACGTTGCATATATAAGTTCCCTCAAATTCGCTGAACCATTTTTTTGTTGTAAAATTATCCGGAACTGATGAAAATTCTTCGGCAGTCTGACATCTTAAAGGATTTATCCACGCATGAACAGATATATTGAGCTTATGTGCCTCTGATATAAATATTTCAAGAGCATCATAATCACTGTTCATAAAAGTTCCCGCAGGGAAAAGTTCTGATTTATAATAGGAATCTCCGAATGACCTTGCCTGAAAATAGATTGTATTTATATCCTGATTTTCTGCATCTTCAAGAATTTTTATTACTGAATTTCTGAATTCATCTTCAGACCTGTTAAGCATAATATCAGGATATAAAAGATACGGAATCCATTTTGCATGCTGAACATTATAATTTATATGTTTATTTTCAGATGTTTTTTCATCAGGTGTAATGTAAAGCTGTTCTATATCCTGATGATAAAGTTCGGGAAAATTTTCAGAACTGTTGATTTCTGAATTTTCCGAACAAGATGAAAGAATTGCAAAAGCTGTGATTAAAGCTGATAATTTAAAAATCCTCATAAAAAACCGTCCTTAACAATAATGTATTTAATACAATATTATTAGGGACAGTCTGAATTTATTACATTATATTTTTGAGTAGCCGAAACTGTTTATAATAGCGTCAACTTTTCTTCCGTTTTTGCACATTTCACATTCGTTAGGAAGTTTTGATTCATATGCAGGCATATCATCAACGTGGAATACTGATGTTACCTTGACTCCGGCATATTCATTTATAGCACTGAATATTGAAGCAATTCCGGCAAGGTTTCCGCCATAGTATTTAAGACATTCAACAGAACGGTTTATTGTTTTTCCGGTAGATGCAGATGCTATAAGCAGAAGAATCTGTTTGTCGGCAATTTTATCCTGAATGTTATCTCTGAAAATAAGCTGATTGTTGCTGTTTGATTCAGGAGTGATAACACGTATATCATTACCGCTGTTAATACCGTTTCCGTGATGACCAAGCTTTTCAGCAAGGAATGCACCAATCATTTCAGTTCCTTCAAGGCATACAATAGTATCGATTGGAGTTGAATGAGCATAAGCTTTTGCAAGTTCTTCAGAAGCTTCACGAGCCATACGATAGCTTGTTTTAACGGAAGTCATATCGATGAAGTAATTTACATGTGAATGGTTTGTTGCAAAGTGGCCGGGGATAACATTAACCTTGACCTGACTGTTGCTTTTGGATTTGATTTTGATAGCTCTGGTTTCCATAAGATAAATTCTCCTTATTTTTAGTATCAAGAATATATTATAATTATATCAGATAAGTATTTTTATGTCAAGGAATTTTAATTTCCGTCTGATTTTTTGTTATTATAGAAGAACATCAGAACAGCCATAAGGATAATTATTATATATCCGATAATACTTGACAAATCAGGAATCTGACCGAATACTATAAATCCAAGGATTGTTGAAAAAATAAGCTGTGAATAATCATATACTGAAATTTCTCTTGCAGGTGCATAGCAATATGCAGATGTTACGGAGAACTGTCCTCCGCAGGCAGAAGCTCCCGCAAGAATAAGAAAGGCAAATTGTTTAAAGCTCATTTCCTGATAGCTGAATATCAGAAACGGCAGGAATACAAGACAGGAAAACGCTGAAAAGAACAATACTATAAAAGATTTGTTTTCACCTCTCTGACCGAGTATCCTTACAAATGTATATGCTGTTCCTGCTCCCATACCGCCTATTAATCCGATAAGCGAGGCAGGGGAGCTTAAAATTTGTGCTGAAGGTTTTACTATAAAAAGACTTCCGATAAAAGCTCCGGCAACTATAATCGCCTGAACAGGTGAAATCTTTTCTTTAAGCAGAAAAAATGAAAATATTATTGCAAAAAACGGCGACATCTTGTTGAGCATTGAGGCGTCAGCAAGATTAAGATGGTCAACAGCATAGAAATTGCATATAATTCCGACAGTACCGCATATTGCACGCATAGAGAGATATTTTAAATTTTCCTTTTTTATCTTTATTTTTTCATGGTTTTTAATCATAATTGCAAAAGCCATAATAAGTGCAACGAAGTTTCGGAAAAATGCTTTCTGAAATGACGGAATATCACCCGAAAGTCTTATGAACATACTCATAAGTGCAAAGAAAAATGCTGAGAGTACAATATAGAATATACCCTTATACTTTTTATTAATCATATAACATCACCTTTCTGATTATAGCATATTGCACAGAAAACGTCAAGCATTTTTGTAAATATCATCATAATTTTGTATTGACTTTCAAAAAATATTCTGTTATAATAATCATCACAGTTAACTGTTAGTATTGCTAACTGTTATATTTGCTAATGAATGGGGGTGTTTTTTTGTGTACAGGGAAATAATCGGAGATGTTGAAAAGGCTCATCTGCTTCATAAGCTTTTTATAAAACGTATTCTTGATAAAAGGCTTTATTTTCAGCAATTTCTGATTCTTCAGTATATTTATGACAATCCTCACTGCAATCAGGCTGATATTGCAAAACATTTTCATGTTTCATCTGCAACAATGACAGTATCAACCCAGAAATTACAGAAATCAGGATTTATTCAGAAAACCGTTTCTGAAAATAATCTCCGCTGTAAATATATTTCATTGACCGAAAAGGGAAAAAATGAGATTGATAAAACAAGAAGTGCTTTTGAAGATTATAACAGAGATGTTGTTTTTTCCGGAATCAATCCTGATGAACTTGAAATTCTTCATAAATGCCTGAAGAAAATAAATAAGAATATGGAGCTTGCCGAAGGTATAGAAACATCTGAAAGCCATGATGATGTTATGTCCGAAATCATAAGCAAGCTTTGTAATAACAACTAAATAAAAGGAGCTGATTTTAATGTACAAAAGAATTCTCTCATGTGTGGGGGAATACAAAAAATATGCCATTCTGACTCCTGTTACAATAATCGGGGAAGTTTTAATGGAACTTCTCATTCCGACAATTATGGCTATGATTATTGATAAGGGCATAAAGAACGGTGATATTGGTTATGTTGCAAAAATGGGCGGTATAATGATAGCTATGTCGCTTCTGTCACTTGCTTTCGGAGCTTTGGCAGGAAGATTTGCAGCAGTAGCCGGAATGGGATTTTCAAAGAACCTCAGAGCAAAACTCTTTGAAAAGGTTCAGTCTTTCTCTTTCTCAAATGTTGATAAATTTTCCTCATCATCACTTATAACACGTCTTACAACAGATGTTACCAACACACAGAATGCTTTTATGATGGTTATAAGAATGGCTATCCGTTCTCCTATAATGTTTATCGGTGCAATTATTATGGCTGTCAGAATGAACGGAGAACTTTCACTTGTTCTTCTTATTGTACTTCCATTACTGGCACTGGCACTTACCCTTATAATATCAAGGACTTTTCCAAGATTTCTTGCTATGCTTGAAAAATATGATTCAATGAACTCAAGAGTTCAGGAAAATCTTATAGGTATAAGAGTTGTAAAGGCTTTTGTCCGTGAAAAATATGAAAAGGATAATTTCTTCAATACTGCTGATATTGTAAGAAAAGCACAGGTTTCTGCTGAAAAGCTTATAATTATGAATATGCCTGTTATGCAGATTGCTATGTATACAAGTATAGTAGCTGTTCTCTGGTTCGGAGGAAATATGGCTGTAAACGGAACTATGGGAACAGGTGAGCTTGCAAGTTTTATTACATATATTACACAGATTTTAATGTCACTGATGATGCTTTCAATGATTTTTATAATGCTTGTAATTTCAAGAGCTTCAATACAGAGAATTTCAGAAGTTCTTGATGAAGAACCGTCTATAAAGGACTGCGAAAACAGCACTAAAAAAGTTACTGACGGTTCAGTAAGATTTGAAAATGTATCATTCAGCTATTTTGATGATATGAATAATCTTGCACTTGAAAATATAAATCTTGATATAAAATCAGGTGAAACAATCGGTATCATAGGCGGTACGGGTTCATCAAAAACATCACTTGTACAGCTTATTCCAAGACTTTATGATACAACATCAGGAACAGTATACGTTGGCGGAAAAGATGTAAAGAGCTATTCGCTTGATGAACTGCGAAATAATGTTGCAATGGTTCTCCAGAAAAATGTATTGTTTTCAGGTACAATCAGGGATAATCTTAAATGGGGCGATGAAAATGCAAGCGATGCTGAAATAATTGATGCTTGTAAATCTGCCTGTGCCGATGATTTTGTTCAGAGTTTTCCTGACGGTTATGATACTGATATGGGTCAGGGCGGTGTAAATGTTTCAGGCGGACAGAAACAGCGTCTTTGTATAGCAAGAGCATTGCTCAAAAAACCTAAGATAATAATTCTTGATGACTCCACAAGTGCCGTTGATACTGCAACAGACAGCAATATCAGAAAAGCATTCCGTGAAAAACTTTCAGATACAACTACATTCATCATTGCACAGCGTATTTCATCAGTACAGGACGCTGACAGAATTATCGTTATGGATAACGGTAAAATAAACGGAATCGGAACTCATGAAGAACTTCTTGAAAATAATGAAATATATCGTGAAGTATACGAATCCCAGCAGAAAGGAGCTGAAGAATAATGCCTCCAAGAAAAAATACAGGCTTCGCCAAGCCACAGAATGCAGGTGCTACTCTTAAAAGAATATTCAGCTACATGTACGGATTCAAGCCACAGCTCTTTCTGATAGTATTCTGCATAATAATAAGTGTATCTGCAAACGTTGCGGGAAATTATATGCTCCGTCCTCTTATAGACAACTATATAGAGCCTTTTATAGGTCAGGATAATCCTGATTTGTCAGGTTTTGTTTCAACTATAATAATGATGTCTGTCATATATCTGTTCGGTGCTGTTTCAACTTATATATATCAGCGTATAATGGTAACAGTATCAACAACAACTCTTTTCAGAATAAGAACAGACCTTTTCAATAAAATGGAAAGTCTTTCGATAAGATATTTCGATAAGCACACACATGGTGAGCTTATGAGCCTTTATACAAATGATGCTGATGCTGTCCGTGAAATGTTAAGCAACAGCGTTGCACAGTTTATATCATCAGCAATAACTGTTCTGTCTGTATTTGTAATTATGGTTGTATACAGCTGGCAGTTGACTATACTTGTTATAGTAATTCTCTTTATAATGATTCAGGTTATAGGCGTTATAGGAAAGAACAGCGGTAAGGGATTCAAGGCACAGCAGGAATCTCTCGGCAAGGTTAACGGCTATATTGAGGAACTTATTGAAGGTCAGAAAGTTGTAAAGGTATTCTGTCATGAAGAAAAGGCTAATGAAGAATTTCAGAAACTTAATGAAAATCTCTGTCAGGCATCAACAAGAGCTAATACCTATGCAAATATTCTTATGCCGATTATGAATAACCTTTCATATTTCCACTATGCCGGAACTGCAATTGCAGGCGGAATTATGGCTGTAAAGGGTATAGGCGGAATGACTGTCGGAACAGTTGTTTCATATCTTCAGTTTACACGTTCATTCTCACAGCCTATTACACAGCTTTCACAGCAGTTAAATTCAGTTCTCACAGCTCTTGCAGGTGCAGAACGTATATTTAAGGTAATAGATGAAGAACCTGAAGAAGATAACGGATATGTAACACTTGTAAATGCTGAAATATCTGCTGACGGAACTATTACTGAAACTGAAAAGCATACAGGTTTCTGGGCTTGGAAACACCCTCATAAAGCTGACGGAACTGTTACTTATACAAAGGTTGAAGGCAAGGTTGAATTTGATGATGTTGTATTCGGCTATGAACCAAATAAAACAGTTCTCAACGGCATAAGCCTTTATGCAAAAGCAGGTCAGAAAATTGCTTTTGTAGGTTCAACAGGTGCAGGAAAAACTACAATCACAAACCTTATAAACCGTTTCTATGATGTTCCGGACGGAAAAATAAGATATGACGGAATCAATATAAATAAAATCAAAAAGGACGATTTAAGACGTTCTCTTTCAATGGTTCTTCAGGATACACACCTTTTCACAGGTACAGTTATGGATAATATCCGTTACGGAAAACTTGATGCAACTGATGAGGAAGTATATAAAGCTGCAAAACTTGCAAATGCCGATTCATTTATAAAACATCTTTCTGACGGATATAATACAATGCTTACAGCAGACGGTTCAAACCTCAGTCAGGGTCAAAGACAGCTCCTTGCAATAGCAAGAGCTTCAATTGCAGACCCGCCGGTGCTTATACTTGATGAGGCTACAAGTTCAATAGATACCCGAACAGAAGCTCTGATAGAAAAGGGTATGGACAGACTTATGGAGGGCAGAACGGTTTTTGTAATCGCTCACAGACTTTCAACTGTAAGAAATTCCGATGCTATAATGGTTCTTGAACATGGAAAAATCATTGAACGAGGAAATCATGATACCCTTATTGCACAGAAAGGAAAATATTATCAGCTTTATACAGGAATGTTTGAGCTTTCATAAAAATAAGGCGGTCATAATTGACCGCCCTTTTTATTTTAAAATTCAGTTATTATTCCGGCAAGATACTGCTGTATTGCGAGTGCATCATTTGCGTTAAGACCGTTTCCGGAATTATGCACATCACCGTTTGTGATACCCTGCGTTTCAAGCATATTTTTTGAAGAATCTGCAACATATCCCGCAACTGCAACGGCATCTGCAATATCAACACTGCCGTCAAGATTTACATCACCTTTAAGGAAGTTATCAGGTTCGGAGGAGGTTGTCGGTTCAGGAGTAAAATTAGTTCCTCCGGACGCCCCGAGGTCTGAAAAAAGCTGAACCCAGTAATAAGTACCTCCGGAGTATGCAACGCCTACGCCTATATATCTTGCATCTTTATCAAGTATATTCGCTCTGTGACCGCTTGAATTAAGCCACGATTCAACAGCACTTTCCGGAGTATCAGAACCGGCATGAATATTTTCTCCTGCAAAATCCATATATTTAATATTATATTTATCATAGATTGTAAAACAAGATGTTCCGTCAGGTCTTGTATGTGAAAAAGATTCTGTAAGTTCATCAGCTCTTACAGAGGCAGCTTCATTCATAACTGATGACATTTCGAGGGGTTTAAGTCCCTGATTTGTGCGTTCTTCATTTACGAGATATGCAACCTGTTCTGCAAATTCCGAATATGACATATCGGCATTTGCAGTCATAACTGAATTCATACCTGCAACAGCAATTGCAGATGAAATAAAAACTGAAAAAAGCTTTCCTGATTTCATAGACAACCTCCTTAAAGAAATCGGGCAGATATAGAGTTTCTGCCCGAATATGATATTAATATTTTTTGCTGAAAAAAAGACTTATTTTATTGTTGCTTGTCAGGGAGAAAAAAGTATATCCCGAACCTATAATTGAAAGTGCATAAAGAACTGCATTTATACCCATACTTCCGTCTTTCTGGGTAAGCATTATTATTCCTGGGAAAATCAGTATGATTGTAAAAAGCATAAAGATTGTTGTTGCAATGCTTTTGAATGCTTTTATGCCTGTTATAAGCAGGAATGAACATATTCCCACAGCTATGCTTATATAAAGGGAATACTGCGATACAATATCAGTAAGTTTTCCTGTTTCAGCCTTGTATGCAAGATTCATAAATTTTCCGCCTGCAAAAAGTGAGAAAAGCACAGCAGAAATACAGCCTATGATTGCTGTGATTATAGTAAGCTTAAAGCCTTTTTCTGCGTCAGCACGTTCACGCTGTTCACGCAGTTCCTTCATCATTCTGAGGCTTTCTTTCTGGTCTTTCTGATTTGGTTCAAGCTGAGATTTGACAGCTTCCTTTTTAGCCTCCTGTTTGATTTTTTCTATATCATCATTTGCAAACTTAGGGACATATTCAGGAGCTTCCGGAGCTTCGTCAAGTACCGGAGCAGTCAGCGGTTCATCATAATCAAGATTATGGACAGGCTTTTCAAATGTCTGTATTTCATCAGGTTCATCAAGAACAGGAGTTTTAAGCTCCGGCTCGGGTTCAAGAGAAACACCGAGCTGTTTTCTTGTATAATCGAGAACCATTTTTTTCTTGTCGTCCGGAAGAATATAGAACTGCTGTTTCTGTTCCGCAGAAAATTTTTCAATAACCTGCTCATCATTAAGATATTTCGGGGCAGATTTTTTTTCTTTGGGCGTATATGATGACATATCATCAAGCACAGGTGCAGAAATTCCTGAAGGAGCTCCCTTTCTTGCATTTTTTTCTATATACGGATTATCCATATCATCAAGAACGGGAGCTGTTACGCCTTTCGGAGCACCTTTTTTAGCTGATGCTGAATAATCAATATCATCAAGCACAGGAGCTTTTATATTTTCGTCCATAGTTTTATTATCTTTCAAGAATCTGGCTTCTGTCAGGGCCTATTCCAACCATAGAGATATGACAGCCACAGAGTTTTTCAAGTTTTTCGATATATGTTTTGCAGTTCTGAGGAAGTTCATCAAATGATTTTGCATGTGAAATATCTTCATTGAATCCCTCAAATTCTTCATATACCGGTTCACAGCCTGCAAGACCTTCGAGTGTAGGCGGGAAGTTTTCAATAACAGAACCGTCAGGAAGTTTATAGGCAACACATACTTTAAGCTTATCAAGACCGCTGAGTGTATCAAGCTTGTTTATAGCGAGTGAATCAAGACCGTTTACTCTTACAGAGTGGCGGACTATAACAGCATCAAACCAGCCTGTTCTTCTTGGTCTGCCTGTTGTAGTACCGAATTCACCGCCGACATTTCTTATCTTGTCGCCTGTTTCGTCATTGAGTTCAGTAGGGAAAGGGCCTTTTCCTACACGGGTAGTATAAGCCTTTGCAACGCCGATAACATTTGTGATTGTCTTAGGGCCGACACCTGTACCAACGCATACACCTGCTGAAAGCGGGTGAGAAGATGTAACATATGGATATGTACCGAAATCAATATCAAGAAGTGTAGCCTGAGCTCCCTCAAACATAATTGTCTTACCTGATTTGTCAGCCTCATATGTGAGAACAGAAACATCGTCCATATATGGAGCAAGTCTTTTTCCGTATTCTGTATATTCAGCAGTAACAGCATCAAGGTCATAAGGCTTTCCGTTATATACAGCAGTTATGATTTTATTTTTAAGAGTACCTGTTGACTTGATTTTTTCTGCGAGAACTTCAGGGTGACAAAGGTCATACATTCTTATACCGCATCTTTCATACTTATCCATATAAGCAGGGCCTATACCTCTTTTGGTAGTACCTATATCAGAATTTCCTCTGAAAGCTTCTGAAAGTCCGTCAAGCTGAATATGCCACGGCATAACAATCTGGGCTCTTGGGTCTATTTTAAGATTTTTAGTTGAAATTCCTCTTGATTCGAGGTCATCTAATTCAGAAATAAAGTCCTTAGGGTCAAGAACTACTCCTGCACCGATAAGGCAGAGAGTATCCGGATAGAGAATACCGGAAGGTATAAGATGAAGTTTATAAACCTCACCATTGTTAACAACAGTATGACCGGCATTGTTACCGCCCTGAGAGCGTACAACGACTTCTGCTCTGGAGGCGAGAATATCAATGATTTTACCTTTACCCTCATCGCCCCACTGGCTTCCTACAACAATATTAGCAGGCATTGCAATTCCTCTTTTCGTAAAAAATTAATCGTGCGTGAATAATACATCACATTAACATATTATATCAGAAAAAAACAATAAATTCAAGTGTTTGATAAAAAAATTCCGAAGAAATAGATTTTACAAAAAAACAGGCAGTCCCGAAGGACTGCCCTTGAAAGTTTTATCAGATAGAACTATTTGAGGAAGAAACTGAATGTAAATCGGTACGCTGTATTTTGATGTTGTTGTAGCAGTCCATACCTGTTCCGGCAGGAATAAGCTTACCGATAATAACATTTTCTTTAAGACCGATGAGTTTATCGCTTTTTCCTCTGATAGCGGCATCAGTGAGAGCCTTTGTAGTTTCCTGGAATGAAGCGGCAGAAAGGAAGCTGTCAGAATTTGAAGCAGCCTTTGTGATACCCTGAAGAACAGGTTCTGCCTCAACAAATGAAAGGTCATATTCACCGTTATCCATTCTTGCCTGAATACCGGCATTGATTTCCTGAATTTCCTTTTTCTCAACAAGAGTTCCGGGGAGCAGATAACTGCTTCCTGTCTGAGTTATCTTTACCTTGTTAAGCATCTGGCGAACGATAACTTCAATATGCTTGTCGTTGATGTCAACACCCTGAAGTCTGTAAACTTTCTGAACTTCATGTATAATGTAGTCCTGAACAGACTGAACGCCGAGAATGTTAAGAATATCAGTAGGATAAGCATTACCTTCTGTAAGACGTGTACCCTTTGGAATATATGCACCCTCTTTTACTTCATTCATTCTGATTTTGAAGTTATAAGGAATCATATATGATTCAGAATCGCCTGTTTCAGGGTCAGTAATGATGATATTACGGGTAGCCTTGACTTCTTCGATATGAACAGTTCCTCCATGTTTTGCAATAATTGCAGCATTTTTAGGACGTCTGCCTTCAAAGAGTTCTTCAACACGGGGAAGACCCTGTGTAATATCTTCGGCATCGGCAGAAGCAACACCGCCGGTGTGGAATGTTCTCATTGTAAGCTGTGTACCAGGTTCACCGATTGACTGTGCGGCGATTACACCTACTGCCTCACCGACAGAAACGATATTTCCGTTAGCAAGGTTAGAACCATAACATTTTGCACATACGCCGTTTTTGGATTTGCAGTGAAGAACAGAACGGATTTTAACACGCTCAACACCAGCATCAATGATTTTCTTTGCATCAGCATCAGTCATCATCTTGTTCTTTGATACAATCAAATCACCCTCATTATTTTTGAGGTCATTTACAAGGTATCTGCCTACAAGACGTTCTGTAAGCGGTTCAATCATTTCTTCACCGTTCCTGATTTCATAAACTTCAATACCGTCATCAGCGTGGCAGTCGTCCTCACGGATAATAACCTCCTGAGAAACGTCAACAAGACGTCTTGTAAGGTAACCTGAGTCGGCTGTACGGAGAGCTGTATCAGTAAGACCTTTTCTCGCACCTCTTGAAGATATGAAGTATTCAAGTATGTTAAGACCTTCACGGTAGTTAGCACGAATCGGAATTTCGATTGTAGTACCTGAAGTGTTGGCGATAAGTCCACGCATACCTGCAAGCTGACGAATCTGTGAGATAGAACCTCTCGCACCGGAGTCAGCCATCATCCAGATAGGATTGTATTTTTCATGTTCCTGGAAGTTCTTTTTAAGAGCGTCCTTAACATCTTCAGTAGCAGTATTCCATATGGCAATAACTCTTGAGGATTTTTCTGCTGCTGAAATAAAACCGTAATCATATTCTGCTGTGATTTCTGCAATATCCTCATCAGCCTTTGCAAGAATATCCTTTTTCTGCGGAGGGATAATAGCATCACATACGGCAACGGTAAGTGCTGCACGTGTTGAATATTTAAATCCGAGAGCCTTGATTTTATCAAGAACTTCAGATGTAGTTGTTGTGCCGTGGATTTTTATACAGCGTTCAATAATCTGTGAAAGCTGTTTTTTGCCGACAAGGAATGAAATTTCAAGGTCGAACTGTTTTTCAGAATTTGTTCTGTCAACATATCCGAGGTTCTGAGGAATATTTTCGTTGAAAATAAGTCTGCCGACAGTACAGTCGATAATTTTTGAAACTTTCTTTCCGCCGATGTCCTTTGTAATTTTAACCTTGATTGCAGCGTGAAGTGAAACATCATGTTCATTGTAAGCCATAAGAGCCTCATCAACATCTCTGAACACTTTTCCTTCACCGATTTCGCCCTCTTTCTGAAGTGTGAGGTAATAAGAACCGAGTACCATATCCTGTGAAGGAACGGCAACAGGTTTACCGTCTGAGGGTTTAAGAAGGTTGTTTGCAGCAAGCATAAGGAATCTTGCTTCAGCCTGAGCCTCTGCTGAAAGCGGAAGATGTACAGCCATCTGGTCACCGTCAAAGTCCGCATTGAATGCAGAACATACAAGAGGGTGAAGTTTGATTGCTCTGCCCTCAACGAGAATAGGTTCGAATGCCTGAATACCAAGACGGTGGAGCGTGGGGGCTCTGTTAAGCATAACAGGGTGGTCTTTGATAACATCTTCAAGAGCGTCCCATACTTTATCAGAAGCCTTGTCGATTAATTTTCTTGCACTTTTTATATTCTGGATAACTTTTTTGTCAACAAGTCTTTTGAGTACAAAAGGCTTGAAAAGTTCAAGAGCCATTTCCTTAGGAAGACCGCACTGATACATTCTGAGTTCAGGGCCGACAACGATAACTGAACGTCCGGAATAGTCAACACGTTTTCCGAGAAGGTTCTGACGGAAACGTCCCTGTTTACCTTTAAGCATATCAGAGAGTGATTTAAGAGGACGGTTGTTAGGGCCTGTGACAGGTCTG
This sequence comes from uncultured Oscillospiraceae bacterium, assembly GCA_934481385.1. Lineage (GTDB taxonomy): Bacteria > Bacillota > Clostridia > Oscillospirales > Ruminococcaceae > Ruminococcus. The sequence goes on from CAKSPD010000004.1 coordinate 58,209, forward strand.
CCATGTCTTCCGTTATCAATAAGAGCATCAACAGCCTCCTGCAACATTCTCTTTTCGTTTCTGATAATAATGTCAGGAGCATCGAGTTCCAGCATTCTCTGAAGACGGTTGTTTCTGTTTATAACACGTCTGTAAAGGTCATTGAGGTCAGAAGTTGCATAACGTCCGCCGTCAAGCATAACCATAGGTCTTATATCAGGCGGAATAACAGGGATAACGTCGAGAATCATCCATTCCGGCTTATTTCCGGATATTCTGAAAGCTTCAATAATCTGAAGTCGCTTTAAAATCTTTACTTTTTTCTGACCTGACGGCAAGCCTGCGAGTTCAGCCTTGAGGTCATCAGCAACGATTTCAAGGTTGTTTTTCCATTCAGAAACAGTTGCACTTTCACAGAACGGGCAGTTTTTGCAGTCAAATTTTCTGTCACAGCAAGCACAGGTTTCACGCTGTTCCTTGTTGAGTGAAAGATTTCCCATTTCAACAAGTCTGTTTTTATGGGTATCATATCTTTCAGGGTCATATTCCTGAAGGAGAATTTTTATAGCCTCTGCACCCATTCCGGCTTTGAAATCACTTCCGTATTTTTCACGGTATGTGAGGTATTCCTTTTCGCTGAGCATCTGTCTTTTTGAAAGCTCGCTTGTATTTCCGGGGTCAGTAACTATATATTTGGTAAAATAGAGGACTTCTTCAAGACGTTTCTGGGAAATTTCAAGCACCTGACCTATACGGGAGGGAGTTCCTTTGAAGTACCATATATGTGAAACAGGTGTTGCAAGTTCGATAGAACCCATTCTTTCACGTCTTACTTTTGCACGGGTTACCTCAACACCGCACTTATCGCAGATTTTGCCTTTAAAGCTGATTTTCTTGAACTTTCCGCAGTGACATTCCCAGTCTTTTGTAGGGCCGAAAATTCTTTCGCAGTAAAGACCGTCACGTTCAGGCTTCTGAGTTCTGTAATTTATAGTTTCAGGTCTTGTAACGACACCATATGACCATTTCCTGATTTGTTCAGGAGAAGCAAGACCGATTTTGATAGATTCAAAAGTATTAAATTCCAATTTTTTTCCTCCTCAAAAAAGCTGGATTGAGCCTTGTGCCTGTTTAAAGCTTGCAGGCACAGGGCTGAAAAAGGGGATTAATCATCATTGGTTAATTCAGAAAGTTCATCATCATCGAATGAGAAGTTAGTATTATAGTCGAGTGTATCTTCGTTTTCATCATCGCTGTAATCGTCTTTATAATCGTCATCATCATCATTCATATCGTGTTCACTTTCAAAGGATTCATCATCATCGGAAGTTTTTTCACCGTTTACAAGGAATCCTTCATTTCTGATGTCATCATCGCTGTATTTTGTAAGGTCTTCTGTTTTTTCGTCTGAATATTCACCCTTTGGCTTATCGTCATCATCGAAATTCTGCTTGAGGTCGATTTCCTGCTGATTTTCGTCAAGAACCTTGATATCAAGACCGAGAGCCTGAAGTTCCTTGACAAGAACCTTGAATGATTCCGGAATACCCGGCTTAGGAACATTCTGTCCCTTTACGATAGCTTCATAAGCGTTTACACGGCCTATTGTATCATCAGATTTTACAGTAAGGATTTCCTGAAGTGTATATGCAGCACCATAAGCTTCCAAAGCCCAAACTTCCATTTCACCGAATCTCTGACCGCCGAACTGAGCTTTACCGCCGAGTGGCTGCTGAGTAACGAGAGCATAAGGGCCTACTGAACGAGCGTGAATCTTATCATCAACGAGGTGATGAAGTTTAAGGTAATACATATATCCGACAGTAACACGGTTATCGAACTTTTCGCCTGTACGTCCGTCATAGAGAGTGAATTTTCCGTCCTCAGACATTTCGAGAGCCTTTGGATTGATAACCTTGTCCATAGTATTGAGAGTAAATTCATCGTTGCGGTGTTCCTTGTTCTGTTCATTAGCCATACGGAAACATTCACGGATATCTTCTTCATGAGCACCGTCAAATACAGGAGTCATAATATGCCAGCCGAGAGCCTTTGCAGCCATACCGAGATGAACTTCAAGAACCTGACCGATATTCATACGTGAAGGAACGCCGAGAGGATTAAGAACGATGTCAAGCGGAGTACCGTCCGGAAGGAAAGGCATATCTTCTTCTGGGAGGATTCTTGAAACGACACCCTTGTTTCCGTGACGGCCGGCCATTTTATCGCCGACAGTAATTTTACGTTTCTGAGCAATATAACAGCGTACACGCATATTTACTCCTGCACTTAATTCATCGCAGTTTTCACGTGTAAACACCTTTACGTCTACAACGATACCTGATTCGCCATGAGGAACTTTAAGTGAATTGTCACGTACTTCACGGGCTTTTTCGCCGAATATCGCACGGAGAAGTCTTTCTTCAGCAGTAAGTTCAGTTTCGCCCTTAGGTGTAACCTTTCCGACAAGGATATCGCCTGAATGAACTTCAGAACCTATACGGATAATACCTGTTTCATCGAGGTCTTTAAGAGCTTCTTCACCGACGTTAGGAATATCTCTTGTGATTTCTTCAGGGCCTAACTTTGTTTCACGGCATTCAATTTCATATTCTTCAATATGAACAGAAGTGAATACATCTTCACGTACAAGTCTTTCATTGAGGAGAACGGCATCTTCATAGTTGTAGCCTTCCCATGTCATAAAGCCGATGAGAGCATTTTTACCTATTGAGATTTCGCCTTCAGCAGTAGCAGGGCCGTCAGCAAGAACCTGATTAACCTTTACTTTTTCGCCGACACTTACAATAGGACGCTGATTGATGCATGTACCCTGGTTGGAACGCTTGAACTTAGTGAGAGTATACTTGTGTTCAATGCCTTCATCATCAATCATATTTATGTGGTCAGCATCAACAAAAGTAATAGTTCCGTTATGTTTTGAAACGATGCAGACACCTGAGTCAACAGCAGCCTTGTATTCCATACCTGTTCCTACAAAAGGTCTTTCAGTTTTAAGAAGCGGTACAGCCTGTCTTTGCATGTTTGAACCCATCAATGCACGGTTTGCGTCATCGTTTTCAAGGAACGGAATCATAGATGTTGCAACGGATACAACCATTTTAGGTGAAACGTCCATAAAATCAATTCTTTCGCTTTCACACTCAAGAATTTTTTCACGGTATCTTGCAGTAACCTTTGCTTTTGCGAAATGGCCGTCCTCTGTAAGAGGTTCGTTAGCCTGAGCAACAATATAGTTGTCCTCTGCATCAGCAGTCATATAAACAACTTCATCAGTAACAACGCCTGTTTCCTTGTCAACTTTTCTGTAAGGAGCTTCAATGAATCCATAATCGTTTATTCTTGCGAATGTAGCGAGATAGGATATAAGACCGATGTTAGGTCCTTCAGGAGTTTCGATAGGGCACATTCTTCCGTAGTGGCTGTAATGAACGTCACGGACTTCAAATCCGGCTCTATCTCTTGAAAGACCGCCGGGGCCGAGTGCAGAAAGACGTCTTTTGTGAGTAAGTTCAGCAAGAGGGTTATTCTGGTCCATAAACTGTGAAAGAGGTGAGGAGCAGAAAAATTCCTTTATAGCAGAAGAAATGGCTCTTATGTTTATAAGGTTCTGAGGAGTGAGATGAGTAGTATCCTGACTCTGTGTATTCATTTTTTCACGTATATTTTTTTCCATACGTGAGAAACCTATTTTAAACTGGTTCTGGAGAAGTTCGCCGACACAGCGTATACGTCTGTTTCCGAGGTGGTCAATATCGTCAACAGTACCGACACCGTCACAGAGATTAAGGAAATAGCTTATTGTAGCATATATATCATCAAGAACAATATGTTTTGGAATAAGGTCGTCAACACGCTTTTTGATATTTTCCTCAATTTCTTCATCATCAGCGGAATTTTCTATAATTTCCTGAAGAACTCTGAATGAAACCTTTTCATTGATGCCGTATTTTTCAGCATCAAAATTGATGTATCCGTTTATGTCAACCATACCGTTGCCGATGATTTTAACTTCCTTCTCAACGGTTCTGATAGCATTTTCACCGAGTTCATTTGTATAGTATTCCTTTACTTCAACAGTAACGAATGCTTCATAAACGCCTGCCTGTTCAACTTCGCAGGCTTTTTCATATGAAACAAATTCGCCTGCATCAAGGATTATTTCACCGGTAACAGGATTTGCGATAGGTCTTGAAAGAGTGTGGCCTGCAAGTCTTGAAGCGATACCGAGTTTTTTGTTATATTTATATCTTCCGAAACGGCAGAGTTCATATCTTTTTGCATCGAAGAAAAGGTTATTGAGGTGAGCAACAGCATTTTCTTCATTCGGGGGTTCACCGGGGCGGAGCTTTTTATAGACATCTATGATAGCGTCTGAATGATTTTTAGTGCTGTCCTTCTGGAGAATAGTCTGTTTAAGACGTTCATCAGGGCCGAAGAAATCATATATATCGTCATCGCTGTCAAGTCCGATAGCTCTTATGAAAGTAGTAATCGGGATTTTTCTGTTTTTATCGATTCTGACATAAACAATATCATTTGAATCCATTTCATATTCAAGCCATGCACCTCTGTTAGGAATTACAGTGGTCTTGAATAAATCCTTACCGGTTTTATCCTTTTCAGAGGCATAATAAACACCGGGTGAACGGACAAGCTGTGAAACAATGACACGTTCTGCACCGTTTATAACGAAAGTACCGCTTTCGGTCATAAGCGGGAAATCTCCGAGGTAAACAACGCTTTCAGAAGAAACGCCGGTTTCCTTGTTTGTGAGGATAGCAGTAGCTCTTAAAGCTACCTGATACGTAGCGTCACGTTCCTTGCATTCAGCGATGGTATACTTAGGAGTATCATCGAATTTGTAGTCCTTGAATGTAAGGAAGAGATTTCCGTTATAATCAGTTATAGCAGTCATATCACGGAAAACTTCTTTAAGTCCTTCATTTCTGAACCACTGGTAAGAATTTTTCTGAACTTCGATAAGGTTCGGCATTTCGAGAACTTCGTTGATTTTTCCGAAATTCATACGGATATTTTTGCCAAGCTTTTTAGGTGTAACATTCACCATAGGCGGAGCCTCCTTTAAATAGTAGGTGGAGCAGGGCAGAAAAAAACAGCCTGTTCCTGATGCCGTACAAAACAAAAAAGCATGGCCTTTTCTGAAAAAACGGAAAAATAAACAAAGGCTATTGACAAAAGCAGTATGTTTATGGTATAATAGCGTCAGAATGGCAATACTTTTACATTTCGATACATTTACTAATTATAATACATATAAATAAGAAAGTCAAGAGGAAACGTTCATATTTATGCAAACTGCCTGATTTAAAAAGTAAAAATCAGGCATTTTTTATTTATATTTCCAAACAATACTTTTGAATGAAAATTATGTTTACTTATTTGAAAAAAAGTGATATAATAAATAAAAAACGGAGGATTGACTTATGATTCTTTTAAGCAGTGAAGAAAAATACAGAGCTATGCCCGACCACAGCCATTATACTCTTTGCAGTGACCGTATAACCGCAATAAATGAAAAGGGCAAAAAAGCATTTTATTATACTTTCATAACAGCTCTGATACTTTCAGCAGGTTCTATGTTCGGCATAAGATTCAATATACTTTCGCTCCTTTCAGACCTTATGGTAGGTACAGGAAAAACAAACTCATTCGGGCTTATTCTTGTCGGTATGCTTAATATACTTACATCACTTTTTCTGATACTTCTTGCAGTATTCGGAAATTCAAAATACAAGTTCTGCAATGTTATTCTGTTTTCCATATATCTTGCAATGCCTCTGTCATGCATTATGAATTTCACAAGCAGGTCAAGTAATATTCTTACACTTGCTATCGGAACAGCAGGTGTGATTATATATTTTCCGATGCTCAGTGCATGGCGTGATTACAAGGCAATTTCAAAAACAGAGGGATTTCCTTATTTCAGCGAAAGATTTACGCATCAGCTTGAAAATCCCGATTATACTTCAAAAGATTATCGTGAGGATTATGCTGATTCTGAAAAACCGATGGACGAAATCGAAAAGAAGCTTACTGATAATATCAGGCTTGAAAAAATTCCTGAAAAGAAAAAATCTGAAAATACTTATATGGAAACACCGTCTGAAATACCTGTTCAGGTAATTCACAGAGGTGACGGAAAAAAGAAACGTGAAGAAAATCAGGTTAAGGTTCAGAGTCCGTCATTTAATCCCGAACTTGCAAAGAAAATTGCTGAAAATGCAAATAAATTTGATTTTGACATAGAAAAATTTAACAGAATTATTAACGGAGATAAAAAATAATGTTTGCGAAAATAAACAGTCTTGGTCTTAATGGTTTAGATGTATTTCCTGTTGATGTTGAGATTGATATAAGCCGTGGACTTCCGTCATTCAATATAGTCGGACTTCCTGATACAGCAGTAAAGGAAAGCAGAGAGAGAATACGTTCCGCCCTGAAAGCCTGCCTTATAAAGATACCTCCTTCAGCAGTAATGGTAAATCTTGCTCCTGCAAGCACAAAAAAAAGCGGTTCAATGTATGATATGTCAATACTTGTTGCCGTTGTAAAAGCTATGAACATAATAAAACAGAATCTTGATGACTGTGTCTTTATAGGAGAAGTATCGCTGAATGGTATTATAAGAGCTGTTGACGGAGTTCTTCCTATGGTTCTTAAAGCGAGGGAACTTGGAATAAAAAGTGTATTCGTTCCGTCAGAAAATGCCTATGAGGCATCTGTTGCGGAAGATGTTAAGGTATACGGAGTTGAAAACGCTTTACAGCTTATAAATCATCTCTGCGGAGCTGTTTCAATTCAACCGCAGGAAAGATATATTCCTCAGAATACTGAATATGACAATGAGCTTGATTTTGCTGATGTAAAGGGTCAGCATACTGCAAAGAAAGCAATTGAAATTGCGTGTGCCGGAGGTCATAATATACTTTTGATAGGAGCTCCGGGAAGCGGAAAAAGTATGCTTGCAAAGAGGATTCCGTCAATACTTCCTCCGCTTACGTCCGAGGAATCATTTGAAACGACAAATATCTATTCAATATCAGGACTTCTTGACAGAAAAACACCTCTTATTACAAAAAGACCGTTTCGTTCTCCTCATCATACGATTTCAAAAGCAGGTCTTGTCGGAGGCGGAAGTACTCCTATTATGCCGGGGGAAGTTTCACTTGCACACAACGGAGTGCTTTTCCTTGATGAATTTCCGGAATTTGGTCATTCAACAATAGATTCCCTCCGACAGCCGATTGAGGACAGAGTAATCACAATAGGCAGAGTTTCAAAGACGGTTACATATCCCTGTTCAGTTATGCTTGTAACAGCTATGAACCCTTGCCCCTGCGGATATTTCGGACACCCTACACACGAATGTCGCTGTACTCCAAGACAGGTTAAAACGTATCTCGGAAAAATATCAGGGCCTGTTCTTGACAGAATAGATATGCATATAGAAGTTGCACCTGTCGATTTTTCAGAACTTTCCTCAGCAAGAAAAGAAGAATCCTCTGCTGATATACGGAAAAGAGTAATTTCAGCAAGGGAAATCCAGACAGAACGTTTCAAAAACAGCGATACAAAGTGCAATGCAAATATGACTCCGGCGGAAATTGAAAAATTCTGCGGATTATCTCCTGCACTTAATCAGAAACTTATGAAGGCTTTTGAAAAACTTGAACTAAGTGCAAGAGCATATCATAAAATTCTTAAAATATCCCGCACTGTCGCTGACCTTGAGGGAAGTGAAAACATTTCCGAAAAGCATATATTTCAGGCGGTTCAGTACAGAAGCCTTGACCGCAAATACTGGTTCAGATAAAGGAAGATAAAATGAAATCAGCTTTTAAAAAAATAAGTGTTCAGAAAAAGAATGACAACGGACTTATGCTTGCTGTAATAGTATGCTCTGTGATAAGCGTGCTTATGATATATTCAATAAGCTATAACAAAGTGCTTGACGGAGTTTCAATGGATTACTATAAAACACAGCTTGTATCTGTTTTCATGGGAATATGTACAAGCATAGTTATTTCCCTTATAGACTATAAAAAAATTGCAAGGCTATGGTATATATATGTACCGGTGGCACTGGGGCTTGTACTTCTCACGTTTACAAGTCTTGGATACAGGAGAGAGGGAGCTGATGACCAGGCGTGGTTACAGCTCGGATTTATAAACTTACAGCCTTCGGAACTTTTAAAGCTTTCGTTCATACTTTCGTTTTCGTATCATCTTTCACGAGATGAAGAAAATATGAATGAACCCCTGCATATGTTGCTGTTATGTATACATGCTCTTATACCGATAGGAATTATCGGCATACAGGGTGACTACGGAACAGCTATAATATTCGGCTTTATATTTGCATCAATAATGATTTCAGCGGGCATTTCGTGGAAATACCTTGTGGCAGCACCAATATTGATTGCAGTGGCACTTGTATTTCTCTGGAATTTTGTTCTCGGAACAATCCATAAAAAGCGTATACTGATACTGTTTCACCCCGGAACAGACCCCCAGAACCTTGAATATCAGCAGGATTTGGGAATTTCTGCACTTCGTTCAGGAGGAATATTCGGAAAGGGACTTTTCAACAAGAATGAATCATATGTGGCAGTTCCTGAAATGCACAATGACTTTATGTTTTCATATATAGGTCAGGTTTTCGGATTTGTGGGAACTCTCGGAGTAATAATTCTTCTTATGTATATCTGCCTTAAAATACTTGCAGACAGTACAGTTGCAAGAGATAATATGGGAAAATTCATCTGTATGGGAGTATTCGGAATGATTCTCTCACACTGCATTATGAACATAGGAATGGTTCTTAAAGTTATGCCTGTTATAGGTGTACCGCTTCCGTTTCTTAGTGCAGGCGGAACGGCTATGGTATGTATGTATGCCTCAATAGGACTTGTTATGAGTGCTTATCGTCATAATCAGAAAAAATATAATATGTTCTATGATGAGGAGGATTAAAAATACTGTGAAATTTTTCTTAACCTATTGCAATTTCTATAAAAAAATGTCATAATAGAAATTAGATTAATTTCAAGCAGAAATTAAAATTTACGGAAATGGAGAATATTTGAATGACATCACATCAGTTATGTATAGTTCTTGATTTCGGAGGACAGTATAATCAGCTTATTGCAAGGAGAGTCCGAGAATGTGGCGTATACTGCGAAGTAAAGAGCTATAAAACATCTATACAGGAAATAAAGGAGCTTAACCCTGTCGGAATAATTTTCACAGGAGGCCCTAACAGCGTCTATCTTGAAAGCTCTCCGACTATTTCAAAAGAAATCCTTGAACTCGGAATTCCAATTTTAGGAATATGCTACGGCTGTCAGCTTATGGCACATCTTGCAGGCGGAAAGGTTTCATCATGCATATCATCTGAATACGGAAAAACAGATACATTCTATGACAAGTCAAGCATAATTTTCGGAGGTATTCCTGAACTTCCTGAAAAGGCAGTTTCCTGGATGAGCCACACTGATTATATATCAGAACTTCCGCAGGGATTTAAAATCACTGCACATACAGAAAACTGTCCTGTTGCAGGAATGGAAAATCCTGAAAAGAAACTTTATGCAGTACAGTATCACCCTGAAGTAAACCATACTGAATACGGAATAAAAATGATAGACAGTTTCCTTAAAAACGTATGTGGCTGTACTGGTGACTGGACTATGAAAAATTATGCAAAGACAGCTATTGAAGATATAAGAAGAAAAGTAGGGGACGGAAAAGTTCTCCTTGCACTTTCAGGCGGTGTTGACAGTTCTGTTGCAGCAGCACTTCTTGCAAAAGCTGTCGGAAATCAGCTCACATGCATATTTGTTGACCACGGATTTATGCGTAAAAATGAGGGCGATGAAGTTGAACAGGCTTTTGCTGACTGGGGCATAAATTTTGTAAGAGTAAACGCTAAGGAACAGTTTATGTCAAAGCTCAGAGGAGTTTCAGACCCCGAAACAAAGCGTAAGACAATAGGCGAGGAATTTATAAGAGTCTTTGAGCAGGAAGCAAAGAAAATCGGTGCAGTTGATTATCTTGTTCAGGGAACTATATACCCTGATGTAATTGAAAGCGGAGCAGGAGATGCTGCCGTTATAAAATCTCACCACAATGTAGGCGGACTTCCTGATTATGTTGATTTCAAGGAAATTATTGAACCTCTCCGTATGCTTTTCAAGGACGAAGTAAGACAGCTCGGAACTGAACTCGGCTTGTCTGATGTTCTTGTATGGCGACAGCCGTTCCCGGGCCCCGGACTTGCTATAAGAATTATAGGCGAAATTACTGATGAAAAACTTGAAATTCTTCAGGACGCTGACTATATATTCAGAGAAGAAATCGCAAAAGCAGGTCTTGACAGAAAAATCAGCCAGTATTTTGCAGTTCTCACAAGTATGCGTTCAGTAGGTGTTATGGGCGACAGCCGTACTTATGACTATACTCTTGCACTCCGAGGAGTTACAACAACAGACTTTATGACTGCCGACTTTGCAAAAATTCCTTATGATGTTCTTGAAACAACAGCATCAAGAATTGTAAATGAAGTAAGTCATATAAACAGAATAGTTTACGATGTAACCACAAAACCGCCGGCAACTATTGAATGGGAGTGATAAAAAATGAGTACAACAGAGGTTATTCAGCCTAATCTCTTTCCGTTTCCTTTTCAGCATCACCTTATTTTCTGCTGTATTGCAATGGTATTTTTTGCATATCTTTATGTAAAATACAAAAAACCTCATCAGCTTGTAATGGCGATAGCAGTACCGCTTACGCTTGCACTCTGGATTTCTGAAAGCCGTATGTTGTTTTATGCAATCGGAATAATTGAAGTTCTTATGCTTATAACGGCATTTGTTCTCAGTATCATTCATAAGAAAAAACACCCTGAACTCTATGAAGATGAAAAAAAAGAAAAGAATGACAAGGGAAAACAGGAATAATTATGAAGATTTCAATTCTTGACTGGAAAACTATGACATGGGAAAATGAACTTTCCTGTGAATGTTTTGAAAAATTCGGAGAAGTAAAATGCTATGATTTTACTCCTCCGGAGCTTACTGCCGAAAGAATCGGAAACAGTGAGATTGTTCTCTGCAATAAAGTCCTCATAACAAGGGAAGTTATGGATAAATGCCCTGATTTGAAGTATATCGGACTTTTTGCAACAGGTTACAATAATATTGATATTGAATATGCAAGGAAAAGAAATATAACTGTATGCAATGCAGGCGAATATTCAACAATGGCAGTTGCACAGCATACTTTTGCCCTTATACTTGAAATGTACAGCAAGGTAAGTATATATAACAATGCTGTAAAAAACGGTGAATGGATAAACTCTCCCTCATTTTCCTATTTTCCGTATGCAACAAGAGAGCTTTATGGGAAAACTCTTGCAGTAGTCGGATATGGAAGCATAGGAAAAGCTGTTTCAGAAATAGGAAGTGCTTTCGGAATGAATGTAATAATAAATACAAGAACATTCCCTGAAAACTGTCCGTATCCTGTTCATTCGCTTTATGAATGTGCAAAGCTTGCGGATATAATCACATTCCACTGTCCTCTCACTGAAAAGACAAGAGGAATGATAAACAGTGAGCTTATTTCGCATATGAAAAAAACATCACTGATTGTAAATACATCAAGAGGAGCAGTCGTAAACGAAAAAGACCTTGCTGATGCTCTCATAAACGGAAAAATTGCAGGTGCTTGTCTTGATGTTCTTGAAAAAGAGCCTATGAATGCGGAATGCCCTCTGAAAAATATTCAGAACTGCATAATAACTCCGCATTCTGCCTGGTCTGCTCTTGAAACAAGACAAAGACTTCTTGATATAGTCACCGAAAATCTTGAAAATTATATCAAAGGAAATCCATCGAACAAAATAAACTGAGGTTTTTAATGAAATGAGAAATATTTCCGAAAAGAAAAGAATAGTAATAAAGCTTGGCAGTTCAACACTTGCACATAAAACAGGCAAGCTTAATATCAGAAGAATGCAGAACCTTGTAAGAGTTATTGCAGATTTGCAGAACTCCGGAAAGGAAATAATAATTGTTTCATCAGGTTCGGTTGCACTCGGAACAGGTAAGCTCGGACTGCGTGAAAGACCAAAGGATACTCCCACACGTCAGGCTGTCGCAGCAATAGGACAGTGTGAGCTTATGCATATGTATGATAATATGTTTGAAAAATACAGCATTACAATTGCACAGATTCTCCTTACAAAAACCATAATAGAAAAAGCCGACAGAAAGAAAAATGTTGAAAATACTATCGAAAGGCTTATATCATTGGGAGTTATTCCTATTGTAAATGAGAATGATACTGTATCAATAGATGAACTTGAGCTTGAAATAGGCGAAAATGATTCTCTTGCTGCAATGGTTGCAAATATATCAAATGCAGACCTCCTTCTGATATTGTCTGATATAGACGGTCTTTATACATCTGACCCGCATATAAATCCTGATGCAGAGGCAATTCATACTGTTGACAAGATAACTGACTATATAGAAAAAATTGCAGGCGGTGCAGGTTCTTCACTCGGTACGGGCGGAATGTCAACTAAGATTAATGCAGCTAAAATTGCTGTTGAAGCCGGTATTGATATGATAATTATGAACGGAAAAAATCCTGATGATTTGTACGATTTATTTGAAAATAAGGAAATCGGTACGATTTTCAAATCAGAATAACGGAGGGAATTATAATGAATTATGCCGAAAAACTCGGAGTTAATGCCAGAAATGCACAAACAGCCATAAATTCCGCAGATACTGCTCTTAAAAACAAGGCTCTTAAAGCTGTTGCAGAAAATCTTATTGATAAAACTGATTATATAATTCAGCAGAATGTGACAGACCTTGAAAATGCAAAGGCAAACGGTATGTCTGTTTCAATGCAGGACAGATTAAAGCTTACTCCTGAAAGAATAAAAGGTATGGCAGACGGAGTTCTCAAGATAGTTGAGCTTACTGACCCTGTCGGACAGATTACGGAAGGTTATACACGTCCGAACGGCTTGCAGATTATTAAAACAAAAGTTCCGCTCGGAGTAATCGGAATTATTTTTGAATCACGTCCGAATGTAACTGTTGATGCATCAGCACTCTGTCTTAAATCAGGAAATGCCGTTATTTTAAGAGGAGGAAAGGAAGCGATAAACTCAAATAAATGCCTTTGCGGAATAATGCGTGAGGCTGTTGAAAAATCAGGACTTCCTGCTGATATAATACAGCTTGTTGAAGATACTTCAAGAGAAACTGCCTCCGATATGATGAAACTTAACGGATATATTGATGTTCTTATTCCAAGAGGCGGAGCAGGTCTTATCAATGCTGTAATGAATCAGGCAACTGTTCCGGTAATTCAGACAGGTGTCGGAAACTGCCATGTATATGTTGATGAATCAGCAGATATTGAAATGGCTGTAAATATTGCCGACAATGCAAAAACCCAAAGACCTTCTGTCTGCAATGCAATAGAAAGCCTTCTTGTTCATAAGAATATTGCCGATGAATTTCTGAAAAAAATCGCTGAAAGATATAAAAAACATTCTGTTGAAATATACGGCGATACTGCAACAAAATCCATACTCGGAAATGATATTTCCGATGCAACTGAAACAGAATATGCAAAGGAATTCAGCGACTATAAGATTGCTGTAAAGGTTGTTGAAAATATTGATGAGGCAATAGCTCATATAAGAAAATACGGTACGGGACATTCTGAATGTATTGTTACGGAATCACTTGAAAATGCAAGAAAGTTTCAGACACAGGTTGATGCGGCTGCTGTATATGTAAATGCATCAACAAGATTTACGGACGGCGGAGAGTTCGGACTCGGTGCGGAAATAGGAATATCAACACAGAAACTCCATACAAGAGGCCCTATGGGACTTTCTGAGCTTACAACGGTTAAATATCTTGTAAACGGCAACGGTCAGATAAGAGAATAGGAGGTCTGAAAAGTTGCTGAGTACAAAAGATGAAATCGAAAAAATGCTTGATGAAATTCAGAAATCAAAGCCTTCTTCAAATAAAGAATACAAGTCCGGAAAAAAATATAATGATATGTCACTTGATGATTTGCTGAATACAATATCATCACCGAAAAGTAAAAAGACGGAAGTAAATTCAGTTTCTGAGAATATAAAAAAAGAACCGGAAAATATTCCTGAATCAGTTCCCGAACTTGAACCCGTTTCTGAACCTGATACAGAAGAAAATGAGATTGTTTCTGAACCTGATAATGAAAAACCTGAAACCGTTTCTGAACCTGATAATGAAAAACCTGAAACCGTTTCTGAACCTGATAATGAAAAACCTGAAATTGTTTCTGAACCCGAACCTGAAACTGCTGAGAAAGAAAATGAACCGGTTATAAAATATGAACCGGAAGAAATTCCGTTCCGCAGAATATTTGATGAGTCATCAGATGAGATTGCAGATGAAAAAAAGGAAACTCCTGAACCTGATGAATATGAGGATTCTTCAGAGGAAACTGCTCCGAAAAATCCTCATAAAACAATAAATACGGTTGTCGGTGCAGTTCTCCTTGTGTTTGCAGTAATCGGAATAATATCTGTTTTAGGATATGCAATAAAACATATAAGGTCTTTTACGGAGGGCGAAAGCAAGCAGTCAGAGTTCGCAGATGCTGTATATCCCGCCGTAATAATGGATATAGAGGCTTTTCAGAACGGCAGTGAGCTTTCATCACAGCAGGTTATAACTGCATCAGTATGGAAACTTATAATGTCAGGCGAAATTGATAAATATGAACAGACCTTTGATATAATATCAGTTCCCGCAGTTGATATTGAAGCAGAGGCAGTAAAGCTTTTTGATACGGAATTCCCTGAACTTGAACATCAGACAGTAGGCTCAGGCGAGATTAAATTTTATTATAACGAAGATACACAAACTTATAATATTCCTTCAAAACCATTGCTTTTCTCATATAAACCGAAAGTAACAGCACTTTCGAGAGATGGCGATATATATACAGCAGAAGTTGAATATATTCAGGAAAAACCTTACTTTATGGAAGAAAACAGCAAGTATGATTCTGAAGTATCGAAGATAGTAAAATTCAGATTGAAACCAACAGGTGATGATTATGCCATACTTTCAATGGAAATAGTAAAGCTTAATCAGACAGACTGAAGAAAATAAGGGTGACTCTTTTGAAGTCACCCTTTGTTTTTTATTCTGAAATATCAGAGGTAGTTGTTGAAGTCTGTGCTGATGATATGGATTTTGCTGATGTGACAGCTTTTTCTGTTTTGTTTACAGTTACCTTTGAAGTTCCGTATACCCATACATTGTTATACTGCGGACATGATATTGATACATCGTGTACAAAGGAATCGCTGTTTGAGGATTCATTGAGAAGATTTACATTTGCCACAAGGTCACTTGCTGTAATATCGTTTATAATATCGGCAGGGCCTATTACCGTTACATTTATGCTTTTTGCGATAATCTCATAATCATAATTGGGCTGGGCATTGCTGATTGATATATCAGTCAGAACAAGCTGTTTTTTATCGAGATTTTCGTTGTTTAGCTTAACTGTGACAGTTTCAAGATTTGACTGATTTATGTAGTTCTTTGTATCGATTGTGAAAGTATTTGAATAATCTATGTCAATATCACTCAAAGGAATTTTTGCAACTTCAAATGTTTCAGGAAATTCCGCTGAACTGTTTTCAGAAGCCAGAACAATATCATCGGCAGAGATTGAAAAATCAAGGAAATTTTTGTCGAAGTCTGAAGGAGCATTGAGAATTGAAACAGAAAGTCCGACTTTCTTCTGTGTGAGAACAGGTATATTAATCATAACACTGTTTTTTTCTATGTTAAGACCGCTGTTTTCTATGATTGAATTGTTTTCATCATAGAGCCTTATCTCATCGCTCTGGAGGTTGTATGATGTATCAAGAGTAGCTGTTTTATTTGAAACGGCTGTACATTTTGCAATTTTATTGAGCTGTTCTGAAGGCCCTGTTATATTTATTACAGCAGGGTCGCAGGAAAGGTCATCGAGATTGAAAGTTTTTCCGTCTGCAAAAGAGATATTCGGAATTTCGGGAGAAATCGGAAATTCACGGGTTTCAATTTTATCGAGAACTATTGTTGCGGTTGAAGGTGAAATTGATTTTACTTCAAATTCTCTGCCTTTTTTACTTTCAATTTTGATTGAAACGGTTTTTGTTCCTGATGAAGAAATATTATCCGTAACAAGTTCAGCAATAAGGTCATCACCTTTCAGACCGCCTATTTCGGTACGGTTTCCCTCTATTTTGACATTTACTTTCTGGGTGTCGCAGGATATGAGCGAAAGACCGCTTGAATCCTTGAAATCTTCATTCAGCTCCAGTGAAACAGGAATATTATCAATATTTTTTGTCATAATTTCATATTGTGTTATTGATATTATAAACCACAGAACTATGGCAATAAGTATTGATGATATTACTGTTGAAAGCTGATTGCTGAGAGAGTTTGAAAATTTCTTTTTTATTTTTGTAAGGTTCATTTATTTTTTTCTCCTTTTGAGGATACGGTCAACAGAAGCTGTTTTTTTGGTGTTTAAAATAATAGAATCCTGATTTTTTGAAATTAGTTCCTGAATAAGAAGATTTTTAAGTTTTTCGTGTGTATAATCTCTTGTGAGAACACCGTCCATAGCAACAGAAATCTGTCCTGTTTCTTCAGAAACAACAATTACAACGGAATCAGAGTTTTCACTCATACCAATTGCAGCTCTGTGACGTGAACCGAGTTTTTTATTGACAAGTTCTTCTTTCTGGGGTTTTGGAAGAAAGCAGGCTGCGGCAAGAATAATTCCGTCACGCATAATTACAGCACCGTCGTGAAGCGGTGTTTTCGGATAGAAAATGTTTCCGAAAATTTCCTTGCTTGGCAGTGCATTGAGAATAGTTCCTGTTTCAATCTGTTCACCGAGTTTTGTCTGACGTTCTATGACGATTAAAGCACCGGTACAGGTTGCAGAAAGCTCAACGCAGGAATCACATATGCTCTGAATTGCATCGCTCCATTTTTCGGTTAATTCGTCCTGAGATTCCCCGAATCCGAAAAGATTGAATCCAAGTCTGGTTCTTCCGACCTTTTCCAGAGCACGCCGGAGTTCAGGCTGAAAGAGAATAATTATAGCTATAAGACCGATATTGAGTATGGTTGAAATTATGTATTTTATGGATTTCAGACCGACAATACTGCTTATCAGATAACCCAGAGCAAGCAGAACAATACCTTTTACAAGCTGTCCTGCACGGGTTTCACGCACAAGTTTTATAAGCAGGTAGATAAGATATGAGAGTATAGCTATATCAACGAAATCGACAATTGTAACGGTATTCAGAACGTTAAGGATTGAATCAATTATATCCATAAGCAATGACACAGAAACACTTCCTTTCTTATTTTTATTGTATGTATGAGGGCAGAAGATGCCCCCATATTTATTTTATCATAAATGAAAATAATTTCAATAGTTTTCAGATTATTTTTTGTAAATTTCCAGATTTTTAATTAAATTAGCCATAGCGATAACTTCTCTTTCGGAATTAAAGACAGACGGTGAAAATCTTACAGTTCCTGTATCAGTTCCGAGGGCATTGTGAGCAAGTGCGGAACAGTGGAAACCGGCACGCAGACAGAAACCGTTTTCAGAGAGTATGCGTGCGACTTCTTCAGAGTTCACATCTTTCACATTAAATGATATTATAGGAACATAGTGTGCATCAGGTGAACGATAGATTATAATTTGAGGAATATTTTCAAGTGAATCAATCAGTATATCGCAGAGGTGGGATTCGTGGTTGAAAATTTTCTGTCTGCCTGTTTTTTTGATGAAGTCAATACCTGCTGAAACTGACATTATTCCGGCAACGTTAAGAGTACCGCTTTCGAGCGAATCGGGAAGAAACATCGGCTGACTTAAACTTGATGAAGCACTGCCTGTTCCGCCCTGAATAATAGGATATATCGGAAATTTTCCGTCTGAAATCAAAAGACCTGTTCCTGCTATTCCATAAAGTCCCTTATGACCTGCTGTGCATAGAATATTTATACCGTCTGACATTTTTATATCAATAATTCCGGAGGTCTGTGCGGAATCGACTATAAGGCATATATTTTTTTCATTGCAGAGCTTTGCAAGCTCTCTGAACGGAAGAATCTGACCTGTAACATTGCTTGCACCTGTGCAGACTATTGCTTTTGTATCGGGCAGAATAAGTTCGCTGAAACTTTTTACAGTTCTTTCGTCATCAGGAAATACTCTTGCAACAGACAGTTTTATTTTATTTTTTTTCAGAAGTTCAAAAGCAGGACGTGCAGATGAATTGTGTTCAAGTTCACTTATAATCATATGACCGCCCTGCGACATAATGCCCTGTATTGCAAGATTGAGAGCATGTGTGCAGTTGAGAGTAAAAACAACGTTTTCCGGTTCTGCTCCGAAGAAATCAGCAATATTTTCCCTTGCACCGAATACTGCCGATGAAGTTTTCTGTGAGAGCTTATGACCGCCTCTGCCGGCATTTCCGCCGTATTCCCTTATTGCATAACTTACTGCATGACGTACTTCAAGAGGTTTCGGAAACGTTGTGGCAGAGTTGTCAAAGTTAATAATATTTCTGTTCATCTTCAGACTCCTTTCGCATTTTTTCAAAAGGAATTGAATAGCTTTCAAGTATATCTTTTATTTCAGAACAATCTGCTGAAACACTTATATAATATCCACAGCCCGATTCAGCACTGCTCGTATTTCTTTTTATTTCACATACATACCCTCTTGCCTTCAGAATTTTCTGAGCTTTCATAGCGAAGGTATATGAGGGCATATCAGCAAAACAACGCATCATAAAATCACCCCTCGTATTGCAGTATTATATATTATTTTCCGCAATATATTATAATATATGTAAAACATTGAAAGAATGACAGTGATTTAATTATAATTAATATTTTACATTTTAATGAAATGTTAATTTTATTTCGCCCTCTTTTTGAACATTTTTTGTAATTATAGACAAAATAATATCACATTTGTGTTGAAAACAGTAAAATTTTTTGTTGTTCATAAAATGTTAACAACTTCTGAAAAAAAGCGTGATATAATTATTCATGGAGTATAAAATTGTTCAGATTTAACATATATTTATATATGTGTTAGATTGCGTGTTTTGTTTTTTTTAAGAAAGGATTGATTGAGAAATGAGAAATTCATATTTTGAAAGAAGAGTTAAAGCAGCTGCCCTCAGCTTTGTTATGGCTGCTTCAATGACTGCTCCCGCAGTTGTTCCTTCATTCACTGCTATCGCTGATTCTGTAAGCGTAAACACTTCACTCGCTTTGAAAGATGTTTACACAGGTTATACTGCTGAACTCGGTTCTTCCGGTGTAAAGACAATCACATTTACCTGCGTTGCTGACTATACAGGCGGATTTACTTACGGTTTCGGTATAGGTACTGCTGAATCACCTTACTGGGTTGAATATGACGGAACAAAGTGGGCTGAAGAAGGTCAGGGTATCGAACTTCAGGTAAAGGAAGGAGAAGAATTTACTATCACAATTGATGTTTCTTCTCTTGAACTCAGCTATAACCCGAAGTCAGATAAATATCCCGGTAAATATGAATTCAGAAACTATTACAGCGGAAAAGGCGGTTCAGTTAAAATTGTATCTGCTGAATCAAATGCAAGTACAAAACCTACTGACCCCACAAAGCCTACAAATCCAACTGACCCTACTGACCCTACTGACCCCACAAAGCCTGACCCGTCAAAACCTGATGTAATTCCTGAAAACAACCTCAAGAGCGGTGCTTGGTCTTTCAAGGATAACGGTGACGGTACTGCTACAATTTCTACAACTGTTACAAAACAGCTTGATAACCTTGATTACACTCTTACAAAGGGTTATGATGAAGATTATTATGCTGAAAAGGGTGAAGAAATTACAGAGGATTCCCTTATAAACAGCCACAAGTTCTCATATAAGGATTTCGGCATAACTGATTTGGACGGTATAACAATTGAATCATTTACTGCTACAATTGAATCCGACAAGGAAATGAAAACTCTTATGTACGGCGGAGGTCTTAACGTTGAACACGGTTCTCCTGCTGATACTGAATATGCTAAACAGATTGCCGGAATCGAAGGTAAGGAAACTGCCGGATACTGGTATAATGATATGGGCCCTGATGAAATCAAGAAATTTGAGGACGCAGGCGTTAAGTTTGAAGTAACTCCTGCAACAGGCGTAACAGTAAGCAATGCCGGAAAGTATTATGAAGCTTACTGGGAAGTTCCTCAGGAAGTTCAGCCTTATGTTACAAACAAGGCTTCAGATTCAATCTCATTCCAGTATTGGTATGGTGAAGAAGAAGCTGATGAATATACAGAACTTGAAAGTGTAAAGCTTACAGGTGCAGCTCTTACATATACAAAGACTGTTACTGTTCCTTATACAAATTCTATCAAGACTGCTGTTGATAAGGTTATCACTCTCGGAAGTGATGAAACAAACAAGCTCGAAATTCCTTATGAGGATTTGGGTATTGATGAGGACAAGGCTGTTTATGCAATAAGATTTGATATATCTGCTGATAAGGATATTAAAAAGCTTGTTTACTGCCCTGCAACTTCTGTAACTGCTGATGCTCCTACAACACAGAAATATTGGTATCAGGACGAAACTGATTATGTTGTTCTTAATGCCGGAGATAAAACAGAAATTATGTGGATAGCTCCTTCATCAATCGCTGACGGAACTGACATTCTTAAAAACTATATAGACCCAACAGGAAAACTTTTCTTCGGTTACTGGTATGGTGAGGCTGATTCAATAACAGTTGATGATATTGAAGTTTACTATGCAGAAGTTCCGGCAACAACTACAACTACTACAACGACTACCACCACCACAACAACAACAACAACTACTACTACAACTACAACTACTACTACTTCTGCTACAACAACTACTACAACTGCTCCTCCTGTAGCTATTCTCTGGGGCGATGCAAATGAAGACGGAAGCGTTGATATTGCAGACGTTGTTGCAGTAGCTTCATATGTTGGCGATAAAGAAAAGAATCCTCTTTCTGAACAGGGTATTCTTAATGCTGACGTTCAGGCAAACGGTGATGGTATAACTGCTAATGATGCACTTGCTATCCAGCAGTACCTTGCTAATATTGTTAAAGAACTCCCCGTAGGCTGATTAAAACGAATCTGATTTTAATGGCGGATACATTTTGTATCCGCCTTATTTTTTTTGAAGTAAATATTAAAAAATTATATAAAATAATATATTTTTATGGGACTTTTTGTAATTTCTGAAAAAATATAATATCATATTTTATGCTTTTTATATTTAATAAAGAGAATTTTTATTTAAATCTTGTAAAGGTATTGCTTTTTTTTTTTTTTTTTTGTTATGATAAATATTGAAGTAAATATTATTGGAGGTTTATTTATATGAAAAAACTCGTTATAGGTATTCTGGCTTGTGCAATGACTCTTTCAAACTATGCAGTTTTAACTGCAAATGCTTCTGATTATACAGAGGAAACTTTCGAAGATTTTAAATATATTGCACATACAGATTATGTTGAAATCTCAAAGTACACCAAAACAGATGCTACATCATCTGTTATAGTACCTAAGGAAATTGACGGTCTTCCTGTTACAACTATCGGAGAATCTGCTTTTTATAACAACCAGAAATTAAAATCGGTAGTTCTTCCTGAAGGAATAACAGATATTAAAGATGAGGCTTTTCAGAATTGCTCATATTTACAGTCTGTTACACTTCCTGAAAGCCTTGTGACTATTGGTAAAGACGCTTTTAATTATTGTTCAAAATTAACATCTGTTGAAATTCCAGAAAGTGTTACAGATATCGGAAGTAATGCTTTCAGTCTTTCAGGTCTGACAGAAGTGGTTATTCCTGAAAGCATTACAGTTATAAACAGCGGTACTTTTTCTAATTGTTCAAATTTGAAATCCGTTACATTTCCTGAAACTCTTACAAGTATCGGATATTATTCTTTTTCTGACACCGGTTTAATGGAAGTTACAATTCCTGCAAAAGTTGAAAGTATCGGAAACTATGCTTTTAGTAACTGTTCAAAACTTGAAAAGGCTACCATTTCAGGTATTAACTGTGATTTTTCTGCAACAAATTTAGGAGCGAGAGCATTATCTTTTCCGTCAGCTACGACTATTTACTGCTATAAAAATTCACTTTCTGAAGAATTGTGCATTGAAAATGAAAGAGCTTTTGAAAGTCTGGGATTTGCTCATATAGCAGGCGATGCAAACGGTGATACAATAGTTACAATTGCTGACGTTGTTGCTATTTCTTCATTTGTAGGGGATTCTGAAAAAAATCCTATTGATGATGAACAGCTTGTAAAAAATGCTGATGTTCACAATATAGGTGACGGACTTACAGCTAATGATGTTCTTATGATTCAGCAGTACCTTGCAGGAAATGTTGAACTTTAATAAATCAGAAACGATTTCGGCGGATACATTTTGTATCCGCCTTTTTTCGTAACAGTTTATCATAATTTGGAATATAATAAAAGTGTACAGATTTTATTGCTGTACAGAAAGGAGCTTTTATTATGAATTTCAACCTGTTTGATGACCTTGATGACAGGGTTGTATATAACAGAAATGTTCGTTCTGATATACCTGAAAATATGCGTATGAATCAGGATATCGTTTCTGAAAATATAAATATTCCCGAAAATAATATGATGACGGCTTTCCCTGAAAAAACTCCTCTTGCTATGGCTTATGTACCATTTCAGCAGTGGGGGAGGACATATGAATCCCACGAAGGATTTCATAGGGGTACTCTTTTTCCCGATTTGGATTTGCCTTTTATGAGGGGAGGGGAAAAGAGTGAATGAACGTGATGAACTTCTGATGAAAATTCAGCATTATGATTTTGCTCTTAAAGAACTTAATCTTTATCTTGATACGCACCCTAACTGCCGGAGAGCTTTGGCTCTTTTCAACAAGTATAAAAAGCTTAAAACTGATGCTGAAAGAGAATTTAATGATTTATACGGCCCTCTTACTCCTATTCAGAATAACAGTACTAATCAGTGGCATTGGGTCAGTGACCCCTGGCCTTGGGAAAGGAGCTGATTTTCTTTGTGGATTTATGACAAAAAACTGCAATATCCAGTGAATATAAAAAATTCAAATCCGAAGCTTGCAAAGATAATTATTTCACAGCTCGGAGGACCTGACGGAGAACTTGCAGCCTCTCTGAGATATCTTAATCAGAGATATACGATGCCGTCTGATAAGGTTAAGGGACTTCTGACTGATATTGGGACAGAGGAACTTGCTCACGTAGAAATGATTTCAGCAATTTTATATCAGCTTACAAAAAATCTTACTCCCGAACAGATTAAGGAAAGCGGATTTGACACATATTTTGTTGACCATACAGCCGGAATATATCCTGTATCGGCATCAGGAGTTCCTTTTACAGCATCATATTTCGAAGTAAAGGGAGATGCAATAACGGATTTGACAGAAGATATGGCAGCAGAACAAAAAGCACGTACCACTTATGATAATATTTTGCGTCTTGCTGATGACCCTGATGTAAGAGATCCTATAAAATTTCTGCGTGAACGTGAAATAGTTCATTTTCAGAGATTTGGTGAGGGACTGCGTATAATACAGGACAGTCTTAATTCAAGAAATTTCTATGCCTGCAATCCTTCATTTGATAAAAACTGCGGAAAAAGAAGATAGCCTATGCTCCCGCTAAATGCGGGAGCTTTTTTGTGAAACAGAAAAAAATTATCGCAAAACGATAAAAAGGTATTGACAAAGAATAAATTATATGATATAATGCTTTTAACATCAATTAGGGAGTGCTGTTATGTGGAATAAAACAAAATCGCTTTTGCTTTCAAGAATACTTACTTGGATTACATTTGTTATAGTTGCTGTTCTTACTTTTTTTGTACCGGATTTTTCAGAATGGTATGATAAATCGTTTATTTATGATTATGGATTTTTTTCGGATTTTTCAGTAAAAATTCCTATGTGTGTGATTCTTTATATCTGTGAGATATTTGCATTTATTGCCTTGTGTTCGCTTAATACTTTGCTTTCAAATATAAGCAGGAATTCTGTTTTTACTGAACAGAATACACTATGTCTGAGGAGAATTTCGTGGGTATGTATGCTTGCGGGAGTTGCATTTTTTGTTCTCGGACTATGGAGATTTGTTTTTATGCTTGCAGGATTTGTTGCTGTTATGTTCGGATTGATAATGCGTGTGCTTAAAAACGTATTTGAAAAAGCTGTTGATATAAAATCCGAAAACGATTTTACAATCTGACTGGAGGTTTAAAAAGTGCCTGTTATTATAAATCTTGATGTCATTATGGCTAAACGGAAAATATCTTCAAATGAACTTGCTGAAAAAATCGGCATTACTCCTGCAAATCTCTCTATACTTAAAACGGGAAAAGCCAAAGCAATAAGATTTTCAACGCTTGATAAGATATGTGAAGTACTTCAATGTCAGCCGGGGGATATTCTTGAATGGAGAAATGATAATGATGAGTAAGAAAAAATATTTTCTGTTTTTTATGATTTTTCTTTTTATTGAAATACTTATAGGAATGTATGCAAAAGGGTGGGTCAGATACTATGGAGGAGATATTCTCGTTATGCCTGCGATGTATTTTCTTGTAAGGACTTTTACGAAAAAATTATACAGAACACTGCCCCTGATACTTTTTATATTTGCCTGTTTTGTGGAATTTCTGCAATATCTTGATATATGCGGTATTCTTGGGATAAATAAAAAAAGCCTCCTTGCCGTAATAATAGGAACAAACGGAACTTGGAATGATATTCCCTGTTATCTGGCAGGAATGCTTTTGATTTATATTATGATGATTTTGAAAAGGAGTGTTTATTATGGAAGAATTTCCGGAAGTAATGAAAGAAACAACTGAACCTGAAACAAAAACTTTCAGCCGTTCGGAATATGTATTATCAGTTATAGTTGCTTTGCTTTCGTTCGGATTTGTAAGATTTGTGATGTTCAATGAAACAGGTTTTATAACAACAGGACTTTATACTGCGATAATTACATCAGTTATAATTTTTCTTAAAAGCAAGAAATTCAGAATATCAGGCTTTAACAGAATTATGGCAGTTATTCTTTATATTTTCAGCATTGTTTTTTCGATTACTGATAATAATTTTATAAAAATTCTTGATGTTATATTTCTTTTTATAGCAGGAGCATATTTTATATATTCTGTTACAGCAGAGAAAAACAGAATTGAACGTTTTCTGCCGTTTGCAGTAAGCAAATCACTTTTTGAATATCCGTTTTCAAAATTCGGTGAACAGTCAAAAGTTCTGAAATCCGCAATAAAAAGTTCGGGATTCGGTAAAAATCTTGCTCTTGTATTTGCAGGACTTCTTATAACTGTTCCTGTTACAGCAATTGTTGCAACTCTGCTTATGTCGGCTGACAGCAGATTTTCAGATATGCTTACAGGGTTTGCTGATAAATTTGCATACGGAAATATGGGACTTCTTATTGCACAGATTTTTATTGCAATACCCTGTTCGCATTATCTTTTCGGAATGATTTATTCAAATGCCAACAGAGAAAATCTCAATGTTCTTGATGATGAATACTGTAAAACACGAATATCAGATATGCGTTTTATGAACAATCTTATAATATATACGGCTCTTACACCTTTATGTATTTTATATATTTTGTTCTTTATATCTCAGGCAGGGTATTTTCTTTCAGGATTCAGCGGAAATCTCCCTGAAGGATACAGCTATGCAGTTTATGCAAGAAAAGGATTTTTTGAACTCTGTGCCGTATCGCTTATAAATCTCGGAGTTATTTCTGTTACGGGAATAATTGCAAAGAACGGCGGTAAAAGCAAGCCTGTAACGCTTAAAATATACAGCATAATGCTCTGTATCTTCACACTTTTCCTTATTGCAACAGCTTTAAGCAAAATGGTTATGTATATAGATGAATACGGCTTGACTCAGTTAAGAGTATACACAACTTGGTTTATGATTTTATGTGCAATTATATTTGTACTTATTATCATAAAAGAGATTAATTTTGATTTCCGCATTGAAAAGTGGGTAACTGTATTTTTTACTGTTATGTTTGCAATACTCTGTTTTTCACGTCCTGATGCACTTATTGCAAAATATAACATTGAGATGTACAATTCCGGAAAACTTGAAAATCCTGATTATAATTCAATAACTGAAATGTCAGATGATGCTGTTCTTGAATATGTTAAAAGCTGTCCGGATTCATATGACGATAAAAATTTCAAATACAGAAAAAATAACAATATATCATCATTTCTGCTCAATAAGGCTATTTCTGATTATTCAGACTGAAAACGTCAGCAACTTCTGAAATTGTTATATATGCACAGGGGTCAATATCGTGGATAATATTTTTCATTTTTCCAATCTGAAAACGGTTTACTATAAAATATATCATAGTTTTAGGCTGGTCTGAAAAACAGCCTTTAGCCTCTATGCTTGTAACGCCACATTCAAAAGTTTCTGAAAGTGCCTTTGATATTTTTTTAGGTTCTGTTGTGATTATGATTGCCGATTTTGAACGTTCAAGACCTTCAACTATATAGTCAAGTGTTTTGAGTGCCATAAAATATGTTATTATTGAGTAAAGCGGAAGAATCCAGCTTGATGTTATTATTCCGCATATTATGTAGAGGATTATATTGTATCCCATTACGAAAGTTCCGACAGATATTCCGATACGCTTTGAAAAGATTACTGCCATTACTTCTATTCCGTCCATAGCTCCGCCGAATTTTATTGCAAGTCCGCTTCCTATACCTGAAATTACTCCTCCGAATATTGAACAGAGTAAAAGGTCGTGTTCAGCAAAAGGCGATGAATTTGCAACATCTAACGGCAATACATCAGTTATCAGCCAAGCTCCGAGAGAATATATTGCTACTGAATAGATAGCATACACTGTAAAAGCTTTTCCCTGTTTTTTTAGTCCATACAGAAAAAGGGGTATATTCAGTATGAGAAGAAAAAGTGAAAGGGATACTTTATTATTTGTAATCTGTGCAAGAAGCATTGAAGTTCCTGATATTCCGCTGTCGTAGAGATTTACAGGCGAAAGGAATACTGTTATGCCGAAAGAATTTATTATTCCGGCAAGCGTCAGAAACAGGAAGTTAATGGGTTTAAGGTCGAGTTCGGGAACTCTTATTCGGATTTTCTTTTTCATATGGATTCCTCCTCTTTAATATTATCAATATTATTATATCATAAATATGAATTTTTTTCAATATAGTATAATATATAAAAAACCGGACAAATTTCTGTCCGGTTTTGTGTTTTTTCCAAATTAATTTTTTCTGATTTCCATTGCAAGAATTTCTTCCTTGCGGTTCAGAATATCATCAGAGAGGAGAATTTTTTCTGCATTTTCAAATCCTATTCTTGAAATTGTATCTGAAAAGCGTTCACCGAGTATTCCCTGTTCTCTGAAAAGGAGTATGGCTTTTTCGACAGTTTTTATAACTTCTTCACGTCCGGTAATAATTCCTGAAAGCATATATGCCCTTGAAACCTGTTTTCCCCAGCGTCCGCCTATATATACACCATAGCCGTTTTTATAGTTGTCGTATGCTTTGAACGGGCATTTGTTCATACATCTTCCGCAATGATTGCACTTTTCTGAATCATAGATAACCTTTTCGCCGTCAGGTTTCCTTGATGCCTTTATGGGACAGGCTTTTTCTACCTGACAGACTTTACAGCCACGGCATTTTGACAAATCAACAGAAGGTGCTCTCTGACCGATAATTCCGACATCATTCAAATCAGGCTTGACGCAGTTATTCGGACAGCCTCCGACTGCTATTTTGAATTTATGCGGGAGTGATACATTTTCATAGCCTTTATAGAATACTTTGTGGATTTCCTCTGAAAGTCCGTATGTATCTATAAGTCCGTACTGACAGGTTGTACCCTTACAGGAAGTAACAGGTCTTACTTTTCTGCCTGTACCGCCTGTTTCAAGACCATATTCAGCAAGAAAATTTCTTAAAGGTTCAATATTTTCATAAGGTATTCCCTGAATTTCCATAGACATTCTGACGGTCATAGAAATTTTTCCTGAGCCGAATTTTTCTGATGCTTCTGAAATTATCCGACATTCTTCAGCAGTAATTTTTCCGTTTCTGGTGATGACTCTTGCGTTGAAAATATCCTCTGTGTTTTTATCATGAAGAAATCCGAGAGCCTTGACTCTTGTAATATCATCTTTTGAAATCTTTGACATAGCAAATAAAATCCTTTCAGCGTATTAAATTAATATAATTATATCATATCATAATACTCTGAAATAATCAATATGTTTTCAGAAATTTTTTGCTTGAAAAACTATAAAATATATGTTATAATCATAAAAATAAAATTTTGAATTGAGGAATTTTCTATGCTTATAAATCTTACGGATATAAATAAATTCTATAACGGGAATCAGGTGCTTAAAAATATAAATCTTACTATTGATGAATCTGATAAAATAGGACTTGTAGGTGTCAACGGCTGTGGAAAGTCAACGCTTATAAAAATTATTACCGGAAAAACTGAACCTGACCGTTTTACTGAACGTGACGGAATAGTTTCAACGGCATCTAAGACTACAATCGGTTATCTTGAACAGATGGGCGGTCTTGACAGCGAAAGCACTGTGATTGATGAAATGAAAAAAGTTTTTTCAGATATAACAGATGCAATCGGGAGAATGAGAGAAATTGAAGTTAAAATGTCAGAGGGCGATAATTCATATGATGAGGAATATCACAGGCTTTCATCGTGGGTTGAAGCAAATGACGGATATAATACTGATTTTAAAATAAAGATGATTTTAAACGGTATGGGTTTTACTGAAAATGAACTTGAAAGAACTGTTTCGGGATTCAGCGGAGGAGAAAAAACACGCCTTGCAATTGCAAAACTTCTCCTTGAAGAACCGAATATTCTTATTCTTGATGAACCTACCAATCACCTTGATTTTAAAACTATTATGTGGCTTGAAGATTATCTGAAATCATATAAGGGTGCTGTACTTGTTGTATCTCATGACAGATTTTTCCTTGACAGAGTGTGTACATCGATATGTGAAATTGACAGGGGAATCCTTACACGCTATAAGGGAAATTATTCAGCTTTCGTGAAACTTAAAGATGAAGCTGTTGCACGTCAGGAAAAAGAATATGAACTCCAGCAGAAAGAAATTGCAAAAATGGAAGATTATGTTGCAAAAAATCTTGTAAGGGCATCTACTTCAAAAAGTGCAAAAAGCCGTATAAAAGCTCTCGATAAAATGGAACGTATTGAAAAACCGGTAACTTATACAAAATCCGCAAAAATAAGATTTACTTATTCTTTTGAACCGCCTGTTGATGTTCTTTCTGTAAAGAATATTGATATTTCAGTGGGTGAGGGAAGTAAGAGAAAAACACTCCTTGATGAAATTTCCTTCAGTGTAAGACGTGGTGACAAAGTCGGAATTATCGGTGACAACGGAATAGGAAAATCAACACTTCTTAAAATCATTCAGGAAAAAATCAGCCACAAAGGACTTGTACGCTGGAACTCAAATATAAAAATTTCATATTTTGAACAGGAAAGCACTAATCTCAACAAGGTTCTGACTGTTATGGAGGAACTTCATCACCGTTATCCCTCTATGACTGAACTGGAAATAAGAAATATTCTTGCACAGGTACGCCTTACCGGTGAAAATGTTTTCAAGGAAACAGGTGTTATAAGCGGTGGCGAACGTGCAAAGCTTTGTTTTGCAATTATGATGCTTGAACACGGAAACGTTCTTATTCTTGATGAACCTACAAATCACCTTGATTTGTCGTCAAAGGACGCTATTGAACAGGCTCTTGAAGAATATACGGGAACAATTATTTTTGTATCACACGACAGATACCTTTTAAGCAAGATTGCCACACGCATTATTGAGCTTAAAGCAGACGGATATGAAGTTTATGAAAATAACTTTGCAAAATATCTTGATATTCTTAAACAGCGTCAGGAAGAAGAAAAACGCAGAACTGATGCTGAAAAGCTTGAAAAGGCTCAGACTGCTATGCGTGAAAAATCTGCTGTTGCATATAAATCCAAACAGCAGAGAAGTGCTGAGGCTGAAAGACGTAAAAAAATCAAATCCCTTGAAACTGAAATCGATACACTCCAGAATCAGCTTGATTTGCTTAATGAGGAAATCACAAAGCCTGAAATTTTTTCCGATTATGAAACTATGAATCAGAAATGTTCCGAAATAGACAGGATTAAAACCCTTATAGATGAAAAATTCGATATGCTTATTGAACTTGATATATAGAATATGCACAAAAAACACGGTTTTTATTTGTAAAATTGGTTGAATTAACAGTTTTATGATTTTATTTTATCTGTTTTTATTGAAATCATAATAATTATGTGTTATAATATCCTTTAAGCAGATTCTCTGTATTAATGTTCTTCGGAGGTGACTTTTTTATGAAGCATATTATGACTATCAACAAGGCTAATCTCAAGGAGTCAGCAGTTAAGGGTGGCTGTGGCAAGTGTCAGGCATCATGTCAGTCTGCATGCAAAACATCATGCACAGTAGCTAACCAGAAGTGCGAAAGATAAGCTCTGATTTTCTTTAAGATTCAAGTCCATCAGGGGCAACATTTTTTAATGTTGCCTCAATTTTCATTTATTTATATATTTCTGAAAGGCTGATTTGATATGATACACAAATATAAACTTGGCGGATTTAATATAGTTCTCGATGTAAACAGCGGAGGCGTTCACATTGTTGACGATTTAACTTATGATATGCTTGATAACATTGAACCTCCGTTCAGTGAAGAATGTCCTGAAGATGTTGTTAAAAAGCTTTCAAGATTTTATTCCCCTGAGGATATTAAAACCTGTTATACTGAAGTTACTGAACTTTATAATGATAAAATCCTTTTTTCAGAGGACGATTATGAAAAGTATGCAGATTATTCAGTAATATCTCCTGTAAAGGCTATGTGTCTGCTTATATCTCAGGACTGTAATTTAAGATGTGAATACTGCTTTGCTGAAACAGGTGATTTCGGTATGGGCAGAAAGCTTATGACCTTTGAAACAGGTAAAAAGGCTATTGATTTTCTTCTTAAAATGTCTGCTAACCGTGAAAATCTTGAACTCGATTTCTTCGGCGGAGAACCTCTCATGAATTTCGGTGTCGTAAAGCAGGTTGTTGAATATGCCCGCTCAAAAGAAAAGGAATATAACAAGAAATTCAGATTTACCATAACTACAAACGGAATGTTGCTTGATGATGATAAAATCGATTTCATAAACAGGGAAATGTCAAACGTTGTTCTTTCTGTTGACGGCAGAAAAGAAGTAAACGACAGAGTGAGAAAACGTGTTGACGGTACAGGCTGTTATGACAGAATTATGCCTAAATTCCGCAACCTTGTTGAAAAAAGAGGAGATAAGGAATATTATGTGAGAGGTACTTTCACAAAATATAACCTTGATTTTTCAGAAGATGTTTTTGACCTCTATCATCAGGGATTTGACCAGATTTCCGTTGAACCTGTTGTAAGCGATTCAAAAGAAAAATATGCTATAACTGAAAAGGAAATTCCTGAAATTTTCAGCGAATACGAAAGACTTGCTGAAAGAATACTTGAAAGCCGTAAAAATGGTGAAAAGTTCAATTTCTTCCATTTTATGCTTGACCTTGACCAAGGCCCTTGTGCTATAAAGCGTCTTAGAGGCTGTGGTGCAGGAAATGAATATGTCGCAATAAATCCTGATGGCGATATATATCCATGTCATCAGTTTGTCGGCATTGAAGATTATAAAATGGGTAATCTTGATGATGATACATTCAATTATGATATAAAGAAGGAATTTGCATCATGTCATGTTTATTCAAAGCCTGAATGTAAACAGTGCTGGGCAAAATTCTATTGCAGTGGTGGTTGCAATGCAAATAATTATCAGTATATGGGTGATATTCATAAAGCTCACAAACTTTCATGTCAGCTTCAGAAAAAGCGTCTTGAATGTGCAATAATGCTTAAAGCATATGAATTCTGCGGAAAAAGCGAATAAAATCAAAGGCAGTTCAGAAAAAAATCTGAACTGCCGTTTTTTTAATCTTCCTGATATTTTTTGTTTGCCTTATAGACCTGCTCCATAAATTCACGTTCAGGATTAGTGAGCTTATGACCTTTTCTGTATACGAGAACATCTTTATACATTCTTGAATTTGATTTGCACTGAATCTGTACAAGATGATGTTTGTCAAGAAGTGGCTGAGGTATCGGAGATACCCACATAAAAGTGTTCGGGTCATTTTCAAGAACTACAAACTGGCTTGCACGTTCAAAAAGAAAAATTCTCTTGTCAACAGTTTCAGAGAATTCCGCTTTCAGCACATCTGTCTGGGAGAGTGAGGGAACGTATGAATCAGAATGTGTTATTTCTATATAATCCGAAAGGCTTTCAAATGTTATTTCATTCATCTGTGCGAGGGGGCTGTCCTTTGAAGTTATCAGGACATAATTAAATTCCGTTATAGTTTCGTGTGCAAGTTTTTTTTCGTTGAAAAGTGCCTTGAAGTATTTATCAAAAAGTGCCTGAAAGCGTATAATTCCGAGATTGCATTCATTTGTTATCAGGCTGTTTATTGTCTGCATTGAATTTGTTTCCTTATAGAATATCGTTGCAGGGAGGTCACGGTTGATTTTTTTTGAAAATTCTGCAAGAGCATATGAAATATAGCTTGCTCTCGGAACACATACAGATAATTTCTGTCTGCCCTTTTTACCCTTTTTGTAGATATTTTCAAGTTCGTCAACCTGAGAAGTGATTTTTCTTGCATATTCAAGAAATTCCTCACCTTCCGTAGTAGTTATGATACCCTTTGAAGTACGGCGGAATATTTTTATTCCCAGATTATCTTCAAGTTCTTTTATGGCACGGCTTAAATTAGGCTGTCCCATATAGAGAACTTCAGCAGCTCTGCTTATTGATTTTGTACGGTCTATTTCCACTGCATATTTAAGATGAAGAAGATTCATTTTTCCGCCTCCTCTGGAAAAAATCAGCCGTCAATTTTTATAATTCCGTTTCTTTCAAGATTATAAAGCAACATAAAACGTGCCTCATCACGGCATTCCGGTTTTACAAGATAGTACATATAACATTCAATAAGATACATTCTGCTTGCAGTTCTGCCCTCGATTTTGAACTGATTGAATCCCATAGGCAGATATTTATTGAATATTAAATCAGGGCTTATATGATGTGAAAGCTTTTTGCTGTCAAAGATTGTTTTTCCTCCTGACGGACATTTGATATTTTTGACTACTGTGAAATCCGAATAGTCAGACATATTGAACGGTTTATTCGGGTGATTTTTAAGATGATTGCAGTATGCAATCTGCTGGAGTCCTACCTGATAATATTCTTCGCTTCTGAAAGGACATTTCGGAACACAGCAGGAATTTATAAGAAGTTCACATTTTTCCTTATGCGGAAGTTTTTCAAGAATATCAAATTTGTTGTTCAGGTCATAATCAAGAACTACAACACTGTAATCCTTATTAAGTTCGTTTTCAAGTTCAGGAATATCAAGTATTCTCTTGCAGGTTGAGCTTGTTATTTTATAGTTCGGATAGTTTTTTCTGATATATTCTTCAAGAAGCGGTGAAAATACGATTACCTCATTAAGACCGTTATCTGCAAGACGCATTACCATATTGCAGAATTTGTCATTGAGATGTTCTTTTTTCAGTGCGGGATTTGTGAAAGTAAATCTTAACGGAATACCTTTGCTGTTAAAGGCTGAAAGGATATTTTTTACATATGTTTCATCACAGGTTGCACCGCCTACTGTTCTTCCGCCGTTCCAGAGTGACGGCGGAAATACTCCATAGAATGAGGCAATTTCGATATTGTCATAAAAATATTCCGGCATGTTTTTCATCATACTCAGAAGAATAAGATTCAGTTTTGCGTGATGTGTGAAATCAGGCAGATGAAATCTTGCTTTTAGTTCGGACATTTTTTCTGTTCTCCTTATAATAATATTTAAAATTCAGTGATAGTTCCTGCAATATACTGCTGAACAGCAAGTGCATCGCTTGCGTCTATGCCGTCCCCTCTTGAATGAACATCAGCATTTGCGATTCCCTGTTCTGAAAGAGAATTTGTTTTTGAGTCGCTTACATATGATGCTATTGCTACAACATCAGCAATATCAACAGAATTATCATTGTTTGCATCGCCCATAAGTGTAGGAGAAAGTCCCACAACTATTGAGCAGTCCTGAGATGTTTTGAAAGCGTGTTCCTGCATTGATAAATTATTTTCACAGTCAGTGAACTGGTCAGTGTCAAGAAACCAGAAATTTATTTTATATTCGTCGCCTGCCTGTGCATCATCAGGAACAGTCATATTTATTTCAATGACAGTGCCGTCCTTTCCGGTATCTTTATCTGAAAAAGCAGCAACAAATAT
The DNA here is from genome assembly GCA_934481385.1 of uncultured Oscillospiraceae bacterium. GTDB lineage: Bacteria > Bacillota > Clostridia > Oscillospirales > Ruminococcaceae > Ruminococcus. The sequence goes on from CAKSPD010000004.1 coordinate 92,938, forward strand.
ACAGTTCTGCTGTCGTGAAACATACGGTGAAATATCGGGAACGTGGGGATTATCTTTAACAATATGGCTGTTTATATCTTCACCGGTTCTTGAATATACACTGCATGTATTTATATCACTTACAGCATCACCGCTTGAATAATATACAGAACCGTCATCTTCACCGTCAGGAATAAGCTTTGCATCATAATTGAAATGTATTCCGAATGTACTCCATTCGCTTTTCCCTGATATTTCATAAGATATGCGGACGGTTTCACCTGCGACAGCTTTATATCTTTCCTGACCGTTTGCTCTTAGTCTTAAAACAGGACTTCCGGAAGCTTGTGTATTCAGTTCAGGGAACACAACGGCTTCTGTTGCAACGATAAGCGGTATTATATATATAAGTTTTTTTAATTTCATAAAGATACACCTCAGTCTGAATTTTATTACTTTAATTATATCATGTAAAATTTGTTTTGTCCACAAAAAATACCGATAATTTTTGTTGACTTTAATCCAAAAAAAGTTTATAATAAAATGTATATATTATCTGTTTTTCCGCATAATGAATTCTGTGAGAAATATTTATCGGTAAAAGGAGATATATATGAAAACAAATCAGGATAATCAGGATTTTTTTACTATGCCTGAAGAAAATCAGAATAATGATGATTCACAGAACAGTGCAGAACAGCGTAATGATGAGGCAGAGCTTATTGAAAAAATGGGAGAGGTTGTTTCCCAGAATTCAAAACATCTTATACACTGCCTTAACATAATAGGTCAGGTTGAAGGTCACTATATTCTTTCTTCACAGAACAAGACAACAAAATATGAACATGTTATTCCCGCACTTATTGCAATAGAACAGGACAGAAGTATTGAGGGACTTATAATTATACTGAATACAGTGGGCGGTGATGTTGAAGCAGGTCTTGCTATTGCGGAACTTATTGCCGGTATGAAAACTCCTACCGTTTCTCTTGTTGTGGGCGGAGGTCATTCAATAGGAGTTCCGCTTGCTGTCAGTGCGAAATGTTCATTTATAGTTCCGTCAGCATCTATGACCATTCACCCCGTAAGAATGAACGGGACTGTTCTCGGAGTTCCGCAGACTCTCTCTTATTTTGAAAAAATGCAGGACAGAATAGTTAATTTTGTCGTTTCAAACAGCAGTATCTCTGAAGAAACTTTCAGGAAACTTCTTATGAACACAAGTGAGCTTGTTATGGACGTGGGAAGTGTTGTTGAGGGAAAAGAGGCTGTTGAAATCGGTCTTATAGACAGACTCGGCGGACTCAGTGATGCTGTTGAATGTCTTTATGAAATGATTGAAAATTCTGAAAGGCGTTATTCTGATTAATCATCTATTTTTACGGAGGATTATTATGGAATTTTTAGATGCAGTCATTCAGGGTATTATTCAGGGACTTACAGAGTTCCTGCCGGTATCAAGTTCCGGTCACCTTGCACTCTATCAGCACTATTTCGGAAAATCTGAGGACAGTTCCGGATTGTTTTTCTCAGCTATTCTTCATCTCGGAACTCTCCTCGCAACATTCCTTGCATTCAGAACAGAAATATGGGCTTTGATTAAGGAATTTTTCTCAATGATTGGCGATTTGTTCAAAGGAAAACTCTTTAAGACAAAGATGAATCCTGAAAGACGTATGATTGTTATGCTTATTCTCTCATGTCTTGTACTTGTGCCGTTTGTCCCGCTGAAAAGTACCATTGAAATGGTATCAGAAAAGTATATGATAGTTCTCGGCTGTCTGTTTTTATATACTTCTGTTATACTTTATCTTTCAGACAGATGCACAAAGGGTAAAAAATCAGAGGCAGATATTACTCCTAAAAATGCCCTTACTGTCGGACTTTTTCAGGCTATTGCACTTTTCCCCGGTGTATCACGTTCAGGCTCTACAATTTCAAGCGGTCTTTTCTGCGGATTTTCAAGGGAATTTGCTGTAAGATATTCATTTATTCTCGGAATACCTACTATTCTTGCAGGCTGTCTGCTTGAAGTAAAGGACGCTGTTGAGGCATCTGAATCTATGGGAAACTTTGCTGTTTATGCTGTCGGATTTGTTGTTTCTGCAATTGTCGGAATATGTGCCATTAAAATGGTAAACTGGATTGTAAAATCCGATAAGTTCACTGTCTTTTCAATATATACACTTCTCCTCGGTCTTGGAATAATAGGCTATGAGGTTTTTAAAAGAATTGCATAATACTTTAATTTACATATAGAGAGGGTTTCAAAATGGCGGAAAGAAAAAAAAAGGAATCGCAGGATTCTGAAAAAAATAAGTCATCTCCTGAAAGAAACAGCGGAAATCATTTAAATTCCGTTATTCTTTTCGCTTTGGGAATACTTTCGGCTCTCCTCATTCTTGTCGAGGGGACTGCCGGCTGGAGAGCTATGCACAATGTTCTTACCGGTATATTCGGAGTTTCTGTCATAGCCGTTCCGGTTCTTTTCATATATATAGCTCTTGTTATTGATAAAAATGAAAAAAGCTCAGAACAGGTTGCAAAGCAGGTTATGTGGGGAATTGGTCTTATAATTCTTTTCAGTTCACTGATACAGCTTTACTTTATAGGCGATTTCAAAGGCAACAGCTTTTCAGAAGTAATAAATTCACTTTACAGCGGAGGAAAAAAATTAAGGGGCGGAGGAGTTGCAAGTATTGTTTTTTCGGGACTTCTTTTAAAATGTTTCGGAGTTACGGGAGCAAGAATACTTGCAGGGCTTATTGCCTGCGTTTTTGCTGTAATGCTTGCTGATATAAGTCTTTATCAGCTTTTTGAATATCTTACAAAACCTTTTAAAGCTCTTGTCAGTCTTAGTTCAAAGCTCAAAGGAAACTGGGAAAATGATTTCTATTCATCTGATGATGAATCAGATGACAGTGAGGCAGAACAGTTCTGCGGTAATATTGAAGATGAAGCAACACAGCTTATTGAAGAAAAACCGAAAAGAGCCAGAAGAAAAAAACATTTCGATGAAGAAAATGAAGAAAATATTCCTGAACCTGATGTTATTGATTCTGAACAGGAAAATGTGAAAATTTCTGAAGTTACTGATGATAATGATATTCAGGAAGAAACTGAAAATAATGACAGCAGTTCTCTTGATGAGCTTATAAGCCGTGCAGCTGAACAGAAACCCGTTCAGCTTGATTTGTTCAATGATGAGGAAAATATTGAAATTCCTGAACATCAGGAAAAAAAATATAATCTCCCTCCTCTCGAACTTCTTACCTTTGTTGATTCATCTGCAAATGCTGAATCTGCTGAGGCAGAAATGCATGAAAAGGCTGAAATTATTGTAAACACTCTTGAAAGTTTCGGAGTTGTTGTAAAGATAAGCGATATATACAGAGGCCCTTCGATAACAAGATATGAAATTCAGCCCGGTGCAGGTATAAAAGTTTCACGGATAAAAAGCCTTGAAGATGATATTTCTCTTTATCTCGCTGCTCAGGGCGTAAGAATTGAAGCTCCTGTTCCGGGTAAAGCCTGTATCGGAATTGAAGTTCCGAACACAACAAAGGATACTGTTTCGATAAGGGAAATTCTTTCTTCAAAGGAATTTAAAAATTCAAAAAGCAAGCTTACTTTTGCTGTCGGAAAGGATATTGCAGGAAATATAATTCTCGGCGATATTGCAAAAATGCCTCATGTAATTATTGCAGGAACTACCGGTTCAGGTAAATCAGTATGTACACGTTCAATAATAATGAGTATTCTTTATAATTCGACTCCTGATGAAGTAAGAATTATTCTTATTGACCCTAAGATTGTTGAATTTAAAGCTTTTGAAGGTATTCCGCAATTGCTTATACCTGTTGTTACTGACCCTAAAAAATCAGCAGGTGCTTTGAACTGGGCAGTCAATGAGATGATTAGGCGATACAAGCTTTTTGCGGACAACGGTGCTAATGACCTCAAATCCTTTAACAGCATTGCAGAAAATGATGAGGGACTTGATACAATTCCGCAGATTGTCATATTTATTGATGAACTTGCTGACCTTATGCTTGTTGCCGGAAAGGAAGTTGAAGATTATATCTGCCGTCTTGCACAAATGGGACGTGCATCGGGAATACATCTTGTTATAGCTACCCAAAGACCAACTACTGATGTAATTACCGGTCTTATAAAAGCCAACATTCCGAGCCGTATTGCACTTTCTGTAAAATCGCAGATAGATTCACGAACAATTATTGATATGGCTGGTGCTGATAAACTTCTCGGAAACGGTGATATGCTTTATTATCCGATAGGTGCATCAAAGCCGGTGAGAGTTCAGGGGTGTTTTGCATCATCAAAGGATATAGAAAAAACTGTTGAATTTGTGAAATCACAGCTTTCAGAGGAATACGACAACAGTATTATTCAGGCTGTTGATGAATTTGTTCCTGCCGTAAAAGAAAAGGATAGTTTTGACAGTTCGCAGGGAAATGCCACTGATGAGGACATTGTTGAACAGGCTATTGCTGTTGCTGTTGAAAACGGTCAGCTTTCAACATCTATGTTGCAACGCAAACTTAAACTGGGATATGCAAGAGCTGCGAGAATTATGGACGAGCTTGAAGAAATGGGAGTTATAGGGGCAAGCGAAGGTGCTAAACCCCGTAAGGTTCTTATGTCAAAGCTCCAGTTCGATGAAAGACGTGCAAGGAAACTCTGATGTTTGCTGGAGGGAACTCCGTCCCCTCCAGACCTCCTCTGCAAGCCTTTTGAAAAAGGCTTGACCGAAAACTTTTTTATGGAGATTTTTTATTTATGAATGAATTTTTGCCTGTTACCGCTGATGAAATGCGGGAACGCAATATATCACAGTTCGATTTTATATACATTACGGGCGATGCTTATGTTGACCACCCGAGTTTTGGTGTTGCCATTGTTTCAAGACTTCTTGAATCACTCGGATTTACTGTCGGAATAATTTCACAGCCGGACTGGAAATCCGATAAGGATTTCAAAAGATTCGGAAAACCTAAGTTATGTTTTCTTGTTACGGCAGGAAATATAGATTCTATGGTTGCACATTATACATCTGCAAAGAAAAAACGTTCAGATGATGCCTATACGGCAGGAGGTGTTGCAGGAAAACGTCCCGACAGGGCTGTTATTGTATACTGTCGCAAAATACGTGAAATTTATGGAAATGATGTTGCAGTTGCAATTGGAGGCCTTGAGGCATCTTTAAGAAGATTTGCCCATTATGATTACTGGGACGATAAAGTCAGACCTTCTGTTCTTCTGGAAAGCGGTGCGGATTTGCTTATGTACGGTATGGGCGAACATCAGATTACCGAACTTTCAGAAAGACTTGCAAACGGTGAAAATATACATAATATTCACGATATAAGAGGTACATGTTATCTAACCGAACCTGTAAATACTCCGATAGGCTGTGCGGAATGTCCGAGCTTTGAACAGGTTTCGCAGAACAAGGAGGCTTATGCAAGGGCTACAAAGATACAGTATGACCATCAGGACGAAATATACGGAAAAATCGTTATTCAAAGACATGGTAAACTTATGCTTGTCCAGAATCCTCCGGCATACAGTCTTACTCAGGAGGAGCTTGATAAAATATATTCACTGCCCTATACACGAAATTATCACCCCTCTTATGAAAAGTCCGGAGGAGTTCCGGGGATTGAAGAAGTAAAGTTTTCAATTACTCATAACAGAGGCTGTTTCGGATACTGCAATTTCTGTTCAATAGCCTTGCATCAGGGAAGAAGAATTACATGCAGAAGTGAAAAATCTGTACTTGAAGAAGCAGAAAAACTTACACATATGCCCGATTTCAAGGGATATATTCATGACGTGGGAGGCCCTACTGCAAATTTCAGAAATCCTTCATGTGAAAAACAGCTTAAATCAGGACTCTGCAAAGGCAAAAAATGCCTTGCACCGACACCCTGTAAGGCTCTTAAAGTTGACCATTCCGAATATCTTGATATGCTCCGGAAAATCAGAAAAATAAAGGGAGTAAAAAGAGTTTTTATCCGTTCGGGAATACGTTATGACTATCTTATGGAAGATAAGAATGATGAATTTATCCGTGAGCTTATAAAATATCATGTCAGCGGTCAGCTTAAAGTTGCACCTGAACACTGTTCAGCCGTTGTTCTTGATAAAATGGGCAAACCGCATATTGAAGCATACAAGGCTTTTCAGAAAAGATTTTATGAAATTACAAAAGGTATCGGAAAAGAACAGTATCTTGTTCCTTATCTTATGTCATCTCACCCCGGAAGTACATTGAGAGAGGCTGTTGACCTCGCACTTTTCCTGCGTGACAATAAAATACGTCCCGAACAGGTTCAGGATTTTTACCCTACTCCCGGAACTATTTCAACCTGTATGTTTTATACGGGTCTTGACCCTTACACTATGGAAAAAGTTTATGTTCCGAAAACTGCGGAAGAAAAGGCTATGCAGAGAGCTTTGCTCCAGTATTTCAGACCGCAGAACAGAGAGATTGTAAGAAAAGCTCTTATAAAGGCAGGCAGACGTGACCTTATAGGTGTGCTTATTCCTGCTGATACAAATTCAGTCAGAAAGGGTGATTCAGATTGGCAGAAAAATCAAAGAAAACAAAACCAAAAGCCAAAGAAAAAAGTAAACAGAAACCGTCAAAAATGAAAACAGTATGCTATTCGGCAATGGCTGTTATAATTATACTTATATTCAGTATATTCTCAGATGAATTTAAAAATAATGATAATTCTGAAACTTCGCTCGGAAGTCTTGAGGTTCATTATATTGATGTCGGACAGGGAGATTGCATTTTTATAGAATCAGACGGGCAGAATATGCTTATCGACTGCGGTGAAAGCAGTGAATCAGATGAAGTTATTTCTTATCTTCAGAATCATAATGTTTCAAAACTTGATTATGTTATAGGTACTCACCCTCATTCAGACCATATGGGCGGTATGAGTGCAATTGTTGATAACTTTGAAATATCAGATTTCTATATGCCTTATCTCCCTGATGATGACATTCCGACTACAAAATATTTTGAAAGACTTCTTGTTTCACTTGAAAACAAAAATCTTGAAATTAAAAATCCGTCTGTTAACGATAAACTAAAGCTTGGAAGTGCGGATATTCTTGTTGTTGCTCCGAACAGTAAGGAATACAGCAACACAAATAACTATTCAATCGGAATAATACTTACTCATGGCGAAAACAGTTTTATATTCACAGGTGATGCCGAAAAGCTTGCTGAGGAAGAAATGGTTGAAAGTTCACTGCTTAAAGATATTGATGTTTATAAGGCAGGTCATCATGGAAGTTCAACTTCATCTTCGGAAAAATTTCTTGATGTCATAAAGCCTGAATATGCTGTTATAATGTGCGGTGAGGGAAATTCATATAATCACCCTAATGATGATGCTGTTGAAAGAATTGAAAAGTATGTTCCGGAAGAAAATATTTTCCGCACCGATTTGAATGGAAGCATTGTTGCTGAATCAGACGGTAAGAATATCAGTTTTAAAACTGAAAAATAAGAGGGGATATTAATGATTATTGTTGACAGGTTTGAAGGGGATTTTGCTGTTCTTGAAACAGATTCCGGAATGATTGATGTTGAAAGAATCCGCCTTGCAGATGATATTCGTGAGGGTGATGTTGTTTATGAAACAGAAAACGGATACATTAAGGACAATATCGCCACACAGCAAAGACGTGAAAAAATAATCGCTCTTAAAAACAGACTCACGAAAGGAGCTAAACAATGACGGCAGAAGTTATTATAATCGGCGGAGGTGCTTCGGGTGCTTTTGCATCAATAATATCAGCACGAATGGGCAGAAAGGTTATTCTCTTTGAAAAAAATGAACGCATAGGCAGAAAACTACGCATTACAGGAAAAGGCAGATGCAATCTTACAAACAACTGTACAAATGATGAGCTTATGAATAATATTCCCGTAAATCCGAGATTTCTTTACAGTGCTTTTTCTTCATTCTCTCCGCAGGATACTATGGATTTTTTTGAATCTCTCGGAGTTCCTCTCAAAACTGAAAGAGGCAGGAGAGTTTTTCCTGTCAGCGATAATGCAAATGATATTGCTGATGCTCTTGAAAAGGAAATGAAAAAATGCGGTGTTAAAATTATTCATGAAACAGTAAGGCATATTCTCACTGATGACAATATATGCACGGGTGTTATTACATCATCAGGAAAGGAATATAATGCGGAATCTGTACTTATTGCAACAGGAGGAAAGTCATATCCTGCTACCGGTTCAACAGGTGACGGATATACTCTTGCAAATGAGCTTGGACATACTGTAACAAATATCTGTCCTTCGCTTGTTCCGCTTGTGATAAAGGAAAAATGCTGTTCTGAAATGATGGGGCTTTCACTTAGAAATGTCTGTCTGAGCCTTTTTGATTATGATAAATGCATCTTTTCGGAACAGGGCGAAATGCTTTTCACTCATTTCGGAGTTTCAGGGCCTCTTGTTCTTAGTGCAAGTTCTCATATAAGGGATATGAAATCAGGAAGATACAGAATTTCAATTGATATGAAACCTGCTTTGAACGAACAACAGCTCGATAAGCGTATTCAGAGGGATTTTATTGAAAATCAGAACAGGGATTTTATCAATGCTGTAAGAAATCTTCTGCCCGCAAAGATGATTCCCGTAGCAGTAAGACTTTCCGGAATACCTGCTGATAAGAAAGCTAACAGCATTACAAAGGAAGAACGTCATAAATTTGCTGAAATTATCAGGAATTTTACTCTTAACGTTGAGAATTTCAGACCTGTTGAGGAGGCTATTATCACTAACGGCGGTATTCCTGTAAGGGAGATTAATCCTAAAACTATGGAATCAAGACTTGTTTCAGGACTTTTCTTTGCAGGTGAAGTTATTGATGTTGATGCCTATACGGGCGGTTTCAATTTGCAGATTGCCTTTTCAACTGCTTACAGTGCCGGAATTAATATGTAAATAAGAAAGGATTGTTTTTTTTATGAACAGAATTGTAAATATTGCAATTGACGGCCCTGCCGGTGCAGGAAAAAGCACAGTTGCAAAGAAAGTATCAGCTATGCTTGGTTACATATATGTTGATACAGGTGCTTTATATCGTGCCGCTGCACTTTTCAGACTTGAAAATTCTCTTGACAGGGACGAACTTATTAAAAAACTTCCCGAATGTCATATTGAACTTAAATTCATTGACGGTTTGCAGAAAGTTTATCTCAACGGAAAGGACGTTTCTGAGGATATAAGAAAAAATGCTGTATCTATGGTTGCATCTGAAACATCAGCTTTTCCGGAAGTAAGAGAATTTCTTTTTGAACTCCAGAAAAAAATTGCATCGGAAAACTGTGTTATTATGGACGGCAGAGATATTGGAACAGTTGTTCTTCCGTCTGCTGACGTCAAAATATATCTTACTGCTTCCGCTGAAGAAAGAGCTGAAAGAAGATTCAGGGAACTTAAAGGGAAACCTGACTGCCCTGATTATAATACACTTCTTTCTGAAATTATTCAGCGTGATAAAAATGATATGAACAGACCTGTTGCACCTCTTAAAAAGGCTGATGATGCTTTTGAGATAGATTCAACGGATATGTCGCTTGATGAGGTTGTTCAGAAAATTTATAGGATAGTACTTGACAAAATCTGAAAAAGGAGTTATAATTATGTACTACGTCGCAATTTTTCTGGTTAGAATAGCGTATTTTTTATGGTATGATATAAAGTTTGAGGGAAAGGAAAATATCCCAAAATCAAAAGGCTGTATTTACGTTTCAAATCACAGAACTTATGCTGACCCTCCTCTTATTGTTCTTGGCGTTAAAAGAAAGTTTTCTTTTATGGCTAAAGAGGAGCTTTTTAAATTCAAGCCTTTCGGATTCCTTATAAAAATGCTCGGAGCTTTTCCGGTTTCAAGAGGAAAAGGCGATGAAACTGCTATTTTAAATTCTGTAAAGACTATCGAAAACGGCAGAAATCTTGTTATCTTTCCGGAGGGTACTCGCTCAAAGGACGGAAAACTCGGAAAGGGCAGAACAGGTGCGGCTCTTATTGCTGCAAAGGCTCATACTGAAATCGTTCCTGTCGGTATTATCTTTGAGGGCGAAAAACTTCATTTCAGAAGTAAAATTACTGTAAGATACGGCAAGCCTATAAGTTCTGAGGGCTATTTCGATGAAAACGGTGAACCCGTTCTCCGCAAACTTGTAAAGCTTAAAAATCAGTATATGGATTCTATCCGTTCTCTGATTGGTCAGGATATTCAGGAGGATAAAAAGATTGATTAATATTACTGTTGCGAAATCTTCCGGTTTCTGTTTCGGTGTGAACCGTGCCGTTAAAATGGTTTATGACGAACTTTCAAAGAATACAAAGGTTGCTACTTTAGGCCCTATTATTCATAATCAGGACGTTGTGAATGATATGGAAAAACATGGTGCAAGAATTATAAATGATGTTTCTGAACTGAACGATGATGAAGTAATTGTAATCCGTTCACATGGTGTGGGAAAAGCTGTTTATGATGCTGTTGCTGAAAAAGGCAACCGCCTTATTGATGCAACCTGTCCTTTTGTCGCACGTATTCACAGCATTGTTGCTGAAAAAACAAGAGAGGGTTATTTTATCCTCATTGCAGGTGATGAAAATCACCCTGAAGTTCAGGGAATTGTTGGGCATTGTAACCAAAATTACCTCGTTTTTAAGGATAATTTTGAGTTAAAAGCTTTTTTTGAAAAAAAATATAAGAATTTGAAAAAAAAGCTTGCAATTGTGGCTCAAACAACGTATAATATAATAGTATGGGAGAAATGTTTGAAGGAAATCCCTGAAAATGATTCGGATATTGTTATCTTTGATACTATCTGCAATGCTACTGAAAAAAGACAGTCTGATGCCCGTGAGCTTGCTGAAAAATCTGACCTTATGCTCGTTGTCGGCGGTAGGCACAGCTCCAATACTGTCAAGCTTTCGGAAGTGTGCAGTAAGTATTGCAAGGTTTTTCATATCGAAAATGCAGGGGAACTTTATTCACTGGAACTCCCTTTTGCTGAAAATATCGGCATTACTGCCGGTGCTTCCACGCCGGCTTATATAATTAAGGAGGTACAAACCACTATGACAGAGATTTTAAATAATCTTGATGGCGAAAAAGAAATTTTTAATGAGGAGATGATTGACCAGTCCTTTAAAAAGGTACATAATAGAGATAGAGTTACTGCTATTGTTGAAACTGTTAATGACAATGGTATTTTCGTAAGCCTCGGTGCTAAGCAGACAGGCTATGTTGCTCTTGCTGACCTTACTGATGACCCGACTAAGAAACCTTCTGACATCGTTTCAGTAGGCGATGAAATCGAACTTATCGTTGTTAAGGTTAATGAACAGGACGGAATTGTTAACCTTTCAAAGAAAAAACTCGATGAACAGGCTGGTTTTGACAAGATTGTCAAGGCTAAGGAAGAAGGCACTATCCTTGAAGCTACTGTTAAAAACGTAGTTAAGGGCGGTGTTGTTGTTTCATGTAATGGCGTAAGAGTATTTATTCCTGCTTCACTTACAGGTCTGCCAAGAAATGCTGACCTCGAACAGCTCCTCAAGAAGAAAGTTTCTTTCAAAATTATTGAAGCCGGCGAAAACCGCAGACGTGCTGTTGGTTCAATAAAGGCTGTTTCTGATGCTCAGAAAGAAGAAGCTAAAGCTAAATTCTGGGCTACTGCAAAGGTTGGCGATGTATTTACAGGCAAGGTTAAGTCAATCACTTCTTTCGGTGCTTTCGTTGACCTCGGCGGTATCGACGGTATGGTTCACGTTTCTGAACTCTCATGGAAGAGAATCAAGCACCCAAGCGAAGTTGTAAGCGTTGGCGATACTCTTGAAGTTTATATCAAAGACCTCAACAAAGAAGAAAACAGAATTTCTCTCGGCTACAAGAAGGCTGAAGATAACCCATGGGAAATCTTCAAGGCTAACTACAAGGAAGGCGATGTTGTTAAGGTTACTATCGTTTCAATCACTTCTTTCGGTGCTTTCGCAAGAATTATTGACGGTATTGACGGTCTTATCCACATCTCACAGATTGCTGACAAGAAAGTTGAAAACGTAAGAGATGTTCTTTCTGTTGGTGATGAAGTTGATGCTAAGATTATTGCTGTCAATTTCGATGAAAAGAGAATCAGCCTTTCTATTCGTGCCGTAGCTGAAGACAGTTCAGACGCTGAATAATTTGTATTATAGTTGATTGTGCGGACAGTTTTTCTGTCCGCTTTTTTCATTATTTACAAAATAATTTCATCTGTTCTCTTGACAAAATGTAAATTTTGCTGTAAATTATTATTATAAGTATATTGTAATGGAGGGATTTTTATGAATATCAAAAAGGCTGTTGCAGGCATATCCTCTCTTGCTATGCTTGCATCTTCTGTTCCTGTTTTGAATAATCAGGGAATATCCGCAAAGGCTGAAAATTCAGAATATAATTATGCTGAGGCTTTACAGAAATCCATGTTTTTCTATGAGGCTCAGCAGGCAGGCGAACTTCCTGACTGGAACAGCGTTTCATGGAGAGCTGATTCTATGCTCAAAGAGGACGGAACTTCTTCTGATGTTGTTCCGGGTGGCTGGTTCGATGCCGGTGACCATCTCAAATTTTCACTGACTAATGCTTATACTGCTTCCGTTCTCTCATGGGGACTTATGCAGTATGGTGATGCTGTCAAGAAAGCCGGTCTTTATGACACATATCTCAAAAATCTTAAATGGGGACTTGATTTCGTTCAGGCTTGTGACCTCGGCGACAGCGTTATAGGAACTATCGGCGATGATGCTTTTGACCATGTTTGGTATGGAAGCCCTGAAGTATATATGAGAAAATATAATCTTAAACAGGGTACTGAAGACCGCCCGTATGATACTATAACATGCGTTACTACTGTTGCTGAAATGTCTGCTGCACTTGCAGGCGGTTATATTGTATTTAAGGATACTGACCCTGAAACTGCAAAGGGATACCTTGAACATGCTGAAAGCCTTTTCAAACTTGCAAATGATACATGGGCTGAAAAGGGCGATGAAGCTAATGACGATATGGGTACACAGCAGAAATACTACAATACAAAAAACAATTCCGGAACAGACAACTTCATTGATGAACTTTTCTATGCTGCAAACTGGATGTATATGGCTACCGGTGACCAGAAATATCTCGATAAATGCGAAAGTGATTATATTCCGCTTTTCCCTAAGGAAAGCCAGTCTACTGACAAGAAGTTTACATGGGGATTCTGCTGGGACGATACAACACAGGGTGCTGCACTCCTCTATGCTATAAATACAGGCAAACAGGAATGGATTGACCAGGTTTCACATCACCTCGATTTCTGGATGGGCGGTTATAATGGAAAGTCTATCGGTCAGGTTACTCCTGACGGTATGCCTATTCTTAATCAGTGGGGTTCTCTGAGATATGCCGAAAATGCTGCATGGCTTGCTAAGGTTGCATCTGATACAATATTCAAGGATAATGCACAGCTTTCTGAAAAGTATAACACCTGGGCAAAAACCATGATGGATTATGCTTTCGGTGACAATGACCTCGGTATGAGTTATGTTGTAGGTATGGGCGATAAAAATCCTGTTAATATTCACCACAGAGGTGCATCGGGTATTCATGATGACCACTGGAATGAACTCGGTACTGAAGAACCTGCCGTAGATGACGGCTGGCAGAGAGAATATGCCCATGTTCTTTATGGTGCTTTAGAGGGTGGCCCTAATGCAGACGGTTCTTTTGATGACAACAACGGTTCATATACAAATACTGAAGTTGCTATTGACTACAATGCCGGATTTACTGCCTGCCTTTGTGCTATGATTGATGATTACGGCGGTGAACCTCTTGCTGACTTCCCGCAGGCTGAAACTCCTAAATGGGCTGAATGGGAAATCGGTGCTACACTTAACGGAAAGGGCGACAGTTACAGCGAAATCAAAACATGGGCTATGAACCATACCGCCTGGCCGGCAAGAGTTGCTGAAAATATTTCTTTCAACTACTATTTCGATGTTTCTGAGGTTCTTGAAGCGGGTCTTTCTGCTGATGATATTTCCGTTAAAATCGGTTCACAGCAGTATCAGGAAGGTCAGCAGGGATATGCTACTATTTCAGGCCCTTATAAATATGAGGGTGACCCTTCCGGAAATACCTATTATGCAAAAATTCAGTTTGAGGACGGCAGAGCTATTATGCCGACCGGTCAGAGCGAACACAGAGATGAAGTTCAGTTCAGAATTTCTATTCCTGATGCTGTAAACGGTCAGTCAACAAAAGGTGCGTGGGACCCGACTAATGACTGGTCATATTCCGGAATTGAAGATGCTCCGAATGAACTTAAGCTTAAATCTGCTCTTAATGACCATATAACAATGTATGTTGATGATGTTCTTGTATGGGGAACTGAACCGGACGGAACAACTCCTTCTGTAACTGACCCTGCAACAAAGCCTACTTCTCCTTCATCATCAGATGATGATATACTCTGGGGCGATGCAAATACTGACGGTGCTGTTGATATTGCTGATGCTGTATGTGTTGCTTCATATGTCGGAGATTCAAAAAATAACGGTCTTTCTGCAAAGGGACTTTCTAATGCTGATGTTCAGTCAAACGGCAACGGTGTGAATGCAAGTGATGCTCTTGCTATCCAGCAATTCCTCGCAGGTATTGTAAAATCATTGCCTGTTGATTAATTTTTTAAACAAACAGAGTGCTTTTTCGGCACTCTGTATTTTTTTGTGATTTTCCATTGTGAAATATTAACAAAAATTTGCTATTTAGTTTATTATAAAAGCCGAAAATCAAAAAAAATACTTTACTTTTTATTTTGGGTATAATATAATATCATTAACAAGTAAGGCGGTTGTGTGACCGGCTTGCTATTGTGAAAAGTCATATACAAAGTTTTCCGCTTTGTTATACGTTTATCTTTTTTAATTTTTTAGGAGGGTATTTAAATGCACAAGAAACTTGGTAAAAT
Source organism: uncultured Oscillospiraceae bacterium (assembly GCA_934481385.1). GTDB lineage: Bacteria > Bacillota > Clostridia > Oscillospirales > Ruminococcaceae > Ruminococcus. Next base: position 107,986 of record CAKSPD010000004.1, read on the forward strand.
TCTTTCTTCAAGCCTCTTGGCTGCTACTATGCTTACTACTGCTACTGTAAGCTTTGTTGCTCCTATGAGTGCTTCAGCAGGTAATATGCTCGGTCAGAGTAATTTCGATGACGGCGTTGGTCTTCCATGGCATACATGTGAAACTAATCCGGCTAAGCAGGAATTTAGTATCAGTGATGGTACTTATAATGTTAAAATTAAAAACAATGACGGCCCTGAATCAAGATGGGACCTTCAGCTCCGTCACAGAGGCCTTAAAATTCAGGCTGGTCATACTTATAAACTTCACTGGGAAGTAAATGCTTCAACACAGGGTGAACTTTATACAAAAATCGGCGATTACAGCGGTGATGTTGAAGTTTGGCACAATGATATGGGTTCAAACGGCAAGGACTTCAACGGTTCTTGGGACTGCGTAAAGATTAAGCAGGGCGACAACAGCTTTGATGCTACATTTACTGCTGACAAGTCTATCGATGTTGCTGAATGGGCTTTCCATTACGGCGGTAAGGGTCTACACCAGTCTGTTGACTGTTTCCCTAATGAAACAGTTCTTAAATTCGATAACCTTACTCTTGAATGTACAACCTGTGATGATACATCAGGCGAAGGCTGTAACTTCGATATGACTAAGGAATTCGGTGTTATCACTCCTCACAGCAATATTCGTCTTAATCAGGTAGGTTATTTTGAAAAGCTTAACAAGAAAGCTACTTATATTACAGATACAGAATCACCTCTCACATATCACGTTCTTGATGCTTCAGGTACAGAAGTTGCTACCGGCAAAACTCAGCCTGTTGGACATGACAAAGATTCATGTGCTGAAGGTGAAATCGCTCACATCATTGATTTCTCTGATGTAACAAAGGGCGGTGAAGGCTATACAATCAAGGTTGATGACGGCACAAAGACTTATACAAACAAGGCTGGCGTTGAATATGACCTCACAGTAAGCCACCCGTTCAACATTGCTAACACTGTATATGACGGTGTTCTCAGAAATGCTCTTAACTACTACTATCAGAACCGTTCAGGTATTGATATTGAGGAAGCTTACATCACATCAGGTGATACTAAGACTCTTGCTCACCAGAAGGCACATGACCCTGATATGGCTTATGTTCAGTCTAAGTGGGTTAAGTCTTATTCAAGTGAATTTGACGGCGACAAGACATACCAGATTGACGGTACAGGCGGTTGGTACGATGCCGGTGACCACGGTAAATACGTTGTAAACGGCGGTATTTCTGTATGGACTCTCCAGAACCTTTATGAATGGTCAAAGGCTCAGGGTACTGATTCCAAGTTTGCTGATAATCAGACAATGGCTGTTCCTGAAAATTCAAACGGAGCTCCTGATATTCTTGATGAAGCAAGATATGAACTTGAATGGATGTTCAAGATGGTTGTTGATTCTAAAGACCCATACTATGGAAGCAAATATGAAAACCTTGTTTATCATAAACTCCACGACCACAAGTGGACAGGACTTGCTACAAGACCTTATGACTATGAAGAAAAATGGGGTACAACTCGTATAGTTAAGCCTCCAACGCTTGCTGCTACTCTTAACCTTTCAGCTACTGCTGCTCAGGCTGCACGTCTTTGGACAGGTATCGATGATGCTTTCGCTAAGGAATGCCTTGATGTTGCTAAGAAAACTTATGAGGCTGCTGTTAAGAATAAAAGTGACAAGACTTTGCTCGCTCCTATGGATCAGGCTATCGGTGGCGGTGCTTACGGTGATGACTATGTAGAAGACGACTTCTACTGGGCAGCTTGCGAACTCTATGCTACAACAGGCGACCAGACATATTATACAGACCTTTCTAAGTATCAGAATAAAGATGCTGATGATAAGGCTTTCAGTGTTACAACAAACCTCGGTGGCGGTGAAAACAACGGCTCATTCAGCTCATTCAACTGGGGCTGTACAGCTGGTCTTGGTACACTTACACTTTATCTCTCAGACAAGACTTCTGATGCTGATAAGGCTACAATTGCTAAGGCTATCACAAAGGCTGCTGATAAGTATATTGCTAAGGAAGAAGAACAGGCTATGGGTAACCCATACCAGAGCACAACTTTCCAGGATTCAGTTAATATCGGTGAAGGTATCGATGTATACGGTTATGAATGGGGTTCAAACTCATTCGTTGTAAACAATGCTATCGTTATGGCTTATGCTTATAAGGAAACAGGCGATACATCTTACCTCAACGGCGTTTCAACAGCTCTTGACTATATCTTCGGACGTAACGGTCTTGGATTCTCATATGTAACAGGATACGGCACATATCACCTCCAGAACCCACACCACAGATACTGGTCATATGAAGTAGACCCAACATTCCCAATGGCTCCGGCAGGCGTTATGTCAGGCGGACCTGGTTCAGGTATGCAGGACCCATACATTGGCGGTCTTGGATATAAGAGAGGAACTCTTGCTCCTCAGAAGTGCTACGTTGACAGTGCTGAAGCTTGGTCTGTAAACGAAGTTACTATTAACTGGAATGCTCCGTTTGCATGGGCTATCTCATTCCTCGAAGATGAAGCTCCTAAGGCTGATGGAAATCCTACAACAAAGCCAACAAATCCTTCAGATGGTGATATTCTCTGGGGTGACGTAAACTGCGACGGTACAGTTGATATTGCTGACGTTGTTGCTGCTGCTGCTTTCGTTGGTGACAGCTCTAAGAACCCTGTTTCTGCTCAGGGTCTTAAGAACGGTGACGTTCAGAATAACGGTGACGGTCTTACTGCAAGCGATGCTCTTGCTATTCAGCAGTTCCTCGCTGGTACAGTTAAAGAACTCCCTGTTAAGTAATTTAAACAGCTGACATTAAAATATTCCTACTTTTTTTAACAACGGCGGTGCAGTTAACCTGCACCGCTATGTTATTTTATCTTTGAAAAAAATTTTCAGAAATACTTGACTTTTCAGAAATATCATGTTATAATTGTCTTACCTCTTTCGGAGGTCTTATTTTTGTGTCCTCTGCACTGAGGGAGGCAAACAACCAAGTATTATTCTTTTCAGGAGGTGCCGATAATGAGAGTTAAAGTAACTTTAGCTTGTACTGAATGCAAGCAGCGTAACTACGTTTCAAAGAAAAACAAGAAGAATGACCCTGACAGACTTGAAATGATGAAACACTGCAAGTTCTGTAGAAAACATACTCTTCACAAAGAAACAAAGTAATCGGAGGTCTTTTTCGTGGCTAAGGAAAAAAAAGAAAAAACTACCAAGGAAAATAAGGCTTCGGACAAGTCTAAAACAAAAAAACCTAACAAGGTTGCAAAATGGTTTAAAGACTTGAAAATCGAATTCAACAAAGTTACGTGGGCAAGCTGGAAAACTACCCGCAACAATACTTCAGTAGTTCTTACTACTGTTATTCTTCTGAGTGCTTTCGTTGGACTTCTTGACTGGGGTCTTCTTACAGTCATGAACTTAATCTACAACCATTAAGGAGGATTCACTATGGCAGAATCAGCTAAATGGTATGTTATTCATACTTATTCAGGCTATGAAAAAAACGTCAAGGAGAATATAACCAAGGTCGTAGAAAACCGTAAACTTCAGCATCTTATTCAGGAAGTAAGAGTTCCTATTGAAAAGGTTACTGAAATTTCCAACGGTAAGTCAAAAGACGTTGAACGCAAGGTTTATCCCTGCTATGTTCTTATCAAAATGGTATACACCGACGAAACATGGTATATCGTGCGAAATACAAGAGGCGTTACCGGTTTCGTAGGCCCTGCATCAGAACCTACTCCGCTTTCAGAAAAAGAAGTAGAGGCTCTGGGCGTTGAACTCAATTCTGTTGAGGTCGATTATAAGGTCGGCGATGTCGTTAAAATTAACGGCACTTCAATGGACGGTCTTACAGGTGTTGTACAAAGCATTAATTATGACGACAAAACTGTTAACGTTCTCGTTTCAATGTTTGGTCGTGAAACTCCGACTACACTTGCTTTAAATCAGGTTGTAAGTCTGGACAGTTGATTGAAATTTATCTCAGAAACCTTTTATATATGGTTTCGTTACCGCATTATTATGGAGGTGCGAATTTAAATGGCACAGAAAGTTGTTGGCTACATTAAGCTTCAGATTGCAGCAGGTAAGGCTACTCCTGCTCCGCCGGTAGGCCCTGCTCTCGGTCAGCACGGCGTTAATATCATGGCATTCACAAAGGAATTTAATGAAAGAACTAAGAACGATATCGGTCTTATCATTCCGGTTGTTATCACAGTTTATGCAGACCGTTCTTTCACTTTCGTTACAAAAACTCCGCCGGCTGCTGTTCTTATCAAGAAGGCTTGTAATATAAACAGCGGTTCAGGTACACCTAACAAAACTAAGGTTGCTACTATCACTAAAGAACAGGTTCAGAAAATTGCTGAACAGAAAATGCCTGACCTCAATGCAGGTTCTCTCGAAGCTGCTATGAGCATGGTTATGGGTACATGCCGTTCAATGGGCGTTACTGTTGCTGAATAATTCAGGATTTACCGAATCCCATAATGGTGGGAGGAAAATTCCGTTAACCGGTTCTGCGTCGGAGCAAATCGGTATTACCACTTAAACAGGAGGATATATTTAATATGAAACATGGCAAGAAATATGTTGACAGCTTAAAGGCTGTTGATACTTCAAAGTCCTATGAGCCTACCGAAGCTCTTGATTTGGTATGCACAAATGCTAAGGCAAAGTTTGATGAAACTATTGAAGCTCATATTCGTCTTGGCGTTGACTCAAGACACGCTGACCAGCAGGTAAGAGGTGCTGTTGTACTTCCTAACGGTACTGGTAAAAAGGTTAGAGTATGCGTTTTCTGTAAAGAAAATAAGTATGAAGATGCTAAGGCTGCCGGTGCTGATTATGTTGGCGGACAGGATTTAGTTGACAAGATTATGAAGGAAAACTGGATGGACTTCGACGTTGTTGTTGCTTCACCTGATATGATGGGTATGGTAGGCCGTCTTGGTAAGGTTCTCGGACCTCGTGGTCTTATGCCAAACCCGAAAGCCGGTACTGTTACACCTGACGTTGCTAAGGCTGTTGCTGAAGCTAAGGCTGGTAAGATTGAATACCGTCTTGACAAGACAAATATCATTCACTGCCCTATCGGAAAGGCATCTTTCGGTACTGCTAAGCTTGAAGAAAACTTCACAACTCTTATGGAAGCTATCGTTAAGGCTAAGCCGGCTGCTGCAAAGGGTACTTATCTTAAGTCATGCACAGTTGCATCAACTATGGGTATCGGAATTTCAGTTGCTACTGCTAAATTCGGTGCATAATTGAATTTTTAAAGAACTTCAAAGGCTGTCCCGCTTTAAAAGGACAGTCTTTATTTTTTTTGAAAAAATTTCTGAAAAGACTTGACAAACCGGAAAAAGTATGATATAATAATCAGCGTTGTGAGATTTCTCACTTATATCGTATTCTAAAGACAGCAGGCTTGTTTTTATAACTGGAAGTCCTGCCGAGGAATTGCAATTTAAATCATGCGGTTTTATTGTCCTTTCTCGTTCTGTCGGGTAAGGATTTTTTTATTGCTCTGAATACGATTTATAATTTATTCGGAGGTGAATTTTTATGCCAAGCGAAAAGGTTCTTGAATCCAAAAAGGCTAAGGTTGAACAGCTTACCGAACTCCTTAAAGGTTCTGTATCAGGTGTTGTCGTTGATTACAAGGGTATCACTGTTGATGAAGATACACAGCTCAGAAAGGAACTCAGAGAAGCAGGCGTTAAGTATTTTGTAGAAAAGAATACTATGCTCAAGCGTGCTTTCAATAATATCGGTATGGAGGGCTTTGACGAAGTTCTTAACGGTACTACTGCTATCGCTCTCTCAGTTGATGACCAGACTGCTCCTGCAAGAATTCTCGGAAAGTTTGCTGAAAAGGACGAAAATAAATTCAACCTTAAAGCAGGTTTCGTTGAAGGTGTTGTTTACGATGCAGCAGGTGTTGAAAAGCTTTCAAAGATTCCTTCAAAGGACGTACTTCTTGCTCAGCTCGTTGGCTCACTTCAGGGCCCTATCCAGAAGCTTGCAGCTACACTTCAGGCTCTTGCAGAAAAGAAGAACGAAGACGAAGCAGCATAATTGTTTTTACTGCTTTTCGTGTACTATTTACTAATATTAAATTTTAAAGGAGATTATTAATCATGGCTTCAGAAAAGATTACAAAGTTTATTGATGATATCAAGGCTCTTTCAGTTCTCGAACTCGCAGAGCTCGTTGATGCAATTCAGGAAGAATTTGGTGTAACAGCTGCCGTTGCTGCTGCTCCTGCTGCTGGTGCAGGTGCTGCCGCAGAAGCTGAAAAGACAGAATTTGACGTTGTTCTTGCTTCATTCGGTGATGCTAAGATGGCTGTTATCAAGGCTGTTAAGGAAGCTCTCGGACTCGGACTTAAGGAAGCTAAGGCTGAAGTTGAAGCTGCTCCTAAGGCTCTCAAGACTGGCGTTTCTAAGGCAGAAGCTGAAGAACTCAAGACAAAGCTCGAAGCTGCTGGTGCAACTATCGAACTCAAGTAATTTTACTTATAAAGAGTTTTTTACAGGCTGTACTGTGTTTATTCACGGTACAGCCTTTTTTTGTTCCTGACTGATTTTTTGTATTTCAAAAGGTATAATGTGTCAGTATTAACAGATTATTTATCATTGAAAAAAGATTTTTTATGCTATATAATAAATACAATGATTAAGGAAAAAATACTTCGTAAATATTAAATTAAATGAGGAGTAATTTATTATGCAGAATAAAAATCTTAAGAAAAAAATTGCATCACTTGCAACCGCTACACTTATGCTTGCCGGTTTCGGTGTTGCCAATGTAAATAATGTTGGAAATATATACATAAATAACAAGCTTATGACTGCTGTTGCAGCAAGCAGTGTTGCTGTTACTGAAAGTGCAGGATATGCCGAAGGTGCTTATGCATGCTGGTCACCTGTTGACAATGCAACAGGCTACAATGTTTACTGTGACGGCGTTCAGCTTGATTCAATGCTTATAAGACAGTATTCAGGATATTTCAGAGCTGATGCTGTCGGATTAAAGGCAGGAAATCATACACTTAAAATTGTTCCTGTTATAAACGGCAAGGAGGATTCTTCAAAATCTGCTGAAACTTCTGTTTCTTCCGAGGCTCATGACCGTTCAGGATTCGGATTTGTAGACGGAACTTCTTCAGGTGCTTATAATGAGGACGGCACTCTTAAAAGTGATGCACTTGTTGTTTATGTTACAGATGACACAAAGGATACTGTTACAGCAAATATCAATGTTGACGGCAAGAGCGAATCTGAATGTAAAGGTATTCAGAATATAATTCTCGGATATAAAAAGGGCAAGGAATCAAGACCTATCTCAATAAGAGTTATCGGAAATATCACTGACCCTGCTGTTCTCACAAAGGGTGACCTTTATCTTGATACAGTAACAGCAGGAATGACTATTGAGGGTATCGGAAACGATGCAACATTCAACGGATTTGGTCTTGTTATGAAAAACTGCTCAAACGTTGAAGTAAGAAATATAGGCTTTATGAACTGCAATAGTTCAGAGGGCGATGACTGCGGACTCCAGCAGGCAAATAATCACATATGGGTTCATAACTGCGATTTCTTCTATGGCGATGCAGGTTCTGATGCAGACCAGGTTAAAGGCGACGGAGCATTGGATACTAAAAAATCCACATATGTTACTCATTCATACAATCATTTCTGGGATAACGGAAAATGCAATCTTCAGGGTATGAAATCAGAAACAGTTGAAAACTATATAACATATCATCACAACTGGTATGACCATTCTGATTCACGTCACCCCCGTATAAGAACATGTACTGTTCATATTTATAACAACTATTATGACGGAAATGCAAAATACGGTATTGGCGTAACAATGGGAGCATCTGCTTTTGCTGAAAACAACTATTTCAGAAACTGCAAATATCCTATGCTTGCATCAATGCAGGGTTCTGATATTGCAGGAGGAAATGAAGGTACATTCTCCAGCGAAGCCGGCGGTATCATAAAGGCATACGGAAACTATATGGAAGGTCAGAAAGGCTTTATCTCATATCAGGAGGATAATACTGAATTTGATGCTTATGTTGCATCTTCAAGAGATGAAAAAGTTCCTTCTTCTGTAACTGCAAAGAATGGTGGAACTGCATATAATAACTTTGATACAGATTCAAGCCTTATGTACAGCTATACACCTGATTCTGCTGAAGATGTAAAGTCAATTGTAACTTCAAAGGCAGGACGTGTAAACGGCGGTGACTTCAAGTGGACTTTCGACAACTCTGCTGATGATGAAAGCTATGCTGTAAATGATGCACTCAAATCTGCTCTTGTAAACTATGATGATTCAATTATTGCAATCGGAAGCGGATTTAAGGAAGATTCAGGAAATACTCCGGTTGTTACTACTGTTACAACTTCAACAACAAAAATTCAGACCACAACTACTACTGCAACAACTACAAAGCCGGCAGGTACAACACAAGCACCTGTTGCAGGCTCTGATGTAATCTATTGTTCACCGGCAGGAAACGGTGACGGTAAATCAATAGACAATCCGACAGATGTTCTTTCTGCTATAAAATCAGTAAAAGCAGGCGGTATGATTTATCTTCTTGAGGGTACTTATAAATTCAGCGAAACCATTATTATAGATGATTCATTAAGCGGTACATCAGGCGGAATGAAAACAATTTCAGCTTACCCCGGTGCAAAAGTAGTCTGGGATTTCTCAGGACAGGGAACTGCGGACGCTTCAAAGAGAGGTATCGTTCTTGACGGTGATTACTGGCACTTCTATGGATTTGAAATTACTAAGGCTGCTGATAACGGTATGCTCCTTTCAGGTAATAACAACAAAATTGAAATGATGGTATTCAATGACAATCAGGATACCGGACTTCAGATTTCAAGATATAACACAAGTGCTGCAACTATTGCAGACTGGCCATCAAACAATCTTATTCTCAACTGTACATCAAAGAATAACTGTGATGATGTTTCAATGGAAAACGCTGACGGTTTTGCTGCAAAGCTTACCTGCGGTGAGGGAAATGTATTTGACGGCTGTATGGCTTATAACAACTCTGATGACGGCTGGGATTTGTTTGCAAAATCAGAAACAGGCCCTATCGGTGTTGTAACAATCAAAAACAGTATTGCTTTCAGAAACGGCTTTACTGAATTTGGCGAGGGATATGGTGACTGTGACGGAAACGGTTTCAAGCTTGGCGGTTCAGGTGTAGGCTCTGCTCACATTGTTGAAAACTGCCTTGCTTTTGAAAACCTCCACTGCGGATTTACTGATAACAACAATCCTAATCTTGAAAGAATTTCAAACTGTACTGCTGTAAACAACAACGGTGAGGGAAAAGGCAAGCCTAATTTCTCCTGCTATCGCTGTACAGATGACGGCTGTGACTTTGAAAACCTTATGTCATACTATGATGCAAGCGTGTTTATGTCAGATTCAAAACTCAATGGCGGTGCATCTAATGATAAATATGTAGGTACATACACAAACGGTGTATATTATAACAGCGGTTACTATAAGATTGATGAAAAAACTGATATTAAGAACGGTTCTAAAATCGGAACTAAATATACAGGCCCTGCATCTTCTGACTTTGTTTCAATGACAAAAGCTCCCGAACAGGGTACTGATTTCCATACAGCGTGGAGAAATGCTGACGGAAGTCTTAATACAAACGGACTTTATGAAACAACAGGTGATTATAAATCAATGGGTTATCATTTCAGTGATTCTGCTGTAACTCCTCCTGTAACAACTGCCACAACTTCAGCAACAAAACCAACTGAAACAACTACAACTACTACTAACACTCCTGTAACAGAAGGTGTTAAAGGCGATGCAAATACTGACGGTTCAGTTGATATAGCTGACGTAGTTGCAATTGCAGCTTATGTAAGTGACCCGAAAACAAATGCTCTTACAGCTCAGGGAATTGCAAATGCTGATGTTCAGGGCGATAATGGTATAAATGCAACTGATGCTCTTACAGTTCAGCAGTATCTTGCAGGTATCATTAAAAAATTATAATAATAAGATTTCTTCAATCCCTCTTAATTTAACAAAGAGCCGATATAACAATATCGGCTCATAAAACCTTTGAAATTACAACAAAATGCGGTACTTGAAAAAGTACCGCATTTGTTTATATAAGATTATTTTTTGTGAGATATGATGAAATTATACGGCTTATTATCGTCAGACAGTTTGTATCTGTTACAGACCATTTTTTAAACCTGTTTATATAATTATAGGAGATAAGACCTTTTATATTATTATTTTCTTTTATGATATACTGAACTGTTCCGAGAATATTCTGACTGCTTAAAATTCTGAATGCCTCATCAGCACGTCCTTCAAGTTCATTTACATTGTCTATTATAAGAATATTGTCATCATTGAATTTTTCTGAATACTGCGGATTCAATATATATCTGGCATCAAGTTCAGGAGAATTTTCTGTTTCTGCCTTTATAATATCCATATTATCACCGCTGAATATACAGATACAGTCAATATCAAATTCAGATTTTATTTCATCAAGGAGTGTATTTATATCGGGAATATTTTCATATATAATTCTGTCTGTAAGAGTTCCGATATATTTTATATGTGAATCAAAACTCTGATTCTGTGAAAGATATGCTATTTTATGTTCAATATCAGTCTGAACTTTTCCATGCTTTTTTTCATCATATATGACATATCTGTTTTTGCCCTTTTCCTTTGCGATAAAAAGAGCCTTGTCTGCCTGCATAAATAATATATCATAGCTGTCACTGTCGGCAGGATAAGTTGAAACGCCTATTGAACAGGTTATATTTAAATTTTCAAGCCTGTTGAGAAATAGTCTTTCTGTCTTTGTGCGGATTGCACGCAGTATTCCACGGAGGTCGGTTTCATCAATGGTTTTTTCAAGAACTATCATAAAAGCACCTCCGCTGATTCTTCCTGCAAGACCTCTTGTTCCTATTTCAGCTTTTATTATTCCTGCTATTGTATATATTACTTCATCTCCAAAAAGATGGCCGTATTTATTGTTTACAAGTGTAAAATTATCTATATCAACTATTACGATATTTATATTATATTTCGGCTTTTCTGAAATGATATTCTGTGCATATTCTGTTATAGCCTTTTTATTGAGAAGTTCTGAAAGAGAATCCATATTTGAGGCTATCAGTATATTTGTATCCTTTGATTTTGATTTTGAAGGAATTACAGTTATTATTCCCATAACTTTTTTATGTTCTATATCATCATATCTTGTAACGCCGGTAAACTGATTTGATTCAAAGCTTTTTCCGTATGTGAGAATACTTGATTCAATTTCATAATCAAAGCGATATGTTCCTTTCTGAATGTCATCACATAGCTTGTTGAATGAATCAAGATATTCAGGACGGACATATTTCATTGAAACAGCACGTTTTCTCCATGTTTCAAGGTCTTCATTTATCATTATAATTTCTCTGAAGCAGTCAAAAAGATAGATTTTTATTATTTTTGTTTCAAAGCTGTATTCAAATGCAAGGTCGTGAGTCATACTCAGAAAGTGCCTGTATTCTCCTATAAGGTATTCTCTGTCATATACAAGGGCTTCAAGTGAAAGAATATCATTGAGAGTTATGTGATACTGATTTGCGGTTTTTTTTACTGATGCAAGAAACCATCTGAAACCGGAGGCTGTACCTTTCATTCGGAGAACTGTTTTCTGAATATCACCGTTTTCAAGGGATTCAAGAGATTTTCTGAATCCTTCAAAATCATCTTTATGTATTGTACGCTGGATAGAGTATGTAACATCATTTCCGAAATATCTGAAAAAGCCCTCATCAGCACTCTGTGTATGAAAGCTTTCATCTGTTATAACTGTTCCGATAGTGTAATACTGCTGATTAAGCACGCTGTAATTATTCATTATCCAAAAAAACCGTCCTTTTCTGATAATATCAGTCAATATAATTATAACAGCAGGTAATTTAAAAGTCAAGAATTAATATATATTATCAATAAATAATTTTTTAACATAAATATAATAGACTTTTTCAGCAACTTGCTGTATAATTATAATATCATTTATTTTCAAGGAGGTTTTTTATGGATAAAAAGGAACTGAAAAAATATCTGATTATAGGAGCTGTTGCTGTTGCTGTAATGGTTATTGTGAAAAATCTAAGTTACATAGGAAGCTTTATATCACTTATTTTTACAGCATTTTCCCCGCTTGTGATAGGGTGTGCGATTGCTTTTGTTTTCAATATAATTATGTCTTTTTTTGAAAGGCACTATTTTCCGAAAAGCCGTAAAAAAATTGCTGAAAAAACAAAAAGGCCTGTATGCCTTTTGTTTTCAGTATGTATTGTAGCTTTCGGGATTTTTTTGATAGCAAAAATAGTTGTTCCTGAAGTTGCGGAAAGCTGTAAGGTTCTTTACAATACCATTCCTGATATTGCAGAAAGACTTAAAGAATGGGCAATAAAGAACTTTGAGAATATTCCGGATATTCAGAAAAAAATCTCTGAGCTTGATATAAACTGGGCAACAGTTACGGAAAATATTGCAAGTTTCCTGACAAGCGGTGCAACAGGACTGATAAGTTCACTGGTAGGAATTATCGGTTCTTTTACCCTGAGCATTACAAAAATATGTGTCGGAATAGCATTTGCAATCTATCTGCTCATATACAAGGACGGAATTAAAAAGGGTGTTTCAAGACTTAAAAATGCATATCTTAAAAAGAAAACGGCTGACAAGCTCCAGCATATATTTAATGTTACAAATAAAACGTTCAAGAGCTTTTTTGTAGGTCAGTTTACAGAGGCGATTATACTCGGATTTCTTTGCAGTATCGGAATGCTGATACTGCGTCTGCCGTATGCAGTTATGACGGGTACAGTAGTAGGAGTTACAGCACTTGTTCCGATTGTGGGGGCTTTTATCGGAGCTATCGTTGGAGCTTTTATGATTCTTACAGTAAATCCGATGCAGGCAGTTATATTTATAATATTCCTTATAATATTACAGCAGATTGAGGAAAAGTTTATTTATCCGAAAGTAGTCGGTTCATCAATAGGACTTCCGGGAATATGGGTTCTTGCATCAATAACAGTCGGGGGAGCAATGTCGGGAATACTGGGTATGCTTTTAGGAGTTCCGACTGTTGCAGTTATATATAAGCTTGTTTGCGAAAATCTTGAAAAAAGGGAATCTGAAAAGGAAAAACAGACTTCTGCTCCGAAGCCTGATAATAACGGCGGAAAAAAATAACAGGGGGATTTTTATATGATTTATACAATTACACTTAATCCGGCAGTAGATTATACTGTCAAAGTTGAAAATTACAGAGCCGGTGAAGTCAACAGAACTTCTGCCGAAAATATAACAGCAGGCGGAAAGGGAATAAATGTATCAGTTATTCTTTCACGCCTTGGAACTGAAAGTACTGCACTCGGATTCTGCGGAGGATTTACCGGAAAAATGCTTTTGCAGATGCTTGATGATATGGAGATTGAAAACGATTTTGTTTACATTCCGGACGGTATGACAAGAATAAATGTAAAGCTTAATATTGATTCTTCTGAAACTGAAATAAACGGAATGGGCTGTAATATTGATGAGGAAAGCATTGAAAAACTTTATCACAGACTTGATGAGCTTAAAAAGAATGATTTTCTTGTTCTGGCAGGAAGTGTTCCTAAATCATTGCCGGCTGATATTTATGTAACAATTGCTGAAAGAGTTAAGAGAAGGGGAGTAAATATAATTATAGATGCCTCCGGAGAACTTCTTTTAAAATCTCTTGAGCTTAAACCATTCCTGATAAAGCCGAATAATTTTGAACTCGGTGAGATTTTCGGAGTTAAAATTGATTCAAGGGAAAAGGCTCTTGAATATGCAAAGAAAATTCAGAAAATGGGAGCTATGAATGTTCTTGTATCACTTGCCGGCAAAGGTGCTGTGCTTGTATGCAGTGACGGTGAAACGTTCAGCAGTCCTGCACCAAAAGGATATGTAAAAAATTCTGTCGGTGCGGGGGATTCAATGCTCGGCGGATTCATACATGGATATATGAAATATGAAAATTTTTCAGATGCTTTCAGATTCGGAATTTCTGCCGGAAGTGCCACTGCTTTTTCAGAAACTCTTGCAGAAAAGGACGAAATTATGAATATTTTTCATAAACTCTCTTTGGATTAAATAATATTGTGAAATTTACTAAAAAATCTGTATAAAATTTGTAAAAAACAACGGTAAATTTTGCGTTTTTTTCAAAAAAATATATAAAATCCTCTCTGATTTTTGATTTATCCTACAAAAATATAATCCTTTTGTTGATTTTTTACATCACTTTTCCTTGCAAATTGCTCAATATATCATTTTTGATATATCTATTATGCTAATTGTCTATATAATTGATATTGACAAACAGGGTGCTTTTATGATAATATATAGGTGGAAAGAAAATTATCTGATTTTATTCAGCTGATTTTCAAGTTAATTTATATATAAGGAGATTTTTTCAACTATGAAGACTGATTTTTCTAAGGTAGAAGCTTGGAACGGTTTCGTTCCTGGTCACTGGGTTGACAATATCGATGTTCGTGATTTTATCCAGAAAAACTATACACCTTATGACGGTGATGCTTCTTTCCTTGCTGACCCTACTGATGCTACTAAAACTCTTTGGAATAAGGTTCTTGACCTTATGAAACAGGAAAGAGAAGCCGGCGGTGTTCTCGATATGGATACAAAGGTTGTTTCTTCTCTCGTTTCACATGGTGCAGGTTATATCGAAAAAGACCTTGAACAGATTGTAGGTCTTCAGACAGACAAGCCTTTCAAGAGAGCTTTAATGCCTTACGGCGGTCTGAATATGGCTGAAAAGGCTTGCTCAGATAACGGATATGAAGTTGATGACGAAATCAAACATATCTTTACTGAATACCGTAAAACTCACAATCAGGGCGTTTTCGATGTTTATACTCCTGAAATGCGTGCTGCAAGAAGTAACAAGATTCTTACAGGTCTTCCTGATGCTTACGGCAGAGGCAGAATCATCGGCGATTACAGACGTGTTGCCCTCTATGGTGTTGACAGACTTATCAAGGATAAGAAAGAACAGAAGGATTTCTATACACGTCCTATGACTGAAGAAAAAATCCGTGCAAGAGAAGAAATTTCCGACCAGCTTAAAGCTCTTGAAGACCTCAAGAAAATGGCTGAAATCTATGGCTGTGATATTTCTAAACCTGCTACAACTGCTAAAGAAGCTGTTCAGGCTCTCTATTTCGGTTATCTCGGTGCTGTTAAGGACCAGAACGGTGCTGCTATGTCAATCGGCCGTACTTCAACATTCCTTGACATCTACTTCACCCGTGATATGGCTAAAGGCATACTCACAGAAGAACAGGCTCAGGAACTTATTGACCACTTCATTATGAAACTCCGTCTTGTTCGTTTCGCAAGAACTCCTGAATACAACTCACTCTTCTCCGGTGACCCGCAGTGGGTAACAGAATCTATCGGCGGTGTTGGTGTTGACGGCAGACATATGGTTACAAAGAACAGCTTCCGTTACCTCCACACACTTGAAAACCTCGGAACATCTCCAGAACCAAACCTCACAGTTCTCTGGTCAAAAAGACTTCCACAGGGATTCAAGGAATATGCTGCTTCAATTTCAATCAAGACTTCTTCAATCCAGTATGAGAACGATGACCTTATGCGTGTAACTCATGGCGATGACTATGCTATTGCCTGCTGTGTATCTTCAATGAGAGTCGGCAAGGAAATGCAGTTCTTCGGTGCAAGAGCTAACCTCGCTAAGTGCCTCCTCTATGCTATCAACGGCGGTGTTGATGAAAAGACAGGCGTTCAGGTAGGCCCTAAGTACCGTCCGTTTGACGGCGAATACCTTGATTATAACGATGTTATGGCAAAGTATGACGATATGATGACATGGCTTGCCGGTCTTTATGTTGATACTCTTAACTGTATCCACTATATGCACGACAAGTATTGCTATGAAAGCCTTCAGATGGCTCTCCACGACAGAGAAGTTAAGAGATATTTCGCAACAGGTGTTGCAGGTCTTTCAGTTGTTGCTGACTCACTTTCTGCTATCAAGTATGCTAAGGTTAAGGTTATCCGTAAGGATATCGAAATCACAAAGAGAGTAAGAAACGTTGTTGACGGTGAACTTGTTGTTGAAAACAAGGTTATAGGTGTTGCTAAGGACGTTGCTGTTGATTACGAAATTGAAGGAGATTTCCCGAAATATGGTAACAATGATGACAGAGTTGACGATATTGCCGTTGAAATTCTTGAAAAGTTCATGAACAAGGTTCGTCAGCAGCACTGTTACAGAAACGGTGTTCCTACAACATCAATTCTTACAATTACTTCAAACGTTGTATATGGTAAGAATACAGGTTCTACACCTGACGGACGTAAACTCGGTGTACCGCTTGCTCCTGGTGCTAACCCGATGCATGGACGTGATACTCATGGTGCAATAGCTTCACTCTCATCAGTTGCAAAGCTTCCTTTCACAGAGGCTCAGGACGGTATTTCAAATACATTCTCAATTATTCCTGACGCTCTCGGAAAAGATACAAAGGTATTCATGGGTGACCTCGATATTGATTCAATCAAGTAAAAGGTAATCATTATCATGGATAAAAACAATGATAAAAACCGTTCCTCAGAGCTTGCCGATATGATTGACAAGCTTATGGGGGAGGGCAACAATACAGTCAATGTCAAGACTAACGAAAACGGAGAATATAAGGTTGACGGAATAAAAGTCAAGACCTTTAATACCTCTGATTGCGGTATAAAAGGAGCTTGCTGTCAGCCGACAGAACTCCTCGAAGAACTTGCAGATGACTAAAATATATTAAGGAGGATTTAGCAATGGCTAATGTTAATCAGAAACAGGTTGAAAACCTCGTTGGTATGCTCGATGGCTATGCAGAAAAAGGCGGTCATCACCTCAATGTAAACGTTTTTACAAGAGAAACACTTCTTGATGCTCAGAAGCACCCTGAAAATTATCCTCAGCTTACTATCAGAGTTTCAGGTTATGCTGTAAACTTCATAAAGCTTACAAAAGAACAGCAGGACGATGTTATTTCAAGAACATTCCACGCAAGCCTTTAATCTGAATTGTGAAATTTCTGAATAAGGGGGAGACTCTCCGGAGTCTCCCTTAAATTTTATCCGGAGGGTTGATAATTTTTGAAAAATTTTTTAATATCATATCTCGCATACTCATTTGCATCGGGTATGCTTGTTTCTATGGGCGGAGTAGTATATCTTTCATGTGACAGCAAATATCTCGGAGCTTTGCTTTTCGGACTCGGACTTTATACTATAATACAGTTCGGATTTTATCTCTTTACCGGAAAGGTAGGATATATTGTAAACAGGGGAGTAAAATATATACCGGAAGTACTGCTCATACTTGTGGGAAATGCTATCGGAACAGCCTTTACATCTATGCTTGTCAATTTTACAAAGTTCGGAGATAAAATATCCGAAAAGGCATATAATATAATGGAGGGCAAGCTTTCAGATACTCCGTTAAGTTCATTTATACTTGCATTTTTCTGCGGTATGCTTATGTATATTGCAGTTGAAAATGCCTCAATAAACAGGAAAACAAATTCAGATACAGCTATCATTGCAGGAACTATACTTGCTATAATGGTATTTATTATTTCAGGATTCAATCACTGTATTGCAGATATGTTCTATCTTTTTGTATCCGGAAATTATAAATCTGAAGCTGTACTTTATTTTATACTCGTTATCCTCGGAAATTCCGTAGGAGGAATGACGCTCCCATTTATAAGAAAGCTCGGAGCTTTGAATAATCAGGAGAAGGTGAAATAAAATGGAAGGATATATACACTCGATTGAAAGTTGCGGAACTGTTGACGGCCCGGGAATAAGATTTGTTGTATTCGTTCAGGGCTGTCCGATGAGATGCCTTTACTGTCATAATCCTGACACTTGGGATTTCAAAAAAACAAATCCTATGACATCTGAAGAAATTCTTCAGCAGTATGATAACTGCAAGGAATTTTTTAAGAATGGCGGTCTTACCGTAACAGGCGGTGAGCCTATGGCACAGATTGATTTTCTTACAGACCTTTTTAAGAAAGCAAAGGCAAAGGGTATTCATACATGTGTTGATACCTCCGGAGCAACTTTCAATAAAAATGATACTTCAAAAGTTGATGAACTTATGAAGTATACAGACCTTATTATGCTTGATATAAAGCATATTGATGATGAGGAGCATAAAAAGCTTACAGGAAGAAGCAATAAGAATATTCTTGATTTTGCACGTTATCTTCACGACAATAAAAAGGAACTCTGGATTCGTCATGTAGTAGTTCCGGGTATTACTGACAAAAGGGAATATCTTTTAAGACTCGGAGAATTTATTGCTGATTTGAATAATATTACAGCTCTTGATGTACTTCCTTATCACGATATGGGAAAAGTAAAATATGAAAATCTCGGCATAGATTATCCGCTGAAAGATGTTGAACCACTCTCAAAAGAAAAAGCCGCAGAGGCTCGTGATATAATTATTGAGGGCATAAGAAACAAGCACCGCAGAGAAAATTCAGATAAATAATTATATGGGCGGACTCACTTCGCCCATTAATGGTTCAGGAGGGTTTGATTATGGAAATTCATAGCAGGGAAGAACTTTATAGACTGCCTTACTATTTAACCGAGGATATGCGGAAAAGATACTTGAATATAATAAACGATTATTGGTGGGAAGTATATGACGAATACGGCAGAATGGTTGAGGAGCATTACGGAAATTCCTATGAATACATAAAATATAACGATTATAAGTATTATAAAACAATAATATCATTTGAACAGGAAACTTCACAGAAATCAAAAACCTGCTGGAAATACTGTCCCTGGGATTATATAAATCCGAAAATTGACCGTTTCGACAATGAAAAAATTTTTGAATATTGCAAAAAATATCCTAAGCTTGAACCATATAAAAAATCCCGTTCATAAGAACGGGATAGTTTTTTTACTGTGCAATATCAGTGCTTAAATCCATTGTGCCGATTGTATCAGTTGTGTTATCTGTCGGCTGTTCATCTGGAACAGAAACGCTCTGTCCGTCACCCTCAAGGTATACAGTAACTATAAAACCGTCTGAATTGTTTCCGGAGATTTCATATTTTTTTCCGGAGGGAACAGGAATGTAAGTGTTTTCACTGCTTTCATCAGCCTTGACGAAATAAACTTCACACTTATTGTTTGCATCATACTGTATTTCAAGATGCTGTGATTCATATGGATATGATGTTCTTAAAAGGTCTGTATATTCTTCAAGGCAGAGATGATTTTTTGTCATATAGTAAGCGTGGGGAATACCTACATATCTGTAATGCCATGGTTCATACTGAATCTGTGTAATAGCTGTTTTGTCCTCAGGGTATCTTAAAATAATACCATATTCCCAGCAATGTTCATCAATCCACGAATATTCGCCCTGACCGTCATAATCCCATGTAGTAGATGTTGTAAAGTCGCAGGCATATCCTGTCTGGTGTTCACTGAAACCGGCTTTAGCAACTCTTTCTGAAGTTTCAAGACCTGTTTCAGCAAGGTCAGCGTCATAAAGATTCTGCTGTTCTTCTGCTGTACGGTATCCGTCAAGAATTACAACATCATCAATCTGTTTTTCCTGATAAAAATTTTCAAGCATATCAGCAAGAGCATCGTAGAAAACAGGTCTTACCTGAACACTGTCATCACCGCCTGCAAAGCTTGTTCTTTCTTCTTCGTTGATTTTAGCAGTTACAGATACAAGTTCCTCATTGAATCCGTAATACTGATTGCTGTTGTTTACGAGCATGAGTTCACCCTCGAATTTTTTTGCAGTAGGGTATTCAATGCTTTCATAGATAATCTTGTTCGGGTCTTCAGGGACAAGCTCTGAATTGCTTTCTGTATTGTCAGATATTTCTATAAAGGGCGATGCCGGAACAGCTTCGGTATGGTCATAAGTAACTTTCAGCACATAAACTGCTGAAACGATTGCAACAGTAGCGATGCAGATTTCAGTGACAATGCGGGTTTGTCTTATACTTTTGCTTTTGTTTTTTGTCTTTTTAGCCATATAAAAACTTCCTTTCTGTGAATTTACACATAATAAATTTTTTCAGCTATTATTATAACACATATTTTGAAAAAAATAAACAGGGGTAAACATTACTTTGTGAATTGTACACAATATTTTTTTCGTTTTAGCGTTGTTTTTCACAATTTTTTCTTAAACACTTGATATTTAAATACGAAAGTGATATAATTACATATGAACGATTTGAAAATAAATATTTTGTTATTTAATTAATGCAATAAGAACCGGAGTGATAATTATGAAGTGTCCCAACTGCGGAACAGAAAATGAAGTTACTTCAAACAGAAAATTCTGCGTGAAATGTGGTACTAATCTTATTAATCCCGATGAAATCAATATTGAACAGGTTGATTTCGGAGGCTATCATAATGAAGAAAACAAGGAAAATTTTAAAATAAGTCAGGGTACTTTTAAAATAAACGACAGAATACCGCAGACCGCATCAATGTTTGTATCCTCAGAAGAACTTAATCAGTCATATGATGATTTTGATGATGAGCCATATATTCCACAGCTTGATTCTGAAAGGGTAAAACTTCCTGAACAGCCCGAAAATCCGCCTGTTCAGCCTGAACTGCAATCTCCTGTTCCCAACAATAATAATATGTATCCTCAGCAACCGAACGGAATGTATCCTCAGGGAATGAATAATCCATATATGCAGAATATGTACGGATATGGTCAGCCTATGATGCAACCGCAGTTTGTCGGATATGATGCAAATGGTATGCCTGTATATGCTCAGGTAATGATGATGCCACAGTTTGTCGGATATGATATGAACGGTATGCCCATATATATGCCGATGCCTGTATATCCTCAGAATATGCAGAATCCGCAGGGATTTCCGAATGTTCAGCCAATGCAACCGAATATGCAGAATCCGCAGGGATTTCCGAACGTTCCGCCAGTACAGCCGAATATGCAGAATCCGCAGGGATTTCCGAATATTCAGCCAATGCAACCAAATATGCAGAATCCGCAAAATTTACATAATCATAATAATGATATTGCTGAACCTAAGGAACAAGAAAAAGAATCCTTGTGGAGTGATTTCCTTGAAGAAGATGTAAAAAAATCTGCTCCGAATAATCAGCCGAAAAAAGTAAGTTCTGATGACGATTTTTTTAGTAATCCCCAACGCAGTAATAATAATATGGGTGGCGTTTCTGCGGAAGGGTTAGATTTTTCAAAACTTGAACGCCATAAAAAAGAAAAAAAGAATAAATATATGTCATCAGCTCCGGAAGCCGATGCAAGCTGTCTTTCTCCAAATGTCAATAGAGGCAACGGAAAATATATGAAGGATACTGCTATTGTAAATCCTGATGAACTTGAACAGCATGTTACGAAAAAACCAAAAACAAAAATGAAAGCATCTCTGGAGGTAAATGCTGATGAGCTTGAACAGTTCGTCAGAAAATCTCCGGAAGTCATAATGAACAGCACTCAGAAAGCTGATGCAAGTGAGCTTAAAGCCTATAAACATGAACATGTTGAAGCAATTATGCAGGGTGCTGATAAGGCGGTTGAGGCTATGCCGAAGAAAAAGGTTTATGTTGATGAGCTTGAACAGATTGAATTGCCTGTATATATGAAAGCAAAAAAATCAAAGGCAAATGAATCTGGAAACGAAATACCTTCTTTGCCTGATATTTAAATAAAATTGAGGAGTTTTTAAAATGAAGAAATTTCTGGAAGAATTTAAAAAATTTATTTCACGAGGAAACGTTGTTGACCTTGCAGTCGGTATGATTATGGGTACTGCTTTTACAGCAATAGTTTCATCACTTGTTGATTCTGTACTTATGCCACTTCTTGGTGCAATCATAGGAGGTATTGATTTAAGCAATCTTTCCGTTACAATTCCATGGAGTCTTTCAGGAGAACCGCCTGTTCTTCATTATGGTGCATTTTTGCAGGCAATAATTAACTTTATACTTATAGCATTCTGTATTTTCCTTATGATAAAGGCAATAAATATTATTTCAAAGAAAAAAGAAGAAGAACCCAAAGAACCTCCGAAACCTACTAAGGAAGAAGAACTTCTTACAGAAATTCGTGACCTTTTGAAAATACAGGCAGGAATTGAAGAATCTGCTGAAAAAGATGAAAGAGAAAAAGTTACAAAATAAAAAATCATTGACAGGCGGTTGAAAAAATCCGCCTGTTTTTTATTGTAAATTTTCAGAATATATGATATAATTTAAATAAAAAAAGCAGGTGAATTTATCTTGAAAAAAATCAAAAAAATTTTTTGTTCGCAGACTGTTCTTGCAGTATCAATTATATGTGCAGTAATATCAGCATTTATAGTTCCACCGTCATCAGAATATTTATTGTATATTAATTTTTCAACACTTATACTGCTTTTTTGTCTTATGTCAGCAGTTGCAGGTTTCAACGATACAGGAATATTTGTCAAAATATCATCGTTTCTTGTATCAAAATGTCATACATCAAGATTGCTGATGTTCATACTTATGAATATATGCTTTTTCAGTTCAATGCTTATAACAAATGATGTTTCGCTGATTACATTTGTTCCGGTTACAATTGCATTATTTAAATCAGCAGGAATAAACAGAAAAAACAATCTTATATTTGCAGTAATTATTGAAACAGCGTCAGCAAACCTCGGCAGTATGATGACTCCGATAGGAAATCCGCAGAATATTTTTATATGCTCATATTATGGACTTTCTCCGTCAGATTTTTTTAAAACAATGCTCCCTTATGGTGTTTTAAGTTATATAATGCTTTCGCTGATGACTTTACTGATAAACAATGAAAAAATAAAATCATCTGAAGAAACTGAAAGAAAACCTGTTCCGAAATTTCAGGCATTGATTTATTCAGCAGTATTTATAATATGTATACTTACTGTTTCAGGTTTTATAAACAAGTATATATGTCTTATAATATGTTCTGTACTTATTGCCTTATCAGATTATAAAATATTTTCAAAGGTTGATTATGCTCTTCTTGCAACATTTGTGTGCTTTTTCATATTCAGCGGAAATATAGGAAACATAGAGGGAATACAGAATTTTATTTCATCTGTTATAAATGGAAATGAAATTATTTCATCAGCACTTACAAGCCAGATTATAAGCAATGTGCCGTCTGCTGTACTGCTTTCGGGATTTACTGATAATGCAGAAAAACTTCTTATAGGTGTAAATATAGGCGGTCTTGGCACGCCTGTTGCATCGCTGGCAAGCCTTATTTCTTACAAATACTATTCAAAATCAGAAAATGCGGAAAACGGAAAATATATGCTTTTATTTATAATTTCCGGATTTGCAATTCTTTTTATTATGATTGGAGTTGGAATATTTTATGTATAATATACCGCAGGAAGCTGTTACAGCCCTTGAAGTTCTTGAAAGAAACGGATTTGAGGCATATCTTGTAGGAGGCTGTGTGCGTGATTTTCTTCTTGGAAGAATACCGAATGACTATGATATAACTACGAATGCTCTCCCTGACCGGATAATTGAAATTTTTTCGGACTATCACACAATCCCGACAGGAATAAAACATGGAACTGTTACAGTAATCATAAAAAAGTTTCAGATTGAAATTACCACATACAGAAAAGACAGTACATACAGTGATAACCGTCACCCTGATTCTGTTGAATTTACGCCGTCTTTAAAAGAGGATTTGGCAAGACGTGATTTTTCTATGAACGGAATGGCAATGAATTTTAATCAGGATATAACAGATATTTATAACGGCAGAGAAGATATGAAAAATCACATTGTAAAGTGTATTGAAAATCCTGACAGGCGTTTTGATGAAGATGCACTGCGTATTTTAAGGGCATTGAGATTTGCCTCACAGCTTGATTTTAAAATAGAAAAAAATACTTCTGATTCAATTCATAAAAATGCAGAAAATCTTAAAAATATATCAGCGGAACGCATCAATGCAGAACTTGAAAAACTTATAGCAGGAAAAAATCCTTATTACATTTTAAAAAAATATGAAGATGTTATAAAGGTATTTATGCCTGAATATTCGTATTCTGAAAGTATTCTGAAAAAAAATATCGATTCACAGCTTATAAAAAGAAGTGCATTTTTTCTGAATATAAAATCTGTATATGATATTATGAAACGTCTTAAATATTCAAATAAGGATATAAATGATACAGTAAAGCTTATAGAATATTTTAATGCAGATATATCATCAAAACCGGCTTTGAAAATAATTCTTAAAAATATCGGTACAGAGCTTACTGAAAATCTGCTTGATTTCAGAAACGCATGCGGTCAGGATACATCACATTCGGAAAAACTGCTTGATGAAATTCTGAAAAACAATGAATGTTATCTTATTTCACAGCTTGATATAAACGGCAGGGATTTAATGCTTATGGGATTTTCAGGAATCCAGACAGGAAAAATTCTCAATACCTTGCTTGAAAAGGTTATAAATGATGAAATCGAAAACAATAAAACAGCTTTAAAGGAGTATACAGATGCTTTCCTGCAAAACTAAATATCCTGTTATACTTGTGCATGGAATGGGATTTCGGGACAGAAAAATATTCAATTACTGGGGGAGAATACCGAAAGAACTTGAAAAGCGTGGCTGTAAGGTATTCTATGGAAATCAGGACGCAAATGCGACAGTTCACAACAATGCAGTTATGCTCAGGAAATCCCTTTATAATGCACTCGAAAAATCTGGAAGTGAAAAAGTCAATATAATAGCACATTCAAAAGGCGGAATTGATTCAAGATACCTTATTTCATCTCTGAAAGAATATAATAGAATTGCATCGCTTTCAACAATAGATGCTCCGCATAATGGTTCGGAAACAGTTGATTTTCTTATGAAATTTCCTGATATACTTGTAAAGCTTACAGGAAAGATTACCGATTTTTTTATGTATATTCAGGGTGACAGAAAACCTGACAGTTACAGGGTTTTTCATGAGCTTACAACAGATTATATGAAAAAATTCAATTTTGAAAATCCCGATATTCCGGAAGTATATTATCAGAGTTTCGGTTTCAGAATGAAAAATCCTTTCAGCGATATTATAATGGCGTTTCCCTATTCTGTAATCAGACTTATTGAACATTCTGATACAGACGGACTTCTCACAGAAAGAGCAATGAGGTGGACTAATTTCAGGGGAATGTATACATCACCTGAAAGACGTGGAATTTCACACTGTGATGCAACAGATTTAAGACGCAGAGCTTTTTCAGGAAAGAAACCACAGAATGAATATGAAGTATCTGACATTGTGGATTTTTATGTGAAACTTGTTTCAGAACTTAAAGAAATGGGATTATAAAACAAAAAAATGCTGAAATCAATAAAGATTTCAGCATTAAAACTGGTTGGGGTGGAAGGATTTGAACCCTCGGAATAACGGAGTCAGAGTCCGCTGCCTTACCGCTTGGCGACACCCCATCATATTCAGTTTTTTTATTCACCAGAATGGTAAATTGGTTGGGGTGGAAGGATTTGAACCCTCGGAATAACGGAGTCAGAGTCCGCTGCCTTACCGCTTGGCGACACCCCAGTATTTAATTCTTGTCGTTCTTAATTCGACTTTACTATTATATCACGATAGTTATTAAATGTCAATAGTTTTCAGAAAAATTTATATTTTAATTATATTTATATTCTGTACAGCTCTTGAATTTTTTGTAATAATGCTATATAATAATTATAAATAATAAAAAGACTGGAGTTGATTTTCTTGGATAATATGAAAAAAGCCTATTTTATTTTTAATCTTCAGGCAGGACGTCAGCCGGTAAAAGTTGTTAAAACTGCAATAGGCGGTGAGCTTGCGGAAATTATTGATAGATTTACAAAAGCAGGCTATGAAGTTACAACACGGCCTACTCAGTGCAGGGGAGATGCTGTAACAGCTTCTAAATATGCCTGCGACAGTGGTTTTGACCTTATTTTATGTGCAGGCGGTGACGGTACTTTAAGCGAATGTATTGACGGTGTTATGCAGAGTGAAAAAAGAGTTCCTGTGGGATATATACCTGTTGGAACTACCAATGATTTTTCAAAGGGACTTGAAATACCTGACAAGCCTCTTGAAGCTTGCGAATGGATTATACATGGACTTGAAAACAATACTTTTCTCTCATGTGATATAGGAAGTCTGAATGAAACACGTCATTTCACATATATAGCAGCTTTCGGAGCTTTTACAAATGTAACATATGAAACTTCACAGCACTGGAAAAATATTTTCGGACATTCGGCTTATCTTGTAAACGGTGCATCACAGCTTACAGCCATAAAATCACGTCATATAAGAATAGAATGCAACGGCGAAACTCTGGAAGATGATTTTGCATTCGGTATGGTTACAAATACAAAAAAAGTCGGAGGACTTTTCAACTGCAATAATTTTCTGCTTGATGACGGAATATATGAAGTAACTTTTGTTAAGACTCCTGCAAATTTTATGCAGTTGCAGAAAATACTTGTATCACTTTTTAACGGACAGCGTCCTGAGGAATCTGATTATATAAAATATTTCAAAACAGGAAATCTTAAAATAACATCTCTTGACGGTCACCCTCTTATATGGAATCTTGACGGAGAATTCGGAGGTCAGTTCACAGAGAGTGAAATAAAGAATAATCAGAGAGCCGTTACGTTTGTAATAGGTTCTGAAAATGATATAAATGCAGTAATGTTTGAGGAATCATAAAAAAACAGGGCGGATATTTTTAAAATCCGCCCTTTTTAATTATTTGCCTGAAGAAATCTGAGCATAGTATGAAAGAATTTCGCTTGCATCAGATGAATTCATTACACCGTCATTGTTGAAATCGCCGGCTTTTTTCTGATTCTGGCTGAATGTTTCGGTTTTTCCTGATGAAACAAGAGCATATTCAGCAAGAACTTCACTTGCATCAGATGAATTGACAACTCCGTCATTATTTACATCGCCAAGCAGAAATTCATAGTATCCGCGATAAATTATAATATTTATAGTTTTTGGTTCTGTTCTGTCAGTTTCAGTTGTCAGGGATATTATATTCTTTCCGGATTCAAGAGATATTTTATCAGTGAGCTTATAGTTTTCAGCAGGAGTTCCGTTTATTTCAACAGTTCCCTGAGAAATCGGAAGGAAAATAATTTCATCGTCATAGTCATCAACATACAATGTATAGTTTCCGTTTTTGTCAGGAGAGATATATGTAACCCCAACATTTTTATTGAAAGTATATCCGAGCCGGTTAAGAGTGCTGTAAGCAGGAACATATTCTTTTTCAGAATATGTCTTATAATCGGTTGTTGCAGATATTCTGCATTTTTCAGTTATCTTTAAAGGTTCATTATAGAGTGTGTATTCTCCGCCGTTTACTGAATAATATATATCCTGTGAATTTCCGCATGAAAGTTCAACAGTTTCATCTGAATATATAAATCCGCTGTCCTCTGAAAAATCAACATGATTTACAGGATTTGTGAAAACTTTCAGCGGAATATTTCCCAGTGCGATTATTACATCATCATTTCCGAAATTCTTTTCAAACTTTGAAACATAATCATCACCGTATGCAGAAATAAGCATATTATAAAGATTTTCTTTTTCTTCATCAGAATATGTATAAATGAAATCCTTTGTATCGTCCCAGCTTACTCCGTTATTGCTGAAAAAGCTTTCATTATAATTTGTATACTGCATAATCTGATTATATTTTGTGTGGTTTGAAAGGTCAGTTATATCACCTGTATCAGAATCAATTATTGACATACAGCTTTCTGTTGGTATGATATACGAATTTTCGCTGTTTGTCATACTTACGACAACGGAAAAATATTCACCCTCAGAAATTTCAATATTTTTGTCAAGTTCAATTGTCTGACAGCCTGTTATTGTATTTGTGCCTGATGTTGTGTAAGCTTTTGTTCCTGATGTGGGGTCTGAATTGTCTTTCAGATTTGTGTATATATTTATTTCATAATCGGTATCAGGAACGATGAATTTACATGATACAGCCTGAATCCATTCACTGCCTTCTGATTGAAAGATGTTTGCCATATATGAGGTATTTCCTCCTCCGCTACTCATTGCCTGATTTGATATGAATGTATCGTGGTGATAGTTTTTGGAATAGTTATTGCTGTCCTCAAGTTCAAAGACTGAAAATTCGCATAAGGAGGGTTCTTCATAGGAAATCCAGAAAAATCCGTTATCCTGCCATGTATTTCCCCAGCTGTTTTTTGCAAGCCACGCACCGTTGTTCTTAGGTTTTGCACCTGATGAAAAGTTTTCAGCCGAAAAATTATCATCATATCCGACTATTGTAACGCTGTGAGTAGAAGTATTGTTCTGACCTGACATGTATGAATTATGAACACTGTCATAATAGTTTGAATCATTGTAATATGATGCATCAACAGCAAGTCCTTTTAACAGAAAATCTTTCAGTATCATATTCTGATTTTCATAATTTTCATCATCAAAATTAAAGATATAGGCATTTTTAAGATGATAGTCGGCAGAATTGTAATATTTGTCCTGCAATTCCTTGTCTGTCAGAATATCAGTATTTCCGTATTCAATATCTTCCTTTTCAGTGACAGGGCCTTTCCACTGAAGCCACAGGTTTGATGCAACAAATGCTGAACCGCCATGTTCAAAAAGTTCTTCACTTTCGGACAAATCACCCAAATCAATCTGTTCACCGCCTGCATATGCATAATATGCAAGATGCCATTCAGATAAATTTATATCGGGAACTTTTTTTATAATGCTTGACTCTGCACTGTCAACAGCAGTCTGAGCCCAGCATGTACCGTAATTTCCCTGAGATTTTACATTCTGAACCTGTCCGTAATCACGCAGGTCATAACTTTCCGGAAAATCATTTGCATATAATTCTGTATCTGATATATCAGATATTTTAACGGGAGTGAAAACCGAATCGATTGATGATGTATCAACAACGGCACTCCTTTTGTTATTCAGAAGTTCTGTTTTGAATGACACTTCATTTCCACTCTGAAAAGATGACATAATTATTGGCAGAGCTAAAACAGTGACAGCTTTGAAAAATAATTTCATATAAAATTACCCTCTTTCTTTTTCGTTTATTTTATATTATATCATAAATTCTTAAATTTGTATCGATTTTTTTGAAAAAAGCCTTGACATTTTAAAAATTTCAGTATATAATATATCCATAGTAAAAAATGCAATGATGGGAATAAAAACCGTATAATGTTTTTACAGAGAGCTGTTGTCCGGTGAAAAACAGTAATTCAGATGCGGTCATAACTCCTCCCGGAGCTGTCGGCTGAAAGCTTTGTATAAGCAATTAGGTGCGGTCGGGTTTCTCCCGTTACAGAGAAACGCATTATATCCCAATGATGCGAATGAGTGGGCATATTTAATATTATGCCAATAAAGAGTGGTACCACGGAGAATGTTACAGTCTTCGTCTCTTTTGCAGTTTTGCAGAGGAGACTTTTTTTATACTCCTTTGACATCTTCTGCATTTCAAATTTTCAGGAAAGGATTTTTTTGATATGAAAAATTTTGAAAAGTATACAAGACAATATTTTGAAGCTCCTGCAACTTCTATGAAATGGGCTGAAAAATCCTATATCGAAAAAGCTCCCCATTGGTGCAGTGTCGATTTAAGAGATGGAAATCAGGCTCTTATCACACCTATGAGCCTCGATGAAAAACTGGAATTTTTTAAGCTTCTTGTAAAAATAGGATTCAAGGAAATTGAAGTCGGATTTCCTGCTGCTTCAGAAACAGAATACGATTTCTGCCGTACTCTTATTGAACAGGATTTAATCCCTGATGATGTTGCTATACAGGTTCTTACACAGTCAAGGGAACATATCATAAAGAAAACATTTGAGGCTCTTAAAGGCTGTAAAAATGCAATAGTTCATCTCTATAATTCAACTTCTGTTGCACAGCGTGAACAGGTATTCAGAAAGAGTAAACAGGAAATTATTGATATTGCCGTTTCAGGTGCAAAACTCTGCAAACAGTATCGTGAACAGACTGAGGGCAATTTCAGATTTGAATATTCTCCTGAAAGCTTTACAGGTACAGAACCGGAATTTGCTCTTGAAATAAGCAATGCCGTTATAGATATATGGCAGCCGACTCCGGAAGATAAAGTTATACTCAATCTCCCTGTAACTGTTTCACATTCTATGCCACACATCTATGCAAATCAGGTTGAATATATGTGCGAAAATGTTAATAACCGTGAGAATGTTATAATATCTCTCCACCCGCACAATGACAGAGGCTGTGCCGTTGCTGACAGCGAAATGGGACTCCTTGCAGGTGCAGACAGAATTGAAGGTACTCTTTTCGGAAACGGCGAGAGAACAGGAAACGTTGATATTGTAACTCTTGCTCTTAATATGTATTCACAGGGTGTTGACCCTGAACTTGATTTTTCAAATATTCCGGAAATAACAGAAGTTTATCAGCGAGTGACAAGAATGCACGTTTATGAAAGACAGCCGTACAGCGGTCAGCTTGTATTCGCAGCATTCAGCGGTTCACATCAGGACGCTATCGCTAAGGGTATGAAATGGCGTGAAGAAAAGAAATGCGATAAATGGACTGTTCCGTATCTTCCGATTGACCCGAAAGATGTCGGCAGAGAATATGAAGGCGATGTTATCAGAATTAACAGCCAGTCAGGAAAAGGCGGTATCGGTTATCTCCTCGAAACAAAATATGGATTTAATCTCCCTAAGAAAATGCGTGAGATTTTCGGTTATCATGTAAAGGATATTTCCGATAAGGCTCATAAGGAACTCCTTCCTGATGAAGTCTATAAAATATTCACTGACAACTATGTGAATGTAACATCTCCTCTTGAAGTTACAGAAGCTCATTATGTTCAGATTAATGGTATTGAGGCTACTGTTTCAATGATTTATAACGGAAAAAGTGCTGTTGCTACTGACTGCGGAAACGGCAGACTTGATGCTGTAAGCAATGCCATAAAATCATATACAGGACTTTACTATAAAATCGAAAAATATGAGGAACATGCACTTAAAAACGGCTCTAATGCACAGGCAGTTTCCTATGTTGAAATTTCCGATAAAAACGGTAAAAGCTACTGGGGTACTGGTATAGACAATGATATTGTAACTTCTTCTATCAAAGCTCTTATCAGTGCCGTGAATATAATGGTTAAAAGCGACAAATAATGTTGCCTGATGTTGAAAAAAAGATACTTTTGGTTTAAAAATACTTGTGCTTATTGATTTTATTTCCGCAAGGTGATATTATATTGTTATGAGAATTTTTAAAAATCAGGTAAAATAAAAATATGAAAAGGATTTTTTGAGTTATGAAGATTTCAGGTGCAAAAATTTTTGTTGAAACTCTGATTGAACAGGGCTGTGAAGTTATCTTCGGATACCCCGGCGGTCAGGTTATCAACCTCTTTGATGAACTTTATCTCAATCAGGACAGAATAAAACATGTTCTTACCGCTCACGAACAGGGTGCTGCCCACGCTGCTGACGGATATGCAAGAGCTACCGGAAAAGTCGGCGTTGTTCTCGCTACTTCCGGCCCCGGTGCTACAAACCTCGTTACCGGTATAGCAACAGCTTATCTTGATTCTGTTCCTATGGTTGCAATTACAGGAAATGTTCCTTGCAGTCTTATCGGCAGAGATAGCTTTCAGGAAGTTGATATAGTAGGCGTTACTATGCCGATTACCAAGCATAATTTTATTGTTAAGAATGTAGAGGATTTGGCTGATACTATCCGCCTTGCATTTAAGATTGCAAAATCCGGCAGACCCGGCCCTGTTCTTATCGATATTCCAAAGGACGTTCAGACAAGTGTCTGTGAATTTGAAAACAAACCTGTTGAAGCACCTTATCCTATGATTATGGCTTCTCAGAAACTTCTTGAAAAAGCATCAGAACTTATTGCTGAATCAAAAAAGCCTTATATATACTGTGGCGGAGGTGTGATTGCAGGCAATGCTTCAGATGAAGTTCAGAAATTTGCTGATAAGATAGATTCACCAATCGGTTGCAGTATGATGGGAATTTCTGCTGTTCCGACTGATAATGAAAGATTTCTCGGTATGCAGGGTATGCATGGTCATTATGCGTCTTCTATGGCAGAAAATGAGGCTGACCTCATTATTACATGCGGTGCAAGATTCAGCGACAGAGCTACCGGAAATATAAGCAAATTTGCTAAAAATGCAAAAATCATACATATTGATGTTGACTGTGCAGAAATTCAGAAAAATATTCCTGTATATCTTGGAATTACAGGCGATGTTAAGGACGCTCTTTCAAGACTTACTGAACTTGTTCAGGAAAAGAAGAATGCTGAATGGTCTGAAAGAGTAAATCAGCTTAAAGAAAAAGAAAAGGAACTGACAGTAAATCCTTCTTCAGATGCTCTCACTCCTTATAATATAATAGATATAATAAATAAAAATACAGACGCTGACACAATAGTTGCTACTGATGTAGGACAGCATCAGATGTGGGCTGCACAGAGATGTATTTTCAGCAAGCCAAGAAA
This sequence comes from uncultured Oscillospiraceae bacterium, assembly GCA_934481385.1. GTDB lineage: Bacteria > Bacillota > Clostridia > Oscillospirales > Ruminococcaceae > Ruminococcus. The sequence continues at coordinate 140,812 of CAKSPD010000004.1, forward strand.
GTTTATTTCAAGTGGCGGTCTTGGTACAATGGGATTCGGTATGGGTGCAGCAATCGGTGCTAATATGGCTACCAATCAGAAAGTTGTTCTCTATACTGGTGACGGAAGTTTCGGAATGAACCTCAACGAACTTGCTACTGCTGTAACAAATAATACTCCTATGGTTATTGTTATTATGAATAACGGCGTTCTCGGAATGGTTCGTCAGTGGCAGACGCTTTTCTTTAACAAGCACTATTCAAATACTACCCTTGAAAGAAAAACTGATTTTGTAAAGCTTGCAGAGGCATTCGGTGCAAAGGGTTACAGAGTTTTCACAACAGGTGAACTCGAAGAAGTATTCCCGAAGGCTTTCGCTGAAAACGGCCCTGTTGTTATCGACTGTGCTGTTGACTGCAACGAATTTGTACTTCCTATGCTCCCGCCGGGAGGTTCAATTGATGATATGATTACACAAATTGGAGGTGATTTCTGATGAAACACTTTGTAATTGCTGTACTTGTATCAAATATTTCAGGTGTTCTCACAAGAGTTTCAAGTATGTTCACAAGACGTAGCTTTAACATCGACAGCCTTACTGTCGGTGAAACAGAATCAAGTGAATTTTCAAGAATTACCATAACATTCAGGGGCGATGATTATATAAAGGAGCAGATTCTCAAACAGCTCTGCAAGCTCCACGATGTAAAGGAAGCTAAAGTTCTTGAAAATGATACTGTTGAAAGAGAACTTCTTCTCATAAAGGTTAAGAATACTCCTGAAACACGTCAGGATATTCTTGCTGCCGTTGATATATTCCGTTCAAAGATTATTGATTATTCAATATCCTCGCTTTGCTGTGAGCTTACAGGCGAAACAACTAAAATCAACGCATTTATTGAGCTTCTTAAACCGTTCGGAATTATTGAAATGTGCCGTACCGGTATAGTTGCCCTTGAAAGAGGTAATAATTGCCTTAAAAGCAATTAACATAAATTATTAACTATAAAAATAAAAGGAGTCTTTAAAAATGGAACAGAAAGCAAGAGTTTTCTATCAGGAAGATTGCGATTTATCATTACTTTACGGCAAGACAATTGCTGTAATCGGTTACGGAAGTCAGGGCCACGCTCATGCCCTTAACGCTAAGGAATCACTCGGCGACAACGGCAGAGTTATCGTTGGTCTTTATGAAGGTTCAAAATCATGGGATAAGGCTGTAAAGCAGGGTTTTGAAGTATTTACTGCTGCTGAAGCTGCAAAACAGGCTGACATCATTATGATTCTTATTAACGATGAAAAGCAGGCTGCAATGTACAAGAAAGATATTGCTCCTAACCTCAAGTCAGGTGCTATGCTTATGTTCGCTCATGGCTTTGCAATTCACTTTGGACAGATTGTTCCTCCGGCTGACGTTGACGTTACTATGATTGCTCCTAAGGGCCCTGGTCATACTGTAAGAAGTGAATATCAGGCCGGCAAGGGTGTTCCTTGTCTTGTAGCCGTTCATCAGGACGCAACAGGAAAGGCTAAAGACCTTGCACTTGCTTATGGTCTTGCAATCGGTGGTGCAAGAGCCGGCGTTCTTGAAACTACATTCAGAACAGAAACAGAAACAGACCTTTTCGGCGAACAGGCTGTTCTCTGCGGTGGTGTTTGTGCATTGATGCAGGCAGGTTTTGAAACTCTTTGTGAAGCAGGTTATGACCCAAGAAATGCTTATTTTGAATGTATCCATGAAATGAAACTCATCGTTGACCTTATCTATCAGAGCGGTTTCGCAGGTATGAGATATTCAATTTCAAATACTGCTGAATACGGTGACTATATCACAGGTCCTAAGATTGTTACTGAAGAAACAAAGAAAACTATGAAACAGATTCTCAAGAACATTCAGGACGGTTCATTTGCTAAGGAATTCCTTCTTGATATGTCAGATGCAGGCGGTCAGGCTCACTTCAGAGCTATGAGAAAGCTCGCTTCTGAACACCCGTCTGAAAAGGTTGGCGAAGAAATCAGAAAGCTTTACAGCTGGAATAACGAAGAAGATAAGTTCATCAACAACTGATTAATATATCCGGTTTGCATATGTAATCTGTAATCGGACTGTGCTAAGCTGCTTTCCCGATTTTTCGGGAGAGCAGCGATTTTTTAAAGAAATGAGGTTTTTGAAATGAGTGGAAATTACTTCTGTGAAGGTTCGGAAATGTCCTCACAGCGTTCACTTTTTAATGCACTCGGAATGACTAAAGAGGAAATGCAACGTCCTCTTGTAGGTATCGTATCTTCATATAATGAAATAGTTCCCGGCCATATGAATATAGATAAAATCGTAGAGGCTGTTAAACTCGGTGTAGCTATGAACGGCGGTACTCCTGTTGTTTTTCCGGCAATCGCAGTATGTGACGGTATAGCAATGGGACATAAGGGAATGAAATATTCTCTTGTAACACGTGACCTTATTGCCGATTCTACTGAATGTATGGCTCTTGCACATCACTTTGATGCACTTGTAATGATTCCTAACTGTGATAAAAATGTTCCCGGACTCCTTATGGCAGCTGCAAGACTTAATGTTCCTGCTATATTTGTAAGCGGTGGCCCTATGCTTGCAGGTCACGTTAAAGGTCATAAAACAAGTCTTTCAAGTATGTTTGAGGCTGTCGGAGCTTATAAAGCCAATAAGATTACTGAAGAAGAACTCTGTGAATATGAAAACAAGGCTTGTCCTACATGCGGTTCCTGTTCAGGTATGTATACAGCAAACTCAATGAACTGTCTTACAGAAGTTCTCGGTATGGGACTCCGTGGAAACGGTACTATTCCGGCTGTATATTCTGAAAGAATAAAGCTTGCAAAAACAGCAGGTATGCAGGTTATGGAACTTTACAGAAAAAATATCCGTCCTCTTGATATTATGACTGAAAAGGCATTCCGCAACGCTCTTACTGCTGATATGGCTCTGGGCTGTTCAACAAACAGTATGCTTCACCTTCCGGCAATTGCAAATGAGTGCGGAATTGAAATAAATCTTGACATCGCAAATGAAATCAGTGCAAAGACTCCTAACCTCTGTCATCTTGCTCCGGCAGGTCATACATATATGGAAGATTTGAATGAGGCAGGCGGTGTATATGCTGTTCTTAAAGAACTTACAAAGAAAAACCTTATCAATACAGACTGCATTACATGTACAGGAAAAACAGTAGGCGAAAATATTGCTGACGCTGTAAATAAAAACCCTGAAATCATCAGAACTATTGACAATCCATACAGCGAAACAGGCGGTATTGCCGTACTTAGAGGAAATCTCGCTCCTGACGGCTGTGTAGTAAAGAGAAGTGCCGTAGCTAAGGAAATGCTTGTTCACAGAGGGCCGGCAAAAGTATTCAACAGTGAAGAAGAAGCTATAAAGGTAATCTATGCAGGCGGTATTAAAGCCGGAGATGTTGTTGTAATCAGATATGAAGGCCCTGCCGGTGGCCCGGGTATGCGTGAAATGCTTTCACCTACTTCAGCAATTGCAGGAATGGGACTTGATAAAGATGTTGCCCTCATTACAGACGGACGTTTCAGCGGTGCAACAAGAGGTGCTGCAATCGGTCATATTTCTCCGGAAGCTGTAAGCGGAGGAAATATCGCATATGTTCATGACGGCGATATGATTTCAATAAATATTCCTGAATATTCAATAAATCTTGAAGTGTCTGATGAAGAACTTGAAAACCGTAAGAAAACTGATGAAATCAAAATCAAAAAGGATATTAAGGGATACCTCAGAAGATATTCACAGATGGTATCATCAGCCGATAAGGGTGCTATTATTAACAAATAAAATATTCTGAAAGGAATGATTATATAAATGGGAATGACAATGACTCAGAAAATTCTTGCATCTCATGCAGGACTTGAAAGTGTTAAAAGCGGTCAGCTTATACTTGTTAATCTCGATTTGGTTCTCGGAAATGATATTACATCACCTGTTGCCATAAGAGAATTTAATAAGCTCGGCAAGGACGGTGTATTTGATAAGGAAAAAGTTACAATGGTAATGGACCATTTTGCACCTAACAAGGATATAAAGGCTGCTGAACAGTGTAAAATGTGCCGTGAATTCTGTAACGAAAAGGAAGTTACAAACTTCTATGATGTAGGTCAGATGGGCATTGAACATGCACTTCTTCCGGAAAAAGGACTTGTTGTTGCAGGTGATACAGTAATCGGTGCTGATTCACATACATGTACATACGGTGCATTGGGAGCATTTTCAACAGGTGTAGGTTCAACTGATATGGCTTGCGGAATGGCAATCGGAAAAGCATGGTTCAAAGTTCCTTCAGCGATAAAATTTGTTCTTAAAGGAAAGCTTAACAAGTATGTATCAGGCAAGGATGTTATCCTCCATATTATCGGAAAAATAGGAGTTGACGGTGCATTATACCGTTCAATGGAATTTACAGGTGAGGGACTTTCAAGCCTTTCAATGAGTGACAGACTTTGTATTGCAAATATGGCTATTGAAGCAGGTGCTAAAAACGGCATATTTGAAGTTGATGACATTACTCTTGACTACATAAAGGAACACAGCGGTAAAGAACCAAGAATTTTTAAGGCTGATGATGATGCTGAATATGATGAAGTAATTGAAATAAACCTTTCTGAAATAAAATCAACAGTTGCATTCCCGCATCTTCCTGAAAATGCAAAGACGTTTGATGAAATCGGCGATATAAAAATTGACCAGGTTGTAATCGGTTCTTGTACAAACGGCAGACTTGAAGATTTAATTGCTGCTGCTGAAATTATGAAGGGCAAGAAGGTTGCAAAGGGCGTAAGAGCTATTGTAATTCCGGCAACACAGAATATTTATCTCAAGGCTATGGAAATGGGACTCCTTAAAATATTCATTGAGGCAGGTGCAGTTGTTTCAACACCAACATGTGGCCCTTGTCTTGGCGGTCATATGGGTATACTTGCAAAGGGCGAAAGAGCTGTTGCAACTACTAACAGAAACTTTGTCGGAAGAATGGGACACCCTGAATCAGAAGTATATCTTGCAAGTCCTGAAGTAGCTGCTGCAAGTGCAGTTACCGGTAAAATTTCAAGTCCAGAGGAGGCTATTAACAGTTAAAATAAAAGTATAAAAAGTTGTAAAATGCCTATTGAATTTTATAATATTAAGATGATAAGGGAGCTTACTGAGAATGATTAAAACACTCAAAGTAATGCTCTGTCCTAACAACAAGCAAAGAACTAAACTATTTGAATGTGCAGGAACAGCAAGATTTGCATATAACTGGGCATTGAACTATCA
>CAKSPD010000005.1 GCA_934481385.1 uncultured Oscillospiraceae bacterium
ACTCGATGTTATCTTTCTGTCATTCGTTCAAATCGCGTGCATCTTCACGTGGCTAAAATAGTGTCAACAGGCTCTAAATGACTCAGAATTTTTCAGAAGATGAACTTCTGCCCTATAAATTATCAGGACTACTTTATGCACCGGCAATAAATTTAGGTGTTGCAAAAAAAATTGTAAATAAAGAATATCCTGCACTCACTTCAATATCATTCTGCCTTGAAGATTCAATTATGGACGATTCGCTTCATAAAGCAGAATCGGCACTTTTCAGTACACTTGAATTTATAAGAAAAAACACCAATGAATTTCCGCTTATTTTCGTGAGAATAAGAAATCCTCAGCATATGGAATATATGCATAATTTTCTCGGAAAAAATGAAGAAATTCTTACAGGATATATTCTTCCTAAATTTGACCTTTCAAATGCTTCAAAATATCTCAGACTGATAAAAAAATTCAATCAGAACCGTCCTAAAAAGCTTTATATTATGCCTATTCTTGAAAGTCAGATGATAGCATATAAATCAACACGCCTTAATATTCTTACTGCTGTAAAAGAAATTATCAACGAAATGAGGGAATATGTTCTTAATGTGCGTGTAGGCGGAAATGATTTCAGCAATATATATGGTTTAAGACGTTCTTCAGAACAGACTATTTATGACATAGGAGTTATAAGGGATATTCTCGTTGATATAATAAATATCTTTGCATCAGACTATGTTGTATCAGGTGCAGTATGGGAATACTTTGGAAACAATTCTGGTGATAAATGGGCAGAAGGTCTGAAGCGTGAGCTTACTCTTGACCGCCTTAACGGATTTATCGGAAAAACAGCTATTCACCCTTCACAGCTCCCGATAATATACGAAAGTATGAAAGTTTCACAGAGTGACTACAATGACGCTGTTCAGATTTTAAACTGGACTTCCGACAGTTTCGGAGTATGCAAAAGTGAAAACGGTTCACGAATGAATGAAGTGAAATGTCATTCAAAATGGGCAAAACGCATAAAAATACTCGGTGATATTTATGGAATAAAAGAGGATATAAAATGAATTATACATCTGAAAATATGCTGAAAATTGCAAAAAGATACAACAATTCAAAAAGGAGTTATCTTCTTGTAAATCCATTGCAGGCTAAACATATGGCAGTAAATCCGGAAAAATCTCTGAATATGATGAATGCTCTCGGAAAAATTCTTTCAGAAAAGTATCCTGATACAAAACTTGTTATAGGATTCGCTGAAACCGCAACGGCTATCGGTGCAGAAGTGGCAAGATGTTTCAATAATGACTGCAATTACATACACACCACAAGGGAAGCTATTGAAAATTATATTCCCTTTTCAGAGGAACACAGCCACGCTGTTGAACAGAAACTCTGTTCTGAAAATTTAACAGAATACCTTTCAGAAACAAAATCCGTAATATTTATTGATGATGAAATATCAACAGGAAAAACACTTATAAATATTATAGATAATTTCCGAAAAGAATTTCCGGAGTTAAACCAAAAAGAAATTATATGTGCATCACTGATAAACAGGGTTTCAGATGAAAATATGAAAAGACTTGAAATCAGCGGAATAAAATGCGAATATCTTTTAAAACTTCCTGATGAGGATTATGAAATAAAAGTCAAGGATATAAAAGTATCTGAATCACAGAAAATAGCTGATACTTCTTTAAAAAATCCGATAAAATCAATATATACTGTACCTGTTATTAATACACGAAAAGGCGTGAATATCAATGAATATTATAATTTCTGCATTAAAACTGCGGATAAAATCATTCAGAAAACAGGTAAACTCTGCGGAGATACACTCGTTCTCGGCACAGAGGAATTTATGTATCCTGCACTGATTTTAGGTTGGAAAATCGGTGAAAATGCTTTCTGCCACGCTACAACAAGAAGTCCTGTCGGAATATACAGTGATGAAAACTATCCCATAAAAGAAGGGTTTAAAATTCCGAGCTTTTATGACGAAAACCGTGAAACGTATATATATAATCTCAGAAAATATAATAACGTTATAATATTTACGGACAGCAAAGAAATTCCGCAGAAAGCAATATATTCTCTTGCAAAAATTCTTGAAAATCACGAATGTGAAAATATTTTTATTGTAAAGGGCTGTTGAAAATGCAGACTTCATATTTATCAAAAGATGTAACCATACTTTTAAAGGATATTACAGGACTTGTAACTCCTCTGCCAACAGCAGAACGTGAAAAACTTATTCAGAGTGGTGTGCATTACTCCGAAATGTTACCGCTTGAATATGAACCCTCTGAAAAATATCTTAAAGCTTATTATGATGCTTTATCACGATATGCTGAAATTACTGCAAAGGCTGTCGGAAGTGTTTCAGAAAAGATATATTCTGAAAAGGGCGAAAATATTACACTTGTATCACTCGCCCGTGCCGGAACTCCAATAGGAATTTTAATAAAAAGATTTCTGGAATCAAAATATAAAATATCCGTTCCGCATTACACTATCTCAATAATAAGGGGAAAGGGTATCGACAAAAATGCAGTGAATTATATACTTGAAAGACATTCTGCTGAATCAATTCAGTTTGTTGACGGCTGGACGGGAAAAGGTGCTATACAGCGACAGCTTGATGAGGCTATGCTTGATTATCCTGAAATTGATTCAAAGCTTGCCGTACTTTCTGACCCTGCAAATGTTGCGGGAAAATGCGGTACTTATGAAGATTTTCTGATAGCAAGCTCCTGTCTTAATTCAACTGTTTCCGGACTTATAAGCCGTACGTTTTTCCGCACTGATATAATAAAACCTGATGATTTTCATGGTGCTGTATATTACGGAGAACTTAAAGACAAAGACCTGACATATCAGTTTATAGAAAGCGTTGAAAAATATTTTAATTTTTCTGAAAATGTTTTCAAAGAAAAAAGACCTGAAATTACAGGTCTTGATGAAGTAAGAGAGATTGCAGAAAAATTTTCAGTAAATGATATAAACCTCATAAAACCAAGTATCGGAGAGGCTACAAGAGTTCTCCTGAGGCGTGTGCCTTATAAAATGCTTGTACACAGTCTTGATGATTATGAACATCTGGGGCATATATATCAGCTTGCTGAGGAGAAAGGAGTCAGACCTGAGATTTATCCGCTTAAAAGATACAAGGCTTGCGGACTTATAAAAAATCTTGCTGATAATTAACTATGAAAAAAATTCTGCTTGCATGTGACCTTGACAACACACTTATTCATTCATACCGTCATAAAAAAGACAATGACATCTGTATTGAAACGATTAATGACAAACAGCAGGGATTTATTTCACCTCACACATATGAGTTTATAAAAAATATTCCCGAAAATATAACGCTTATCCCTGTGACTACACGTTCCATTGAACAGTATATGCGTATTCAGTGGGAAAAAGCTCCGGAATATGCACTTGTTGCAAACGGAACAATACTGCTTAAAAACAATATTCTTTTTGAATATGAGGATATGAGCAGATATATCAGTGAAATAAAAGCTCTCGAAAGAAAAATAAATCCTGATGATTTCAAAAAAGTAAAATTTGTTGATAATATGTATCTTTTTGCATATCGTGATGAAAGTCAGGGAATTGAAAAAATTGCGGAAAAATATTCGGAACTTACATCTCTTGAAACACAGTATTCAGGAAGAAAAATATACTTTTTTCCACCTCCTGCAAACAAAGGCAAAGCTGTTAAAAAATTCGCTGAAAAATTGGGATATGATTTTATAATATCAGCCGGCGACAGTTCAATTGATTTTTCAATGCTTGAAATTTCTGATATTGCAATAGTTCCCAACAAGGAAACTGCTGAAAAAATAAAGAATAAGAATATAAAAATCTGTCCCGAAAATAAAATATTTTCGGAATTTATCCTCGAAACTGCATTTTCTCTTTGACAGCATTTAAAAGTGTTTTATAGTCTGAAAAATCCGTTTCTATATTTTCGTTCAGAGCGTTTTCATAACATACTGTAAGTATATATTTTTCTGCTTTTTCTGTAAAGAAATAATTTTTAAGTTCATCTGAAAGGACATCAAAGGAATTGAGTGATTTTGAAAGACCTGTTCCAATCATTTTAAGATAAGATTCCTTTGATGTCCATATTTTATAAAATTCTTCATCAGGATTTTCAGAATTAATTATAGAATTATATTCATCGGCTGTAAAAAATCTTTCAGCAACACGCATATTCGGCTTTCTGGAAGTATGCTCCAAATCTATTCCGACTGCTTTTTCTGATATTGCGAACGCTATCAGATTTTCAGAATGCGATACGGAAAAGTTAACAGCAGTATCTTTTAAATATGGTTTTCCATGCGAATTATAGCTGAATTTTATATCTTTGAATGGTATTCCGCAGTATTCAGAAATTTCATTCTTCATTTTTATTTCAGCAAAAAATGAAAGTATTTTATCTCTTTCAGGCTTTATACGTCTGATTCTTTCAGAACGTTCAGGAGAAATAAATTCAGAATAAAGATTATATATCCCCTCACATTCCTGCATATCTATTTTAACAACATCAATTTTTTTCATAATAAACCGTCCGTTATAAGTTAAATTTATAGAATTTTATTTTTTGTTATTGACTTTTTAAAAAAAGTATGATATAATTATCTTATGCCGAAGTGGCGGAATGGCAGACGCAGCAGACTCAAAATCTGCCGTGAGCAATCATGTACGGGTTCAAGTCCCGTCTTCGGCACTTATATATAATATTAATCCCTCGTCTTTAAAGACGGGGGATTTTTTTAATTATTCTGCCTGTAAATATTGACAAGTCCTTTTAAAAGAAGATTTTCGTCATGAATTATTTCATGTTCACAATGCGGAATTACAAGTCCTGACATTCCGCCTGTTGCAACAGCCGTTATTTTCTGATTAAGGCTCTTTTCTATTCTTGACAAAAGACCGTCAATACATGATGCAGTGCCGTAAATCAATCCGCTTTTCATACAGTCAGATGTATTCCTGCCGATTATATTTTCAGGAGCTTCAAACGAAACTTTAGGAAGCTGTGAAGTATTTCCGAAAAGTGCCTCAAATGATGTTTTTACACCTGCCATAATAATTCCGCCGATAAAGTTCTTATCACTGTCTATCACTGATATTGTCGTGGCAGTACCCATATCAATTATGACAGCCGGCAGACTGTAATAAGCTATGACAGCCGAGGCATCAACAATTCTGTCTGTACCGATTTTTTCAGGATTGTCAACAAGCATTTTATTTATACCGGTTTCTGCTTTATATCCTGCAACGAATATTTTATCACATGGAACAATTTCTGAAAGCGATTCTTCAACAGTTCCCGTAACAGAGGGAACTACTGAAGAAATTACTGCTCCCTCAATATCAGACAGACTGATATTATTCAGAAGAAGTGCATTTTTTATTCCTATATAATATTCTCTTGCGGTTTTTGAATGATTTGTTGCAAGTCTTTCAGTAAAGATAAATTTTTCGTTATCAAATCCGCCTATAACGATATTGGTATTGCCTATATCAACGGCAAGTATCATTTCAAATCCTCCAGCCTGCCATGCTTTTCGTAGCGTGACCTGCGTGTAATCTTATTATTTTCGTCCACAAAAACAACATACGGCGGATTTTCCTTGATTTCTTCGGGAGTCATATCGGCATAGGACATTATTATTATAAAATCGCCTTTCTGACCTGCTCTTGCGGCAGCACCATTAAGACAAATCATACCACTGCCACGTTCTCCGGCAATGGCATATGTTTCAATACGGCTTCCGCTGTTTACGTTTACGATATGAACATGTTCATATTCTCTTATATTGGCAGAATCCATTAAATCCTCATCAATAGTTATACTTCCGATATAATTGAGTTCTGCCTGAGTTATTACAGCACGATGAATTTTACTTTTTAAAACAGATATATTCATACTTTATACCTGCTCCGTAAAGAAATTGTCAATAAGACGTGTTTTTCCGATATATACTGCCATTGCACAAAGAGCAGGACGGTCAAGCTTTTCAATCTGTTGCATAGTCTGGAGGTCAACTATTTTTACATAGTCGATTTTTGCAAGCGGTTCGGATTCGATATTCTTTTTCATAGCATCAAGAATTTTTTTGCAGTCCTTTTCGCCGTTTCTGACCATATCCATACCCATAAATATTGTTTTTGAAAGTATGAGTGCAGATTTTTTTTCTTCATCGCTGAGATAAGTATTTCTTGAACTTTTGGCAAGCCCGTTTTCTTCACGGATTATCGGACAGCCGATTATTTCAATATCCATATTCAAATCGCTTACCATATGCTTTATAACAGCAAGTTGCTGTGCATCTTTCTGACCGAAATATGCTCTGTCCGGTTTTACGATATTGAAAAGCTTTGTGACTACTGTGCATACTCCTCTGAAATGAACAGGTCTGCTGAGTCCGCAAAGTTCCTGTGTGAGAACAGTCATATCAACAAATGAAGAAAATCCCTCTTTATACATTTCACTTGGTTCAGGATTGAATATAATATCTCCCCCGCTGTTTTCAACAACTTTTGAATCGTGTTCAATATCTCTCGGATAGCTGTCCAAGTCCTCATTGACTCCGAACTGCATAGGATTTACAAAAACAGAAACAACTGTCCTGTCATTCTGTTCAGAAGATTTCTTTATAAGACTTGCATGTCCTTCATGAAGGAATCCCATAGTCGGAACGAGTCCGACTGTAAGACCTTCTTTTCTCCATTCCTTTACCTGATTTCTTATTTCATCAACGGTCTTGACAATTTTCATTTTTCAGTCCTCCGTATTATACTTCTTTTTAACTTCCGCTATAACTTCACTGTCAATTTTAAATGTATGTTCAACAGCCGGAAAAGCTCCTGATTTTGTTTCATCTATATATTCCTTAAATCCGCTTTTCATAAGTGAACCGACATCAGCAAATTTCTTTGCAAATTTAGGAGTAAAGTCTGAAAACATTCCGAGCATATCCTGATATACAAGCACCTGACCGTCACAGCCTGCTCCTGCACCTATACCAATTGTCGGAATAGTAAGTTTTTTCGTAATAACTTCAGCAAGTTCTGCCGGTATACATTCCAGAACAACCATACATGCTCCTGCTTTTTCAACCTTTAAAGCGTCCTCAACAAGCTGTTCAGCACGTTCAAGATTTTTACCCTGAACTTTAAATCCTCCAAAAGCATTTACAGACTGCGGAGTAAGTCCGAGATGTGCAACAACAGGAACAGATGCCTTTGTGATAGCATCAATCTGTTCGCATACTTCTGCACCGCCCTCAAGCTTTACAGCGTGGGCATTACCCTCTTTAATAAGTCTGCCTGCATTGCTTACGGCATCATATACAGATGTCTGATAGGACATAAAAGGCATATCAGCAATTACAAAAGCATTTTCTGCACCTTTTGAAACAGCCTTTGTATGATGAATCATATCTTCCATAGTTACAGGAAGTGTATTTTCATATCCGAGCATTACCATACCCAGAGAATCTCCGACAAGAATACAGTTTACACCGCATTCGTCCTGCATTTTAGCTGTTGAATAATCATAGGCGGTAAGCATTGTAATTTTGTCACCTGACTGTTTCTGTTTTATAAGTGTTGAAACAGTATTTTTCATTTTAATCAGTCCCTTATATAAAAATAATTTAAAAGCTTCTGCCGGAATTTATTATATCACATATTCAGAAAAAATTCAAGCACAAAAATCAGTTAAGAACAGATACTCCGATATTCAAATAAAGAGCAAAAACAAGCCATATAAGATACGGGATATTTATATATCCTGCAATTTTACTTGATTTTTTAAACTGCATTATCATATATATTACAAGAGCAATAAGAACCGCAATTATCAAAGCTGAAAATCCGAAAAACTGAAACCTGAAAAATATTATGCTCCATAAAAAATTGAAAAAAAGCTGTATTCCATAGACAGCAAGATTTTTCCTGCGATTGTCATTATCAGAAAAATATACTATATATGCTGATGCTCCCATAAGGGCATAGAGAATTGCCCACATAAAAGGAAATACCCACGAAGGCGGTGAAAGAGGAGGTTTTTCAAAACTGCTGTATAATCCGAAAGAATTTCCAGCAATTATTCCCGAAAGAACTCCTGCAAGCTCTGTTGAAAAAATAAATATAAGCAATTCGGTAAGTCTGATTTTTTTCATTGCAAACCCTCCAGAAAATTATTACTGTATTTTATGCTGGATTTGCAATTATTATGTTAATTTATCTTTTCCAAAAGTTCCGGAAATATTTTCAGACTGCGTTTTAAAATTCCGTTCATATATGCTATTGCTGTTCCGTAATTTGTAAACGGAACATTCTGCGTTACTGCTCTTTCCATACGGCTCTGAACTTCACGTTCATTGAGCATACAGCCACCGCAGTGAATTACAAGTGAATACCCTGATAAATTTTCAGGAAATTCCGTTCCTGATGAAAAATCAAATTCAAGATTTTTCCCTGTATATTTTTTTATCCAGTCCGGAAGCTTTACCGTTCCTATATCCTTGCACTGTCTGTGATGTGTACAGCCCTCCGAAATGAGTATCCTGTCGCCGTCTTTAAGATTTTTTATCTTTGAAACACCCTCAACAGCCGTATCAAGAAAACCTTTATATTTCGCCATAAGTATTGAAAATGATGTAAGCGGAATATTTTCGGGAGTCTGTGCGGAAACCTGTTTAAAAACCTGACTGTCTGTTATAACAAGCGAGGGAGTTATTTTATCAAGTGCATTTTTAAGCTGTGTTTCCTGAACTACAACTGAACAGGCTCTTGAATCAAGTATATCACGGATTGTCTGCTGTTGCGGAAGTATCAGACGTCCTTTTGGTGCAGATTCATCAACAGGTGTGACAAGTATAACAAAATCATCAGGCTTTACAAGCTCACCAATAAGTCTTTTATTATTGGATTTTATCATTCTTGCAATTTTTTCTTTAAGAAAATTGATATTATATCCTGTCAGAGTGCTTGTATAAATCATATCATTTTCAGGTATTTTATCAAGCAAATCGCATTTGTTGCGGACTTTCACATAAGGAATTTTTTTATCCCTGAATAAATTAAGAAGTTCCGTTTCGTATTCGTCCAAAGTTTCAGAATTTGTCACAAGTACTGCAATATCAGTTCTGCGTAATACCTGCATAGTTTTCTGAACACGCATTTCGCCCAGTTCTCCGCAATCGTCAAAGCCTGCTGTATCTGTAATCATTACTGCACCTAACGGCAACAGTTCCATAGATTTGTATACAGGGTCAGTTGTAGTTCCCTTTACATCAGATACTACACAGAGATTCTGTCCTGTTACGGCATTTACAAGGCTTGATTTTCCTGAATTTCTTTTTCCGAAAAATGCTATATGAACTCTCTCTCCGCTTGGTACAGAATTAAGTCCCATTAAAAACACCTCTTGTAACCATATATTATATAAAGACACTCTCCGATTTTTTCATAAGGAATACTATATTTTTTCATGATTTCAAGAAATTCCTTTTCAGCATTATGAAATATTTTTTTACAGACAAGCTGTCCGCCTTCTCTTTCATAGTATTCCGGTTTGACTTTTAACCATTCTATTTCATCATATACAAGAAAATTAAAGCTTTCCTCATCATATGCATCACAGCCACAGCAATCATTTTCAAGGGCAGAAAAATATTCTCCTGTTTCTTCTTCATCAACAAGCTTATAGATATACGGTGGTTCAAAGGGCATTTCATTAATCATAGCATTACGAAATTCGTTCCATTTTGTATTGTTCATATAAGATACAAGATGATTTTCATTTATATATTTCAGAAGATTTTCTGTCATCTGTTATCAACCTTTTCGGGATACATATCGTGAGTAGTAAGACGGTCAAAAGCAACCTTTTCCCATACAGTTCCTGTTCTTCCGTAATTACAGTAAGGGTCTATTGAAATACCTCCTCTTGGAGTAAATTTTCCCCATACTTCAATATATTTCGGATTCATAAGCTTTATTAAATCCTTCATAATGACATTAACACAGTCCTCATGAAAATCACCATGATTTCTGAAACTGAAAAGATAGAGTTTAAGTGATTTGCTTTCAACCATTTTTACATCAGGAACATATGATATATAAATAGTTGCAAAATCAGGCTGACCTGTTATAGGACAAAGGCTTGTAAATTCAGGACAGTTGAATTTTACAAAATAATCATTTTCCTGATGTTTATTGATAAAAGTTTCAAGAACATCGGGATTATAGTCATAATTATATTTTGTATTCTGTGAGCCTAAAAGAGTTATATCCTTTGTTTCATCTTTTGTACGCATAAAAAATCTCCTTATTCTGCATATTCAACAGGGTCTTTGACACCGTTTTCCTCAAATGCTCTTTTACGGTCAATACAAGTACCGCATTTTCCGCACTGTTTTTCTTTGCCTTCATAGCAACTCCATGTAAGCTGATACGGAGCATTAAGCTCAAGACCTTTTTTTACTACATCTTTTTTTGTAAGATTTACAAACGGTGCAACGATTTTAAGCTGTTTACCGCTTCCGAGATATACAGCATCACCCATAGCCTTGTTAAATTCAGGTGAACAGTCAGGATATGCACTTCCTGCACTGTCATCACTGTGAGCTCCGTAATATATTACATCACATTTCTTTGAAAGTGCAATTGCTGATGCTGACGATATGAAAAGACCATTCCTGAACGGAACATATGTTGAAACAGGTGAACCGTTTGTTTTCTGAATCTGACTGTCATATGATTCGTGAGGAATTTCAGTATCGGAATGTTCAAGAAGCGAGCAGTCTGAAAATCTGAACATCTCACTTAAATCAAGCACAATATGCTCTATACCGTAATATTTCGCAACAGCGTCCGCACACTGAATTTCCTTTGAATGTTTCTGACCGTATGTTACAGAAAGTGATACAACGTTTTCCTTTCCGTATTCCGAAACAGCAAGTGCAACGCAGGTTGTGCTGTCAACACCTCCGCTTGACAATACAAGTGCTTTCATATTCTTTCAATCTCCTTTATCTTAAAATAAGTCTGTTCTGAAGTGAAATATCATTTTCAAATCTTCCACGCAGAGTTGTTGTGTATGTTTTCGCAGTTGCATTTTTTATTCCTCTTGCAGTCATACAGCTATGGTTTGCCTCAATCATTACGGCAACATCTTCCGAACCTGTAACTTTCTGCATTATTTCAGCAATATCATTTCCGATACGCTCCTGCAACTGAAGTCTTTTTGTAACCATATTTGCAATTCTTGCAATTTTACTTAATCCGAGAACCTTTCCGCAAGGGATATATGCAACGCTTATCTTCATATCATACATAAGTGCCATATGATGCTCACAGTAGCTGAAAGCATTTATATCACGCACAATAACCATATCATTATGTTCGGATTTTACTTCAAACGATTTATCAAACATTTCTGCTATTTCATCGTTTGTATAGTTCATACCCTCAAAAATTTCCTCATACATATTTGCAACTCTCAATGGGGTATCTTTTAATCCTTCACGTTCAGGATTATCACCGAGAGCCTCTAAAATTCCTTTTATATGGAATTTTATTGCTTCTTTATCAATTGCCATTTTTATCTCCTTCGGGATTTTTTATTTCTCTTGCGTTTTCTGAAAATTTTCCCAAAAAAATCCGGAATAATCTCAATTATATCATCAGTCAATTTCTTTCAGACTCCCCTTTTATCAGGATTCCAGATAAATTTATGCATCTGCAACTGAAAATTGACACCGTTCAGGTTTTTTTCTTTCATAAAATCAACAACAGCAGACGGCTGAAGATTTCCGAAAACACAGCTCAGATATACTTTGCATTTTTCAGTGAGATTATATTTTTTTATAATATCATATGTGCAGTTCAAATCCTCAGAACTTCCGCATACAAATTTCACAACATCATCAGGTTCAAGCAAATCAAAATTTGATACAAGCATTTCTGATTCCATATTGCTTGACGGTGTTTTATAATCCATAGTAAAATGCGGTCTTGAATCTTTTTCAAGCGGTTTAAGAGGAACACTTCCGTTCGTTTCAATTTCCACCCACAGACCTGCTTTTACAAGCATTGAAATCAATTCTTCTATTTCCGGACGCAGTAAAGGTTCACCGCCTGTAAGTGTTACATTATGTACTCCTGTATCAAGAACATATTCAAAAATCTGTTCTGCTGTAAGATTTTCGCCTTTAAGGTCAAAATCATTTGCCCATTTTGTATCGCAGTAACTGCATCTTAAATTACAGCCTGCAAAGCGTATAAATACAGCAAGCTGTCCGGCTTTCTGTCCTTCACCGTTTATACTCACAAATTTTTCAGCAACATTGAACATCTTATTATTCCTCATATACTGCACAGTTTACAGGTGTTTCCCATACAGTCACACGTTTCACTTTAAAATTCTTTTCAGAAAGCATATCAAAGAATTTATGTGCAAAATTTTCCGCAGTAGGTCTGAAATCCACTTCTGTAAGGCTGAAATTTTCAGCTTTCAATGCTGATACGGTTTCAGCTTTAAGAGTATTTTTTTCATATATAAGTGTGTGGTCAAAACTGTCTGCAACTGATTTCAGGACTTTTTTAAAATCTCCGAAATCAACAACCATTCCCCTGCACTGACCTTCTGAAACAAGCTTTTCGGAATATATTTCAGCGAGTATTTTCCATGTATGACCGTGAAGATTACTGCATTTTCCGTCATAGCCTGAAAGAAAATGCGAACTGTCAAAAGTTGCTTCTGATTTTAGTATATACATATAAATTTCTCCTTAAAAAACAAGAAAAGCTATACCGGATTTTAAGATGCCGGTATAGCTTATAGATAAGTCCCGGTTTTTTTTACTGACAGGAAGGTACTACTGAACTGTCATTATTCTGATTTATTATTCAACTATTTCAGAATCCTCTGTATCTGATGATTCTTCCGGAGGATTTGTTTCTGCCGGAACAGGTTCTTCAGGCTGGGTTTCTGCCGGAACTGTTTCAGTTGTTGCCGGTTCTTCGGGAACAGGCTCTGTAACGGGTTCTGTAACGGGTTCTGTTGCAGAAGTTTCGGGAGCTGTGGTAACTTCCGTAGCAACTGTAACGACTGACGGCTGATAATATACAATCAGCTTTTCTGATTTAAGATTATCAATCTTATCACCTGAATATACAGTATTTCCGTTTATTTCAAGTCTGATAACTGTATCAGGACTTGCATATCCGTATGAATCTTCCTCAACAAACTGATAGTTTTTGATTTTGGCATTCTGAAGAAGTGTTTCATATTCGGAAACGGTGCAGGAAGAATAATCAGGAATAGTTACATATGAAGTTCCGAGGCTTACCTTTACTTTCATAGTGCCTCCCTTATGGAAAAGAGAACCGCTTTCAAATTCCTGCCAGAAAATCTGACCTTCATCGTAATCATTGTTATATTCATATTCAGGTTCAAGAGTTATAAAACCTTCATATTTTGAAGCTGTAAGCTCATAGAACTTATTTATCAAATCCGGAACTACTGCATCAAGTTTTTCCTCAGAAGCAGGTTCTGTTTCTTCAGGATTTTCAATTGTAGCCTCAATTATATTATCAGACATTGAAGCATAGCTTGATGATGAACGTTCATCATCTTCAGAATGCGGGGAAAGAACATTCATAAGAGTTATTCCGAGAATCATAAGTATAGCGAAAAGAAGTATGCCTATAATAAGCGGAATTTTTATGCGGTCAATAGTGCTGACCTTTTCATATTCATATTCTTCACCCTGACCATTATCTTCAATATTCTGATTTTCTTCATCATAATTTCTCTGATTGCTGTAAAAAT
Source organism: uncultured Oscillospiraceae bacterium (assembly GCA_934481385.1). GTDB lineage: Bacteria > Bacillota > Clostridia > Oscillospirales > Ruminococcaceae > Ruminococcus. The sequence continues at coordinate 13,865 of CAKSPD010000005.1, forward strand.
CAGTCTGCTGATAAGTTTTAGGCGGAATTTCATTGGTAAAAGTTCTTGTGTTGTCATACGAATTATTGTTGTTATTATTGATATTCTGAATTCTTGTATATGTCTTTACCTCATCATCAACAGGTTTGAAAAGACGTGTTACAAGTTCAGTAACAGTCTGTATACGGTTTGAACTGCATACATTAAGGCCGTCCATAATAGCTCTTGAAACATGTTTCGGAATTTTCGGATTGAGAATACATGGTTCACAAAGATTATCAATTTCAAGACGTTCAACAGATTCAGCAGGCATACAGCCTGTAATCATTCTGTAAAGCAATGCAGATATTCCATAGACATCAGTCCAAGTTCCCTGACGTGAACTTGTATTGCTTGAATACTGTTCAGGAGCTGCATAACCTTTGAAAAGTTCAGGTTCAAGACCTCCGCCGATAGTTCTTACAGAGGAAATACAGAAACCCGAAAGCTTTACTTCACCCTTTGAAGTTACATAAACGGTATCAGGACTTATTGCACGATGAATAATTCCTTCGTTATGGATTATTCCGATAGTAGTAAAAAGCGGTGGAAAAAGCTTTGCAACCTGTTCCCAGCTAAGTTCTCCTGCATTATCCTTTAAATAATCGATAAGCTTACAGCCCTCAATATATTCAGAAATTATGTAGACTGTATTATTTTCAGAAAACATATCAAGAATCTGATTTATACTTGCATTGTTTCTGAGTTTTGCAAGACTCTTGTTGAGGTCTGAAAATTCAGCCATAAAGGATTTATATTTTGCAAGATAGTTATAGTTTACGCTTACAACAGATGAATTTTCCATTCTTGAACAGAGGTTCAGGGGCATATATTCTCTCAAAAGAACCTTGCAGTCAACTGATTTATCGTAAGCGATATAGGTTGCACCCTCGCCGTTGAAGCTGAGGAGAACACCGACAATATAGCGATTATGAAGAACAGTTCCCGGAGCAAGATACATTTTATCATATGGCGAATTATTATCATAGCCACAGTTGGGACAGACAGAAGTTACAGTTTCATATTCTTTCATACATCTGTAACAGAATTTCTTTTTCACAACCTCACTCCCTTTTAGTAAAAATAAAATACCGGACGTTATAAAAATAACTGTCCGATATTTATTTTATCAGTAAAAATTGAAATTGTCAACCGTTTGAAAGCTCTATGAGCAACATTTTATCCAATTGTATTCAAATTGTAAATAATTGGGGGATAAAATAACATTTTGTAACCAATTGAAATCAGTCCTGAACGGTAAATTTTTCCGCCTGACTTACAAGTTTTATATCAACAAGAGCATCAATGACTGTTCCGTTTTCTGCATATTCTTCTGAAAAGATTTTTCCCTCTGAACGTATTCTGCCTATAAAAGCAGTATCAGAATACGGAATAAGAAGTTTCATTCTTCTTGAAGTTTCAGGAAGATTTTCCGATATACATTCAAGAAGTCTTTCAAAGCCGTATTTATTTTTTGCACTTATGCGGACTGTTGTATTATTTTCAAAAGCAATATCCGGATTAAGAGCAATATCACACTTATTCATAACATTTATCTTTGGTATTCCGTCACAGCCAAGTTCTGAAAGAAGATTTTCCGCAACATGAGCCTGTTCCTCCATATATGGAGATGACAAATCCTGAACATGAAGTATTACATCAGCAGAGGACGCTTCTTCAAGTGTTGATTTGAACGCTTCAACCAGATTATGAGGCAGACGGCTTATAAGTCCTACGGTATCTATAAGCATAACGCTCCTGCCGTCAGGAAGTTCCAACGCACGAGATGTTATATCAAGAGTGGCAAAAAGTTTGTTTTCCGCAAGAACTCCCGCATCAGTCAACGCATTGAGAAGTGTGGATTTTCCTACATTCGTATATCCTACAACGGCAACACACAGTATACCGTCTTTTTTACGTCTTGAACGTGAAAAATCACGATGTTTTTTAAGATTACGCAGTTCTTCTTCAAGATATGAAATTCTCTTTCGGATATGACGTTTATCAGTTTCAAGCTTAGTTTCGCCCGGCCCTCTTGTGCCGATTCCACCGCCAAGTCTTGAAAGAACTGTACCCATTCCGATAAGTCTTGGAAGTCGATATTTCTGCTGTGCAAGCTCAACCTGTAATTTACCTTCTTTGGTTCTCGCCCTCTGAGCGAATATATCAAGAATAAGCGTTGTACGGTCTATAACACGGACATTGACAATATTTTCAATATTTCTTGTCTGAACTCCGGTAAGCTCGTGGTCAAATATAATAATTTCAGCACCAAGTTCCTCAATCTGACCTTTCAGTTCTTCAAGTCTGCCCGAACCCATACAGGTTGCGGAATCATATTCATTCTTTTTCTGGATTACTTTTCCGACAACTTCCGCATTGGCAGTCTGTGCAAGCTCCGAAAGCTCTTTCATAGATGTTTCAGCATCAAATTCCCCTGTATCAACTGAAGCCAGAACGGCTTTGACAGGTATTTCATCAAGTTTATTTTCGTACAATTAAACAGAATCTCCCTTCTGTAAATCAGCCCTTCATTACAACTTTATGATAAATTTTCTTGCCTTTCTTTATGATAACTTCACCGTCAATTGAAAGGAATGTTTTCGGGTCTGATACTTTTTCATTATTAACAGTAATACCGCCCTGCTGAACAAGTCGCCTTGCCTCTGAAACCGAAGGGCAGAGCTTTGTCTTTACAAGAAGATTAAGAAGTCCTATTTTGCCGTCAGTAAGGTCATCAGCAATAAGTTCGGTTGAAGGCATATTTTCGCTTATTCCTGCACCGCCGAATATATTTTTAGCAGATTCAAGAGCCTTATCTGCCTCCTCTTTGCCGTGTACAAGCTTTGTAAGCTCATATGCAAGGAGTTCCTTAGCCTTATTGTATTCTGCACCTTCCATATTATCCTCCATTTTCTCGATTTCTTCAATCGGTACAAATGTAAGCATTTTAAGGCACTTTATAACATCAGCATCAGCAACATTTCTCCAGTACTGGAAAAAATCATAAGGAGAAGTCTTTGCAGGGTCAAGCCATACAGCACCCTTTTCAGTCTTGCCCATTTTCTTTCCCTCTGAATTAAGAAGAAGTGTTATTGTCATAGCGTAAGCGTCTTTGCCGAGTTTACGTCTGATAAGTTCAGTACCGCCAAGCATATTGCTCCACTGGTCATCACCGCCGAACTGCATATTACAACCGTATCTCTTGAAAAGTTCAAGAAAATCGTAACTCTGCATAATCATGTAGTTAAATTCAAGGAATGAAAGACCTCTTTCCATACGCTGTTTATAACATTCAGCAGTCAGCATTCTGTTTACGCTGAAACAAGCTCCGACATCTCTTAAAAGTTCAATATAATTGAGATTCATAAGCCAGTCTGCATTGTTTACAACAATTGCCTTATCCTCTGAAAAATCGATAAAACGGCTCATCTGTTTTTTAAAACAGTCAACATTGTGCCGGATTGTTTCAGGAGTCATCATCTTTCTCATATCAGTTTTTCCTGAAGGGTCACCAATCATAGCAGTACCGCCACCGATTAAAACTATCGGTTTGTTTCCTGCCATCTGCAAACGTTTCATAAGGCAAAGTGCCATAAAGTGACCGACATGAAGGCTGTCAGCAGTAGGGTCAAAACCAATGTAAAATGTAGCTTTTCCTGTATTTATAAGTTCTTCAATTTCCTTTTCATCAGTGAGCTGTGCAAGCAGTCCACGTCTTTTAAGTTCTTCAAAAGTAGTCATCTTAAAAAAATCTCCTTTTATTTAATCAATTTTATATAGAATCCATAAAGGATTTATTATTTTTCCCGCATATTGTTTTTTTATTGTCAATCAGGATTTTTTCAAGAAATCTGAAAATTTCTGATTCACGATTTTCAATCCATATATCAATCTGTTCAGCCTCATCAAGCCATTCCTTAGGATAATTACTGTCTTTTTCATATTTCGGATTATCATATTCATGTATTCCTGATTCAAAAATATCAGCCATTTCCTTATCAGCAAATTTTCTGAGAAAATTCAAAGTGATTTTCAATGCTTTTTTTCCGGCATAATATTCATAAAAAGTCCATGAACCTCCTCTGAACCAACAGCTGTACCAGTCCTCAAGAATCATAAAGACAGTTATACATTCCGGAACATTTTCATCATAATTTTCAGCATATCCGTATTTTTTGGAAAAATATGAATAAAATTCATAGTCAACTTCCGGAAATTCATCACTCTCAATACTGTCAAGATGCAGATAAATTGTTTCAATATTATAATTCACAAGCTTTCCCCCCTAACAAAAAAGTCCCCGGACGGTAAATAATAAACCGTCTGAGGACGAAAAAATCGTGGTACCACCTCAGTTTACTGATATAAACATATCAGCCTTGAAATGCTTTAACGGGCATAACCGGATTTTCCTACTGAAACATTTCAGAAAATCAGCTCCGAGAGGTAATTCACAGATTCAGACAGTTTTTCCTTTCACCAGCCGGAAAATCTCTGAAAGCACATCTGAAACGCTACTTATTCTCATCACAGCATTTATAATATTTTTAAAATTATATCATATATTCTGTAAATTGTCAAGAGGATTTTAATAATTTAAATCGTTATTCTTTCCCTGTATTGTCTGGCAAGCTGTTCAGTTTTATTGTCACCGAATTCATAATATACATGATTTTTAAGAGCATCGGGGAGATACTGCTGTCTGACATAATGGTTCGGATAATCATGCGGATAAAGATAATTCTGTCCTTTTACTTCTGCACCTTCACCGTCAAAATGATTGTTCTGCAAATGGCGTGGAAAATCAAGTGAACCGTATTTATGCAAATCATCGAGAGCCTTGTTTATTGCAAGATATGCACTGTTTGATTTTGGTGCTGTCGCAAGAAGTATAACTGCCTCTGCAAGAGGTATTCTCGCCTCAGGAATTCCAAGCTGTAAGGCACTGTCAACACATGCCTTTACTATCGGTACAGCCTGCGGATATGCAAGTCCTATATCTTCTGATGCTATAACAAGAAGTCGCCTTGAAAGAGATATTATATCTCCGCTTTCAATAAGTCTTGCCATATAATGAAGTGATGCATTTTCATCAGAACCCCTTATAGATTTCTGCAATGCTGAAAGAATATCATAGTGTCTGTCGCCGTTTCTGTCATAATTCATATTACTGCGTTGCGTAAGCAGTTTTACATCTTCATCTGATATATATATTTTCCCGTCACGATAATCACCGCAGTTCACGCTGAGTTCAACAGTATTCAGGGCTTTTCTTACATCTCCTCCGCAACCGTATGCAATATCATTTATAACGCTTTCATCAACGGATACTTCACAGCCGTCACCGCATATTCTGAAAGCTCTTTTTATAGCAGGAACAAGTTCATCAGGAGATACAGGCTTGAATTCAAAAACAGTACATCTGCTTATAACTGCATTATATACTGAAAAATACGGATTTTCAGTAGTTGAGGCAATCATTGTTATATCACCGTTTTCAAGATATTCAAGAAGTGTCTGCTGTTGTTTTTTATTAAGATACTGTATTTCATCAAGATATAAGAGTATTCCGTTCATACTTCCGAAAGTTCCGATTTCTGAAATAACATCTTTTATATCCGATACTGATGCAGTAGTTCCGTTAAGCTTATGAAGTGACATTCCGCAGTTTTCCGCAATAATTCTTGCAACGGTAGTCTTTCCTATTCCCGAAGAACCGTAAAATATCATATTCGGAATTTTTTTGCTTTCGATAATTTTACGCAAAGGTTTACCCTCTCCGAGAATATGTTTCTGACCTACAACTTCATCAAGAGTTTTCGGTCTTATTCTGTCCGCAAGTGGTGATGACATATTTAACCTCCCTTGAAATTTAATATAATATAAATCAGAATTTAGGCTTATAAAGGCACTTGGTATCTCTATCATAAACATAATCGGGAAGTTCGTCAGTATCTGTTACACTCCAATGAAACATTCTGCAAAAAAGCTGGGTAAAATTGTCGGTTCTCTTATCATATAGAGTTTCAGTTTCCATCAGTTGCCTTTTCAATTCTGAAATATCCTCTGTTTTTCCAAACAAGCGTGTATCATACTTATAATGTTCAATCTCTAATACCATAAGTTATTTTACCTTTAAATTTCGATTTATATTAATAAAAACACAGGACGGGCATATTAAACCCGTCCCGTTAAGTGCAGTAAAAAATTATTCGTAAAGAGGATACTTTTCACAGATAGCTGTTACACCCTTACGGATTTCATCAGCTTTGTTTTCAAAGTCAGTAGCACAGAGGTAGATATATTCAGCGATTTTTTCCATTTCTTCAATGCCAAGACCTCTTGTTGTTACAGCAGGAGTACCAATTCTGATACCGCTTGTAACGAATGGCTTTTCAGGGTCATTGTGAATAGCATTTTTGTTTACAGTGATATAAACTTCATCAAGACGGTGTTCAAGCTCCTTGCCTGTGATATGGAACGGACGGAGGTCAACGAGCATAAGGTGATTATCAGTACCGCCTGAAACGAGGTTAAATCCTCTCTTTAAAAGACCGTCTGCAAGAGCCTTTGCATTTTCAACAATTCTTCTCTGATAGTCCTTGAATTCAGGTTTAAGAGCTTCACCAAAGCATACAGCCTTAGCTGCGATAGTATGCATAAGAGGGCCACCCTGAGTTCCCGGGAATATTGCAGAGTTAATCTTCTTTGCAAGATATTCATTATTTGTAAGGATAAGACCACCACGCGGGCCTCTGAGAGTCTTATGTGTAGTAGTTGTAGTAATATCAGCATATGGAACAGGTGACTGATGAAGACCTGCTGCAACAAGTCCTGCGATATGTGCCATATCAACCATAAATAATGCACCTACTGCTCTTGCGATTTCAGAAAGTTTCTTGAAATCAATTGCTCTCGGATATGCAGATGCACCAGCAACAATAAGACGTGGCTGATGTTTTACAGCGAGCTTATAGATTGTATCGTAATTTATTGTTTCTGTTTCGTCATCAAGACCATATGAAACGAAATTGAAATATTTTCCTGAAAGGTTAACAGGTGAACCATGTGTAAGGTGACCGCCGTCAGCAAGACTCATTCCGAGAACAGTATCTCCGGGTTTGAGAACAGCAAAATAAGCAGCAGTATTTGCCTGAGCACCTGAATGGGGCTGTACGTTTGCAAACTTAGCACCGAAAAGCTCTTTAGCACGTTCGATAGCAATATTTTCAACAACATCAACACATTCACAGCCACCGTAATAACGTTTTCCGGGATATCCTTCAGCATACTTGTTAGTAAGAACAGAACCCATTGCAGCCATAACAGCAGGGCTTACAATATTTTCACTTGCGATAAGTTCGAGGTTTCTTTTCTGACGAGCAAGTTCAGCATTCATAGCTTTTCCGACTTCAGCGTCAACTGATTCAACATAGCCTATTGTATCAATAAGGTCATTATACATTTGGGGATTTCTCCTTTGTAATAAAATTCTGTGAAACAATCACATATATATTATACAGCATATATAAAAAAATTTCAAGGGTTTTACAAAAATTTGCAGAAAAAAGGCGGACTGTAAAAGTCCGCCTGAAAAATTTCTGAAAAAAATTACTTAACCATCTTTGCGATTTCGTCAGCAAAGTTTTCTTCTTTCTTTTCAACGCCTTCGCCACATTCATAGCGAACAACGTCAACAACGCTGATTTTTCCGCCGAGTTTCTTAGCTTCAGCATCAACATACTGCTGAACAGAAAGCTTGTCATCTTTAACGAAAGCCTGTTCGAGAAGGCAGTTTTCCTTATAATACTTTCCAACTTTACCTTCAACAATCTTAACACGAACCTGTTCAGGCTTATTAGCCATCTTAGGGTCTTCAGCCATCTGAGCAAGCATAATTTCCTTTTCCTTAGCAATAACTTCAGCAGGAACTTCCTCAGGTCTTACATAAGCAGGGTTAAGAGCAGCAGACTGCATAGCAACGTCCTTACCTACTGCAAGAACTTCATCTGAATTAATGTCAGTATCAAGTTTTACGAGAACGCCGATGCTTCCGCCATTGTGAACGTATGAAGCAATTGTTCCTTCGAGTCTTATGAAACGGCGGATAACAATATTTTCTCTGATTTTCATACCTGCGAGTTCTGTAAGAGCAGCATCAACAGTAGTTGTTCCACCGCTTATAGTGCAAGCCTTAAGAGCTTCAACATCAGCAGGATTTGATTCTATAATTGTATCTGCAACATCAGCAACAAATTTCTTGAATGCGTCTGTATTTGCAGCAAAGTCAGTTTCTGTATTTACTTCAAGAAGTACACCGGCATTATTCTTTACAACAGCAGCAACAGTGCCTTCAGCAGCAGCACGTCCGCTTTTCTTAGCCTGAGTAGCAAGACCTTTTTCTCTGAGGAGTTCAATAGCCTTGTCCATATCGCCGTCAGATTCAACAAGAGCCTTCTTGCAGTCCATCATACCTACGCCGGTAGCGGTCATAAGTTCTTTAATTTCCTGAACGGATACCTTTGCCATATTAATTACCTCCTGTAATTATTTTAAAATATATTATTCAGCAGTAACTTCTTCAGAAGCAGTTTCTGTTTCTGCAACTGTTTCAGCAGGAGCTTCAGCATTTTCGCCATCTCCGCCCTGTCTGCCTTCGATAATAGCATTAGCAATAGTGCCTGCGATAAGCTTTACAGCTCTGATAGCGTCATCGTTGCCAGGGATTACATAGTCAACTTCATCAGGGTCACAGTTTGTATCTACGATAGCAACAATCGGGATATTGAGCTTCTTAGCTTCAGCAACAGCAATCTTTTCTTTGCGTGGGTCAACGATGAATAAAGCACCGGGGAGCTTGTTCATAGTCTTGATACCGCCGAGGAACTTTTCAAGCTTTTCGATTTCGAGGTTAAGCTTAACAACTTCCTTCTTAGGAAGAAGGTCAAATGTACCGTCTTCAGACATCTGATGAAGCTGTTCAAGTCTTTTGATTCTTGTCTGGATAGTCTTGAAGTTAGTCATCATACCGCCGAGCCATCTTGCGTTTACATAGTGAGCACCTGCACGGATAGCCTCTTCCTTAACTGAATCGCCGGCCTGTTTCTTAGTACCTACAAAGAGTACTTCTTCGCCGTTAGCAGAAAGGTCACGGATAAACATATAAGCTTCTTCGAGTTTCTTAACAGTTTTCTGAAGGTCGATAATATAGATACCGTTTCTTTCAGTAAAGATGTAAGGTGCCATTTTTGGATTCCATCTTCTTGTCTGGTGACCGAAGTGAACACCGGCTTCAAGAAGCTGTTTCATTGATACTACTCCCATTGTGTAGTCCTCCTTAGTTGGTTATAAAATATAAAATTTACCTCCGCCCGACTTGACTTGCAGACGACTTCTGAAAAACGGAAGCACCGAGCCTGCAAAAGTACAGACGTGCGAATTGCTTTAACATTATATCATATCTGCATGGATTTTTCAATAATTATCCAAACAAACTTTTTAAAAATTTCAGCCCTGATTTTGTATATTTTTCACAATTATCGTTATCCGTATCAGAAACAAGAATAACATCTTCTCCGACAACGTTTATTTTACTGCAAGGAATTATTATATCGTTTTCCTTTCCGAAAAGCCCGAAAAGGCGTTCCCTGCCGTAAATTACAAGGGCAACGGTCTGTGAGGTTTCGAGATTTATTTCTGCATCATCAATAAATCCAAGACGTTCACCTGTTTTAATATCAATAACTTCTCTGTGCCTGAGTGATTCAAGACTGTAAATCAAAAAAACCGCCCCTGTCTGATTATATGCAGACAAGGGGCATAATATTATTTTTTCTTGTTATTCTTTTTCTTTTCTTTCTTTGAAAGAATTGTTACAACAACAATTGCAGCAACAGCAAGGGCAACAACAATTCCGATTGCAACAAAAGGAAATCTGTCACCTGTTGCAGGAACAGCAGTTATAGTTTCAATCATTTTAAAACCTCCTAAAATCTGAAATCTCTCTGACCTTTGTGTATGTTATTTATATATTCCTCAGCACGAATTCTTACTTTCGGATTCGGAATTTTTTTCAGTTCACTTTCGATAAGTGCATTTCCCGCCCTGCATGTATCCTCAGAAGCATAATCTTCAAGATATTCTTTAAGAGTCATAAGAGCGTTAGGCAGACAGCAGTTAGAAATCTGACCTGATTTACAGAGTGACATAAATCTGTCGCCTGTTCTTCCCTCTCTGTAACATGCAGTACAGAATGATGGTATATAGCCAAGTTTCATAAGCCAGTTTACAACCTCATCAAGTGTTCTTGTATCGGAAACATCAAACTGCGTTGAATTATCCTCCTCGGGTTCAGGAACAGCATATCCGCCTACACTTGTCTTTGAACCACCGCTTATCTGTGATATTCCAAGACCGAGTACACGTTTGCGACATTCAGCACTTTCTCTCGTGGAAATAATCATTCCCGTATAAGGAACAGCAATTCTTATGACGGCAACTATCTTTGCAAAAATATCATCACTAATACCATTGTCGAAATCATCGGGATTGATGTCATCGGCAGGTTTGATTCTCGGAACTGATATTGTATGAGGCCCTACACCATGAACAGCTTCAAGGTGTTCAGCATGCATAAGTATTCCGGCAAGCTCATATTTATAATTTTCAAGTCCGAAAAGCACACCGAGTCCGACATCATCAATACCGCCCTCCATAGCTCTGTCCATAGCCTCCGTATGATAGGCATAATTATGTTTAGGGCCTGTCGGGTGAAGAATTTCATAGCTTTTTTTGTTATACGTTTCCTGAAAAAGAATATATGTACCTATTCCGGCATTTTTCAGCTTTCTGTAATTTTCAACAGTAGTAGCTGCAATATTTACATTTACTCTCCTTATAGAACCGTTTTTATGTTTCACTGAATATATTGTATTAATTGATTCAAGAATATATTCGATAGGATTATTTACATTATCCTCTCCTGCTTCTATTGCAAGACGCTTATGACCCATATCCTGAAGTGCAGTAACTTCTTCTGCAATATCTTTCTGAGTAAGCTTTTTGCGTGAGATATGCTTGTTACTGCAATGATAAGGGCAGTATGTACAGCCATTGATGCAGTAATTTGAGAGATAGAGAGGAGCAAACATTACTATTCTGTTACCGTAAAAATCAAGTTTTATCTGTTTTGCGAGTGAATACATTTCCTCTGTAATTTCGGGAATATCACTTGCAAGCAGTAAAGAAGCCTCTCTGTGTGAAATTCCTTTTCTGAGCTTTGCCTTTTCAAGCACAGAACGCAGAAGGTCTAAATTATCCTTATTTTTTTCGGCATATTCAAGAGTATCCAGTATTTCCTGATGTGAGATAAATTCCTCAGCTTTAAGGGATTTGGGATTATACATCAAATTACTTCCTTTCTCCGTATATATTATAACTCACATTTTTTTATTTGTCAACAAAAAGCATAAAAATGGTAATAAAGGAACATTATAAAAGCAATGGAGATGATTTTTTTATGTATTCTATGGAAAAACGTATTACTGCAATGGGAGTGATTCTTGAAACATTTTTTGCAGTAATAATATTCAGATTTTTTACACTGGCATCGAGTCCGCAGTACAAGGCACTTGCAAGCGAAAAATATACATCTTCGATAGAAATTCCTGACAGTGATGGAATAATATATGATGTGAATATGAATCCGCTGATAAATGAAAATTATGAATATCTTTGTGTGGGGATTCCCGAAAAATCAGATGAAACTGCTATGTATTCATCAGCGAAAAATTCAGATGAGGTCAGAGAGGGCATAGCGTCCGGAGTTCCGTTTACATTCAGTTCACTTAAATATATACCCGAAAGCAAAAATGTATACAGTTTTAAAATTCCTGTAAGATATTCATTAATCCAGCCGGCACAGCATCTCATAGGCTATATTTCGCAGGGAGAAGGCGTTGACGGAATAGAATATGCCTTCAATAAGCTTTTAAGAAACAATAAAAGCAGTGAAATAAAATATATGACGGACGGATTCGGATATATGCTTGACGGAGAAGAAGTTGAAGTTATTAAAAATCCTGAAAATGTATCAGGAATTGTAACATATATAGATAAAAATATTCAGGAAATATGCGAAAATGCCGGAAGAAATATTGAATGCGGTGCAATAGTCGTAACAGAAGTAAAAACCGGAAATATTACTGCTATGGCAAGTTTTCCAAGATACTCTGTTTATACTCTTGAAGATGATGTAAATGATAAAAACTGCCCCATGATAAACAGAACGCTTTATTCATACAGTGTAGGTTCAATATTCAAGCTTGTAACTGCATTTGAAGCCATTGATGAGGGACTCGAAAGCTTTGAATATAACTGCACAGGAAGTATAAATATTGACGGAAGAATTTACAGATGTCACGACCACAGCGGTCACGGAAATCAAAATCTTGAACAGGCTATGACAAATTCCTGCAACACATATTTCATAGCACTCGGACAGAAACTTGATATAAAATCATTCAGGGAAAAAGCCTTTACACTCGGATTCGGACGTGAAACTCCGCTTGCATCAGGAATAACAGGTTCAGGAGGTGTTCTGCCGACAGAAAAGGATTTGTCACTTTCAGGAGAACTTGCAAACTTTTCATTCGGTCAGGGAAAGCTTACTGCCACGCCTTTGCAGATTTCACAGATGACATGTGCAATTGCAAACAGCGGAAATATGCCTGTTTTAAGAGTAATAAAAGGCTGTACTGAAAACGGAAAAAGCGTCATAAACGAAAAAAAGATACAGTATGCCTATACTATGGACAGAGATACATCATTCAAACTTCAGTATCTTATGATGTCTGCAATAAATAAAAATGAAAATTCAAAAGCCTGCCCTGATAACACTACGGCATGTGCCAAAACTTCAACTGCACAGACTGACAGATTTGATGATGACGGAAACGAAATATATAATTCGTGGATTACCGGATATTTTCCTGTTGACAAACCACAGTATGCTGTAACTGTTCTTGTCGAAAACGGAGGATATGGAAATGATTCCGCTGCACCTGTTTTCCGTGAAATTGTTGAAAATACTGCTGAATACATGAAAATTTCAGAAAATCATTGACTTTTTCACTCAGTCTGCTATAATATATTATGTATTTTTATTATTAAAAAGGAGATTTTTTATATGCAGTGGACAGGTCTTAATGAACTGAGAGAAAAATATCTCTCGTTCTTTGAAAGCAAAAACCATACAAGAATGGCAAGCTCCTCACTCATTCCGCAGGGAGATAAAAGCCTTCTTCTTATAAATTCAGGTATGGCTCCGTTAAAAAAATTCTTTCTCGGTCAGGCTACACCTCCTAACAAAAGAGTTACAACATGCCAGAAATGTATCAGAACTCCTGATATTGAAAGAGTAGGAAAAACTGCACGCCACGGCACTTATTTTGAAATGCTCGGAAACTTCTCATTCGGCGATTACTTCAAGACAGAGGCTATCGAATGGGCTTGGGAATTTCTTACAAAAACTCTTGAAATTCCGGCTGACAGACTCTGGATTACTGTTTTTGAAAGCGATGATGAGGCTGAACAGATATGGACTGATAAAATAGGTATCCCGAAAGAACGTATCATAAGACTCGGAAAAGCTGATAACTTCTGGGAACATGGTTCAGGCCCATGCGGTCCTTGTTCAGAAATTCATTTTGACAGAGGCGAAAGCTACGGCCCTTTTGAAAACTTTGAACAGGCAAGCGACTGCGACAGAGTTATAGAAATATGGAATCTCGTTTTCAGCCAGTTCGACAGTGACGGAAACGGTCATTATGCTGAAATGAAAAACAAGAATATTGATACAGGTATGGGACTTGAGCGTCTTGCATGCGTTATGCAGAACGTTGACAACCTCTTTGAAGTTGATACAGTTCAGAATATTATGAAACACATCAGCAGAATTGCAGGTGTTGAATACAAGAAAGATAAAAAATCAGACGTATCACTTCGTGTAATTACTGACCATATCAGAAGTACAACATTTATGGTTGGTGATGGCGTTATGCCTTCAAATGAAGGCAGAGGATATGTTCTCAGACGTCTTTTAAGACGTGCGGCACGTCATGGCAGACTTCTCGGAATTACAAAACCTTTCCTCTGTGAAGTATGCGATACCGTTATAAATGAAAATAAATCCGCATATCCTGAACTTGCTGAAAAGAGAGAATATATAAAGAAAATTATTTCTGTTGAAGAAGAATCATTCGCAAAGACAATTGATAAAGGTTCTGAACTCCTTAATTCCCTTATCGAATCAGCAGGCGATTCAAAAACACTCTCCGGTGATGATGCTTTCAGACTCTCCGATACATACGGTTTCCCGATTGACCTTACAATTGAAATCTGTCAGGAAAAGGGTATTGATGTTGATACAGACCGTTTCAATGAACTTGTCAAGGAACAGCGTGAAAAATCAAGAGCTGACCACCTCGCAAAAGCAAATTCATCATGGGCTGACAACAGCATAAAAATTGATGCTCCGAAAACAGTATTCACAGGATATTCAAGTTTCAGCGAAACAGATTCAAAAGTTCTTGCAATATATAAAGACGGTGCAGAAGTTGAAACTGCTGTTGAGGGCGACAACGTTGTAATAGTTCTTGACAAAACTCCTTTCTATGCGGAAAGCGGTGGTCAGACAGGTGACTGCGGAACTATATGCAATTCAAATTCAGGCTGTGCCGTTGTTGATGATACAATAAAATCAGAGGGACATTTCCTTCATATTGCAAACATTACAGAGGGAAGCATCTCAAAGGGCGATACTGTAAATGCATCTATTGATTCTGAAAAGAGAAAGGCTACTATGAGAAATCATACATCAGCACATCTTCTTCAGAAAGCTCTCAGAGATGTTCTCGGTGAACATGTTCATCAGGCAGGTCAGCTTGTAAACGAAAATGCATGCCGTTTTGACTTCTCGCATTTCAGTGCATTGACTCCTGAAGAAATCCAGAAAGTTGAAAACAAGGTCAATTCTGAAATTTTCAGTGCTGTTGATGTAATTACAAGGGAAATGCCTATCGAAGAAGCAAGAAAACTCGGAGCTATGGCACTTTTCGGTGAAAAATACGGAGATACCGTAAGAGTTGTTCAGGCTGATGATTCAATTGAGTTCTGCGGAGGTACTCACGTTTCAAATACTTCTGAAATAGGTCTTTTCAAGATTGTTTCAGAAAGCTCTGTTGCATCAGGCGTAAGACGTATTGAGGCTGTAACAGGCTGGGGCGTTCTTAATCTTATAAACGGATACAAGAATACAATTGCAGATTCCGCAAAGGCTCTTAAACTTGCAAACCTTACTGAACTTCCTGAAAAATGTTCTGCTGTTGCAAATGAACTCAAGGAAAAAGAAAAGAAAATCGAAAGTCTTGGTCAGCAGATTGCAAATTCACAGATTTCAGGAATTTTTAACAATGCCAAAGAAATCAACGGTATTAAAGTAGTTTCTGCAAAACTTGAAAATACAAACAAGGATATGCTCCGCAAACTTGGTGATGCTCTCAAATCAAAGGAAACTTCTTTCGTTGCAGTAATTGCAGGAATTTCTGACGGAAAGGGTACATTCTATTGTGTATGTACTGATGATGCTGTCAAAAAAGGTGTTCACGCAGGAAAAATCGTTCAGAAAATTTCTGCTGTTACAGGCGGTAAAGGTGGCGGACGTCCTGACAATGCTATGGCAGGTGCAGGAGATACCGCAAAAATCAATGATGCTCTTAATATTCTCGAAACTGCTGTAAGTGAAATGCTTTGATATTTTCCAGAGGGGACGCTGTCCCCTCTTACCGAAAACTTTATTCTTTAATTTTAAGGAGATGTTTTATTTATGGATTGCTTATTCTGTAAAATTATAAACGGTGAAATTCCAAGCACTAAAGTTTATGAAAATGAATATGTATATTGCTTCAAGGACATTAATCCTATTGCACCTATACACTATCTTGTAATTCCTAAGGAACATATTTCAGGTGCATCTGAAATTACTGCGGAAAATTCTGCCATAGTTGCAAAGATATTTGAGGCTATTGCTGAAATTGCAAAGGCTGAGGGTATTTCAGACGGTTTCAGAGTAGTTACAAACTGCGGTGAAAATGCAGGTCAGACTGTTCACCATCTTCACTTCCATTTGCTCGCAGGTGTCAAAATGGGCTGGGGTGCAGATGCCGTTCAGCCTGTTGAATAATAGGAGAATTAAAAAATGTCAGATTCATATAAAATGACTATTGCAGGACTTGAGAGGGAACTCCCTCTCTGTCCTCTTAATGATAAAATTGATATAGCTGCATTTATAATGTTTTCAGATGTTGAAATAACTGTTAAATCGGCTGAGGAACTTATAAAAAAATGCCCTGAATGCGATGTTATAATAACTGCTGAATCAAAGGGAATACCTCTTGCTTATGAAATGGCAAAACAGCTTGGAATACCTTATGTTGTTGCAAGAAAATCCGTAAAACTTTATATGAAAAATATTGTATCAGTTGAAGTAAAATCAATCACTACTGCCAATGTTCAGACACTCTATCTTGACGGTTCAAAGGCTGAAATGCTTAAAGGAAAAAGAGTTCTTATTGCAGATGATGTAATAAGTACAGGCGAATCCCTTAAAGCTCTTGAAAAACTTGTTGAAACAGCAGGCGGTATAATAACCGCAAAAACAGCCGTTCTTGCGGAAGGTGATGCTTCTGAAAGAGATGATATTATATTTCTTGAAAAGCTTCCGCTGTTCTTTAAATGAAAAGAAAATTAGTTTATATATCCGCTTCGTATGCTGTCGGACTGATTTTTGCATCAATATCGCTTGAAAAATATGGAATAACTGTTATTCTTGCGGGATTTCTCATATTTTTCTCAATTTGCAGAGCCGGAAATACAGATGTTAAGAAAATTGCTGTTATACTGATTCCGCTGGTTATATCATTCTGTGTTTACAGATTTTATAATTTCTATGTGTATGAAACACTTCTGAAATATAACGATACTGAGGGATATTTTTCAGGGAAAATTACTGATATTACTGACTATGGTCAGGATAATTCAGGATATATTCTTGACGGAACTATAAACAATATTATCGATGCAAAAATTTTCTGCTATAACAGTTCCTATAACTGCAAAACCGGTGATATTATGTCTTTTGACTGCACATTCAAGGATTTTGACAGCGACTATCTTTTCGACAGCAGAGGATATTATAAACAGAAAAATATATATCTTTCTGCCGGTGATATAAAAAATCTTCAAATAACTGAAAACAATGATTTCCTGTTAAGGAATATGCTTTATGATTACCGTAACAGAATGATTTCAGAATTTCGTTTGAATATGGACAAGGATACAAGTGCTTTTCTTTCTGCAATGGTTTTTGGTGACAAATCGGATATTGACAGCTATTCAAAAACTATGCTTTACCGTTGCGGAATAGGTCACATTATGGCTGTATCAGGAATACATGTTTCAATATGTGCAGGGTTCATAATTCTTATACTTAAAAAGCTGAGAATGAATAAATTTATTTCATTCGGAATAATCTGTCTTTTTCTTTCAGCTATGGTAATAATTACAGAGTTTCCTGTATCAGCTGTGAGAGCATCAATAATGACCATTTTGTTTTATAGTGCAGGTTTTTTCCGGCGTGAAAATAATACGCTCAATTCACTGGCACTTGCTGTTCTGATTATATGTGTTTCAAATCCCTTTGCAATACACAATCAGGGATTTTTGCTTTCAGTCAGCGGTACTTACGGTGCAGGTGTTTTTGCACCTTATATGACAAAAAATATTGATTCAAAAATAATAAAAAATCTGCTTTCAATGTTCTTAATATCTGTATGCGTTATGCCCCTGAGTATACTTTATTTTGATGAAGTATCAATAATAGCTCCTCTTGCAAATATGATTTTCATACCGCTTTGCAGTATTGCACTGTTAATCGGTCTGGTTTTCGTAATGTCGGGAGGTCTGATAAATCTGCTGTTTATAGCAAAATATATTATAAAACTGATAACATTTGCAGTCAATCTTATGGGAAACAGTCAGTGGATATATATAAGCGGAAATTCATACACTGTTTTTATTGTTCTTATATCACTTTTTGTTTTCGGACTCTGTGTTTATCTTCTCACAAAAAGCAGAAAAAATATCAATGCTGTGATATTATGCGGTATCATTTTTATGTCCGTATATAATCAGATTTTACATATAGGCAGTAAAGATATTTTTGAAATAGCTTTTCTCGGAAAAGGCAGAAATGTATGTGCTGTGATAACCTATAACGGAAATGCTGATGTAATTGACCTTTCAGGGTATTTCAAATCTCCGCAGTATGTAAAAAAATATCTTTCTGAAAATCATATCAGAAGTATAAACAATCTGATTATTTCAAAAAACTATTTTTCAGTTTCACCGTCCTATAAATCTGCACTTGAATTTTCAGATATTGAAAATATATACAGATGTTCGGAAAATGAAATTCAACTGAAATATAATAACTATAATTTCAGCTGTAACAATGGTGTTCTTACTGTCAGCTATGACAAATATTCCGTATTTGTTTCGCCTTACATATACAACGGTGAAACAGCGGATATTTTTATTTTTTACGGAAAACCGAAAAATAAAAATCTGCCGGAAAAATTTATTGCCTGCAATCAGGACTGCAATAATTTTTCACTGAAATTCACCGAAAAATCTTTAAGTGTAAGGAGGCTTTAAAATGCCTAAAACTGAGGCAAAAAAAATTTTTTCACAGCTTAAAAAAAATGAAATTCATAATATATATTATATATACGGACAGAACACTGTCGGTGCTGAAGGTCTTGTAAAGGCAATAATCAGAAAAACTACCGGTGATTACAGCGATTTTTCACTTACTAAAATTGAAGGAAAATCAATCAGTATTACAGACCTTTCAGATAAAATTGAAATGTTTCCTATGCTTTCTGATTATAACTGTATACTTATAGATGATTATAATGCTGATGAACAGAAAGATAATATAAACAAATCACTTGCTGAACTGCTTAAATCAGTTCCTTCGCAGACTGTTATAATATTCAGAATAACTGCAACGGATATTAAAAAAGGCAAAAAAACAGTATCTCCGAAAAACAAAAAAATTACTGATATTGCAGAAAAATATGGTGTACTCTGTGAATGCACAGTTCCCTCAACGGCAGAACTTTCAAGATATATTATATCATCTGTTCAGAAAAACAACTGCTCAATATCAAATCAGTGTGCTGTTGAACTTGCAGAGTATTGTCTTAATGATACTCTAAGCATAAGCAACGAAATACAGAAATTATGTTCTTATGTCGGAAACGGTGAAATTACTTCTGATACTATAAAACTTCTTGTTTACCGACAGAGTGATACTGATATTTACAAGCTTGCAAATGCTGTATGCCGTTCTGACAAAAAATCTGCTTTTGAGGCTCTTGATGAACTTCTTGCACAGAAAACTGAAAGAGTAAAAATTCTTTTTGCGATTTCAAGCTCATTTATGGATATGTACAGGGCGAAAATTGCACTGCAACAGGGAAAAAATTTAAACCAGACTGCTCAGGATTTTTCTTATCAGTGGGAATTTGTTCTTAAAAACGCTTTCAGGGATTGTTCAAAAATATCACTTTCAAAGCTTAGAAAATGCCTTTCAATACTTCGTGATACTGCACTCACTTTAAATTCTTCATCAGGAAATGAAAGAGTCATAATGGAAGAAACCATATCAAAAATGCTTACGCTCGAATGAGGTGAATTTTATGCTGAAAATTAAAGAGGCTGTTATAGTTGAGGGAAAATATGATAAAATAAAGCTTTCTTCTGTTGTTGATACTGTAATAATTACAACAGAGGGTTTCAGAATATTCAAAAATCCTGAAAAATTATCGCTCATAAGATACTATGCCGAAAAAACAGGAATAATAATTCTCACTGATTCCGACAGTGCAGGTTTCAAAATAAGAGGTTTCCTGAAAGGTGCTGTAAACAAAGGTAGAATTATAAATATATATATTCCTGATATTTTCGGAAAAGAAAAACGCAAGGAAAAGGCATCGGCTGAGGGAAAACTCGGTGTTGAGGGAATACCGGTAAAAATTATTTCTGATGCTTTCAGAAAAGCCGGTATTTCTTCATCAGACGAACCCTCAAAAAACGATATAACAAGTGTTACTTTTTTTGAACTCGGACTTTCAGGGAAACCTGAAAGCAAATCAAAGAGAATAAAACTTCAGAAATATCTCGGACTTCCTGAACTTATGTCTGCATCTTCCCTTATGGAAATACTTAATACTATGTATACAGCAAATGAACTTAAAGAAATTATCAGACAGTCCGAGGTGATTTAATGGAGTTCAGTTCTGTTTTTTTTATAATATTTTTTCTTCCCGTTTCTGTTATAATATATTATCTTACTCCGGCAAAGTACAAATCATATGTACTTCTCGGAATAAGCTCCGTTTACTGCGGAATGATTAGTATATATCTTCTTGTCCTTGTATATGCTCTTATAACAGCAAATTATTTTCTTGCTCTGAAAATTGAAAAAAGCTCAGGAAAGATTTTATATATAATATCGCTTTGTCTTAATATAATTCTGCTTACCGCACTCAAAACAAAACCAATATTATCTCTTGTTATGCCGATGTATTCGCAGAATATATTTCTTCCTGTATGCGTATCATTTTTTATGCTTGAATTTATCGGATACATAACAGATATAAAGAATGAAAAAATATTTGCTGAAAAAAATTATCATTTATTTGCTCTGTATATACTCTTTTTCCCAAGGTTTTTAATGGGTGCTGTAACATCATATCAGGATTTCTATATATTCTCAAAACGTCCGAGAATAAATCTTTCAATCCTCGGCAGAGGTCTTGTAATATTTATAAAAGGGCTTTCAAAAAATATTATTATAGGCAGATATTTATATCCTTTATGGAATATTGTAAAGGAAATTGAACCCGAAAAGCTCTCTGCTCTTTCGGCATTTCTGGGTATATCTGCATTTATTTTCAGTTTTTATTTCTGTCTTTCAGGAATACTTGATATGTCTGCCGGAATATCATGCTGTTTCGGATATAAAATTCCGCATGATTTTGACCACCCGTTTTTTACTTCGGGATTATCGGATTTTCTTTCAAGGTGGCATATAAATACAGTAAAATGGTTCAGAGAATATATTTTCAATCCGCTGAAAAAAATTTCAGGAACTCTTGCATCAGTTTCAGCATGGGTTCTTATTGGTTTATGGTATGAGCTTTCATGGAATAAACTTATATGGGGTCTTATTATTGGTCTTGCTCTTTCACTTGAAAGATTTGCAAAATTCAGAAATATAATATATACTCTTGCAATATCATTGATAAGCTGGATTTTCTTTTCACAATCATCAGTAGGCGATTCACTGATATTGATAAAAGCTCTTTTCGGTGGCTGTCATGGATTTGTGGATTCACTTTCATTTTATCTTCTTAAATCATATATAGTAATTCTTCTCATTGCAGTATACACTTCAACAGACCTGTTTAAAAATCTCAGCGAAAAAATAAAGGATAATGAATATCTTTCAGTACCATTTGGAATAGTTATGCCGTTTGTTGATGTTTTTCTTCTTATCATAAGTCTTTCGGCAATCGTATCGGACGGAAGTCATTCGCTTTCCTTAATGTTCGGATAGGAGAAGAAAATGAAAGAATTCAGAAAAAAATTTTCAGCACTGCTTATAATGTTCCTGCTGATTTTTATGCTTTTATATACGCTTTTCCGTGAAAAAGGTGAAATGTCATTTCAGGAGAACCGTTCACTTGCACAGTTACCGGAACTAAAAATATCAGAGATTATAAACGGAAAAACTTCTTTGAAACTTACTGATTTCTTTTCAGACCAGATTGCCGGAAGAAGTAAGTTTATGAAAATATATGCCGATATTTCTGCCGGAAACAGTGAAAGCAAGGTTAACGGAATATTTATCAGCGAAAACAGACTTCTTAACGGAAATATAGATACATCTGATATTGACAGTTCGGTTTCTGAAAAAATAAACAGCTTTACGGAAAAATATAATTCATCTTTCTATTTTATAGCTGTTCCGTCCTCAGACGGAGTTTACAGCAATCTCCTTCCTGAATATATTCCTCCTGATTTTCAGTCGGAACAGATTCAGAATTTCTATAATAATCTCAATCCGGAAATACGAAAGATAGATGCATTTAATATTCTTAAAAATTTCAGTGATGACTACATATATTACAGAACTGATACAAAATGGACGGCTTACGGTGCTTACTGCGTTTATCGGACATCTATACAGAAACTCGGATTTATTCCTGTTGCTTATGATAAATTTACAATAGAACATGTTACTTCGGAATTTAATGGTAATCTTTATAATAAATCTCTTTATGAAATATCAAAAAAAGATTTTATTGACCTCTATTACAGTGAAAGTATAAATATACAGAGCATTACTGCATATAATCAGAATTTAAACGAATCTATGCGTATTCTTTATGACAAATCATTTCTCAATTCAAATTATATGTATAATATATATCTTGGCGAAAATGTTCCTGCACTCCGAATCAAGACAAATGTAAATAACAACAAAAAACTTATGGTCATAAAGGACAGCTACGCAGACTGCTTTATTCCTTTTCTTACTCAGCATTACAGCGAAATAACAGTAATATCAACAGATTTCCCTGATTTCAGATTTACTGACTATTTCAATATAAACAGTTATGAACAGGTAATTTTTATATGCGGTGCTGAAAATCTTCTTAATCCTGACAGTATGAATATCCTTGACAACTGAAAAGTTTTTCTGTATCTTGTTGACTTTCAGAAAAAAATATATTAGAATTATAATAGTTTGGTTTTTTTAGATTACTATGAAAGGATTGCGTTAGCTGAAATGAAAAAGAAAAAAAATAAAAAAGGCAGACTGAAAGTTAAAAATGTAATTTTTACAATCGTTATTCTCAGTCTAATAATCTGGATTTTATGTGATTCCTGCAAGGAAAAAGTTCCTGCTGATGATAATATAGCTGTTCAGCAATCCTTTCAACAGACTGTTACTAATGCGGTTAATGAAAATACTGTTATAACCACTACTACCACAACAACTCCTGCTCCGTTTGCTGATGTCAAATCCGAATATCCTGCTATGGCTGAAAATGCCGTACAGTTCGATGAAAATGTTATCACTTCCCCTTATGGTATTCTTGTTGACAACAGTACAAACCAGATAATCGCCTATAAGGATTATAATAAAAAAATATACCCTGCCTCACTCACCAAAATAATGACGCTGATAGTTGCTGTTGAAAATACAAAGGATTTTAACGATACACAGCTTATAACTGATGATATGATTCAGCCTATGATTGAACAGGACGCTACAAGAGCAGGTTTTGTAGCTGGTGAAACTCCTACTATAACTGATTTGCTTTACGGTCTTATTCTTCCTTCGGGAGCTGATGCAAGTATTGCTCTTGCAACATATATTGCAGGTTCGGAACAGGGATTTGTTGATATGATGAATCAGAAATGTTCTGAACTCGGTCTTAAATCAACTCATTTCACAAACTGCATAGGACTGCATCACCCGAGTCATTACAGCACTGCTGAAGATATGGCAGTTATACTCAATTATGCTGTTCAGAATGAGCTATGCCGTAAAATTCTTTCAACATATCAGTATACAATTCCTCCTACTGAATATAATCCTGACGGTATAACACTTACAAGCACTATGTTTCAGCGTATGTCAGGTGATGAAATGACAGGTGTTTCCGTAATCGGCGGAAAAACAGGCTATACTGATGAAGCAGGTCAATGCCTTGCAAGCTTTGCTGAAATAAACGGAAAACAGTATACTATGGTTCTGACTGACAATCCGTCAAAATGGTATTTAATATATGATACACTGAGTGCTTACAGTATATATGCTTATGGCGGTGAAGCATATATTCCTCCGCAATAATAAGGAGAGTGCATTATGGGAAAAATAAAACAGATATTAAAATCAATTGAAGAATTTTTTATCAAAGGCAAAAAAATTTTCTGTCAGATTGGAATATATGCCGTTGTTATTGTCCTGATACTGACAATAGATTCAATAAAAAGAAAAGTAAATAATGATAAAGTTCTCCAGAAAAATATTGTAGGCGATTTTAAAAGCTCTGCCTCTGATATTGAAAAACCTACTGACAGCACTGATATTCCTTCCGCAACAGGTATTCCGGAGGCAACTTCCTCCGGACTGAAACAGGAATACCATGAAGGATTCAGTGAACTTGTTCTTGTGGATTCCGAAAATATCGGGAAAGGTTCTCTTGCTGTAATAAATTCAGAACATGCACCTGAAAATTTTTATACAGGTCTGTATTCTGCTGAATCGGATTCTGAAATATATTTTCAGAATTCTCCGTCACTTATTTCCGAAACTGTTCTTCCGAATCTTAAAAATATGCTGAATGATTACAGATACAACACTGAAAACGACAATATACTTATATACAACACAACGGAAGAATACAGCGAAGATTCAATTTACAGTGAAAATTATCCTGAATCTGTTTCGGGATATTCATTTGATATTGCAATAAATTCATCATACGGCGATATTATCGAATATGACGGATTAGACTCAGAAGGCTGGATTTCAGAAAACTGTCAGAATTATGGCTTTGTTATACGTTATCCGCAAGGTAAGGAAAATGTTACAGGATTTGAATATTCCCCGTATCATTTCCGCTATGTTGGTATTCCGCATGCATCAATAATGAATGAAAAAAATTTATGCCTTGAAGAATATACAGAATATCTTAAAGAATTTACTTTCGATAAACCGCTTGAATATACTCTGAATGAAAAACAGTATTATATATACTATTGTCCTGCAACTGTTCCGTCAACAACTGTATACGTTCCGGACAACTGCAACGACTACGATATTTCCGGAAACAATTATGACGGATATATTATATCATACTGTATGGGAGATTCTGTTCCCTCTGTTTCTGATACTGCACAGGAGAATTAATATCATCACTATAAGCATATATGACGGTATCGGCGTTGATGCACTGTAAATTCTGTAATCAATATCAGATACGCTTATTGTTTCCCCTTTCAGCATAAACGGCATTATCATTCGGCATACAAGACCGCTTGAAACGGCACATACAGTTCTTATAAGAATAAACGGTATCATACTTAAATTTCTGTTTATTACCGTTCTTATCTGAAGTATTACACATATTCCGCCGAATGAAACTGCTGAACATACAAAGGGCAGTAATGTATAGTTATTTTTTTCAAGCGTTCCGAGATTTGTAACTTCAAGTATGCTTTCTGTCATTGCTGATGCTGTTGCGGAATTTATTCCGAAAATTTCTGACAGCATTTCTGAAATAAGAATGGTTATTCCTGAACCTCTGAGAATACATGAAAAAACTGAAAAAAACATTATCATTGCACAGACTTTAAAAATATTTCTGCCTCCTGATAATACTGAATTTACAAGCATTTCAGAATTAAATGTTATATTATTAATGATTTTCGGCTTCTTTTTTCTATTCTTTCTTTCAATAAGCATTATTAATAAAAGTGCAGAAAAGTTTACTGATATAGTTGAAACAAGTATAATTATTCCTGCTGAACTGCCTTTGAATAAAATATCTGACACACAGCCGAAAATAAATGATGAACCTGCCCCGAAGCAGACGGATATATATAATTCCGCCTGCTTTTTTGTTATGCTGTTTCTTTCAAATTCCTCTGAAATCATTCCTGCACCAACAGGATAACCTGCAAGCATACTCAATACAAATATCCTTGCAACACTTCCCTGCCCCATTATTCCGCTTTTTATAAGTATACCGGAAAATGTCATGACTGCAAAAAGCGACGGTATAATTATATATATACATCTCTCAAAAGCCTGCGATACGCTTTCGCCTATAAACTGAGTATTGAATATTATAAAGGCTGTACAATAAATGCATGTCAGAAAAAGAAATATATTTTTAAGGATTTTTTTCATATTCATCACCTTTAAAATCATATTATTAAACAGTAAAATTTATTCTGATTCGGAGTGATTTTTTTGATAGAGGATAAATCATCAATACATATTAACGGAAATCATGAAATTTTTCTCGAAAACTGTCGCAGAATTGAAGAATATAATGAAGTGTTTATAAAAGTCAGAACAAAAAAGCTTTATATCGAAGTATGGGGAAATAATCTCAGAGCTTTCGACTTTAAAACCGATTCCCTTATTATACAGGGAAAAATTTCCCGAATAGATTTTATTGAAAAAGGTGAAAAAGCTTGAAAAATCAGTTTAAAGGCTGTATAAAATTCAGCGTCAGCGGAAAAAATCTCTATGGGTTTATAAATACTCTCCGCAACAAAAGACTTAACTGTTCAAATCAGTACTGCAAAAATGATGTATATTACGGTGAAGTTTCAGTTAGTGATTTTGAAATTGTCAGAGAACTTGCCGAAAATTATAATATGGAGCTGGATTTCTATGAATATGAAACAATAAGAAAAAAAGTTCTCAGATACCGTCACCGCTATGGAATAATTATCGGAATTATCCTCACATTGTTTGCTGTTATCTATTTTTCAAACACCGTTATGACTATTGAAGTTATCGGAAACAGCAAGGTAAGTGACAATACTGTTATTGCTATGCTCGAAAATATGGGAGTAAAAAAAGGTACTTTTATCGGAAATATCGATTTTTCATCATGCGAAAGAAAACTGCGTATGAGAAATACTGATATATCTTGGGTTGGTATCCGCCACACCGGAAACCGTCTTGTTATTGAAATGACTGAAATTGTTCCTGCTCCTGAAATAAGTGAAACAAAAATCCCCTGCAATATCATTGCATCACAAAACGCACAGATTACTGCAATGTCAATATATAACGGGCAGATTATGCGTGGCGTAGGTGATGTGGTACGCAAGGGAGATGTAATTGTCAGCGGAGTTGCAAGCGATAACAAAGGTCATATAAATCTAAGACATTCATTCGGAAAAGTTACAGCTATCTATGAAGATTCAATAACCATACATCAGGATTTCTGCGAAACTGTATCAGAAAAAACAGGAAAAATATACAATGAAAAATATCTTAATCTCTTTAATTTCAATATTCCGCTTTTCATTGGAAAAAATAATTTTTCTGATTATAATTCTGAAAACATTTCTTCACCGGTTTTCTTTTTAGGAAAAAAACTCCCGATAAATATTAACAAAAATAAGATTTATGAAATCAAAACAACTGAAAAAACATATACTCCTGATGAAGCAAGGGCAATTATTGAAGAAAAAATTTTCATTTATGAAAAGAATTTTCTTTCCGGTTCAGAAATCTTAGAATCAACTATTGAATACTCACAGAATGAAAACGGTCTTGAATGTATTGTAAAATATACACTTGAAGGTGAAATAGGTATTCAGAAAGATATATGGGCAAAATAAATGGCAGAGCGTTTTAAGCTCTGCCATTGCGGTTATTAAATTGTAAAACACGTTCTCATTGGAATCATTCCCTGCAAATTATTTTTTAATGATATAAACTCCTTTTTTCTTCATAAAATCACTTCTTTCAGAGATTTCATAAAACATTGCATTATTCCATTGGTTTCAGTCCTTATCATCAAAATATTTTAAGATAATTTGTACAGTCTTTTCGTGACTTTCCAAAAAGCCTTTTAGAGTTTCATTGGAACCACCTTTTCAGAATTATTTTTTTCAGCCTACTATCTAAAGACCTCACCTTTCAGTGCTGTCGGAATTTCAGATAATCCTGTATCTAAAAAGATATAAGCTGTAAACAGAAACCGTATTTAAATCAATGCGTTCGCCGAATAATGATTCATCTCATTTTAAATATCTCATTCATAGATTGGAATGTATACTGAATATACTACTTCCCGTTAATTTAAAATCAATACTCCAGCGAGTCCGCCGATTTCTGATACTGTTCAGTAGTTTCTTCCACCGGACTCACACTCCTAACCGCTTATTTTTTGCTTTCATCAAAGATAAACTTAAACCTAACGAAAGCTAATCTTTAAGAACTCCGAACCTCTTTTAACTTGTCCTTTGTTCTTTTCCTTGATTATATAATAGCACACTTATTGTAAAGTGTCAATAGTTTTTCAGAATTTTTTCAGATTTTTTTGTATTTTCTTCACATTTGCACAAAGATTAAATCCTTTTTTGTGTAATTAAACAAAGATTTTGATTTTCTCTTGATTTTTATAAAATAATGGTGTATAATTAAAACATACGAGTCAATATTAATTTTAGGAGTTAGATATGTCTGAAATGAATCAGTAT
Source organism: uncultured Oscillospiraceae bacterium (assembly GCA_934481385.1). Classification (GTDB taxonomy): domain Bacteria; phylum Bacillota; class Clostridia; order Oscillospirales; family Ruminococcaceae; genus Ruminococcus. The sequence continues at coordinate 42,317 of CAKSPD010000005.1, forward strand.
ACCCCCGAACTCTATGAGCTTGAGGACGAAATGGGAAACAAAAGAGATTTTGAAATGGTAGATGCCCTTGAAGTTGAAGGTCAGCAGTATTTTGCTATGATTCCTTCTTATGACGATGAAAATGACATTGAATCTATTCTTCAGGACGATGCCGGTCTTGTTATTCTTAAAACTGAAGAACAGAACGGTGAGGAATTTCTTGTTTCTATTCTCGATGATGATGAGTATATCAGAATCTCAAAAATTTTTATGAAGCGTCTTGACCAGAAAGATGCTGAAGATGATGAGGAAGAAGAATAATTTTTTTTGAAATTCCTCATTTTACCTATTGATTTTTTGTATTCCTTGTGATATAATATAATCAAGGGAAACCGATAATCAAATTTTAAAAAAGTTAATATTCTGCCTTGTTCGGGTAAGTATAGTTATTCATAATCCAACACTTCTTATTAGGGAATTCGACTCCGTTTGCGGATTGCAGACCTCCCGCTTCTGCGGAAGAAGGGAGCGTGAAACATTCGGGCGTTTACCCACCTGCTTTGTGCGGGTTTTTATGTTCTATATGACGGCAAGGCGGTTTATTTTTTTCCCATTTTTTCAATAATCCTGTCATATATGTAATACATCTTCTGAACATTGTTTTCAAGAAAATAATAATGCCTTACATACGGCACTATCAGACAAAGTATAAGTACCATAAGCGGTATAAATGAAATTTTGTCAGTAAGCATAAATATCCCCAGACTCATAAAAAACATAAACGCAAAAAGCATTGTAACAAGAAAATGTATAAGTCTTTCATGTTGCATAAACTGAATTTTATTCAGATGTTCTTCAAGAATATCATTAAGCTCATTTTCTTTACAGTTTTCAAGTCTTTTTTCAATATATATAAGATATTCCATAAGATATTTTCTCATTTTAATAAAACCTCCGTTAAAAATCCTCCTTTTTCTAAAGGAGGATTTTTTTATTGTTATTATAAATTATAACAAGCCCTTTCAGTACAAGCTTATTGTCAACAAGTATATTATGACGGCAATAAGGAACTATAAATTCTGCGAAATTTCCTGTTGCTACGGCTGTTATTTTCTGATTTATTTCACTTTCTATGCGTTCAAGCATACCGTCTATACAGGAAGCCGTTCCATAAATCAGACCGCTCTGCATACATTCAACTGTATTTCTGCCTATAAATCTCTTTGGTTTTTCAATACTGATTTTCGGCAATGATGTATTGCTTACAAGTGAATCAAGCGAAATTCTGAAACCTGACATAATCATTCCGCCTATAAATTCCTTTTCACTGTTTACAACAGCAAGCGTTGTGGCTGTTCCCATATCTATTACAACTGCCGGAAGCGGATATTCTTCAACAAGACATCTTGCTGAGGAAAGAAGGTCTGTTCCTATATTTGATGAGGGTTCAAGAGTTCTGAGATTTATTATTCCGGAATCAACAACAAGCGGTCTTATTCCGCATATCTTTTCAACAGCCCTGCAAAGAGTTTCCGTAATTGTCGGAACTACTGATGATATTACTGCTCCGCTGATTTTCTCAACCTTGTGTATTTCAAGCACGCTTTTCAGAAGAACTGCATATTCAAGAGATGTTGCAGTCTGATTTGTTGAAAGATGCTCTGTAAAGTTTATTTCAGTTCCGTTACTGCAACCGACAGTAATATTAGTATTTCCGATATCTATTGCAAAAATCATTTTATTTCTCCGTTTTAAGAGAGTTTATCACATCTGTGATAGTTTTATCAACAGCCTGTCTTCCGTATCTGTCAACATCAGTTTTGCTTTTAGCTCCATGAGTCAGACAGCCTGCTCCGCCTATACAGCCTCCGTTGCAAGCCATACCCTCTATGAAATTGCCTCCGAGAAGTTTTCTGTTACGGCTTGCTTTTAATAATGCTACTTTACATTCTTCTATGCCGTTGCAGGTTACAGGCTTGAATGTCATATCAGTAAAGCCATGTTCTTTTACTGCCTGAGAAATTGCATCTGAAACTCCTCCGCTTCTTGCAAAGATTCTTCCGAAATATGAAGCCCCTGAAAGGTCTTCTTCTTCAAGCTGAGTAATATCAATTTCACGGCTGTCAAAGAGTGCCTGAAGTTCCTCAAATGTTATTACAGAATCAATAATATTTCTGAGTTCTTCCTTTTTATATTCAGCTTTCTTTGCAGTACATGGACCTATGAAAATTATCTTTGAATCCGGTTCTTTTTCTTTTATATACTGCGAAATTTTTGCAGCCGGTGAAAGATTGTCTGATACACATTCAACAAGGTTAGGAAACTGTTTATGTATATAGTCAACAAATGCCGGACAGCATGAACTTGTCATAAATCCTTTTTCTTCAAGCTCTTTTGATTCGTCATAAGCTACCATATCAGCACCGAGAGCTGCTTCAACTATTTCAGAAAATCCAAGTTTTCTTATTCCGGCTATAACCTGACCGAGCTTTGCATATGTAAACTGGCTTGAAATTGCAGGTGCTACAACAGCATATACTTTTAAATTGCTTTTAAGAATTTCAATTGCTTCCACTATATATGATTTATCCATTATAGCTCCGAAAGGACACTGATATACACAAGCTCCGCATGATATGCATTTGGAATAGTCTATGCAGGCAGTATAATCATCGGTGATTGAAATTGCATCAACCTTGCATGCATTCTTGCATGGTCTTTTATGGTCGCTTATTGCATTGTACGGGCAGACTTTTGAACATGCTCCGCATTCAACACATTTTGATTTGTCAATATGTGCAACATAATTATCATCAATATAAATAGCTCCCATACGGCATACGTCCTGACATCTGTGTGCCATACAGCCACGGCATGCGTTTGTAACTTCATATCCGCCCATAGGACATTCATCACAGGCAATCTTTATTACCTCGATAACGTTCGGAAGTTCCTTTTTTCCACCCATAGCAAGCTTTACACGCTTCGCAAGAACGGCACGTTCCTTGTAAACACAGCATCTCATAGTAGGTTTTGCTCCATGAGGAACGATTCTTTCGGGAATATCCAAAGCATTTTCAGCAAGAGTGCCGTTCCATGCTTCTTTTGCGACTTCCTTCAACACCTTGTATTTGTGATACTGTATTCGGGTATCAAATTTTCTGATTTTTCCCTGTTCCATTTCTCTACCACCTTTTAAATTAATTTTTATTTCTTGTTATATGACAGCAAAGCAAAACTACCGAACTTGCTATATCAACGTTTTCAACCATAACATCTGACGGAACTCTGAGATTTACCGGTGCAAAATTAAGTATGGATTTCACACCTATTCTTACAAGTTTGTCTGCTATATCCTGTGCCGGCTCTGAGGGAGAGGATATTATTCCGAATGTTATGGAATGATTTTTACAGTATGTTTCCATATCGTCTACTGAAAAAATCTGTTTTCCATGAATGCATTCGCCCCACAGATTTTCGTTGACATCAAATGCAGCTGATATTTCAAGACCATATTTTTTAAATCCTTCATATGAAAGCAATGCCTGCCCCAGATTTCCTGCTCCGACAAGAACAGCATATTTCTGCTCATCATACCCAAGAAATTTTTTTATATCCTTTATAAGATTTTCAGTTACATATCCCGTTTTAGGACGGCCTCCTGAAGATACTGCTGCAAGGTCTTTTCTTACCTGAACATCATAAAATCCAAGTGCATCGGCAATTGCTGTTGCAGAAATGTTGGGATATTTTGTCACTGAAATCGAAGTGAGAAACCGAAGATACATAGGAAGCCGTTTTAATGTCTGCGGTGATACTGAATATATATCCATTGCTTTCTCCTCATTTTCTGTTATAATATTATGCCTTTGCAGATTAAAATTATCCCCCACCCTTTGAGCTGGAGGTGGGGGAAAAACTGCTGATATATTATTATCTGAAAATAATTATCAGAAATTGTGATACAAGAACTACTGAAATAAGTGCTACCGGATATGTTGCTGCATAAGCTGAAGCAACATCTTCAGTACCGGCAGTATTTATAAGAGTTCCGAGTGCCGGAGTTGATGTCATACCGCCTGTTATTGAACCCAGATTGTTGAGAATACTGAGTTTGAGTACATACTTTGCAAAGAGGAAACCAACTATCATCGGTACAAGAGTCATAATTATACCATAGATAAAGTATACAGCTTCAAAGTATTTAACGAAGCTTGCTCCGCCTGCAACACCTGCACCTATAAGGAAAAGCATAAGTCCAAGTTCTCTGAATACCTTGAGAGTGCTTGTCTTTGGTGTTACTGAAATTGAACCGAAGTGTGCGAAATGACCGAATACAAGTGAAACGAGCAGACAACCGCCTGTTGTGGTAAGTGAGAAGTTTCCTATTTTTATTGAACCAAGGAATATACCAATGATTGCTGCGAGAGAAAACGGCATAAAACCAAATTCGTCCATTTCAATAAGATTTCCCTTATATTCTTTCTTTCCTCCGCTTGTATCAGCAACAACAAGCTTTTTTCTTTCTTCAGCCATATCAGCTTTGAGAATCTTTGGAATTATCTGAACAAAGAGTACGACGCCAATTACTCCGAAAAGATAAGCTATTCCATGACCTACTGAAACCAAATCCTCCAGTTCAGGAGCAACAGTTGATTTTGCCGCTGAAAATGCCGGTGTACTTGTGAGTGAACCTGAAAGAAGTCCTACAAGCATTGCTGTAAGCTCCTGCAATGAAAGGTCTGTGAAATTCTTTCCTACTACGATACAGCCTGCACATGAAAGTCCGCCCATAACGATTATTACGAGTGCAAGAACAACATATGATTTGAAGTTTTTCTTGAAGTTTCCGAAAAAGTTAGGGCCTGCAATAAAACCTACTGATGTTACAAAGAGAATTAATCCCATATTTTCAACTATTTTAAGGGCATTGGAAACATAAGTTGATTCACCGACAACGAGTGATGATGAAAGACCGTCATAGAAGAAACAGCCGTATAAAAGAGCTACGATAAATACACCTGCTGTACCAAGTGAAATTCCTTTTATTGTTATTCTGCCAAGAGCATATCCTACTGCCGCAATAGCAAAAACTGTAAACATAAGATAAGTTATTGACTGTATGGAAACAATTCCGCCAAATAGATTCATCTTTTTTTACCTCGAACTTTCTAATATTAAATTTTCAATTTAATCAGAACAGTCCGGCAGTAAAGTGAAAGCCGGACTGTCTGCTTTCTCTTTACTTATATATCTTTTGACTTAGTATAATTAGGGAGAAGTTTAGGAGAAACCTTATCAGTCTTGATACCGGCATCAGCGAGTTCCTTAGCGAACTTGTTAACGTGTTCAAGGGAAAGATTTCCGAGTTCTGCATTTTTTGACGCTTTAGCAGCATTCTTTCCGGCACTTCTTCCGAATACGATAATATCGAGAAGTGAGTTACCCATAAGACGATTTCTTCCGTGGATTCCTCCAACTGCCTCGCCTGCAACAAACAGATTGTTTACAGATGTCATATTATCGGCTGAAATATCAAGACCGCCGTTCTGATAATGGAGTGTAGGATATACGAGAATAGGTTCTTTTCTGATATCTATTCCGTATTTTCCGAACATTCTCATCATTGCAGGGATACGTTTTTCGATTGTTCCCTCACCGTTCTTGATTTCAATCATTGGTGTATCGAGCCAGAGTCCGATTCCGTCAGGAGTCTTTACTCCCTTGTTTCTTGCTCCGCATTCTCTGATTATTGATGCTGCTGAAACATCTCTTGTTTCGAGCGGGTGCATAAATACCTCACCTTCAGCATTTACAAGTTTTGCTCCGAGTGAACGTACTTTTTCAGTTACCAATGCACCGAATATCTGTGAAGGATATGCTGCACCTGTCGGGTGATACTGAAGTGTATCCTGATAGAGAAGCTTTGCTCCTGCTCTGTATCCGAGAACAAGTCCGTCTGCTGTTGCTCCGTAGTGATTTGATGTCGGGAATCCCTGATAATGCATTCTTCCTGCACCGCCTGTTGCTATGATTACTGTTTTTGCACGGGCGATAAGGATTTCCTTTGTTTCCATATTCATAAGAACTGCACCTGCGGCATTGCCGTTTTCATCAAGAATCAGTTCGATTGCTGATGTGAAATCAACCACCGGAATCTGTCTGTTGAGTACTTCATCACGAAGTGTTCTCATTATTTCTGCTCCTGAATAGTCCTTTGCTGCGTGCATTCTCTTTCTTGATGTTCCGCCTCCGTGAGTTGTAATCATTGTTCCGTCCGGTGCTTTATCAAATTCAACTCCGAGGTCATTCAGCCACTGGATTGCCTCCGGTGCTTCTGTTACAAGTCTGTAAAGAAGTTCTTTTTTTGCTGCAAAGTGTCCTCCGCCGTATGCATCAACAAAGTGAATTGCCGGTGAATCGTTTGGCTTGTCGGCAGCCTGAATTCCGCCTTCTGCCATCATTGTGTTCGCATCGCCCATTCTGAGCTTTGTTACTACCATTACGTTTGCACCTGCGTTATCAGCTTCGATTGCTGCTGATGCACCTGCTCCGCCTCCGCCGATTACGAGTACGTCAACATCATAGTCGATTTTTGTTAAATCTATTTCTTCCGGCTTGATTCTGCTGTTTGCCTGAAGCATATCTGCGAGTTCGTGCGGTGCTTTTTCACCCTTGTTTGCTCCCACTTTGAGTTCTTCAAACTGGTCCTGACGGTAATCGGGGTGATATGTTGCGAGGAGTTCGTCCTTTTCGTCTGCTGTCATTCTGCGAGGTTCCATTGCTGTATTTTCCGCACGGTTTGCCTCGACTTTTTTCAGTGATTCGGTTATATCTGATGGATACATCTTTAAAAATCCCCCTTACTTCTCGATTTCTCTTGTGTTATAGAGCTCTTTCATTTCTTCGATTGGCTTCTGCATAAGGCTTTCGAGGAGTTCATTAAATGTTCCGTCCTTGATTTCCTTTACTCTGTCCTCAAGGTGCTGAGTTTTTGGAGCGAGATATTTTCCGTTAAGTCTTCTTGCGAGAAGGGCTACCTGCGGGTGTGAAATTCCGGCCGGACATCTTGATGAACATACTCCGCACATTACGCAGTCGAATGATTCCTCTGCACACTTTTCATATTCACCTCTCTGAGCGTATGCTATGTACTGCATTACGTTCAGTGACTGTGTACAGGAATTTGTACAAGCGTTACAGCCGATACATGAATAGATTTCAGGGTATAACTGCATCATTATCTGTTCTGTCGGCTTGATTTTTTCGATGTCGTAAACCTGTTTTACGAGCGGGAAAAACGGGAGAGTTGCTATGTACATATCATTTTCAACTGTTGTCTGACATGCAAGACATACTTTGAGTTCTCTGTCGCCCTTTATTCTGTAAATTGTTGCACATGCTCCGCAGAATCCGTTTCGGCAGCCACAACCTCTGATAAGCTGATAGCCTGCGTATTCCATTGCACGCATTATAGTAAGTCCTGCCGGTACTTCGTACTTTTTGCCGAACAGGAATATTTTTACCATTTCTTCCATTGCACCTTTTCTCCTTATTAATATTCGTCAGGCAGTTCGCCGAGCTTGTCGTATCTGAATACAGGGCCGTCCTTGCAGACATACTTATTTCCTATGTTACAGCGTCCGCACTTTCCGACTCCGCATTTCATACGAAGTTCCATTGTTGTGAACACCTGAGTTTCCTCAAATCCGAGTTCCTTCAATGCTCCGAGTGTGAATTTTATCATTATCGGCGGGCCACAGATAAGAACTGTTTTTGAAATATCAGGGTTAACTTCTTTAACAAAATTCGGAACAAATCCTACATGACCGTCCCAGCCTTCCTGCTCTCTGTCGATTGTCAGATTTACTTCAATTCCTGTATCTTTCATCCATTCATCAATGATTTCCTTGTAGTCAACGAGGTCATCTTTTGAACGTGAACCGTAAATTATCTGAATTGAACCGTAATTTTCACGCTTATCACGAACATAATTGATTACTGAACGCAGAGGAGCAAGTCCGATACCGCCTGCTATGAACAATAAATCCTTGCCCTTGAGGTCTGTTTCAACAGGAAAATGATTTCCGTACGGGCCTCTGATTGTTATCTGCTGACCGACTTCCATCTGGTGAAGCCAGCTTGTCAGACAACCGCATTTCTTTATTGAAAATTCCATAAATTCGGTGTTTGTCGGTGATGATGTGATTGAAAACATTGCTTCGCCGACACCCGGAATTGAAAGCATTGCACACTGTCCGGGCATATGGTCAAATGCCTTTTTGCCGTCCGGAGTCACTACTCTGAATGTTTTTACGTCCGGAGTATCTATTCTTATATCGGTTACTACGCCGATTTTGGGTATAAGTGTTTCGTTCATTTTCAGCCCTCCAGAGTTTTCATTACTTTGACGATATTCATTGAAATCGGGCATTTTGAAAGACATCTTCCACAGCCTACACAGCCGAACTGTCCGTCATTGTTTGCAGGGAAATATACAAGTTTGTGCATAAAACGCTGTCTGAATCTTTCAAGCTGACTGTTTCTTGAGTTTCCATGTGCCATTTTTGTAAAATCAGAATACATACAACTGTCCCAGCATCTGAATCTCTTGATTTCTTTTCCGCAGTCAAAATCCCTGATGTCATAGCACTGACAGGTTGGACAAACAAATGTACATGTTCCACAGCCGAGGCAACTTTCTGAAAGTTCTCCCCACTTGTCAGAATTGAACAGTTCATTTAACTTATCTCCGCCGAATGCATCGGTTTTAACGTTTTTAAGCGGTAATTTTTCAAGAATTTCCTTTACTTCGGACTGCTGTTTTTCAACGGCTTCACTTCCTGATTCTTCAAGGAGTCCTGAAACAGATTCGATAAATGATTTACCCTTTTCGGTATTTGCTTCAAAGTACATTTCACCGTCACAAATCCACGCTGATACGTCACCTTCCGGCTTTGTCGGGTCTATTCCGAATGTCTGACAGAAACAGGTTTCGCTTGGCTTTGTGCAGGCAATTGTTACAAGAACACCGTGTTCACGGCGGTTTTTATAGTAAGTATCAACAGGTTCTGCAAGAAATACTTTGTCAAGAATTTCAAAACTTCTTGCATCACAGGCTCTCATTCCGAAAATCACGAAATCTTCGAGTTCAACGTGAGCATCACGCACTTCAATATTCTTGCCGTTAATCTTGAAATCAACAAGATTTTCAGTCTGCGGGAATATGAAATCCTTTGCACTTCTTACGGTATTAAGGGCATTGCTGAGTTTTTTGCCCTCACTCCATTTTTCAAACTTTGCACCGTTTTCCTTATCGACAGGAAGGTAAATTGTACGGCTTTCAGATGCTTTTTTGAACAAATCATCGAGCTTTGAAACAGAAATTCTGTACATTATTTACAACCCCTTTCGTTTACGATACTTGGTTCGCAGTCATTTTTTGTGTAGCTTGTCAGCGGTGTTCTTCCCTCATCTTCAACGCCTGCCTGATATTCGCCGTAAAGTTCGTTAATATCTTTAATAAACTTACGGTTGAGGAGGTGCAGAGGGATATTCTGCGGACAAACTCTTGAACATTCTCCGCAGTCTGTACATCTTCCGGCAACGTGGAATGCTCTGATTATGTGGAACATATTTTCCTCAAAACTTGTTGCTGCGGCCTTCTGTGAAACGCCTGAATTCGGGTTATCGAATACGCAGTTTTCACAGGAACAGGCAGGACATACATTTCGACAGGCATTGCATCTGATGCATTTTGAAAGTTCGTTTCTCCAGAATGCATATCTTTCATCTGCTGTCATATTTTCGAGCTTTGCAACCATATCGAATCTTGCGGAATTTTCGTTAACTTCGCCCTCATCGCCTATCAGTTCATCATAAACCGCATGTTTCTTTGACTTGCAGACTGTACATCTTTCCTCAAGAACTTCTGATTTGGATATTTTTTCATCACCGTAAATTGTTTTTACTGTGAATGTATCGTTATCTGAAGAAATTCCTGTAATTCCGCTGATTCCCTTAGCCTTGATTTTTTCAGCGTCAGCCTTTCCGTCGCACTGTATACCTATTATATACACGTTTTCACGGATAATTCTGTGTTCCTTGATAAGCTGATTGAAGCTGTATGTGTCGCAGGGTTTCAGAAAAGCGAGGAGTTTTCCCTCTTTTCTTGACTCTTTGATTAAATATTTTGAAAGATTGTGTCCGCAGAAATCATCATACACGAAATCCTTGTCGATTTCTTCAGCACTTTCAAATACAGCAGGTGTTATATCATACGCAAATTCGCCCTTTTTCCAGCCTATTACACGATTTACCGTTCCGTCAGCGAGGAGCTGTTTTGCACGTTCAATCATTCTGCTTTGCATCTCAAATCCTCCAGTCTTTTATTTTCTCCGAGTTTTGTAACTGTTTCAACAAACTCGTTCATTGTTGCGGAGAATTTCGCTCCTTCGGCAGCCGATACCCATTCAAGACGGGTTCTTTCTCTCTCGATTCCGAGATAATCAAGCATTGAAAACAGGAGTGTAATCCTTCTTCTTGCATAGTAGTTTCCTGATGTATAGTGGCAGTCACCCGGGTGACAACCGCAGATTATAACGCCGTCTGCACCTCTCTGGAATGCTCTGAGAATGAACATCGGGTTTACTCTGCAAGAGCAGGGAACTCTGATTATTTTTACATCTGCCGGATAATTCAAACGGTTTGTTCCTGCGAGGTCTGCACCTGCATATGAACACCAGTTACAGCAGAAAGCCACTATTTTCGGCTTAAATTCGTTGTTTATCTGCATATTGCATCTACCTCCGCCATAATTTGTCTGTTAGAGAAGCCCTTCAAATCCATTGCTCCTGACGGACATGTTACCGTACATGCACCACAGCCCTGACATACAGCAGGATTTACGCTTGCAACTCGTCTGATTGCTGTTGTGCGGTTCGGCATTCTGAATTCCTTTTCTTCGTATGAAATTGCACCGTAAGGACATACGTTTGCACACTGTGAACAGCCGTTGCACATCATTTCATCTGAATGAGCTACGCAAGGATTGCAAGTCAGTTTGTCCTTGCAGAGAAGTCCGATTGCCTTTGCAGCAGCCGCACTTGCCTGTGAAACTGTTTCAGGAATATCCTTAGGGCCTTGGCACGCACCTGAGAGGAAAATTCCGGCTGTCGGGCTTTCAACAGGTCTGAGTTTCGGGTGAGCCTCTGTGAAGAAGTCGTTTGTATCCATACTTGCAGTGAGCATTGTTGCGAGCGGTCTTGCACTCTTGTCAGGTTCGATTGCAGCAGCTAAAACTACCAAATCTGCGTTGATTTTAAGCTGTTCGTTTGCGATGAGGTCTGAACCCTGAACGAGAAGTTTTCCGTCTGCCTGAGGGATAACTTTTCCGACCATACCCTTTATGTAGTGAACGCCGTACTGCTCTGCGGCACGTCTGTAAAATTCGTCAAAATTTTTACCCGGAGTTCTTACATCAATGTAGAACACATAAACATCGGTATCAGGGTATTTTTCACGGGTGAGCATTGCGTGTTTTGCGGTGTACATACAGCAGATTTTTGAACAGTATGACTTACCGCCCTTTGCATCATCAGCACCGCATCTTGAGCCTACGCACTGAACGAACACAATAGTATGCGGGTGTTCATTGTCTGAAGGTCTGAGAAGTTTACCGCTTGTCGGGCCTGCCGCATTTGTTAAACGTTCAAACTCAAGTGATGTGATAACGTCCTTTGACTGTGAATAAGCAAATTCGTCATATTTTTCAAGACTAATCGGATTGTAACCTGTTGCAACCACGATTGCACCGTATTTTTCCTCAACGATTTCGTCCTGCTGTTTGTAATTTATCGCACCGGCTGTACAGATTTTTGCACAAAGTCCGCACTTGCCGTTTTTGAGCATATTACAGTGGTCAGGGTCAATTGTTGCGATTTTCGGGACTGCCTGAGCAAACGGAATGTATATTGCACTTCTGTTGTTCATTCCGAGGTTAAATTCGTTCGGAACTTTTTTCATCGGACATTTTTCTGTACAAAGTCCACAGCCTGTACACTTTGTTTCATCGACAAAACGTGCTTTTTTCTTGATTTTTACGGAGAAGTTTCCAACGAATCCGCTTACTGATTCAACTTCGCTGTAAGAATATATTTTAACTTTTTCGTTCTGAGCACAGTCAACCATTTTTGGTGTGAGGATACATGCCGCACAGTCGAGAGTCGGGAAAGTCTTATCGAGCTGAGTCATTTTTCCGCCGATTGTAGGCTTTTTCTCAACAATGTCAACTTCAAATCCTGCATCTGCAATATCGAGAGCTGTCTGGATTCCGGCAATACCACCGCCGATTACCAATGCTCTTTTTACAACGGGGCTTTCGCCTGCAACGAGCGGAGCATTGAGATGAACCTTTGCAATTGCCGCTCTGCCGAGGATTATTGCCTTTTCGGTTGCCTGAGCCATATCCTTGTGAATCCAGGAACACTGCTCACGAATGTTCGCAATTTCCACCATATATGGATTTATTCCTGCTGACTGGGCTGTTTTTCTGAATGTAGCTTCGTGCATTCTCGGTGAACATGAACATACTACAACGCCTGTGAGTTTTTCCTCTTTGATAGCGTTTTTAATCAGATTCTGTCCTGCCTCGGAACACATATACTGATATTCTGTGGAGAAAACTACGCCCTGTTCATTTTTAAGTGCCTCTGCTACTGCCTTTACATCTACTGTTCCGGCAATATTTGTACCGCAGTGACATACAAATACACCTATTCTCTGCATTGTTTTTCTCCTCCTTACTTACTGTATTTTCTGAATGCACTTACAATTGCCTGCTGTGGAAGTTCCTCATCAAGCTTTTCAGGAATTGCTTCTGCGTGGAGATGGTTAGCACCCTGCTGTCTGATTTTCACGAGTCTTACGGCTTCAATCAGCTTTGCCGGTTCAACATTTCTCGGACATCTTTCAACACATGCAAAACATGTAAGGCATTTGTATATACTGTCTGAGTTCATAAGTTTTTCGATTTCGCCCTTTTCAACCATATATGCGAACTGATGCGGGTGATATTCCATGTCCTCATATGAAGGACAAGTTCCTGAACATTTTCCGCATCTCATACATTTAAGAGGGTTCACACCGCTTATTCTCAGAACCTGTTCTTTTAATGTTTCTGACGGCATTTAGTTTTCCTCCTTTACTCCGAGAGCCTCGGCAAGAAGTTCTGTAAAATATTTTACCGGAATACTTCCTCCGCCGTTCTGTGTAAGGTTATACTGACAAAGCGGACAGGCTGTTACCATTAAATCTGCCCCGAAACTTTGTGCATTTTCCATAATTGCGGAACTTTTTTTCTGTGCAATTTTCTTGTCTTCAAGTGTAACGTATCCTCCGCAGCATTCGTTTCTGTAAGGATAAATTACAGGCACACCGCCTATTGCTTTTATGAAATCCTCAATAATCTTCGGATTTTCGGGATTATCCATCTGCATAATCTTGCTCGGGCGGAGAAGCAGACAGCCGTAATATGCACCGATTTTCACATTTTTAAACGGTTTTACGACCTTTTTCTTAATTTCATCAAATCCGACAGTATCTCGCAGAACTTCAAAGTAATGGATAACCTCTGTTTCTCCATGATATTCTTCATCGAACTTTGAGTAATTGTTTGCTCTCAAAGCAAAATCCTCATTTGTTCTGATTTCCTCGTTTACCTGTTTCAGAACGTTATGACAGGCGGAACACAATGTTACGAGTTTTCCGCCGTTTCTCTTTGCATTTTCAAGAGTTCTTACTGATGATAACTTTGTTGCAAGCTCATCTTTTCCTATCGGATAGACTCCTCCGCAGCACTGCCAGTTATCAAGTTCCTCAAGTTCTATTCCCAGTGCTTTCATTGCACTTCTTCCGTATCTGTCAAGCTCTTTTGCTTTCGTTTTAAGCGTACAGCCGGGATAATAACTAATTTTCATATTAATCCCCTTTCTCAGCACATCTGTTCGGGGTGGAATACTTCATCAAACTTTTCTTCTGTAAGGAATCCGAGTGCAACGCATGCTTCCTTTAATGAAATATTTTCCTTATATGCTTTCTTAGCTGTCTTAGCTGCGTTTTCATAACCTATATATGGGTTAAGAGCAGTAACAAGCATAAGTGAATTGTGAAGATTATAGTGCATCTTTTCACGATTAGCCTTGATTCCGACAGCACAGTTCTTGTTGAATGACATAATAGCTTCAGCAAGAAGTCTTGCAGACTGGAGGAAATTATAAGCACAAACCGGCATAAATACGTTAAGTTCAAAGTTGCCCTGTGATGCAGCCATACCTACTGCAACGTCATTGCCCATAACCTGAACAGCTACCATTGTAACAGCTTCACACTGTGTAGGATTTACCTTACCCGGCATAATTGATGAGCCCGGTTCATTTTCAGGAATGAATATTTCTCCAAGACCATCTCTTGGGCCACTTGCAAGCCATCTTACATCATTGGCAATCTTCATAAGGTCAGCAGCAAGAGCTTTTAATGCACCATGAGCAAATACGATTTCGTCCTTAGATGTAAGAGCGTGGAATTTATTGGGAGCAGTTCTGAAATCTTTTCCTGTGATTTCTGAAACCTTTTCAGCAACCTTGACATCAAATCCCTTAGGAGTATTAAGACCTGTACCAACAGCAGTTCCGCCGAGAGCAAGTTCTTTAAGTTCAGGGAGAGCAGCCTCAAGGAGTTTCTTATCCTTTTCAAGACTTGAACGCCAACCGCTTATTTCCTGTGAGAAAGAGATAGGAGTTGCGTCCTGAAGGTGTGTACGACCGCTTTTAACGATTCCTTCATTTTCCTTTTCAAGTTTCTTGAATGTTTCAACAAGAGTATCAATAGCAGGGAAAAGCTTGTCCTCAAGAGCAATAACAGCAGAAATATGCATAGCAGTCGGGAAAGTATCGTTTGATGACTGGCTCATATTGATGTCATCATTCGGGTGAAGAATTTTTTCTCCGGCGATTTCATTACCTCTGTTGGCAATTACTTCATTTGTATTCATATTTGACTGAGTACCACTACCTGTCTGCCATACAACAAGCGGAAAATGTTCATTAAGAGAACCGCTTATAACTTCATCGCAAGCTTTTGAAATGGCGTCAAGCTTTTTGTCAGTCATCTTTTCAGGTTTAAGCTCATGATTTGCAAGAGCTGCCGCTTTTTTAAGTATACCGAAAGCGTGGGTAATTTCACGTGGCATAGTTTCAATTCCGACACCGATAAGAAAATTTTCATGGCTTCTTTCAGTCTGTGCAGCCCAATACTTGTCAGCAGGAACTTTAACTTCGCCCATTGAATCATGTTCTATACGATATTCCATTGTAAAAAACCTCTATTCTGATTATATTTCAATACTTTTAATAACACTCTTAAGGCTTTCTGCACTCTTCTGGAGGAGAGCAACTTCAGCATCAGTAAGAGGAGTTATAAGCTTGCCCTTAACCTTGTTTGCACCTACAACTGTAAGAGTACTAAGACATACGTCATCAATACCATATTCGCCATGCATCATAGTTGAAACTGTAAGAGTAGTATCAGCACCGCTGAGGAGGCATTTAACAAGATGACATACAGAAATGGAAACTGCATAGAATGTAGCACCCTTGCTTGCGATTACACGACCGCCTGATTTACGCACATATTCTTCAATTTCTTCATGATTGAGAGCAGGATAAAGTCCCTTGCTTCCTGAAATGCTTGCCTGATATTCGTCAACAGGTATATTTGAGATATTTGCAAGTGACCACGGAACAAATGAAGAATCTCCATGTTCGCCGAATACATAAGCGTGAACATTCTGCTGGCTGATTGAATAATCTTCAGCAAGTTTTGAACGGAGTCTTGCAGTATCAAGGATAGTACCTGAACCAACTATCTGATTTTCAGGGATACCGGAAACCTTTGCAAAAGTATAGGTGAGAATGTCAACAGGGTTACTTACAAAAATATAAGTAGCATCAGGACAGTACTTTGTGATTTCAGGAGCAATCTGCTTTGTAACGTTTACGTTTACCTGAGCAAGCTCAAGTCTTGACTGACCAGCCTTACGAGGAATACCGGAAGTAATGATAACAATATCAGAATCCTTTGCATCGCTGTAATTGCCTGCATAGATAGATACAGATGAGCAGAAAGGAGTACCCTGACGAATGTCAAGAGCTTCACCACGAGCTTTCTTTTCGTTAATATCAATCATAACGATTTCAGATGCCATACCCTGAACAGCGAGAGTATAAGCGATAGTAGAGCCAACGCTACCTGTACCGATTATAGTGATTTTGTTCATTTTCAATTCCTGCCTTTCATTAATAAAAAGATATATCAGCAATGGGAAATAGCAATAAAAAAGCATATTTCCCCTAAGCCCATAAAATCATTATATAACATAATTCTGAAAAAAGGAAATATAAAAGCTGTATATCAATATTCTTATATCGATATACAGCCTACTGATTGAAAAAGTATTAAAAAAGCAGAATTTTTTTAAATTTTGGGGATAATAAAGAAGATAGGATAATATTGAAAATATACCGGATAAAAGCAAATACTGACTAAGAGGCATAACAATTGTTTCTGATATATAAATTATTATATATCAAATATATAATTACATATATTCAACAAACGATACACTGTTTTTAGCTGAATAAAGCTTATCCACAAATTTTCTGTCAAGCTCCGACAATTTATAACCATTCTGAAAAATAAGCAGGTCTTTGTACTTTGAAGAAAGCTGAGAGCATTTTCTGTGAACAAGTCTGAATCTTCTGAGAATATCTTCAGGCACGGGCGAAGTCCACATAAAAGTATCCGGAATCCTGCAAAGAAGTTCAAACTGGCTGTCACGTTCATGCATTGTGATTCTCTTTGAAGAAATACTTTTTTTGCTTATTCCGTTTATATACGGTACATACATATCGTCCTGAATAATTTCTATAAGACCGGAAAGTTTTTCCGCAGAAATATCAGAATCCTCCGCAATCGGATTTTTTTCCGACATAACAAGAAGATGTTCAAAAGTCCATACAGTTTCACTGCAAAGGTTTTTATCACGCAGAAAATCGGTAAAATAACTCTCATAATCAAGAGAATAATGAACTATTCCGAGATTATATTTTCCGTCCGCAACAGAATTTACTATATCAACAGAGTTCATTCGCTCAACGTTTATATCTATATCCTGAGAAAAATTGAGTTCTGAAATAAAATCCGATATACAAAAGGATATATAACTGCTCCCCGGAACAGCTATGCTGAAATTCTGGCAGATTCTGTTTCTGGAGATTTTAAGCGACTCCATTTTTTCAATCTGTATAAGGATTTTTTTTGCATACTCAAGAAATTCCCTGCCTTTAGCCGTAGGGAAAACGCCTTTTGAAGTTCTTTCAAAAATATCAATTCCAAGGGTATCCTCAAGCTCTTTTATAGCCTTGCTTAGATTAGGCTGAGCCATATATAAATTTGATGCCGCCTTTGTTATGGAACGTGTACGCTCCACTTCAACAGCATATTTAAAATATAATGTATTCATAGAAATACAGCCTTCTGACATTTTAATATTTATATATCATTATATCTTTTTTTCATTTTTTTGTCAAGCAGAAAAAAACAGGCAGACAAAAATGTCTGCCATAAAAATATCACACATAACCCACAAGTGATGAAACAAGAATTATAACCATACAAACAGGAACAACATATTTTATAATAAATGAATACATTTTTTCAGACTTGAATTTTCCTGAACTTTCAACTTCATCTTCAACAAATCTGGGCTTTGAAAAAAATCCGATAAGAAGTGCTGTAAGAAGTGCAACAATCGGCATCATAATATTATTGCTTATAAAGTCGAAGAAATCAAGAATTGAATATCCGAAAACAGTAACATCTGACCATATTCCGAAACCAAGTGATGAAGGAATTGCAACAATGAATGCAAATATCATAATACCGATACAAATCTTTTTTCTGCCGAAATTAAATTTATCAGAAATAATCGATACAATTGTTTCCATAAGTGAAATTGCAGATGTAAGAGCAGCAAAAAGCACAAGCACAAAAAATACAAGTCCGAAAATATGACCGCCTTTCATAGAATCAAAAACATTCGGAAGTGTAACAAACATCAGTGTAGGGCCTGTCTGCAATGCATCTTTATCACCGCCCGAAAATGCAAATACAGCAGGAATAATCATCATACCTGAAAGAAAAGCTATTCCGGTATCAAAAATTTCAATATTTCTTACTGATTTTTCAAGGTCATCATCTTTTTTCATATATGAACCATAGGTAATCATAATTCCCATTGCAAGCGACATTGAATAGAAAAGCTGTCCCATTGCCGCAACAACTGTTTTTATTGAAAATTCACTGAAATTCGGTTTGATATAATATATAAGGCCATCAATTGCACCGTCAATTGTAAGACTGTAAAGAGCAGTTCCTAAAGAAATAATTACAAGAACGGGCATAAGAAATTTGCTGACTTTTTCAATTCCCTTTTCAACTCCAAGCATTACAACAACAGAGCAGGCTATAAGAAATATTGCAAGGCATAAAATCGGTTCACCTGATGAACTTATAAAATTATTAAAATATCCGTCAGCAACAGCCTCATGTCCCTGATTGGTTAAATATACTCCAAGAAATTTAACTACCCAACCGCCTATTACACAATAATAAGGAAATATAATTATAGGAACAAGTGATGCTATATAACCGAGAAAAGAAAATTTCGGATTCATTTTCTTATACGCAATAATTGTGCTTTTTCCTGTTTTTCTTCCTATTGATATTTCAGCAATCATCAGTGAAAATCCGAAAGTAACCGCTAAAATAAGATATACAAGAAGAAATATACCTCCTCCGTATTTTGCCGCAAGATATGGAAATCTCCATATATTGCCGAGTCCTACTGCTGAACCTGCCGCTGCCATGACAAATCCCAGACGGCTTGAAAATCCTGATTTTTTTTCCATTGGAAACCTCCTTGAAATTTTGTGAGATAAAATTATTATATCATTTCATATCTGTATTGTCAAACATAAAAAATCCTGCTGAAATTCAGTTTATACCAAATCCCAGCAGGATATACTTTTTTAATTTATATTGCCGTTTAAAGCTTACTTCATAGCCTCTTCAACAGCAACTGCACATGCAACAGTAGCACCAACCATAGGGTTGTTACCCATACCGATAAGTCCCATCATTTCAACGTGAGCCGGAACTGATGAAGAACCTGCAAACTGAGCATCAGAATGCATTCTTCCGAGAGTATCAGTCATACCATATGAAGCAGGGCCGGCAGCCATGTTATCAGGGTGAAGTGTACGGCCTGTACCACCGCCTGAAGCTACTGAGAAATATTTCTTGCCCTTTTCAAGACATTCCTTCTTGTATGTACCTGCAACAGGGTGCTGGAATCTTGTAGGGTTAGTTGAGTTACCAGTGATAGAAACGTCAACGCCTTCCTTCCACATGATAGCAACGCCTTCTCTTACATCGTTAGCACCATAGCAGTTTACCTTTGCACGAAGACCTGTTGAATAGGACTTACGGAAAATTTCCTTAACTTCGCCTGTGTAGTAATCCATTTCAGTTTCAACGAAAGTAAAGCCGTTGATTCTTGAAATAACCTGAGCAGCGTCTTTTCCAAGACCATTAAGGATAACTCTGAGAGGTTTTTTTCTAACCTTGTTAGCCTTTTCAGCGATACCGATAGCACCTTCAGCAGCAGCGAATGATTCGTGACCTGCGAGGAAGCAGAAACAATCTGTTTCTTCTTCGAGGAGCATTTTTCCGAGGTTACCGTGACCAAGACCTACTTTACGCTGGTCAGCAACAGAACCGGGAATACAGAAAGCCTGAAGACCTTCACCGATAGCAGCAGCAGCATCAGCAGCTCTTTTACAGCCCTTCTTTATAGCAATAGCACAGCCTACTGTGTAAGCCCATTTTGCATTTTCAAAACAGATAGGCTGAATACCTTCTGTAATTTTGTAAGGGTCGAAACCTTTTTCCTTACATATATCAGCACATTCTTCAATAGAATTGATACCGTATTCAGCGAGCTTTGCAAGAATCTGCTTTTCTCTTCTTTCATATGATTCAAATAAAGCCATTTCTATGTACCTCCCTAATTATTCAGCTCTCGGGTCGATAATCTTTACAGCGTCAGCAACTCTGCCGTACTGACCCTTAGCTTTTTCCCATGCAGTGTTAGGGTCATCGCCCTTTTTGATGAAATCTGTGAATTTGCCGAGGCTTACGAACTGATAGCCGATAACGTGGTCTTCATCGTCAAGAGCTATACCGGTAACATAACCTTCAGCCATTTCGAGATAACGAACACCCTTTTTAAGAGTACCATACATAGTACCAACCTGTGAACGCAGACCTTTACCGAGGTCTTCAAGACCGGCACCAATCGGAAGACCTTCTTCAGAGAAAGCACTCTGAGTTCTTCCGTAAACAATCTGGAGGAAAAGTTCTCTCATAGCAGTGTTGATAGCATCGCAAACGAGGTCAGTATTAAGAGCTTCGAGAACAGTTCTGCCCGGAAGAATTTCAGCAGCCATAGCAGCTGAATGAGTCATACCTGAACAGCCGATAGTTTCAACGAGAGCTTCCTGAATAATACCCTCTTTAACGTTAAGAGTAAGCTTACAGGCACCCTGCTGAGGAGCACACCAGCCTACACCATGAGTAAGACCTGAAATATCAGTAACTTCCTTAGCTTTAACCCACTTAGCTTCTTCCGGAATCGGAGCAGCACCATGAGCAACGCCCTGTCTGACGGTACACATTTTTTCTACTTCGTTAGAATAAATCATAGTAACAAAATACTCCTTTCATGTTTAAGAGCTGACAGAAATAAAACTTACAGCCTTATCATATATTACTAATTATACAATACTTTGGCGAAAAAATCAAGTATTTATCAAAATATTTCTGATTATACAGTTTTTACAAATTTTAAATCTGTTTTTTATGCATAACAGATAATTTTCAAAAAAAACTGCTCAAACCGAAAAGAACATATCAAGTATCATAATTCAATCTGATATGCTGTTTCAAGAGCAACTTTCATCATATCAGTAAAAGATGTCTGACGTTCTTCAGCAGTTGTTTCAAGATTTCTGAAAGGGCAGTCTGAAACTGTAAATATCCCGAGGGCATTTTTCCCTGAACGTACAGCGTTCATATAAAGTGAAGCTGTTTCCATTTCAACAGCAAGAACGCCCATTTTCTTCCACTGTGCAAGACTTCCGCTTTCATCATAGAAAGTATCGCTTGAAAGAACATTTCCGACATGATGAGGCAGTTTAAATTTTTCAACAGCTTTTACTGCCTCTGAAAGAAGTCTGTATGATGCAGTAGGAGCATATGTTCCCGAAAGTCCGTACTGACTTGCATAATTTGAATTTGTACTTGCAGACATTGCTATAACGATGTCACGGATATTGACATTATCGGGCAAAGCTCCCGCTGTTCCGATTCTTATTATATTATCAACGTCATATTCATTGAAAAGTTCATATGAATATATTGCCATTGACGGCATACCCATTCCACTGCCCTGAACAGAAATTCTGACTCCCCTGTAAGTTCCTGTATATCCTAACATACCTCTTACCTGATTATAGCACACAGGATTTTCAAGAAAATTTTCAGCAATGAATTTTGCTCTGAGAGGGTCTCCGGGCATAAGTACTGTTTTAGCTATATCGCCTTTTTCTGCACTGTTATGAGGTGTGGACATAAACAAACACTCCTTTACTTTATAATTCTTGCCTCTCCTGAATTGACTGTTATTTCCTGACCTTCATCAAGTTTTACTATAAGATTTGCATTTTCATCAATTCCGACAGCAGTTCCTTTTTTCAGTTTACCGTTTCCGACAACTTCAACCTTTTTTCCGAATATAAATGAACGTCTGCGGTATTCATCTATAAATTTACGGTTTTTAATATTAAGCATATGCCTTTCAAGACTATTCAGAACTTCACCGCAAAGAGCATTTCTGTCAACAGCTATTCCTGTTTCCTGCTCTATTGAAGTTATAATTTCTTTAAGCTCATACGGAGTATCTTCAGCAGTACAGATATTTATTCCTATACCGATTACGGCATAATCAAGATTTCTCTCTTCAAAGTTCATAGATGCCTCAGTAAGTATTCCGCAAAGCTTTTTATCATTAATAAAAAGGTCATTTACCCATTTTATTTTTATTTCACAGTCGCATAGTTTTTCGATTGCCTCTGCAACAGCAACGGCTGTACAGGAAGTTATAAGCTGTGCAGAAATTATATCCATATCAGGTCTGATAACAAGACTTACATAAAGACCTGCTCCCTTAGGGGAGAAAAAGCTCCTGCCCATACGTCCCTTTCCTGCTGTCTGATAATCCGATACAACAGCCGTACCGTTTTCCGCACCGTTTACGGCAAGTTTTTTTGCATAATTATTTGTAGAATCAATTTCACTAAGTAAAATAAGTTTTTTTCCGTACACGTTTGTATCAAGATTAGCTTTTATATTTTCTGCTGAAAGAACTCTGTAATGATTATTCAGCTTATAACCTTTATTATTTACAGCATCTATTGAATAACCGTCATTTGAAAGAGATCTTACAGCCTTCCATATAGCATTTCTGCTTACACTAAGCGATTCCGCAAGTTCCTGACCTGATACAAAGCCGTCTGATTCAATAAGTTTTTTTAGTACATTTTCTTTTACTGACACAAAATCACTCCTTTTTTATTCATCAACAAATTCATGTATCAGAGAATTTTCAGAAAGATATTTATTATCAAGAGGTTTTACATTTTCAAGTATTTTAATAAGGTCTGATGTCATAGGACTTTTTTTCAGTGCCATTTCATTGCGTTCAAGAAAATTCCTGTATATGCTCAGTTCATAGGGCAGAAATGTATCTATATTGCAGTCTGCACGCTGTTTATAGGGCATAATATATTTATGCTCCCCCTCCTGAACGGATTCAAACAACTGTAATGTATCAGAAGCGGAACGTCCCCTGTTTATATGGTCACGGATAATTCTTCTCAGCAGTCTGATTTTTGACGGGTGCATAATAATTTCGTCATTTTTGACTCTTGTTCTGACACTTACATATATTCTGAATGTGCTGTCATCATCTATCTTTATCACATCATTATTAAGAGCATGTATTCCCTCAAATATAATGATTTCATTTTTCCTGAGCTGAATGAAATTTCCGTTATAGATTCTTTCTGATTTTCTGAAATCATAAACGGGAATTTCAACTCTTTCGCCTTTAATAATCATTTCAATCTGTGAGCTTAAAAGCTCACTGTCTATTCTTAAAGGAGATTCCAAATCAATTTTACCCTTTGAAAGAAGCTGATGTTCTTCAGCCGTAAAAGGTATAAAATAGTTATCCATTGATACTGAATGTGAATTTATTCCCATATCACACAGAATATCTCTTAAAATATGTGCAGATGTAGTTTTTCCCGAACCGGACGGCCCTGAAATCAGTACAGCAGGAATATGATTTTCAGAAAGCATTTTCGCAGTTCTTTCTATCTGACCAAAAAGCTGTCTGTCGGAACTTTCCATAAACCTATGAATATCCTCTCCAATCATAGTATTTATGGATTTTACTGATATAGTCATAAAAATCTCCTCTTAACTGTCAAACTCCTTTATTATATTTGCAAGATACTGCTGTATTGCAAGAGCATCATTGGCATTAATACCGTTTCCGTTGCCCTGAACATCACCGTTTATAAGTCCCTGTTCAGATAGCTTATTTTTTTCGCTGTCGCCTACATATGATGCTGTTGCAACTGCATCGGCAATATCCACAGAGCCGTCACAGTTTGCATCACCTTTAAGGATTCCGGAAGCTGTTGATGAAGCTGTTCCTGTCGGTTCTGTTGAAGGTTCAGTATTTCCGCCGGAATAATATTCGCTGAGTGATATACCGTTTCCAGCCTCTCCAAGTGCAATTTTATGGTCAAGGCTTATAAATTTTCCGGATTGATTCTGCCACAGTGCCGGTTTTACAAGAGCATATTTTTCTTCGTCCCATTTTCCGAAATTGTCATATACAAGTCCGCCTGTATCGCCTGAATTTTCATTAAAGCACCAGAATGTATGATGAATACGGTTTTCAATCATAAGGTCACGCAGACATGTAAGCCATTTTGTATTAGAGCCGTCAGGGTCATGTTGCTCATCAATAAAACCTCCCCATTCTCCCATAAGCAAAGGAGCTGTCTTATTTTCAATAAGGAAAAACCAGTTGTCACGCCATACGTCCTCCATAAGTGTATCACTGTCAAAATCCTTTTTGAACCATTCCTGTTCATATACAAGAGGGCCGTAATCGTGAGGAGAATATACAAGCTGACTCTGATGTTCTCCCAAATCAAGAGGATAGTCCTTTACACCTCTGAAATTTCCGCCCCACCATGTATGATGATAATAGCTGTAAGGATAACGTGAATAATCGATATTCTGTGATGTCCAGTCTGCACCTTCTTCAAATTTCGGATATACTTCAACACCCTCAACCATTACAAGAAGATTCGGATTTGCTTTCATTACTGCCGCCGCACCTCTTTCAGCAGCATATTTCCAGTTATTAAGGTCTGTTGAATTGTCCCATTTTGCCATTAAATTAGGTGTATCAGCAGTTCCATGCGGTTCATTTTTAATATCCATTGCAATTATTGTATCATCATCTTTATAATAATCTGATACCCATTCAAGAGCCTCAAGCCAGTCCTCTGTACTATATTTGTCAGTATACCAAAGACTTACCTGATGTCCTGCCGATGCAGTTTCTGCACAGTGAATATCAATCATAATTTTTATTCCGAGTTCCCTGCACCATTCAACAGCCTTGTTCCATATATCAAAGCTGTACATAACAGTTCCGCCCTGTATTCCCTCAAGAGTAAGCTCAGGATTTGAATATTCATTTACTTTTGGTGTTGCCGGGTCAGGGTCACCATTTTTCCACTGAAGAAGAAGCTGTGTTGACACAGGAACTCTTAGAAGATTAAAACCGTGGTCTGCAATCTGTCTTAACATATCATGCATATTCTGTGACCATACACCGTCAAAAACCTGACTTCCTACATTATATCCGAACCAGTTACAGCCTGTAAGCCATACGGGATTGCCGTTCATATCAACTATTTCAGCATTTTCATTTACATGAAGCCAGTCATCATGATATTCGTCCGGAACGCTTTCTGCTGTACTGTATATCGGAACAGCCGTTGAAAGTCCGCTTATAACAATTGCTGAACATACAGCAATAGCCTTTCTGATATTTATCATAAAAAAATCCTCCGATAATTATTATTTATATATATTTTAATGCAATATCAAAAAATTGTCAATGCCTTCACCTAAAAAAATATAATGAATAATATGATAATGGGGTGATACTGTAAATACGCTTGAAACTATTGCACTTCAGAGAATATTATGCAACAGAACTGAAAACAGCGAATAAATTATCGGGGCAACTTTTTTACGGTTGCCCCGAAAGCTTTAACGGAAATTTTTTATTATTCCGCAGGTATATTCTATATCATCATCAGTATGTGCATTGGAAACAAACATTGCCTCAAACTGTGAAGGAGCAGTATAAATTCCGTTTTCGAGAAGATATTTAAAATATTCTGCATATCTCTCTGTATCACATTTTTTTGCGGTATCATAATCAACAACTCTTTCATTGCTGAAAAATACTGTCATAAGCGAACCGACACGATTTACATTAAGACCGGCGGATTTCATTGCAGATTCAAGCCTTGCGGATTTTCTTTCAAGTTCAGAATATATCTGCGGATTTTCTTCAAGAGTTTTCAGCGTTGCGATTCCTGCCGAAACTGCAACGGGATTTCCCGAAAGAGTTCCCGCCTGATAAACCAAACCTAAAGGAGCAATACATTCCATTATTTCACGCTTTCCGCCGTATACTGCAAGAGGCATACCTCCTCCGACTATCTTTCCGAGCGTGATTAAATCAGGCTTTACACCATAATATTCAGATGCTCCGCCTATGCTCAATCGAAAACCTGTTATAACTTCATCAAAAATCAGAAGTGAATTATATCTTTCTGTTATTTCACGCAGAAATTTAAGAAAATTCTTTTCAGGCGGAACTACTCCCATATTTGCAGAACAAGGTTCAACAATTACACATGCTATTTCATCGCCATATTGTTCAAACAGTTTTTCAACTGATTCAGTATTGTTATATACTGCAAGAAGTGTGTTTTTAGTAAAATCCTTCGGAACTCCTGCACTGTCAGGAATTGAATTTGTAAGAAGTCCTGAACCGCCTTTGACAAGAAGTCCGTCTGAATGGCCATGATAACAGCCCTCAAATTTTATTATCTTATCTCTGTGTGTATATCCTCTTGATGCCCTTACAGCACTCATAACTGCCTCTGTTCCTGAATTTACAAGTCTTAGCATTTCTATTGCAGGAATATGTTTTTTTATGAGTTCAGCAAGCTCAATTTCGCCTCTGTGACAAGCTCCGAATGTAAGACCTGATTCACAGGCTTTTTTTACTGCATTTATTACAGCAGGATATGCATGTCCGAGTATGCAAGGCCCCCATGAGCATACATAATCAATATAGCTGTTTCCGTCAGCATCATATATTCTGCTTCCTTCTGCACTTTCTATAAAAACAGGTGACATTCCGACATTTTTAAAAGCTCTTACAGGACTGTTTACTCCGGCAGGCATAAATTCAAGAGCTTTTTTATAAAGCTTTTCAGAATTTTCGTGATTCATAATATTTATTCCCCTATCCATTCAGCAACATCAAGTGCATGATATGTTATGATTATATCAGCTCCGGCACGTTTCATTGCAATCATATTTTCCATAACTATGCGTTTTTCATCAATCCAGCCGTTCTGTGATGCAGATTTTACCATTGAATATTCACCGCTTACATTATAAACGGCAATCGGGAGGTCAAAACGTTCTCTGGCTGATTTCACAACATCAAGATATGCAAGTGCCGGTTTAACCATTACCATATCTGCACCCTCATCAATATCATCTTCAATTTCACGAAGTGCCTCACGGCCGTTTGCAAAATCCATCTGATATGTTTTTCTGTCACCAAAACATGGAGCTGACTGTCCTGCCTCTCTGAACGGAGAATAATATGATGATGCAAATTTTGCACTGTATGACATTATCGGAACATCTGATAATCCCGCTGAATCAAGAGCATTTCTGATAGCTCCCACTCTGCCGTCCATCATATCTGACGGTGCTATTATATCAGCTCCTGCCTCCGCAAGACTTACTGCCATTTTACATAAAAGCGGTAATGTTTCATCATTAAGGATTTTTTCACCTGATACTATTCCGCAGTGACCATGTGACATATATTCACAAAGGCATACATCGGCAATTATAAGAATTTCGGGATATTTTTCTTTTATATATCTTACTGCTTTCTGCGTTACGCCGTCTGAATCATATGCAGAACTTGCCTTTTCGTCCTTGTGAGAGGGTATTCCGAATATAAGAAGTCCTGATATTCTGCTCTTGCTGATTTTTTCAAGTATTTCATCGAGCATATCAACAGAATACTGATATACTTCCGGCATAGATTCAACAGGATTTTTTATATTCGTTCCCTCTTTTACGAATATAGGATAAATCAAATCTTTTCTGTCAACTGATGTTTCACGGACAAGACTTCTTATTCTTTCATCTGAACGCAGTCTTCTGAATCTTTTCATTTTTTATTTTCCTCCGTTAAAATTGTATTTATTATTCCTTCTGAATCAAATGTTTCAGCAATAAGAACAGGATTTTTTATATTATCGGGAACTGATTCTGATGTCAGATTTCCGATGCAGACAATTTTTGTTCTTTCTGAAACTGTATTGTTATATCTGAAAAATCCCTCTGCACCTGATGCACTTCCGAATATGATATAATCAGTATCTATATGAGTATTTTTCATAATGTATTCTGTATCATAAGTTCTTATATCGTCATAGCGTATTTTCTTTTCAGCAAGTATATCCGTAAGAATTTCTGAACCCTTTTCAGCTCTTAAAATAAGAACTCTGTCAGGTTTATCTTTGCATACAGCTTTTGCAAGTTCATATGATGTATTGATTTTCGGGATAATATCAGGATATATTCCATAGTTTTCAAGGATTTCAGATGTATTTTTCCCGATTACCGCAAATCTGATTTTTCCAAGATTACGCATATCAATTTTAAGTTTTTTCATTCGTCTGAAAAATATTTCTGCACCGTTTATGCTTGTGAGAATTATCATATCATATTTTTTTATTTTATTCAGTGCCTTGTCAAAATCTTTGTTATTTTCATATTCATTAAGCTTAAGAGCTGTTATTTTTCTGACATCTGCACCAAGTTTTTCAAACTCTGAAAAAAGTTTTTCTGTAAATCTTTCTGTACCTGTAACGGTAATACTTACATTTTCAAGAGGATTTTTCAGTGTTGGTGAAAAATCAAAATCAACGGTTTTTCCGATTACTATTACAGCCGGAGTTGACATTTTTTCACGTTCCGCCGTATCTGATATATTTTTCAGAGTATCTTTTATTATTCTTTTATCTGAAATAACAGCCGTCGGCATTTTTTCAGACATTCCGCATTTTATAAGTCCGTCCGAGATTTTTTTCAGATTTTTAAACCCCATAAGAAATACAAGTGTACCGTCAAGTTTTGCATAATATTCAAAATTTTCAGGTAAAGGGTGACCTGTAATAACATGAAAACTTCTGCTTAAACTGCGGTGAGTGACAGGTATTCCTGCAAGTTCAGGAACTGCAATACACGATGATACAGCAGGCACGGCACTGTATGAAATATTATTTTCTTTCAGATAAATTATTTCCTCCCCCCCTCTGCCGAATACAAAGGAGTCACCGCCTTTAAGTCTTACAACTGTTTTTCCCTCAAGAGCCTTTTCAGCAAGAATTTTATTTATATTTTCCTGTGATTCACTATGATTTCCTGAACGCTTTCCGACACATATTTTTTCACAGCTATGCGGTACGAAATCAAGAAGGTTATCGTCAATAAGATTATCATATACAAGAACTTCACATTCTTTAAGAATATTCATTCCACGCACTGTTATCAAATCATATCTTACGCAACCTGCTCCGACAAGATAAACTTTTCCGCATTTTTTCATAATTGGTTTACCAGCCTTTCTGCAAGTTCAAAACGTTCTGATATATCAGCCGTTCCTGAAACTGTTTTTTTCAAATCAGTTGAAACTGTAAGGCTTATTTTATTATCATTTACTTCAGAATAAGCTCCAACCGGAACAGTGCAGTCTGCACCAAGAAGTTTTAAAACATATCTTTCTGTTTCAAACTGAATAAATGTTTCGGTATTATTTATATTCTTTATAATTTCTGAAAAATCCTTACGGCTTTCAATTGCAATAATTCCCTGACAGGCAGACGGAAGAAATTCACTGTAATCAAAAGGATATATATTATAGAGATTATTTTCATAAAGTCCAAGACGTTCAAGACCTGCAACAGCAAGTATCAGTGCATCATATTCACCGTTTTTAAGCTTTTCAAGACGTGTATCAACATTTCCGCGAATATTTTTAAATTCTGCAAAAGGATATTTTTTCTGCATATTCAGAATACGTCTTTTACTTCCTGTTCCGAAAACAAATTCAGGAGTATTTTTTACGCTTTTGCCTTTTCTTAAAACCATACAGTCACGATAATTTCCACGTTCAAGAACTCCTGATATTTCAAGTCCCTCCGCAACATCAGCCGGCAAATCCTTTGCACTGTGTACAGCTATATCTGCTTTGTTTTCAATCAGAAATTTTTCTATTTCTGATACAAAAACTCCCTTTCCTCCGATAGTTTCAAGCGATTTATCAAGTATTCTGTCACCTTTTGTTGTTATATGTATTATTTCTGTTTCCATATCGGGAAATGCTTTTTTCAGCGATTCAATAACCAAATCCGTCTGTGCAAGTGCAAGTCTGCTTTTACGGGTTGCTATTCTGATTTTCATATCCTTTCTCTATCCTTTCAAGCATATCTTTTATTTCATCATCAGAGGGTATATTTTCATCAAAGGCAAGACAGAAATCAAGTATAGATTCAAGAGCCTCCCTGCGTTGTTTTTCAGTATCAAACATATCCTTTACATACGGACGGAATTTGCTTAAAATCTGAAAAATTTCAATATAATCATCATTAAGCATATCATCAATTATTATACGCATAAATTTTGAAAATACGGGACTTTTCCCAGATGTTGAAATTCCGATTGAAATATCATCTCTGTGTACAAGTGACGGAAAAATAAACTCACATTTTTCTATATCATCAACAGTATTTACAAGTATTTTTTTATCAGTGCATAATATGAAAATTTTTTCATTAAGAGATTTGTTATCTGTTGCAGTTATAACCATAAATGCGTCATCAATATCACCGTTTCTGTATTCACGCCTGATTATTTTTATATTTTCTGTTTCTGAAATTTCCGGAAGTATTTCAGGTGAAATTACTTCTATATCAGGTTCAAAAGGCATAAGATTTTTTATTTTCCGCAGTGCCGTTTTTCCTCCGCCGATAACTATGCATTTTTTATCTTTTATATCAATATAAAAAGGAAAATATCCCATTTTTCAATCTCCTTTATAATTTCTTAAAAAGTCAAGAACATCTGAAAAACTTTCTGAATTAAGCTCAGATTTCATCTTATAAAGAATTTTTTCAAGCGATTGCCCTGAAAGATTTTTCCTTACTCTTTCAAGCTCAGGCATAAACTGATGCATTGCAAGACGGTTTTCAAGATTTTTTATTTCCTCCGCTATAATCTGCTCTGAACGTTCTATGCTGTCGGTTTTAAGATTATTATTTATTTCTGCAAGCTTTTCAAAATAATCTATTCCGAAAAGACTTACGTTTTTATACTCTGCTATGCTTTCATCAATATCAGGCGGAACTGCCAAATCTATAAAAAGACGCTTTTTTCCGTCATCAATAAAATCAATCATTCTGTCGAGAGTTATGGTATAATGCGGACTTGATGTTGCACTTATTATGCAGTCTGATTCTTTTATATATTTATATCTTTCGTTATAGTCCACTGTTTCAGCTTTTAAATTCAGAAAATTATTCCTGCTGTTACGCTGTGTAACTTTTATACTTACATTTTTATGTGAGAGAAGATTTTTAAATACTGATGAACCGATTTTTCCTGTTGCACCTATTATAATAACTTTTGCATTTTCACAGAATTTTGATGCTTCATTTGATGCAAGTGTAGCCGTTGAAACTGATGTTTTTGAAAGTTCTGTATCAGTTTTTATTTTTTTTGCACATGTAACTGCTGACTGAAATATTATATTCAGTGTATGTGATACAGTATGATTTTCATATGCAAGCTTATATGCTTTTTTAAGCTGTCCCAGAATTTCATCTTCTCCTATTACCATTGATTCTATACCGCATGCAACTCTGAAAAGATGATTAAGGGCATTTTTACCGCTGAAAAATCTTATACAGCGGATAAATTCCGGTTCTGATATTCCGGAATATTCCGACAATAGTTTTCTTACATCATAAACTGATTTTTTATTACCGCAAAAATATACTTCAGTTCTGTTGCAAGTACACAAAACAACACTTTCACATGCATTACTGCAATGGATAAGTTTTTCTGAAAAAGCTTTCTGAATATCTTCCGGAAATGCAAACCTTTTTCGTATATCAATATCCGCATTTTTATAGCTTATGCTTATGCAATACAATATTTATCCCTGCTTTCTTAAATATACACTAACTATTATACAATTGCAGTCAAAAAAAGTCAAATAAATATTTGACTTCAAAATTAATTCATGTTATAATATATATATCATATATGATTAATAGGAGGTTTAAAAAATATGAAAATTTCTACAAAGGGCAGATATGCTCTCCGTCTTATGTGCGATATCGCTATGAATCAGTCTGAAAACCCTATTCCGCTTAAAGAAATTGCTGAACGTCAGAATATCAGCGTAAAATATCTTGAACAGATTGTTATTATTTTAAGCCGTGCCGGATTTTTAAAAAGCATAAGAGGTGCTCAGGGCGGATATAAGCTTGTAAATTCTCCTGATTTCTACACTGTCGGAATGATTCTCAGACTTACAGAAGGAAGTCTTGCACCTGTATCATGTCTTGAAGATGAAATCAATAAATGTCCCCGTGTAAGTGACTGTCAGACTCTTTTTGTATGGGAAAAAATCTATAAGGCTGTCAATGATATTATTGACAACATAACTGTTCAGGATATTATAGAAAACAAATCAGGAAATTACTCAATATGAACAAACGGCTCTTTTTTCAAAGAGCCGTTTTTTATTTCATCATTCCATAAAAAGTGCTGTTGAATAGTATCTATCTCCGCTGTCAGGGAGAAGAATTACTATATTTTTGCCCTTGTTTTCAGGTTTCTTTGCAAGTTCAACGCCTGCGTGGAATGCTGCTCCTGAAGAAATTCCGACAAGTATTCCCTCATGTTTTGCAATGAGCTTAGCTCCTGCAAAAGCATCATCATTTTCAACCGGAAAAACTTCATCATAAATTTTTGTATTAAGAACTTTCGGAACAAAGTTTGCACCTATACCCTGAATTTTATGAGGGCCTGCTTTACCCTGTGAAAGAACAGGTGATGTTGCCGGTTCAACAGCAATAATCTTTACATCAGGATTTTTTTCCTTGAGATATTCTCCTACACCTGTAACAGTTCCGCCTGTTCCTACACCTGCAACGAAAATATCAACCTTTCCGTCAGTATCATTCCAGATTTCAGGAGCAGTAGTTTTTCTGTGAGCCTCCGGATTTGCAGGGTTATCGAACTGTGCCGGAACAAAGCTGTCCGGATACTGTTTTGAAAGTTCCTCAGCCTTTTCAACAGCTCCTGCCATACCCTTTGAACCTTCTGTAAGTACGATTTCCGCACCATATGCTTTAAGAATATTTCTGCGTTCAATACTCATAGTTTCAGGCATTGTAAGAACTACTTTATATCCTTTTGAAGCTGCGATTGATGCAAGACCTATTCCTGTATTTCCTGAAGTAGGTTCGATAATTACAGTATTCTGATTGATAAGTCCCTTTTTCTCAGCATCTTCGAGCATTTCCTTAGCAACTCTGTCCTTAACGCTTCCTGCGGGATTGAAATATTCAAGCTTGAGAAGTATTTTTGCTTCAAGTCCGAGAGCCTTTTCGATATTGACTGCCTCAACGAGAGGTGTATTTCCTATGAGTCCTGATGTACCTTTATAAATATGTGACATATTAAATTCCTCCTGTGGATTAATTTATTTCATACTGTTTTGATATGATTACTATGCTTAATATAATATACCAAAAAATCCTTTTTGTCAATATGTTACGGAACTTTTCGTATATATAACAAATTCTTTCCTGATTATTTGGTTTATTTTTGTTAATATATACAAACATCTCTTAGCCTATTGATTTATCAATAAATTTATGATACAATATTCAGGTAATGTTTTCATATGGAGAGTTGTCCGAGTGGTCGAAGGTGCGAAACTCGAAATTTCGTGTTCTCTTAAAAAGAACCCAGGGTTCAAATCCCTGACTCTCCGTTATTTTATATCAAAAAAATCCGGATAAATCTATCCGGATTTTTTATTTTATTCATCACAGAATTTTATTACAAGACGGTTCGGCAAACATACTATCGGCATATTCTCCGATTTTAGTTTCCCCATATTAACACAGGTTTTATCAGGACATTCAGCCGATGACATAAAAATTTCACCGTTTTCAATGGTTACAGTGTTACTGCTGTTTCCGTCCGGAGATTTTATAACTATACTGCGGTCAGGTTCTTTTTCCAAATCGAAAGTATATATAATTTTTCCGTCCTGAACAATTTCAACATTTTGTTTTTCAGACGGTTTTAACATCAGAACAGAAAGTATAACGCTTACAATAAATAAAATCAGTACAGCTGAGAGAATTATTTTAGTTTTACTGTTCAATTTTTATAATCTCCGAATCAGATTTATTTTCAAATGATATATTTTCAGTAACATATATCTTTCCATTGTTTTCAATCAGTATCATATCAAAATCCTGAGAATTGTTTTTCCAGTATTCAACAGCCTTTTCCCTGCCCATAACAAACAGTGCTGTTGAAAGTGCATCACAGTACAGACCGTTTTTTCCTGTTACAGTTACAGATACAAGACCGTTGTCAACAGGATAACCTGTTTCAGAATTTATAATATGGCAGTAATTTTTTCCGTCATCACCTGTAAAATATCTTTCATAGCTTCCTGATGTTATAACTGCCTTGTCTGATACTTCAACAGTTCCGATAATATCATCAGAAAACGGATTTTTTATGCCTACTTTACGTTCAGAACCATATATACAGACATTTCCGCCAAGATTTATTATTCCCGATTCAATGCCGTTTTCTCTGAATATTTCAGCAATGCGGTCACTTGTATATCCCTTTGCAACTGCTCCCAAATCAAGCTCACAGTTCTGCGGAACAGATATACAGTTTCCGGAAATATTTATATTTTCATAGCCCACATTTTCAAGACAGTTCTGTATTTCACTGTTATCAGGTATTCTGTATTCTCCTGAAGTAAATCCCCAGAGCTTTACAAGAGGATATATTGTTATATCAAGACTGCCGTCAGTGCTTTTGCATATTTCAAGAGCCTTTGATATAATTTCAGCCGTATCACTGTTTACTTCAGCGGATTCTGAATGATTTATTTTATATATATCGCTTTCAGAATCTGTAACTGAAAACAGATTTTCAAGTCTTTTGATTTCATCAGCAGATTCCTTTACAGCTTTTTCGGAATTTTTTCCATATGCCTTTATATTCATATATGTGTCCATAGCGAAAATATCTCTTGATGAACTTTTCATTTCAGAATCAGAACAGCCTGAAATTATAATCATAAAAACAAATAACGGAAGAATAAATATTTTTTTCTTATTCAATGCCTGCCTGCTGTTTTGCTGCTGTAAGAGTATTTTTCATAAGCATTGCAATAGTCATAGGGCCTACTCCGCCCGGTACAGGAGTTATGAAAGATGCTTTCTTTTCAGCTGATTCAAATTCAACATCTCCGCAAAGCTTGCCGTTTTCAAGTCTGTTCATACCAACATCGATTACAACAGCACCCTCTTTAATCATATCGCCTGTTACAAAATTAGGCTTGCCGACTGCTGCAACAAGTATATCAGCATTGCGTGTGATTTCAGCAAGATTTTTTGTCTTTGAATGGCAGATTGTAACTGTTCCGTTCTTATGTAGCAGGAGCATTGCCATAGGTTTTCCGACAATATTGCTTCTTCCGATTACAACGCAGTTCTTTCCTGATATTTCTGTTCCTGTGCTTGCTATAAGTTCCATAACTCCGGCAGGAGTGCAGGGGAGGAATGAATATTCACCTATCATAATTTTTCCGACATTGAACGGGTGGAATGCATCAACGTCCTTTTCAGCAGAAATAGCATTGATGATTGCTGTTTCATCAATATGCTTAGGAAGCGGGAGCTGTACAAGTATTCCGTTGACTTTACTGTCACGGTTAAGAACGTCTACAAGGTCAAGGAGCTGTTCCTGTGTTGTGGATTCATCAAGAGCATATTCATATGACTGAAATCCTACTTCTTCACAAGCCTTTTTCTTTGAGTTAACATAAACTCTTGATGCCGGATTGTTTCCGACTATTACAACTGCAAGTCCGACTTTAAGACCTTTTTCATCTTTAAGGGTTGCTGTTTCCTTTGCAACATCTGCCTTTACTGATGCTGAAACTTCCTTACCATTAATTATCTGTGCCATTATCTTTATTCTCCTTATTATTTTTATTATTTTTATTATATTTTTCTTCGCTCTCCCTGATAAGTTCCTTTGATTCTTCTGTATCGCAGTAAAGAACAAAGAGTTCTCCTTTATGTTTTGCCCTCATAAGAACTGCAATGTGAACTGCTGTTGCTGTTATAACACAAAGGAGAGCAAGGAGCTGTGAAACTCTTATATTTCCGAACATAAGACTGTCTGTTCTGAAACCTTCTATAATAAATCTTCCCATTCCGTACCATGTAAGATACATGAGGAAAAGCTGTCCGTCAAATTTTCTGTGCTTTGAAAACAAGGCAAGTATTAAAAATCCTGCAAGACACCATACTGATTCATAAAGGAAACAGGGGTGAACTCCATAAAGTTCGGACATTGATGTGCCGTACATTGAACTGGAAGGATTTGAAACTTCATTGATAATTGTATTCTGAACAGTTCCGCCTGTCATAGCAAAAAGGCAGTCTGTATTTGTTCCGAAAGCCTCCTGATTGACAAAATTACCCCATCTTCCTATTCCCTGACCGATAAGGAATCCCATTCCCGTTATATCAAGCATAGGTAAAAACTTTACTTTCCGGATTTTACACATTATTCCTCCGAAAAGAATTGCACCTATAATTCCGCCGTAAATCGCAAGTCCGCCGTTTCTGAAATTAAGAATTGCTTTCAGATTTCCTGCATACTGTTCCCAGCGGAATGCAACATAATAAGCTCTCGCACCAATCATTCCGCCAAGAACCCCTGCTATGACCGCATCGATTGCACGGTCAGGGTCTATTCCGAATTTTTTCATTCTCGGAAAACAGTATATCATAGCAAGAAGAAGTCCGAATGATATTATAACAGCATACCATTTTATTTCAAATCCAAATACCGAAAAAGCTGTACTGTCAACTGAAACATCTATATGAAGATTAGGAAAAACTATTCTGTCAGGGTCTGTAATTCTTTCAACTTCAGTCATTCGCTTTCACCGTTCTTTATAACAGATATTGCAAGCTTTTCAGGAAGAAGTTCAGTTTTTATGAAATCAAGAACATCACTGCTTGTTACCTGAGAAAGAATTTCAATTTCAGCATATGGAGAAACGCCGTCCATATGAGAATTAATCATAATGTTTGCAACTTCTTCAACATTATTGAGTTCCTTTACAAGTTTTCCGTAATTAAGTTTTTTGATGTTGCTGAAAAGTTTTTCATCTATTCCCTCTGATTTTATTCTTTCAAATTCAGAAAGAATTTCATCTCTTACCCTGAATGGATTTTCTGATTCTCCGCTGAATATAAGTGAAAAATATCCGTCACCGCAGAAACATTCAAAATCAAAGCTTGAATTTATAATTCCCTCTGACAAAAGTCTTTGATAAAAATCAGATGAACTGTCAGCAAGTAAACTTGCTGATATATCAGCAGTAACAGTTGCTTTAAGTCTTTCATATCCGTCTTTTGATGTACATTTGTAACCGATATTGAAAAGAGGATTTCCGACAGGCTGATTTTCAGTTATCTCATTTTTTACAATGCTGTCCGGTTCATCGGGGAATACTGTTTCAAGTCCCTTGTCATCACAGGGTTTAAGATACTTGTCACAAATTTCAAGAACTTCATCAGCATTTATATTTCCTGCTATTGAAAGAACCATATTATTGAGATTATAGAAAGTGTTATAGCACTTGTAAAGCAGTTCGGCATCTATTTCAGCAATGCTTTCAACCGTTCCTGCAATGTCAATTTTTACAGGGTGATTATGATAAAGGCAGTTAAGAAGATTGAAAAATACTCTCCAGTTCGGATTGTCATCACACATTTTTATTTCCTGACCGATAATTCCCTGTTCCTTTGCAACGCTTTCAGGAGTGAAATAAGGTTTCTGAACGAAATCAAGGAGTATTCCGAGAGATTCCTTATAGTTTTTTGAACAGCTGAAAAGATAACAGGTTTTATCAAATGATGTAAATGCATTTGCATTTGCACCTGTCTTTGCATAGAGGTTGAAAACATCGCAGTCCTCATTTTCAAAGAGTTTGTGTTCAAGAAAATGTGCTATTCCCTCCGGAACTGTTGTATATTCCTTATCAGCATTTGTTTTGAACATTGTATTGATTGAACCGTATTTTGTACCGAAAAGAGCTTCTATTGTGCTGAAACCTTCCATTTCGCATATATATATGTCAAGACCGCTGGGGTGTTTCACATATATACAGCTGTCACCGGTTCTGCTTGTTAAAACTTTCTTTTCCATTCTGAATTATTCCTCCCTGCTTTTCATAATATAAACCGTATCAAGCACAAGTGACTTTGCACACTCGATAATTCTTTCTCTTGTAACATTTCTGTATTCTTCAAGCTTTTTTTCAGGAGTAATATATTCTCCCTCATATACAGCTGATTTATACCAGTTTATATATGAATTTATGGTGTCGCCTATTCCGCTGAAACTGTTTTCAATTGAAACAAGAATATTCTGTATATCCTCATCAGAAAAATTTCCCTTGATAATTTCATCAAGCTGTTCAAGGATAGCCTTTTCAGCAGTTTCAATATTTTTTGTTTCAACTCCGCAGTCAACAAATATGCAGTTTTTAAGACCTGAAAAATGGCTTGCACAATAATAGCAGAGGCTCATTTTTTCACGCACATTTGCAAAAAGCTTTGAAAAAGGTGTTTCACCGTAAAGAGCTGAAAGCATCTTCATTGCATATTTGTCATCTTTTTCAGACTTGAATGCAAGAACCATTTTTGACTGATTAACGTCAAGTGTTTCAGTAAGTCTTTCAACATTTTCTTTTATCGGGCTGAAACTTATAAAACTGAAGTTGCAGAACTTATTTTCAAAATTGCCGAATGATTCTGACAAAAGCCTTATTATGCTGTCATTTTTCTGTGCAGATACATATGAAATTTCTATCTGTGAATTTGCAATAAGATTTTTAAATGCTTTATATGCAGATTCAGCTGTTACATTCTGCAAGGATTCAGATGTTCCGTAGGAGGCATATTCAGCCGGTTCACCCTTAAAAGCAATTTCATATGCCTGTTTCAAAGCATATAATCTTTTGTTGTTTATTTCAGAATCTATTTTTGACTGAATATCCTTTTTAACAATGTCAAAAATTTTCTGATTGAAGCCGTTATCCTTAACATCGGGAGAAAATATACAGTCAAGAAGCATTTTTACGGTTTCTGTTTCAATATCTTCTCCCTCAAGAGCATATTTGCTGTCAAGCCATACTGCACTGATACTGTTGACCTGAAAATTGCCTACCTTTGATATTCTCGAAAAAATATCAGAACCGTAAAGGCTGTTGAGCTTTGATGAAAACTCTGTAATGGTAGGATACTTGCTGTTTGTCATACTTACTGCAACGGTTGCTGAAGCATTTTCCGACAAAGTTTCAGGGTCAAGAGGGGTAATGAATGATATTTCGATAGCACCTTTTTTAAACTTGCTGTCGATAATTTCAGAAAATCCGATATTTTCGGCAAGTTTCATTCTCTCATATGTCATTTTTTTATCTCCTTTAAGAAATTTTTAGTACCGCTTTTTTATTATACCATATTATTCTGAATATTTCCATAGTTTAATGAAATTTTTTTTATTGAAATAATATCATTACTGTGATATAATAGAATAAAAAGTATCAGGAGGCATTTTTCAGAATGAAAAAATCTTTTATAATTTCGGGGGCAATCATAATATTCTGTTTACTTGTCAATATTACTGCAAGGCTTTGGACGGGTTTTGCTGATTTTTATGTGCGGAATATTTTTCCTTTTTTCAGCAATATTTTTTCATTCTTAAGCGGATTGTTCAGTTTTTCAGTCGGAGAAGTTTTCCTGTTTATTCTGGCAATTTTTATTATAATAGGAATACCTGCAATTTTTGTAATATTAATCAGAAGCAAAAATTCAAGAAAAAAGGTTCTGAAAATATATACTTCAATTGCTCTTTTTATAATCACGTTTGCCGTTTTTTCTGAAACATTCAACTGCTTTATAATGTATCAATGCACTCCGTTTTCAAATGTTTATTTCAATGAATCCGAACGTTCAAGAGAACAGCTAACTGAACTTTATTCAGTTCTTGTTGATGAAACAAACAAGCTTGCTGAACAGGTTGAACGTGATTCTGAGGGGAATTTTAAAATCACCTGCGATATGAACGAAGAAGCTAAAAAAGCTATGAAGAAAATGGGTGAAAAATATCCGCAGTTCAAAGGATATTATCCTGACCCAAAGCCGATTAAAACTTCTTACATAATGAGTCAGACCCGTACGCTCGGAATTTATTTTCCTTTTACTATGGAGGCAAATTATAATCCGAGTGTTTATGAAAGCAATCTCCCGAATACAGTTTGTCACGAATTTTCACATCTCAAAGGAATTATTCTTGAAGATGAAGCCGGATTCTTTGCATTTGTAGCCTGCATACAAAGTGACAATATTGAAATTCAGTACAGCGGTTATCTAAATGCTCTGGAATATGTAAGCAATGAAATTTATAAAAACAATATTTTGGAGGCTTTTGAAATATCTCAGAAAATTTCTGAAAAAACTTCTCAGGATATGTATAAATTCGTTCCGGAAGAATTCTGGGAGGAAAACAAGGACAAAGAAATAATTTCAAGTGAAACAATCGGAAAGGTTTCTGATAATTTTACTGACACAAATCTTAAAATAAACGGCGTTGAGGACGGTATACAAAGTTACAGCAGAATTGTAAATCTTCTGCTTGATTATTATTTCGGCGGTGAAAAATAAACAAGGCGGTTTTTTATTAAAACCGCCTTTTTCACTTATGATGATACTGTTGTTTCTGTTTCAGTCTTAGGAACTGTTGCTGATGTTGTTTCTTCCGGTTTGATTTCCGAACCTATTTCAGACATTTCACCAAATTCCATTACAAGTTTCATATTCGGCATTTCAAAACGCTTGAGATTGCCGGATTTATCAGCAGTAAGAATATATTCTCCGCTTTCAAGATTTCCGCTTATCTTTATTTCACCGTTTTCGGATTCTCCTGAAAGTTCCTCCTGTCTTGCAAGCTCATCAGCAACCGAAATCAGATTTGACATCATTGATTTAACCGGAAGTGCTGACTGCGGAACTGAAAAACTTAATCCCTTATAAGATGCCGTTGATGTTCCGTCTGTAAATTCAAGCTTTACACCGCTTAAAGTATTCGGGGAATCAAATTCTATCTCCCACATACCCTCTCCGAAACGGCAGAGAACTCCGCTTGCTTTCATCTGGTCAAGAGTTATTTCAGTTTCTGTCTGGAATGCTGTATTAAGACCATTTTCAGCAGTACCTGTTTCAGATGAAGGAGTCTTACAGCCTGTCATCGATAAAAACATTATTCCTGTAAAAGCCAATGTAACAAGTCTTTTCATAAATAAAAATCTCCTGTCTTTATGTTCTGACTTTTTACATCTTTTAATTTTTACTGATTTATTTTATACTCATAAATGAGGCTGACAGGTTTTTTATAATATCTGTCGGGAGCATTGCCTCATATCCCATTTTTTCAGCAGTTATGTCACCTGCAAGACCATGTATATATACTCCGTATGTGCAGGCATCGAATGCTGAATATCCCTGTGCGGAAAGTGATGCTATGATTCCGGCAAGAACATCACCGCTTCCGCCTCTGCTCATTCCCGGATTGCCGTTGATATTGACCATACATCTCTGTGAATCTGCCGTAACTGTTCCAGCACCTTTGAGAACAAGCGTTACACCATATTTTTCCGCAAATTTCATAGCTGTTTCTATTCTGTTTTTTTGTATTCCCTCTGTACCTGCCTCACAAAGACGTGACATTTCCTTCGGGTGAGGAGTAAGTATAATATCTGCTTTGCTCTCTGATAATATATTTATGCAGGAGGATATACAGTTTATGCCGTCTGCATCTATAATTACAGGACAATCCGCATTTTTTACTATAAATTCCGTAAGCTTTCTTGTTGAATCGGTAACACCCATTCCACAGCCTATAAGTATTGAACTGTATGATTTTATCGTTTTAAGAAGAATATCCCTGTTTTCTTCAAAAAGAATATAGCCTTCGCTGTCTGTTGCAAGAGGAAGTGTTATTGCCTCCGGAATCTGCTGTGATATATTATTTATACATGTCCAAGATGATGCAACAGTAAGAAGTCCGACTCCGGAACGCAGTGCGGAAAGCGAGGACATTATTGATGCTCCTCTCATACGGTCACTTCCGGTTATTGAAAGCATTTTCCCGAAATCGCCTTTATTTGCATCAATTTTTCTGTGCTGTTTAAGTGACTTTACAATACTTAAATCTACTACATTCATGTTCTTCGAGAGAACTGAAAGGCTTCCCTCATGAAGTCCTATATCAAAAACCTGAACTTCTCCGCAGAATTGTCTTAAAGGATACTGAGTCATTCCGCTTTTTATATATCCGAATACCGCTGTATAATCTGCATTGAATGTTCCTGAAGATACTTCGCCTGTCATACAGTTTGCACCGCTGGGAACATCTGCTGCTATTTTTATTTTCGGCTGTGAGGCTTTGAAATATTCGGCAATCTCTTTGTCGAGAACACCATGAAATCCTGTTCCGAATACTCCGTCAACTATAACTTCACTTTCAGCGACAGCATTCATTATTGAAGATATTCTTGATTCTTCCTGCCGTTTTGTTTTTCTGGCAGAATCCTTGTAAAGCTCCCCTGTCATAAATGCAAGTTCCTGTGATTCAACAGAATTTTTTATACCTTTGTCA
The DNA here is from genome assembly GCA_934481385.1 of uncultured Oscillospiraceae bacterium. Classification (GTDB taxonomy): domain Bacteria; phylum Bacillota; class Clostridia; order Oscillospirales; family Ruminococcaceae; genus Ruminococcus. Next base: position 85,025 of record CAKSPD010000005.1, read on the forward strand.
CGATAACCGTTAAGAAATTTTGCTCTTGATTTCGGAATTTTTGAAAATGCATTCTTGGCTATATCAGTTGAAGGCATTCCGCAGACATGCACAAATGTAACATCATATCCGCTGTATATAAGTTCACGTCCTGCAACAAAACAGTCACCGCCGTTATTTCCTTTTCCGCAAAGAAACAATATTTTTCTTGCATCTTTTTTATGGCTTATTTCTGATATGAACTTTGCAAGCTTTATTCCTGCATTCTCCATCAGGACAGAACGGCTTGTTCCGAGTTTTTCGGATAAAATTTCAATTTTTCCCATTTCTTCAGGTGTTACAATTCTCATAAAAATCTCCTTAAAAAAATAAGGGCAAATAATATCTGCCCTTATTTTCTGTATTCTTCAAAAATTTTGTCTGACCTTTCTATACTCTCTTTCAGCTTTCCTTTTTTCAGAATAACATCAAAATCAGGAATTCTTGATGTCATATTATGGCAGTCACTTCCGAATACAAGAGGATAACCCTCTTTTATAAGCGACTTAACAAAGTGTTTTTCACGAAAATTCCGAAAAGCCTGATTGTTTATCTGAAATACTGCATCAATTTTAAGCAGTTCCTCAATCTCTGATTTTTCATATAATCCGATATATCTGTGTATATGAGCAATTATTGGTTTAAGCTTATAATCATATGATATACTGTATATTTCATCTGTCAGATTTTTAGGACAGTCATAATAGGGAGGTTCAAGAAGTATGAGATTAGTTCCCTCAATCGCAAGCTTTTCTATTCCGTCACATTCACTGATTCCGCTTTCCATAAGAATTTCTGCTCCAAGATATATCTCTTTAACAGGGATATTCTTCCGAGAAAGCTTTTCATATGCAGATTTACGCTTTTTAATGAAACTTTCAACGGATTCTTCTCTGTGTGCATAAAAATGAGGAGTAGCTACTACACGTTCAAGTCCCTGTTCTGAAAGCTTTTCAAGCATCTGAACTGATTCTTCGGCACTTTTTGAACCGTCATCAATTTCCGGAAGTATGTGGCTGTGGTAATCTGTAAACATATTATTTTTCCTTTACAGTATCAGTATTATAACTGCCATAGTTTTTATAATAATAACTCTTGCCGTATCTGCTGTAATATGAACCGTCCCTCTTATGAACGATATTATTTATAATCATTCCGAAAAGTTCACCATTTGCAAGCTGTATTGTCTTGACTGCTCTTTCAATATCATCAGTAGTTGTTGAAGAATATTTCAGAACCATTATCATTCCTGCAATATCACTGCTTATATTCATAGCATCAGTTACAACATTTACAGGCGGTGTATCTATGACGATATAGTCATAAATTTTTGAAAGTCCTTTGAGTATTTCATATGTATTCATAGAACCAAGAAGTTCTGAAGGATTCGGAGGTTTTATTCCTGAAGTAATCAGGTCAAGATTTTCAGCAACATTTCTGTGAATTGATTCATCAAAAGTATTGATATTTCCGATAATTCCTGAAAAACCTGTCTTATTGCTCACTTTGAAAATCTTATGCTGTACAGGTTTCCTTAAATCAGCATCTATAAGCAGAACCTTTTTTCCTGTTTCAGCAAGGGATATTGAAATATTTGAGGCTGTTGTTGATTTTCCTTCACCTGGATTTGAACTTGAAACTGTTATAATCTTTTTGTTTGATGCCGAGAGAGCAAATATAATATTTGTTCTCATAGATTTATAGGATTCTTTTACAGAGAACGGAACATCATTATCAGTTATAAGTTTATAGTTTCCGCCTTCTGATTTTTTCTTTCCGCCTTCTGATGAAAATTTCTGAATTTCTCCGAGTATGGCTTTTCCGAACTTTTCTTCAATTTGTTCAGGAGATTTGACAGTATTGTCAAAAAAGAATACCATAAAGATTATTGTACATGCAATAAGCAATCCGACTAAAGCACCTATAACAGTATTTTTATATATATTCGGTGATGACGGATTTTTTGAAACTTTTGCAGAACCGATAACCTCAACAGAACCTGCTCCGACTACTCTGACAAGAACAGTCTGTGCCTTTTCAGCAATGATATTACAAACTGATGCTGAAATTTCAGGTGATTTTGTTTCTGATGTAACACGCAGTACCTCAGTTGAATTTACTGATGACATTGTAAGCGAATTTCTTATATCAGATGAAGAAACGCTTGCCTGACCGTTTTCATCATAGTTCACTCTGAAACATTCAGAAATTTCATCAAGGGGATATTTTTTAATAAGTTCATTTCCAACCTGTTCCATAACAGTATCGTCCTGAAGAACAACTATATATGTTTCTACAAGTGACCTTGAAACGTTCAAATCGCCCTGATTTACTGAATCATTTGATGTGGCAGACTTGTTGCTGTTTTTTACATACATAGAAATATGTGACTGATATTTCAAAGGCATTTTGAACTTTGAAACACAGAAAGCCGACATTCCGCCCAGAATAACAAGGATTATAGCAATCCAGATTTTGCTTATAAAAAATTTTAAAAGCTGAAATAAGTCAATACTGTTATCACTTAGATTTTTTTCATTCATATTTTTCCCTCTTACGTAACATATTCAAAACAAATATATTTTATCACAAAAGATAACCTATGTCAATATGGAAATACATTTTTTAAAAAATAAAGCCGGATTTTAAAAATCCGGCTTAGTGTACTTATATATCTTTTGACTTAGTATAATTAGGGAGAAGTTTAGGAGAAACCTTATCAGTCTTGATACCGGCATCAGCGAGTTCCTTAGCGAACTTGTTAACGTGTTCAAGGGAAAGATTTCCGAGTTCTGCATTTTTTGACGCTTTAGCAGCATTCTTTCCGGCACTTCTTCCGAATACGATAATATCGAGAAGTGAGTTACCCATAAGACGATTTCTTCCGTGGATTCCTCCAACTGCCTCGCCTGCAACAAACAGATTGTTTACAGATGTCATATTATCGGCTGAAATATCAAGACCGCCGTTCTGATAATGGAGTGTAGGATATACGAGAATAGGTTCTTTTCTGATATCTATTCCGTATTTTCCGAACATTCTCATCATTGCAGGGATACGTTTTTCGATTGTTCCCTCACCGTTCTTGATTTCAATCATTGGTGTATCGAGCCAGAGTCCGATTCCGTCAGGAGTCTTTACTCCCTTGTTTCTTGCTCCGCATTCTCTGATTATTGATGCTGCTGAAACATCTCTTGTTTCGAGCGGGTGCATAAATACCTCACCTTCAGCATTTACAAGTTTTGCTCCGAGTGAACGTACTTTTTCAGTTACCAATGCACCGAATATCTGTGAAGGATATGCTGCACCTGTCGGGTGATACTGAAGTGTATCCTGATAGAGAAGCTTTGCTCCTGCTCTGTATCCGAGAACAAGTCCGTCTGCTGTTGCTCCGTAGTGATTTGATGTCGGGAATCCCTGATAATGCATTCTTCCTGCACCGCCTGTTGCTATGATTACTGTTTTTGCACGGGCGATAAGGATTTCCTTTGTTTCCATATTCATAAGAACTGCACCTGCGGCATTGCCGTTTTCATCAAGAATCAGTTCGATTGCTGATGTGAAATCAACCACCGGAATCTGTCTGTTGAGTACTTCATCACGAAGTGTTCTCATTATTTCTGCTCCTGAATAGTCCTTTGCTGCGTGCATTCTCTTTCTTGATGTTCCGCCTCCGTGAGTTGTAATCATTGTTCCGTCCGGTGCTTTATCAAATTCAACTCCGAGGTCATTCAGCCACTGGATTGCCTCCGGTGCTTCTGTTACAAGTCTGTAAAGAAGTTCTTTTTTTGCTGCAAAGTGTCCTCCGCCGTATGCATCAACAAAGTGAATTGCCGGTGAATCGTTTGGCTTGTCGGCAGCCTGAATTCCGCCTTCTGCCATCATTGTGTTCGCATCGCCCATTCTGAGCTTTGTTACTACCATTACGTTTGCACCTGCGTTATCAGCTTCGATTGCTGCTGATGCACCTGCTCCGCCTCCGCCGATTACGAGTACGTCAACATCATAGTCGATTTTTGTTAAATCTATTTCTTCCGGCTTGATTCTGCTGTTTGCCTGAAGCATATCTGCGAGTTCGTGCGGTGCTTTTTCACCCTTGTTTGCTCCCACTTTGAGTTCTTCAAACTGGTCCTGACGGTAATCGGGGTGATATGTTGCGAGGAGTTCGTCCTTTTCGTCTGCTGTCATTCTGCGAGGTTCCATTGCTGTATTTTCCGCACGGTTTGCCTCGACTTTTTTCAGTGATTCGGTTATATCTGATGGATACATCTTTAAAAATCCCCCTTACTTCTCGATTTCTCTTGTGTTATAGAGCTCTTTCATTTCTTCGATTGGCTTCTGCATAAGGCTTTCGAGGAGTTCATTAAATGTTCCGTCCTTGATTTCCTTTACTCTGTCCTCAAGGTGCTGAGTTTTTGGAGCGAGATATTTTCCGTTAAGTCTTCTTGCGAGAAGGGCTACCTGCGGGTGTGAAATTCCGGCCGGACATCTTGATGAACATACTCCGCACATTACGCAGTCGAATGATTCCTCTGCACACTTTTCATATTCACCTCTCTGAGCGTATGCTATGTACTGCATTACGTTCAGTGACTGTGTACAGGAATTTGTACAAGCGTTACAGCCGATACATGAATAGATTTCAGGGTATAACTGCATCATTATCTGTTCTGTCGGCTTGATTTTTTCGATGTCGTAAACCTGTTTTACGAGCGGGAAAAACGGGAGAGTTGCTATGTACATATCATTTTCAACTGTTGTCTGACATGCAAGACATACTTTGAGTTCTCTGTCGCCCTTTATTCTGTAAATTGTTGCACATGCTCCGCAGAATCCGTTTCGGCAGCCACAACCTCTGATAAGCTGATAGCCTGCGTATTCCATTGCACGCATTATAGTAAGTCCTGCCGGTACTTCGTACTTTTTGCCGAACAGGAATATTTTTACCATTTCTTCCATTGCACCTTTTCTCCTTATTAATATTCGTCAGGCAGTTCGCCGAGCTTGTCGTATCTGAATACAGGGCCGTCCTTGCAGACATACTTATTTCCTATGTTACAGCGTCCGCACTTTCCGACTCCGCATTTCATACGAAGTTCCATTGTTGTGAACACCTGAGTTTCCTCAAATCCGAGTTCCTTCAATGCTCCGAGTGTGAATTTTATCATTATCGGCGGGCCACAGATAAGAACTGTTTTTGAAATATCAGGGTTAACTTCTTTAACAAAATTCGGAACAAATCCTACATGACCGTCCCAGCCTTCCTGCTCTCTGTCGATTGTCAGATTTACTTCAATTCCTGTATCTTTCATCCATTCATCAATGATTTCCTTGTAGTCAACGAGGTCATCTTTTGAACGTGAACCGTAAATTATCTGAATTGAACCGTAATTTTCACGCTTATCACGAACATAATTGATTACTGAACGCAGAGGAGCAAGTCCGATACCGCCTGCTATGAACAATAAATCCTTGCCCTTGAGGTCTGTTTCAACAGGAAAATGATTTCCGTACGGGCCTCTGATTGTTATCTGCTGACCGACTTCCATCTGGTGAAGCCAGCTTGTCAGACAACCGCATTTCTTTATTGAAAATTCCATAAATTCGGTGTTTGTCGGTGATGATGTGATTGAAAACATTGCTTCGCCGACACCCGGAATTGAAAGCATTGCACACTGTCCGGGCATATGGTCAAATGCCTTTTTGCCGTCCGGAGTCACTACTCTGAATGTTTTTACGTCCGGAGTATCTATTCTTATATCGGTTACTACGCCGATTTTGGGTATAAGTGTTTCGTTCATTTTCAGCCCTCCAGAGTTTTCATTACTTTGACGATATTCATTGAAATCGGGCATTTTGAAAGACATCTTCCACAGCCTACACAGCCGAACTGTCCGTCATTGTTTGCAGGGAAATATACAAGTTTGTGCATAAAACGCTGTCTGAATCTTTCAAGCTGACTGTTTCTTGAGTTTCCATGTGCCATTTTTGTAAAATCAGAATACATACAACTGTCCCAGCATCTGAATCTCTTGATTTCTTTTCCGCAGTCAAAATCCCTGATGTCATAGCACTGACAGGTTGGACAAACAAATGTACATGTTCCACAGCCGAGGCAACTTTCTGAAAGTTCTCCCCACTTGTCAGAATTGAACAGTTCATTTAACTTATCTCCGCCGAATGCATCGGTTTTAACGTTTTTAAGCGGTAATTTTTCAAGAATTTCCTTTACTTCGGACTGCTGTTTTTCAACGGCTTCACTTCCTGATTCTTCAAGGAGTCCTGAAACAGATTCGATAAATGATTTACCCTTTTCGGTATTTGCTTCAAAGTACATTTCACCGTCACAAATCCACGCTGATACGTCACCTTCCGGCTTTGTCGGGTCTATTCCGAATGTCTGACAGAAACAGGTTTCGCTTGGCTTTGTGCAGGCAATTGTTACAAGAACACCGTGTTCACGGCGGTTTTTATAGTAAGTATCAACAGGTTCTGCAAGAAATACTTTGTCAAGAATTTCAAAACTTCTTGCATCACAGGCTCTCATTCCGAAAATCACGAAATCTTCGAGTTCAACGTGAGCATCACGCACTTCAATATTCTTGCCGTTAATCTTGAAATCAACAAGATTTTCAGTCTGCGGGAATATGAAATCCTTTGCACTTCTTACGGTATTAAGGGCATTGCTGAGTTTTTTGCCCTCACTCCATTTTTCAAACTTTGCACCGTTTTCCTTATCGACAGGAAGGTAAATTGTACGGCTTTCAGATGCTTTTTTGAACAAATCATCGAGCTTTGAAACAGAAATTCTGTACATTATTTACAACCCCTTTCGTTTACGATACTTGGTTCGCAGTCATTTTTTGTGTAGCTTGTCAGCGGTGTTCTTCCCTCATCTTCAACGCCTGCCTGATATTCGCCGTAAAGTTCGTTAATATCTTTAATAAACTTACGGTTGAGGAGGTGCAGAGGGATATTCTGCGGACAAACTCTTGAACATTCTCCGCAGTCTGTACATCTTCCGGCAACGTGGAATGCTCTGATTATGTGGAACATATTTTCCTCAAAACTTGTTGCTGCGGCCTTCTGTGAAACGCCTGAATTCGGGTTATCGAATACGCAGTTTTCACAGGAACAGGCAGGACATACATTTCGACAGGCATTGCATCTGATGCATTTTGAAAGTTCGTTTCTCCAGAATGCATATCTTTCATCTGCTGTCATATTTTCGAGCTTTGCAACCATATCGAATCTTGCGGAATTTTCGTTAACTTCGCCCTCATCGCCTATCAGTTCATCATAAACCGCATGTTTCTTTGACTTGCAGACTGTACATCTTTCCTCAAGAACTTCTGATTTGGATATTTTTTCATCACCGTAAATTGTTTTTACTGTGAATGTATCGTTATCTGAAGAAATTCCTGTAATTCCGCTGATTCCCTTAGCCTTGATTTTTTCAGCGTCAGCCTTTCCGTCGCACTGTATACCTATTATATACACGTTTTCACGGATAATTCTGTGTTCCTTGATAAGCTGATTGAAGCTGTATGTGTCGCAGGGTTTCAGAAAAGCGAGGAGTTTTCCCTCTTTTCTTGACTCTTTGATTAAATATTTTGAAAGATTGTGTCCGCAGAAATCATCATACACGAAATCCTTGTCGATTTCTTCAGCACTTTCAAATACAGCAGGTGTTATATCATACGCAAATTCGCCCTTTTTCCAGCCTATTACACGATTTACCGTTCCGTCAGCGAGGAGCTGTTTTGCACGTTCAATCATTCTGCTTTGCATCTCAAATCCTCCAGTCTTTTATTTTCTCCGAGTTTTGTAACTGTTTCAACAAACTCGTTCATTGTTGCGGAGAATTTCGCTCCTTCGGCAGCCGATACCCATTCAAGACGGGTTCTTTCTCTCTCGATTCCGAGATAATCAAGCATTGAAAACAGGAGTGTAATCCTTCTTCTTGCATAGTAGTTTCCTGATGTATAGTGGCAGTCACCCGGGTGACAACCGCAGATTATAACGCCGTCTGCACCTCTCTGGAATGCTCTGAGAATGAACATCGGGTTTACTCTGCAAGAGCAGGGAACTCTGATTATTTTTACATCTGCCGGATAATTCAAACGGTTTGTTCCTGCGAGGTCTGCACCTGCATATGAACACCAGTTACAGCAGAAAGCCACTATTTTCGGCTTAAATTCGTTGTTTATCTGCATATTGCATCTACCTCCGCCATAATTTGTCTGTTAGAGAAGCCCTTCAAATCCATTGCTCCTGACGGACATGTTACCGTACATGCACCACAGCCCTGACATACAGCAGGATTTACGCTTGCAACTCGTCTGATTGCTGTTGTGCGGTTCGGCATTCTGAATTCCTTTTCTTCGTATGAAATTGCACCGTAAGGACATACGTTTGCACACTGTGAACAGCCGTTGCACATCATTTCATCTGAATGAGCTACGCAAGGATTGCAAGTCAGTTTGTCCTTGCAGAGAAGTCCGATTGCCTTTGCAGCAGCCGCACTTGCCTGTGAAACTGTTTCAGGAATATCCTTAGGGCCTTGGCACGCACCTGAGAGGAAAATTCCGGCTGTCGGGCTTTCAACAGGTCTGAGTTTCGGGTGAGCCTCTGTGAAGAAGTCGTTTGTATCCATACTTGCAGTGAGCATTGTTGCGAGCGGTCTTGCACTCTTGTCAGGTTCGATTGCAGCAGCTAAAACTACCAAATCTGCGTTGATTTTAAGCTGTTCGTTTGCGATGAGGTCTGAACCCTGAACGAGAAGTTTTCCGTCTGCCTGAGGGATAACTTTTCCGACCATACCCTTTATGTAGTGAACGCCGTACTGCTCTGCGGCACGTCTGTAAAATTCGTCAAAATTTTTACCCGGAGTTCTTACATCAATGTAGAACACATAAACATCGGTATCAGGGTATTTTTCACGGGTGAGCATTGCGTGTTTTGCGGTGTACATACAGCAGATTTTTGAACAGTATGACTTACCGCCCTTTGCATCATCAGCACCGCATCTTGAGCCTACGCACTGAACGAACACAATAGTATGCGGGTGTTCATTGTCTGAAGGTCTGAGAAGTTTACCGCTTGTCGGGCCTGCCGCATTTGTTAAACGTTCAAACTCAAGTGATGTGATAACGTCCTTTGACTGTGAATAAGCAAATTCGTCATATTTTTCAAGACTAATCGGATTGTAACCTGTTGCAACCACGATTGCACCGTATTTTTCCTCAACGATTTCGTCCTGCTGTTTGTAATTTATCGCACCGGCTGTACAGATTTTTGCACAAAGTCCGCACTTGCCGTTTTTGAGCATATTACAGTGGTCAGGGTCAATTGTTGCGATTTTCGGGACTGCCTGAGCAAACGGAATGTATATTGCACTTCTGTTGTTCATTCCGAGGTTAAATTCGTTCGGAACTTTTTTCATCGGACATTTTTCTGTACAAAGTCCACAGCCTGTACACTTTGTTTCATCGACAAAACGTGCTTTTTTCTTGATTTTTACGGAGAAGTTTCCAACGAATCCGCTTACTGATTCAACTTCGCTGTAAGAATATATTTTAACTTTTTCGTTCTGAGCACAGTCAACCATTTTTGGTGTGAGGATACATGCCGCACAGTCGAGAGTCGGGAAAGTCTTATCGAGCTGAGTCATTTTTCCGCCGATTGTAGGCTTTTTCTCAACAATGTCAACTTCAAATCCTGCATCTGCAATATCGAGAGCTGTCTGGATTCCGGCAATACCACCGCCGATTACCAATGCTCTTTTTACAACGGGGCTTTCGCCTGCAACGAGCGGAGCATTGAGATGAACCTTTGCAATTGCCGCTCTGCCGAGGATTATTGCCTTTTCGGTTGCCTGAGCCATATCCTTGTGAATCCAGGAACACTGCTCACGAATGTTCGCAATTTCCACCATATATGGATTTATTCCTGCTGACTGGGCTGTTTTTCTGAATGTAGCTTCGTGCATTCTCGGTGAACATGAACATACTACAACGCCTGTGAGTTTTTCCTCTTTGATAGCGTTTTTAATCAGATTCTGTCCTGCCTCGGAACACATATACTGATATTCTGTGGAGAAAACTACGCCCTGTTCATTTTTAAGTGCCTCTGCTACTGCCTTTACATCTACTGTTCCGGCAATATTTGTACCGCAGTGACATACAAATACACCTATTCTCTGCATTGTTTTTCTCCTCCTTACTTACTGTATTTTCTGAATGCACTTACAATTGCCTGCTGTGGAAGTTCCTCATCAAGCTTTTCAGGAATTGCTTCTGCGTGGAGATGGTTAGCACCCTGCTGTCTGATTTTCACGAGTCTTACGGCTTCAATCAGCTTTGCCGGTTCAACATTTCTCGGACATCTTTCAACACATGCAAAACATGTAAGGCATTTGTATATACTGTCTGAGTTCATAAGTTTTTCGATTTCGCCCTTTTCAACCATATATGCGAACTGATGCGGGTGATATTCCATGTCCTCATATGAAGGACAAGTTCCTGAACATTTTCCGCATCTCATACATTTAAGAGGGTTCACACCGCTTATTCTCAGAACCTGTTCTTTTAATGTTTCTGACGGCATTTAGTTTTCCTCCTTTACTCCGAGAGCCTCGGCAAGAAGTTCTGTAAAATATTTTACCGGAATACTTCCTCCGCCGTTCTGTGTAAGGTTATACTGACAAAGCGGACAGGCTGTTACCATTAAATCTGCCCCGAAACTTTGTGCATTTTCCATAATTGCGGAACTTTTTTTCTGTGCAATTTTCTTGTCTTCAAGTGTAACGTATCCTCCGCAGCATTCGTTTCTGTAAGGATAAATTACAGGCACACCGCCTATTGCTTTTATGAAATCCTCAATAATCTTCGGATTTTCGGGATTATCCATCTGCATAATCTTGCTCGGGCGGAGAAGCAGACAGCCGTAATATGCACCGATTTTCACATTTTTAAACGGTTTTACGACCTTTTTCTTAATTTCATCAAATCCGACAGTATCTCGCAGAACTTCAAAGTAATGGATAACCTCTGTTTCTCCATGATATTCTTCATCGAACTTTGAGTAATTGTTTGCTCTCAAAGCAAAATCCTCATTTGTTCTGATTTCCTCGTTTACCTGTTTCAGAACGTTATGACAGGCGGAACACAATGTTACGAGTTTTCCGCCGTTTCTCTTTGCATTTTCAAGAGTTCTTACTGATGATAACTTTGTTGCAAGCTCATCTTTTCCTATCGGATAGACTCCTCCGCAGCACTGCCAGTTATCAAGTTCCTCAAGTTCTATTCCCAGTGCTTTCATTGCACTTCTTCCGTATCTGTCAAGCTCTTTTGCTTTCGTTTTAAGCGTACAGCCGGGATAATAACTGAAAGTCATTTAATCACCCTTCCAAATAAAATTTATCAAATGTATTCATAGTTACATTACACAAAAATTATATCACGTTACTCGAAATTTGTCAAGTTTCAGAGAAAAAGTAAATTTTGTATTATTGACTTTTTAAGGAAATTATGATATTATAATTAAAAGGAGTGATAATAATGAGCAGAAAAAATCTTGCTTTAATTGCAGAAGAAACCATTGATATTATAGATAAAGGAAAATATATTGTCAACGGCAAGGAAATCAGACTGGATTCTGAAAAAAACAGAAATGTAAAAGTATATTCTTTGAAATACCAGCCAAAAAAATTTGAAAAAAATGACAAAAAAGCAAAAATCATAGTAAAGCCTGCCGGTTCTTTTGAAACATTGGATTTATGCGATATTCAGGGAAAAACCTGTGTTCTCAATTTTGCATCTGCAAAAAATCCGGGCGGTGGATTTCAGAACGGTGCAAAAGCTCAGGAAGAACAGCTCTGCTATTGTTCAACTCTTTTCGCCTCAATCGGAAGTGAAAAAGCTTTTGAAATGTATAAATATAATCGTGAACATTACAACACCCTTTATTCCGATTATATGCTTTATTCGCCAGATGTAATGATTATAAGGGATTCAGAATACAAACTTCTTGAAAATCCGAAAAATGTAAGCATAATAACAGCTCCGGCAGTAAACAGGAATATTGCAGATTCAAAACATTCTAATAAAGAAATATTTGAATGTATGCTGAACCGTGCTGAAAAAATTCTCAGCATAACTGCTGAAAACAGAAATTCAAACATAGTTCTCGGAGCATGGGGCTGTGGAGTATTCAGAAATTCGGTTGAAGATATTGCTGAAATATTCAGGATTCTGCTTTTTGAAAAGAATTACATATCGCTTTTTGACAATGTAATATTTGCATCTTTCAACGATAAAAATGCCGATATATTTTCAAAGATATTAAGCCTTTAAAAACATAAAATTCCTGCGGATTTCATATTCTTTAATAAGAATATTTTCCGGAGGAATTTTTTTATGAACATTTTTGAACTTTTTCTGCTTGCAACAGGTCTTGCAATGGACGCATTTGCAGTTTCAGTATGCAAAGGTCTTGCGATGAAAAATATTTCACTGAAAAAGATAATTACAGTAGGTCTTTGGTTCGGAGGATTTCAGGCTCTTATGCCACTGACAGGCTATTTTCTCGGTTCGGCATTTGAAAAATACATATCGGATTTTGACCACTGGACAGCTTTTATTTTTCTCTTATTTATAGGAATAAATATGATTAGGGAATCATTTTCAAAAGACAATGAAGTTGACAGTTCGCTCGGATTTAAAATAATGACTGCTATGGCAATTGCAACAAGCATTGATGCTCTTGCTGTCGGAATTACCTTTGCACTTCTGCCCGATATAAATATTATTTTTGCCGTATCATTTATAGGAATTATAACTTTTATTCTTTCTGGTTTCGGAGTAAAGCTCGGAAACTGTGCAGGCACAAAATATAAGTCAAAAGCTGAAATATGCGGAGGAATAATATTAATTCTGACTGGAACTAAAATTCTCCTTGAACATCTGCGAATTATCTGAAAAAGACTTGAAAAATCTGTCAGAATATGCTATAATATATCATATTTCTTTCAGGAGGTTTTTTATTTTGACAGGAAAAACACATCTCGCTGTCGGTACAGCCGCCGCCTTATGTATAACATATCCATCTGATTTCAAGGAACTTGCACTCTGTATAATTGCATCATCAGTCGGCTCTGTTGTATGTGATGTTGATGTAAAATCATCAGATTCAAGACGTGATTTAAACAGAATTACCGCACTGACTGTTATTGCCGGCATAGCGTTATTATTTGCCGAATATAAATTCAATCTCGGAATAACAAAAAATTTCAACCGTGAAAGTGATATGTTCCGGCTTGTACTCGGATTTATTTCATTCATAGCCGTCTGTACATTCGGAAAATATCAGCCCCACCGTTCGTTTATGCACTCAATACCGGCACTTGCAATACTTACAGGAATAGTATATTTTATGTATCCGGCACTTGCACCGTATTTTTTCATAGCGATGTTCTCACATATATTCACAGACCTTTTCAACAAAAAAAGAGTAAAACTTTTTTATCCGCTGAAAAAGGGTATCTGTTTCCGATTATGTACTGCTGACGGAAAAGTAAATAATATACTGTTTTTTACAGGAACGGTTTTCAGTATCTTCTTTTTTATTCTTGCAATTTTCCATATTTTAAAATGGTTCTGACAAAAAATTATGCCCATGATTAATTTCATGGGCATTTTTATTAAAGTTTTTCATACAAATTAAGATATGTTTCTGCGGAAGCGTCCCAGCTAAAATCATATTTCATAGCACGCTTTACAAGACTTGTCCATAAATCTTTATCATCAAAAGCTTTCATAGCACGATGCATAGCATCAATCATATCAAGAGCATTATATGCTTTGAATGTAAAACCGTTTCCGTCATTGTTTCCGTTATCCCTGACAGTATCACGCAGACCACCTGTTTCACGAACTATCGGAATAGTTCCGTATCTCATTGCAAACATCTGTGCAAGACCGCAAGGTTCACTCTGTGACGGCATAAGGAACATATCAGCTCCGGCATAAATTTTTCTCGCAAGCAGAGGGTCAAAGGCAGTTTTAACGAAAACTTTTCCTTTATATCTCTTTGCCATTTCTCTGAAGAAATCTTCATAGATTTTTTCTCCGCTTCCAAGAACAGCAAACTCAAATCCGTCACTTACAAGTTCTTCAAGAGAATATTTAATCAAATCTATGCCCTTATGTGAAACAAATCTTGTAACAATTCCTACTATCGGCTTTTCATTGTCATCAAGTTCAAGTTCTGATACAAGTGCCTCACGGCAGCTCTTTTTTCCGGAAATATTGACATATGAATAACTTTCAGCAATAGAAGGGTCATTGAGAGGATTCCACAAATCACTGTCAATACCGTTAAGAATACCGACAATTTTCTTCTGTTTGTGAACAAGTATTCTGTCAAGACCGCATGAATACCACGGGTCAAGAATTTCCCAAGCATAGCTCGGACTTACTGTAACTATCTTATCAGCAGTTTCAATTGCACCTTTCATAAGATTTACAAATCCGTCATACTCAAGAAGTGAGAAATGATACATAGGAATACCCATGATTTCGCTGACAACTTCTTTTCCGTATTTTCCCTGATATTCGATATTATGAATTGTAAATACATTCTTTATATCAGTATAATCCTGCTGATATTTATAGAAAATCTCATAGAATACCGGTATCATAGCAGTATGCCAGTCATGAGAATTTATAATATCAGGCTTGAAATCGATATATCTGAGCATTTCAAGAACAGCTCTTGAAAAGAATACAAATCTTTCACAGTCATCATAAAATCCGTATATTCCGTCACGGCAGAAATAATATTCATTGTCGATAAAATAATAAGTCACACCGTCATTTTCGGCAGTAAATATTCCGCAGTACTGTTTTCTCCATGAAACATCAACTGTTATATTTGTAACAAAGCTGATTTTATCCTTGAATTTTTCGGATATGGATTTATAAAGCGGAATTACTACACGGCAGTCACTTCCCTTTCTGTTGAAAGCTTTGGGAAGTGAGCCTATAACATCAGCAAGACCGCCTGAGGCAACATAAGGCTGTGCCTCACTGGCAGCAAATAATATATTCATAATCAGTCACCGAATTTTTATATCTGAGCGTTCTTACCGATAAAAAGCGGATATGTATCAGAACCTGTAAGAACTTTTCCGTTGCTTATCTTTACATTCTTATCAGTGATTACTGATGAAACCTGACAGCCTTCACCGATTTCAGTACCCTGAAGAATTACAGAATTCTTAATAACAGTACCCTTTCCAATCTTAACACCTCTGAAAAGAACGCAGTTTTCAACAGTACCTTCTATAATACAGCCGTCTGCAATAAGTGAATTTGAAATATCTGATTCAAGACCGTATTTTGTAGGGCCGTTGTCGCCAATCTTTGTATAGATAGGAAAATCCTTCTTAAAGAGAGCATTTCTGTTTTCAGGTTTAAGAAGTTCAAGATTGGCATTGTAAAAGTTAAGCAGGCTGTCAATCTTTGAAAAATATCCCTTATGCTCATATCCGCAGATTGTGTATTCATTTTTCTTAGCCTGAAGAACATCTCTTATCAGGCTGTACTGATTTCTGCTTATGGATTCAGAAACAATTTTTTTGAGGAATTCCTTGCTCATAACAAACATTCCAAGACTTATATTACATTCGCCTGAAAACTGAGGGTCAACAAGAACATCTTTTACTCTGTTTCCGTCAAGCTCAAGAATATTTGTGGAATGATTTTTCTCAACGTTATAAAGTCCCTTGCTGTAAACAACAGTTATATCAGCTTCAGATTCGATATGTTGCTCAATAACAGGGTTGAAGTCAATAGTTGTAACCATATCGCAGTCTGAAAGAATTACATATTTTGCAGATGAATGTTCAATAAAGCTCCATACATTGCTTAAAGCATCGAGTCTGCCTCTGTAAATTCCGCCGTCCTGACTATACGGCGGGAGAAGATGAAGACCTCCTTTTTTTCTTGACAAATCCCATTCTCTGCCTGAACCGAGGTGGTCAAGGAGTGAACCGTAATTTGATTTTGTAATAACCCCGACTTCTGCTATTCCTGAATTAACCATATTTGAAAGCGGAAAATCGATAAGTCTGTAACGACCGCCGAACAGGATTGAACCCATAGTTCTCTGTTTTGTAAGTTCAGCGATTGATGTATCATGCATGCTTGCAAAAATCAAGCCAAGTACATTATAATTTACTACCATTGTAATGAAGCCTCCTTATATATTCTCGTCAATAATCTCTTTAGGTTCAACAGCCTTATCCTTAGATACCGTTACATTATGACCGACAACAGCAATTCCCCAGTCGTCACGGTTTTCAACCTGTTCAGGACTCTTTCCTATTTTAGCACCGCTTTCAATAACGCTGTCCTCACCTACAATTGCATATTCAACAACAGCACCTGATTTTATTACTGCACCCGGCATTAGTATGCTGTAATTTACCTTTGCACCTTCTTCAATTGTAACGCCTGAGAAGATTATTGAGAAGTCAACCTGACCGTCAATTGAACTGCCCTCAGAAATCATTGAATTTTCGATATTAGCATTGTTTCCTATATACTGCGGAGGCATATTGCTGTTTCTTGAATAGATTTTCCATGACGGGTCATAAAGGTCGAGAGGAACACTCGGGCTGAGCAAATCCATATTAGCTTCCCAGAGGCTGTCAAGAGTACCAACATCTTTCCAGTAGCCTTCAAATTCATAAGCAAAAAGTCTTTGCTTGTCAGCAAGCATAGATGTGATAATATCCTTTCCGAAATCCTTTGACCAGGGTTCACCCTTTGCACGTTTTTCATTGGCATCGTTTTCATTTTCGATAAGATATTTTTTAAGCTTGTCCCAGCTGAAAACATAAATACCCATAGATGCAAGAGTTGATTTAGGAACTTTTGGCTTTTCAACGAAATCTGTAACCTTGTTGCTTTCATCACAAATCATAATTCCGAATCTTGAAGCTTCTTCTTTCGGAACATCTATAACAGCAATTGTGCAGTCTGCATTATTTTCGATATGATAGTCAACCATTTTTGAATAATCCATTTTATATATATGGTCACCGCCGAGAACTATAACATATTCAGGGTCATATCTTTCAATAAATCTCATATTCTGATAGATAGCATTGGCTGTACCTTCATACCATGATGCACCTGCCTTTGATTCATAAGGCGGAAGAATATGAACACCGCCATGGAGCTTATCCAAATCCCAGGGCTGACCGTTTCCGATATATTCATTCAGAACAAGTGGCTGATACTGTGTAAGAACACCAACAGTATCTATTCCGGAATTAGTGCAGTTTGAAAGCGGAAAATCAATCAGACGGTATTTTCCTCCATAAGGAACAGCCGGCTTTGCAACATTTTTAGTCAAAGCATAGAGTCTGCTTCCCTGACCGCCTGCGAGAAGCATAGCAACGCATTTCTTTTTAATATACATATTTTACCTCCTAAAATCAGGAATCCGTTTTTAAAGCAATGGATTCGCAGATTAAAAAACAGTTATTGATTATTTACCGGAAGAAACTTTTTTTCCGGAAGTTTTCTTTTTTTCATCAGCTTTTACAGCAGTTTCATCATTTGTTTTAGGTTTCGGGGTACGTTTTTTAACAGGTGCATATTTCAGATATATAACTGAAAGCGGAGCAAGATTCAGTGAAAGACTGTTTTCAAAACCATGCATAAGATAGTAATCAGTTTTAACGTAATTTCCGGTAATTCCTGAACCGCCGAAATCCTTTGAATCAGAATTGAAAACAACTTTATATCTGCCCTTTTGCGGAACTCCTATTTTATAATCTTTTCTTTCAACAGGAACAAAATTGCAGACAGCAATAATTTCTTCACCTTTATCATCTATTCTTCTGAATGCTATAACGCTCTGTTTATAGTCATCATTTGAAATCCAGTGGAAACCGTCCCAGTTGTCATCATTTTCCCACAGAGGAGAATTTTCGAGATAGAATTTATTAAGTTTTTCTGAAAATTTCAGCATATTTCTGTGTGATTCAAAATCCATCAAAGACCAGTCAAGCTGTGACTGAAAATCCCATTCTTTCATCTGAGCAAATTCCTGTCCCATAAAGAGCAGTTTTTTGCCGGGGTGAGCCATCATATATGTAAGAAATGCTCTGTATGAGCTGAATTTTTCTTCATAAGTACCGGGCATTTTCTGAATCATAGAACATTTTCCATGCACAACTTCATCATGTGATATTGGAAGAACATAATTTTCAGAGAAACAGTAGAAGAATGAAAAAGTAACTTTATCATGATTAAAAGCACGATATATAGGGTCAAGGGACATATACATAAGCATATCGTTCATCCAGCCCATATTCCATTTGAAGTTGAAACCAAGACCGTCCTTGTCAGTAGGCTTTGTGACATTAGGCCATGAAGTTGATTCTTCAGCAATCATAAGAGCCTCAGGATATTTTGCAAAAACAGCCTCATTCAGACTTTTAAGGAACTGAACAGCCTCAAGATTTTCATTTCCGCCGTTTATATTCTGACACCATTCACCGTCACGCCTGTCATAATCAAGATACAGCATAGATGCAACAGCATCAACTCTCAGACCGTCAATATGATATTCATCAAACCAGAAACATGCACTTGAGATAAGGAATGAGCAAACCTCAGGTCTGCCGTAGTCGAACACACGTGTTCCCCACGCTTTATGTTCCTTTTTATATTCACTTGTATATTCATAACAGCAAGTACCGTCAAATTCATAAAGACCGCTTTCATCTTTAGGAAAATGAGCAGGAACCCAGTCAAGAATAACACCTATTCCGTTATCATGAAAAAGTGTAATCATTTCCTTGAAATCATCAGGAGTGCCGTATCTTGAAGTAGGAGCGAAATAGCCTGTTACCTGATAACCCCACGAACCGTCAAAGGGATATTCAGTAAGTGGCATAAATTCAACATGAGTATAGGACATTTTCTTGATATATGGAATTATATTTTTCGCAAAATCCACATAATTAAGAAAAACACCATCATCGTTGCACTTCCAGGAACCGAGATGAACCTCATATATATTCACAGGGCTTTTATAAATAACTTTACTTTTTTTGCTTGCAGACCATTCAGACTCAGAGTCATTCCATTCAAATGAACTTTCATATATTTTTGAAGCAGTATACGGACGTGTTTCAAAATGTCTGCCATACGGGTCAGATTTAAGAATAATTCTTCCGTCAGGGGTTTCGATGCTGTATTTATAGCAGTCATACTGTTTAAGGTTTGAAACAGTAGTTTCCCAGATGCCTTCAGATATACGCTCCATAGGATTGACAGTTCTGTCCCAGTTATTGAAATCACCTACAACAGAAACCGACAAGGCTCTCGGTGCCCATACTCTGAAACAATGAGCCTTGCCCCTGCCCTTTTTAACAGAGTGAACGCCAAAAAATCTATAAGCTTCACTATTTTTTCCGTTATAGAAAAGATACAGCGGAAAATCGTTTGTATTGGATTTTTTATTTGATTTCATATTGTTCTGTTACTGAATACTAATCAGAAGCCTGAAAAAAAGCTTTGAATATTCCTTGTTCAACGTGTTCATTTTAGTGCAGAATGGTCTGACATAAAATGTTTGGCACAACACTCCGAAGGCGTAAATTTCCCGATGTTATACGGGTACACCTGACAACCGTTATAAAAGCGGACTGTCATGTCAGTAACTTTTCCTTTCTTACTGAATTTGCCAAATTGAATTCTACCGCAGGTTTAAAAACTCCCGCAAATCCTGCTACAATCATATTTTATCAGAAACAGTTCAATTATTCAAGTCTTTTTGACTTTAAAGTAGATTTTTCATATACTATAACAATTTCAAACTGTATTTTATGTGCAATTTGACATATATTACACATAGTAATAACATATTATTTTGCTATAATAAACATAAACTTAACCTTGGATAACTTTTATTCCGATGACGGTTATATCATCACGACGCTTTCCTCCGGTAAACTTTTCGGACTTATCGCAGATTTCGTTCACAATCTGTTTAAGGTCATCTTTTCGCAGAAGTAATTCTTTTATGAACTGATATTCATTTTCGCTTATGCCGTCTGAAAGCATTATGATTATATCACCGCGTTCAAAATCGTATTCACATGAAAAAGCTTCAGCCTGCTGAATAATACCTATCGGGAATGTCGGGGAGGTTATTTTTATAACCTGACTTTTATGTCTTATAAGTGTTGCAGATGCTCCTGATTTTATGACAACAAGTCCGCATGTATCCATATCAATTTTAACAGCATCAAGAGTTGCAAAGGCTTCATTTTTTGATTTGTTAAGCATTATTGAATTTATAAGCCTTATTGCAGAAAGGTATCCGACACCGCTTACAATAAGCTTTCTGAACATACTGACAACCATTTTTGATTCAAGAGATGCACTTTTTCCGCTTCCCATACCGTCTGAGAGAACAACATAGCTGTTTCCTGTACCGTCATTGAATATTTCAGATGAATCACCGCTTTCAGATGAATTCAATGCACACATTGACTGCACACAGCTTTGAAGTGAATATTTTGTCTTTTCGGATATTCTCACACGCACTTCCCTGCCTGAACGTACAGGTTCTGTAAAATCAAGATTCATATTAAGCTCGTCCGCAATCAAATCGCATATACGCACACAGCTTGCCGGAGCTTGTTCAAGCTCAAAATATATCTCTATAAGTAATCTGTTACGGCTGTTATAATATGCGATTATATTTGAAGTTTTATATCCGTATTTTTCAAGTTTCAGACGTACCGTATTGCTTATAGGCTCGCTGTAACGTACATTGATTTTTTCACCTGCCGAAAGGATTATTTCCTCTGTAATCTTTATCTGTTCAAAAAGGAGTTTACGGCTTTCAGAAAAACGCATATCCATAAGGCGAGCCGTAATTTTTTCCATATTGATTTTTCTTACTTCCTCAGAAAGTTCTGATTTTCTAAGACAGTTTTTTAGTTCATCAGGAAAATTTTCAGGTCTGATTTCTTCCTGTTTCAGTATTTTTTTAAATCCCTGACGGCTGTCCTCATAGTTTCTGTACCAGCATACTGTTTTTTTACTGCATTCAGAACAGATTTTTTCACTCAATTTCTCAATAGTATCAGATTTTTCTGACCCCTCGGAAAGAATGTTTGAAATTTTTTCAGAATCATCTCTGAGAGCTGATATTGAACCGGCAAGAAATTCCATTCTTGATGAAATTATATCGCTTATTCCGTCCTTGTTCTTACCTGTCACAACCCACTTGTCCGATACATTGGGGCATATTCCGAAAAAAAGAGCCGTTCCGAGTGCAAGGTCACATATACATGGTATAAGTAAATCCGTCTGACCTGTCATTATTATAAAAAGTATGCTTACAGCATTGAATAAGATTGCAATTGCACCCATACTTCTGCGGTGTATGTATCCTGAAATAAGACCGGCTACTGAAAGAAGTACAAAAGGCATTCCTGCATCTTTTGAAGAAAGAAAAATTCCGCATGTTGTCAATGCTCCGCAGAGAACTCCCCCCATATAGCCATAATGATAGCCTGCAACAAGTGTTACTGCTATTCCGAGTATTCTTCCTGCATTCACAAACACAAGGTCAAATGAAGTAAGTGCAGAAAGGACAACTGCATACACTACTGCAAAAGCAAAGCTTATACCTGATTTAAGGTCAATTACTCGCTGTCGCCTGAAACTCTCTTTTGATATTACTAAAAAATATGCAGTAAATCCTGAAAATATACTGTATATGAGATAAAATAATATTTTAAATATTGATTCTCCTATTATTGCAGAAACGATAAGACTTGATGAAAAAACGGATATTCCTGTTGCAACTCCGCTCCAGGAGGGATTTTCAAAGCTGATTGTAAAAAGCTTTCCTATGATTATAAATATCATAGCACAGACAAGAATAATGTTTTTGTGAAGACTGCCGGAAAGAATATATCTTAAAAGGCTTCCGACAAGAACTGCCGTTGAATTAAGCGGACTCGCTGAACCGCATACAGATGCCCCGATAAATGATGTCATACCGTTCATCTCTGCACCTGCCATCAGAAATCCGCCTGCGAGCGACAAAACCGCTCCTGATATTATGCCATAGTTTTTTGCTGTTGTCCCTGCATTTGCTTTCAACATCTTCATATCTCCTTATACAGTTTTATTTTGATGATAAGGATTATTATATCATATATAAAATGAAAAAGATGTCGTTTTAATTAATGGCTGATATTTATTTTTTTGTTATACTGCGTAAATTTTCACTGAGTTCTGTAAGCTGATTCATATCAAGCTGTTCTATTCTTGCTGTTTCAGAAAGTGACATATTTCGGAGAATATTCTGAATCTCCGGTTTTTCAATATTCATCTGTGATGAAAGAGATTTTGCAATAGTTTTTCTTCTCTGTGCAAAACCTGCCTTAATCATTTTAAAGAAAAATTTTTCTGCATCTTCATCAAGCGAATATCTTTTATTTACATCTATGCGGATAACGCATGAATCAACATTCGGAGAAGGCATAAAGCTCCCTCTTGAAACATTGAAAAGCGAAACAGCTGTACCATAATAATTTACTGCAACAGTAATTGCCCCTGATTCTCTTGTTCCGATTTCTGCACAAAGTCTTTGTCCAGCCTCTTTCTGAACCATTACCGTTATGGATTCTATGGGAACTCTGCTTTCAAGAAGTTTCATTATAACAGGTGATGTTATGTAATACGGAAGATTTGCACAGACTGATACTTTCATTCCTGAAAATTCTTCAGCTATTATCTTATTCAAATCAGTTTCCATAAAATCCTGATTTATTATTTTTACATTGTCAAATTCAGCAAGAGTTTCATCAAGTACAGGAATAAGACGGCTGTCTATTTCTATTGCAACAACTTTTTTTGCCCTTTTTGCAAGCTCTGCTGTAAGAGTTCCGAAACCTGTTCCGATTTCAATTATTCCTGAATCATGATTAGCGTTTCCCATTTCTGCAATCTTAGGGCATACATTCGGATTTATAAGAAAATTCTGTCCGAGTCCCTTTGAAAAGCTGAATCCATGACGGCTCATTATATCCTTAACAGTGCTGATATTGGTTAAATTCATCTTATATTTTCTCCTTGAAACTTTTTAATACTGCCTCTGCACATTTTACTCCGTCAACTCCTGCCGAAACAATTCCGCCTGCATATCCTGCACCCTCTCCGCAAGGATAAAGACCTCTCAACGATACAGACTGAAAACTTTCATCTCTGTTTATGCGGACAGGCGATGAACTTCTGCTCTCTATACCTGTTATAACAGCATCATAGCAGTCAAAACCTTTTATTTTTCTGCCCATTTCCTTTATACCGTCTTTTATTGTATCGCATATAAATTCAGGCAGATATTCTTCAGGAAGTGCAAACTTATAAGACGGCTTACAGCTTGGCTTGATTTTCCCGATTTTTTCAGATTTAACTCCCTTTGCAAAATCACCATAAAGACACACCGGAACATTGTAATTTCCACCGCCTGCAACAAATGCCTTATGTTCTATATCACGCTGAAAATACATTCCTGCAAGAACGTTTTCACTGTTCAAATCTTCAGGAGATATTCCTGTCAGGAGTGCAGTATTTGAATTTTCTGCATCTCTCGCATAAAGACTCATTCCATTGACGGCAACACATTCATTTTCTGATGAAGCATTGACAACATATCCCCCCGGACACATACAGAATGTATAAAGACTTCTGCCGTTCGGAAGATGAGATACAAGTTTATAATCGGCTGATTTCAATGCACTGTGACCTGCAAATTCACCGTAAAGAGCTTTGTCAATATCTTTTCGCAGATGTTCAATTCTTACTCCGACAGCAAAATTTTTCTGAGAAAGCTTTATATTGTTTTCATAAAGCATTTCAAAAGTATCCCTTGCACTGTGACCTGTTGCAAGTATAACATTATCCGTTTCAATATACTGATTATCGTTGTACCATATGCCTTTTATTTTTCCGTCAGATATATCAAATTTATCAAAACGGCTGTTGAATTTAACTTCACCGCCCTTTGAAATTACATAGTTTCTGAGATTTTTAACAACATCAATAAGCTTGTCTGTTCCTATATGAGCTTTTGCAAGATACAGAATTTCTTCAGGAGCGTTGAACTTTACGAATGATTCAAGTATATATCTTATGCGTGGGTCTTTAGTTCCCGTTGTAAGCTTTCCGTCTGAAAAAGTACCTGCACCGCCCTCTCCGAACTGAACATTGCAGTTTTCATCAAGTATTCCGTTATTCCAGAAATTTTCAACAGCTTTTTTTCTTGAATCAACATCAGAACCCCTTTCAAGCACAATCGGATTTGCTCCGCTTTCAGAAAGAACCAGTGATGCAAACATTCCCGCCGGCCCGAATCCTATAATAACCGGTCTTTTTTCAGGCGGTTTTATATGATTTATCTGATATGTATATTTTTCAGCTTTGACGGTATTTTTATTTTTTGCGATAATTTTTTCTTCATTCAGATTATTTTCAAGTTCAGTATCAACTGATATTACAAAACAGATTTTATTTTTCTTTCTTGCATCGACTGATTTTTTTGAAAGTTTTGCAGATTTTATTCCTGATGATTTTATTTTAAGCTCATCTGCCGAAATATTTATAAGATTTTCATCAGTAAACTTAAAATCAAGAGGAACGCTTATATTATTTATTCTTATCATTCTTTTTTACCATACTTTCTGCACATTTTCTTCCTGCCCACATTCCAGAACTCCACGCCCATTCGAGATTATATCCTCCGCATTTTCCGTCTGTATCAAGTATTTCACCGGTAAAATACATTCCCCTGACACACTTTGATTCAAGATTTTTATCAACTTCAGAACCATATATTCCTCCTGCTGTAACCTGTGAATTTTTCCACGAAACAGGCGGAAGAACTTCAACTTCCATAGATTTTATAATTTTAGCTATGGATTTTATTTCACCCATTGAAAGTTCTGATACTTTTTTTATCATACTGAATTCAGATTTTTTAACTGTTTTCTTCATAATATAAATTCCGAGATTTTTTGCGAATATTCCTGTGAGATATTCATCAAGCATACAGTTTCTGCGGATTTTTTTAATATCAGAAAGCAAATCTGAAACTTCACTGAATGATTTTTCCGGCATAAAATCAATTCTTATTTTCTGCGGTTTAAGATATGAGAGATTAAACACGCATATTCCTGAAAGAGTACTTTCAGAAAATTGTATTTCACCTGTTTCGGAATCAAGAATTTTTTCGTCTGATAAAGCAGAAACAACTCCCCTTGCCCTTATTCCTGCAAGTGATTTAAATTCTTTCGGATTTTTATAAGGAAGCGAAACAAGTGACGGATAAACGTCTGTAACCTTATGAGTTTTTTTCAATAATTCTGTAACAGCCCCGTCAGTACCCATTACAGAAGAAGAATATCCTCCTGATGAAATTATTACTTTTTTTGCATAAACTGTTCTGTCATCTGATTTTATAATAAACCCGTTTCCCGATTTTTCAACTGATTTGACATTAAATCCGCATATTTCAGGAATATCAAGATTTTTCAGTCTTATTCTGAGAGCATCAAGAACTGATGATGATTTGTTGCTGTAAGGATATATTCTGCCCTCACTGTCAGTACGGCATATAAGTCCGAGAGAATTAAAAAAATCCTCTGTATCAAAATCTGATATTATATCCATAAAATTTGAAATACTGCTATGATAAAATTCAGGGGAAAGATTTTTGTTACCAAGATTACATCTTCCGTTTCCTGATGCAAGTATTTTTGTACCTGTCCTGATAAGTTTTTCAAGTATAACTACATTGAGATTTCTGTCTGTTGATTTTGCAGATATGGCTGAACATATTCCGGAAGCTCCTCCGCCTATTACTGCTATATCCGATTTTATTATATTCTGATTCAATTTCTGCACCGCCTTTTTTATATATTATATCATTGTTGACTTATTATTTCAAGTGATATATAATATTCCCGAAAGGATTTGATTTTAAATGAATATAAAAAAATGTCAGATATGCCCCAGAAAATGCAATGCAGACCGAACAGCAGGCACAGGAATATGTGGCTGTAATGATAAAATAAAAATTGCGAAAGCCTGTCTGCATAAATGGGAAGAACCCTGCATATGCGGAAAAAGCGGTGCAGGAGCAGTATTTTTTTCAGGCTGTAATCTTAAATGCTGTTACTGTCAGAATTATATATTAAGCCATGAAAATTTCGGACGGGAAATATCTGATGAAAGGCTTTCAGAAATTTTCCTTGAATTACAGGAAAAGGGAGCGTGCAACATTGATTTGGTTACACCGACTCCCTATGTTTATGATATTATAAAGGCTCTTGACAGAATAAAAAACAGACTTGATATTCCCGTAGTATACAACTGCGGAGGATATGAACGTCCTGAAACAATAAAAATGCTCAATGGATATATTGACATATACCTGCCTGATTTCAAGTACTATGACAACAGTTACGCTCTGAAATATTCCGGTATTCCCGATTATTTTGAAAATGCCTCCGAATCAATAAAAGAAATGATTTCACAGACAGGTAAAATTATTATTGATGATGATAATATTATGCAGAAAGGAACTATAATAAGACATCTTGCACTCCCGAATTTAAGACATGATTCAATAAAGCTTATGGAATGGATTTCTGAAAATCTCCCGAAAGATTCTTTTCTCATAAGCCTTATGAGTCAGTATACACCTTTTCCGCATATAAAGGAAAAATTTCCTGAACTTGACAGACGTATAACAAAAATGGAATATAACAGCATTCTTAAAAAAGTGTCTGAACTTGGTCTGGAGGGATACTATCAGGACAAATCATCTGCAAAATCAGATTATACACCCGATTTCGATTTGGAGGGTGTCTGATTTATTATCTGCGGTAAAAATTCTATTTTATCATCTTTAAGCTCAACGCATATTCTATCACCCTCTGTAACCTGATTGCTTATAATCATTCCTGCAAGACGGTTTTCAATAAGTTCCATAACATTTCGCTTTATAGGTCTTGCACCGTATTTCACAGTGTTGTTTGCTGATGCAATTTTTCCCGCAACATTTTCGCTGAAAGTAAGATTTATTCCTATTCCCTCGGCTTTCTTTTTAAGCTTTTCAAGCTCATTTTCGCTGATTTTAACCAAATCATCAGAAGTAAGAGAACCGAAAAGAATTATCTCATCTATTCTGTTTATAAATTCGGGCGAAAAACTCTCTTTTACTTTTGAAACAGCTCTTTCCTGATTTTCTTTATCACAGGCACTTTCAAATCCCACATATGAATTTTTTCCCGAACCTAAACTTCCTGCATTTGTAGTCATTATTATTATGCAGTTTCTGAAACTTATTTTTCTCATCGTTGAATCTGTTAAAATTCCGTCATCAAGTATCTGTAAAAGTATATTCAGAACATCATGATGTGCCTTTTCTATTTCATCAAAGAGAACAAGTGAATAAGGATTTCTTCTCACCTTTTCGCATATGCTTATGCTGTCATCATAACCGGCATATCCGGGAGGAGCTCCTATTATTTTTGAAACAGAATGTTTTTCCATAAATTCCGACATATCAAGCCTAATCATACTGTTTTCAGAACCGAACAAAGCCTCCGAAACTGCTTTTGCAAGTGCAGTTTTTCCTACTCCCGTAGGGCCTGCAAAAAGAAATGTTCCGAGAGGTCTGTCAGCGTCCTGCAATCCTGATTTCGCACGGCAAAGCGTCTGCGATATTTTAGAAATTGCATAATCGTGACCGATTATCTTCTTTCTGAGTCTTTCAGAAATTTTATTCAGACGTTCATCTTCTCCGGCAGAAAGTCTTTTCACAGGTATTCCCGTACGCAATGAAATCACTGAAAAAACATCATCTCTTGTAACAGCCGGAACTTCACCCTTTATAATCTGAGAACAGTTTCTTATTTTTGCACCTGCACAGGCTTCATCAAGCACATCTATTGCCTTATCAGGTAAAAATCTGTCGTTTATATATCTTATTGAAGTATTAACGGCAAGACTTATTATCTCATCACTGATTTTCACATTGTGAAATTTTTCATAACTTGATTTTATTCCCGTTATTATTCCTATACACTCATCAGATGACGGTTCATTTACGGGTACAGGCTGGAAACGTCTTTCAAGTGCGGAATCCTTTTCAATAGTTTTACGGTATTCTTCAAAAGTAGTTGCACCGATTATCTGCAATTCACCTCTTGCAAGCTGAGGTTTCATAATATTTGCAGCATCTATTGCACCTTCCGCCGCACCTGCACCGACAATTGTATGAAGTTCATCTATAAACAATATTATATTTCCTGCTGATACAGCCTCATCTATACATGCCTTTATACGTTCCTCAAAATCTCCCCTGTATTTTGCACCTGAAAGAAGTGCTGTAAAATCGAGAGAGAATATATATTTGTTTTTAAGAACATCAGGAACAAGATTTTTTATAAAAAGTTCTGCAACACCTTCAACTATTGCTGTTTTTCCGACTCCTGCCTCACCTATAAGACAGGGATTATTTTTTGTCTTTCTTGAAAGTATCTGAAGAACACGTTCTGTTTCGGAATTTCTTCCTATAAGCTTTTCTGATTTTCTGAGAAGCGACATATCAGTTATATTTTTGCCGTATTTGAAAAGATTAGGATACTGTGAAGGTTTCGGCTGTAATGATACTGCAATTTCTTCCTTTATGCCTGATATATCACCGCAGTCAAGAAAATCTGTAAGCTCCCCGATATTTACTCCGATTTTTTTCAGAACGGCAAATGCACTGCATGAGCTGTCTTTAAGGAGTGATAAAAGTATATGTTCAGGAGATACTTGTTTTTTTCTGTCAAGCAGGGCTGTTTCAACAGAATCCTCAAGTATGTTTTTAAGGGCAGTAGTAAAATATCTGTCGGAAAGACGTGACTGAACGCCCTGTCCGACCATTCTTATTATTTCTTCGCATATAGTATCCTTATCAGCTCCCGCCTTTTTCAAAGCTGTTCCCGCCTTTGAATATGATTCATCTGCAATGGAAAATAAAATATGCTCACTTCCGACATAAGTATGACCAAGTTCAGAAGCTATTTTTATACCCCCCTCTATAATTTTTATTGCTCTTTTTGTAAACCGCTCTGAATTTACCATTATGCTTTTTCCTCCTTGATATTATATAGATATATTATGCCACTGTTTTCCTGCGATAACAGTCGAAATGAATTATTACCCAAAAATTTGTAACACTTTTTTACACATGTCATAATATATACTATGAAACGGATAAAAACACTCTGTTTCAAATAAATTTATTTAAGGAGTTGTTTATTTATGTGTGGATGCGGTTTTGAAGGAAATGGTTGCTGGTGGATTATTCTTCTTATCATTCTTTTCGTAATTCTTTTCTGTTGCTGTGGCAATAACTGTATAGGCACTAACAAC
Source organism: uncultured Oscillospiraceae bacterium (assembly GCA_934481385.1). Classification (GTDB taxonomy): domain Bacteria; phylum Bacillota; class Clostridia; order Oscillospirales; family Ruminococcaceae; genus Ruminococcus. The sequence goes on from CAKSPD010000005.1 coordinate 114,577, forward strand.
AGTTGTGGCTGTGGCGGTTGCGGTGGCTGTGACAACAACTGCGGTTGTGGCTGTTAATTATTTTCCTGAAAAAAACAGGGGGCTGAATAATTCAGCCCCTTCGTTTTATGCCTTTTTATATTTGAAAACACTTTTATATGCAAAGTTTGCTGACGGAAGAACAATACTAAGAAGCATAATATCAACAGGATATGTTACATTCTTCGGAAGTCTTGATGCCACAAACCATGTCATAAACTGATTCATCATATTTTTATCGCCCAGTGATGTAAACACTGAAAAATCCTTGTTTACATAAAGCGAATAGATGAAGTATGAATTGAGCATCATATTGCATATCAGCACAACAAGGCCTCTTGCAAGCATAATTCTCAGTATGCTCATAACACTTCCCTTTATATCGCTTTTAGTGCATCTTATATCCGCTCTGTAAAGAATTATTCCATAGATAATTCCGGAAAGTATTACAACAAGTGAAAGTTCAATACTGTATCCTCTGGCAGATTTGTTGTCAATCAAAAAGCCGATTATATCAAGGGCGAATGTTGACATTCCGCATACCACAGGGCCGAAAAGCATTGCTATAATCGATATAGGCACGCATGTAAATACTATTCTTGCATCGGCTGTAATGTTTATGCCCAGTGAGCGTATTGCAACAGCAAGTGCAAGAAGCATACCCGTTACGGTTATGGTTCTGATTTCTCCGAGTGATTTTGCGGAGTCGGTGAATTTGGAAAAAAAGCTCTTCATAAAAATACCTCCTTAATTATGTGAGCCGTGCCTTATACATAATCAAAGAGGTGTTAAAAAGAGTTTCTTCGGTTATATATTCAGCGGGATGCGAAAACTGTACCGCAAGCATTTTATGCTTTTCGTACAACGGCAACTCCCCGTCCGTTGTCACTTCACGCACAGTTTTCTACTCTGATGATGATTGAAAAAATTTATCTTAAAGGGCAAGCTGTTCAGCAATTGTGTGAAGCTCGTCCTCATAAGGCTTTTTCATACTGAGTGCTTCCTGAATGTCGAAGTCAACAACTTCATCTTTCTGGATACCAACAACTCTGTTGCCTATACCCTGTTCAAGAAGCTGTACAGCATAATAACCCATTTTTGTAGCAAGAACTCTATCTCTGAGAGTTGGTGAACCGCCTCTCTGAACGTGGCCGAGTATAGTAGCTCTTGATTCGATATGAGTTTTTTCCTGAATAATCTGAGCGATTTCGTTTGCATGTCCAACGCCTTCTGAAACTATTATAATAAAGTTTTCCTTGCCATGCTTTTTAGTTTCAAGCATTTTCTTTGCAATTGCATCGAGGTCATAAGGTCTTTCCTTAGTAATAATTTCGATTGCACCGCAGGCGATACCTGTATTAACAGCAATATAACCTGCATTTCTGCCCATAACTTCAACAACACTGCATCTGTCGTGTGACTGTGAAGTATCACGGAGCTTGTCAACCATTTCCATAGCAGTATTCATAGCAGTATCGTAGCCTATTGTGTAATCTGTGCAGGCAATATCATTGTCGATAGTTCCCGGAAGTCCAACGCAGAGAATACCCTTTGCAGAAAGGTCAGCAGCACCTCTGAATGAGCCGTCACCGCCGATAACAACAATACCCTCAAGACCAAGTTTTTCACATGTTTCCTTAGCCTTGTCAACGCCTTCTTCAGTTCTGAATTCAGGACATCTTGCAGTAAAGAGCATAGTACCGCCTCTATGAATAATATCAGAAACGCTTCTTGCATTCATTTCAAATATATCACCGTTAATAAGACCTACATATCCTCTGCGGATACCATAAACCTCCATACCCTTGCTCATAGCAGCTCTTGCAACAGCTCTTATAGCAGCATTCATTCCCGGAGCATCGCCACCGCTTGTTAAAATACCAATCTTCTTTATCATGTTAAATATCTCCATTCTGCCTTACGGCATTATTAAACCTAAAAGTAAAATAGACAGTAAAAAACTTTCATCTATTATATTTTACTACATTTATAGATTTTGTCAAGTAGTTTTGAATTATTTTATATTTATTTAATCCTTATTATCTTTTTATAAGACCTATACGGTCATATGATATATATTGTTTTAAATCTGAGAGCAGATTCTTGTCAGCCGAAACGGAAAAATGAGTTTTAGGTGAAATCATTTTTTTCAAATCGGTAAGATAAATGACTACCGGACAGCTTCCTGTATGTTCTGAAAAAGCATTCTGAACAGTTCTGAATATATCAAGTTCTTCTGAACTCAGTTTTATGCAGAGTGACATTCCTGATACAAGCATATCAGTATTTTTTTCCGCACTGAAAATTTCATCACATATTATTCCTGAATATCCGTTGCGGGATAACTTATGAGCCTTTATAAGCAGTATGGAATTTTCAAAAATTTCCTGTGCAGATTTTCTGTAAACATCGGAAAATACCGTTGCATCAGCCTCGCCTGATTCGTCCTCAATTTTCAGAAAACACATTCTGTTTCCGCTTTTGTCGGTATGTGTTTTTACTCCCTTTACCATACAGACAATATTCAGTTTATCATTATTCAGAATATTTTCAATATCTTTGATTCTGCGTGTTTTAAAATATATTTTCAGATATTCATATTCATCAAGCGGAGAACCTGAAAGATAAAAGCCTGTTGATTCTTTTTCAAGTTCAAAAAGTTTTTTTCTGCTGTATTCTTCAGCAGGTTTTATCTGTAAATCTGGTTCTGTATCTGCCGTAATATCAAGAAAATTAAGCTGTCCCTCAATACTGCTGTAATTCTTTTCAGAAACAGATTTCATAACAGCCTCATAGTTTTCAAGCATCTGATGACGATTAAGGTCAAGATTATCAAAAACTCCTGCCTTTATCATATTTTCAACAGCAAGCCTGTTCATATTCCTGCCTGAATTTCTTTCGCAGAAGTTGCGGAAACTTGTATAAATTCCATTCTTGTTTCTTTCTTCGGCAATACTTTCCGCAAGCAGACTTCCCACATTGTTTATAACAAGAAGTCCGAAATATATGCAGTTGTTATATTCTGAAAATCCTGCTGAACTTATATTTATATCAGGACGCCTTATTTCTATTCCTGCTGAACGGCATACAGATATATATTCCATAAGCTTTGAAGTATTTGACATAACACTTGACATAAGCGATGACATATACTCCTTGAAATAATGACATTTCAGATATGCTGTCTGATATGAAATAATCGCATATGATGCTCCATGTGAACGGTTAAAGGCATATGATGCAAAACCTGCCATTTCAGTAAATATACTTTCAGCAGTATACGGAGAAATTCCGTTTTTCATTGCACCTTTTATAAAGCTGTCTTTTTCCCTCATCATTTCATCATGATTTTTATGGCTTATAGCTCTCCTGAGTATATCCGCATGAGCATATGAAAAACCTGCAAGCTTTCGGCATATTTCCATAACCTGTTCCTGATAGAGCATACACCCGTATGTGCTTTTCAGTATGCTTTCAAGCATAGGGTGCTTATATGTAACTTTTTCAGGATTTTTACAGCTTTCAAGATATTTCTGTATAGAACCCATAGTTCCGGGGCGATAGAGCGAAAGTATTACAATTATATCTTCTATGCTTTTTGGTCTGATATTTATTACAAGCTTTTTAATTCCACTGCTTTCAAGCTGAAAAACACCTTCAACTCCTCCTGCTGACAGCATATCATATACTTCCTTGTCATCAACAGGAATTTTCAGAATATCAAAATCAGGATTATGATTTTTTATCTGTCTTACAGTATCGTTTATTACAGTAAGATTTCTGAGTCCGAGCAAATCCATTTTAAGAAGTCCAAGACTTTCAATATCCTTTTTAGTATACTGGACAGCAATCATATTATTGTTTTTATGCAAAGGTACAATTTCATTGAGCTTTACAGATGATATAACAACACCCGCAGCATGAGTTGCTGTATGACGTGGCATACCTTCAATACGCTTTGCCATATCAATAAGCTTTTTTACATCTTTATCAGAATTATAAAGCTCTGAAAGTTCAGGAATATTTTTAAGTGCATCATCAAGTCTGTCATAATCACTGACAAGTTTTGCAACTTTGTCACAGAGATTTGCGGATATATTCAATGCCTTTCCCATATCCCTTACTGCCATTCTTGATTTAAATGTATCAAATGCTGTAATTTCCGCAACATTATCCTCACCGTAACGGCTTATTATATATTCCTTTACTCTCTGACGCTTTTCAACGCAGAAATCTATATCAAAATCCGGCATTGTTTTTCTTTCGGGATTAAGAAATCTTTCAAAAATAAGATTATATTTTATCGGGTCAACATCAGTTATTCCTATGCAGTATGCACACAGACTTCCTGCACCTGAACCTCTGCCGACTCCTGTCGGTATATCGTGGCTTTTTGCATATCTGACAAAATCCCATACTATCAGATAATAATCAACATAATTCATCTTGATTATAACGCCTATTTCATATTCAAGTCTTCTGATAATTTCAGAATCAGGATTTTTTCCGTAACGTTTATACATTCCGGCAGTACAGAGAGTTTTAAAAAACTTATTATTATCATCTACGCCGAATCTCGTAAACTTCGGAATCTGTATTTTACCGAATTCAAAATCAAACTGACATCTTTCAGCAATGCGTGAAGAATTTAAAATAACGTCCTCATGATTTCTGAAAAGTGAATACATCTCCTCTGTTGATTTGACATAGTATTCAGAATTTTCATAATTCTTAACCAGAGCCTTATTTTTCTGAAATCCTTTCAGAAGATTATGTACCGCACTGTCCTCTTTTGTTATATAATGACAGTCATTTGTTGCAACAGCAGGTATTTTCGTTTCATATGAAAGGCGGAAAAGTTTCTGAATTATACTCATTTCATCAGAAGTTCCATGATTCTGAATTTCTATGAAATAATCCTCACCGAAAATATTTCTGTATTTTTCAGCAGTAAGCTTTGCTCCTGAATAATCACCGTCAAGAAGTTTCCGGCATATCTCACCTGACATACAGCCTGAAAGACATATCAGACCTTCATGATATTTTTCAAGCAGTTCAATATCTATGCGTGGTCTGATATAAAATCCCTCTGTATTCGCAAGGGAAACCATTTTTATAAGATTTTTATATCCTGTCTGATTTTTGCAGATGAGCGTTATATGATATGAAACAGAATCTTTTTTAAAATCGTGGTCAGTACGGTTCCGGCAGGCAACATATGCCTCACAGCCGATAATTGCCTTTATGCCGTTTTCCTTTGCCTTTTTATAAAATTCAACTGCACCGTACATACAACCGCTGTCCGTTACTGCAACAGCAGTCTGCCCGAGATTTTTTATATGCTCAAAAAGTTTGTCCGTACGGCATACGCCGTCAAGCAGACTGTATTCAGTATGAAGATGAAGATGTACAAAATCACTTCTGTTCATTTTTTTCGCTCCGTATCTGCTTTGCCATATCTGATATTTTTTTCAGTCTGTGATTGACTCCTGAACGGCTTATGGGATTTTCAAGGCTTTCGCCTATCTCTCTTAAAGTCATATCGGAATTGTTAAGCCTTATCATTGCAACTTCTCTTAATTCAGGCGGAATATTTTCAAGACCGATTTCTCTGTCAACAGTAAGTATATCGTCCGTCTGACTTATAGAGGCATTAACAGTTTTTGAAATATTTGCAGTATCGCAGTTGCACATTCTGTTTGCTCTGTTACGCAGATTTTTTTCTATTTTGACATTCATAATTTCGAGGGTGCATTGTCTTGCTCCCATATATGTGAGAACATCTTCTATTGATTCGCTGTCTTTAAGGTAAACTATAAAAGTATTTCTGCGTTTTGAAATTTTAGCTTTAGCTCCGAGTTTAAGAAGTATATCAAGAATAATTTCCGCTTTGGCTTCTGCTGATGATTTAAATTCAAGATGATATTCCTTTTCCGGACTGCTGACACTTCCGCATATTATAAAAGCTCCCGCAAGAAATGCACATTTAAGGTTACGGCTCACGAGAATTTTTTCACGTTTTTCCGTTTCGTAAAAGCTGAATATCTGCGAAAGCTCACTGCTGTTCCTTATACTGAACGAATAGAGCAGAGAATTTCTTATTTTCTTTTCGGGATTTTTTTCAGGAATTATTTTTCCTTTGAAAAGTTCATTGAAAAGTTTTTCAGTAAAGCTTATTATATCAGAATTTTCACTCTGAATTGTTATAATATCGGTACTCATTTTTTTACCGTAGAGAAGTATTCCGTAAAGACATGCAAATTTTCTTTCATCATTCTTTTCAATAAATGAGAATATTTCTTTTTTTACGTCATTTGAAAAGGATATGAAAATCACTCCCTTAATTTTTTCTTTCCTTTGTTATATCACGATGATATTTCTGAACCCTGTAACCCTTTGAGGTAAGGTATTCAGCCATAAGTTCCGCAAATGTTATTGAACGGTGTTTTCCTCCCGTACAGCCGAATGAAATTACAATCTGACTTTTTCCCTCTCTTATATAGAGAGGAAGAAGAAAATCAATAAGGTCCTGAAGTTTCTGCATAAGTATTTTTGACTGTTCAAAACTCATAACATAATCTCTTACGCAGGCATCACAGCCTGTACGGTTTTTGAGTTCAGGTATATAAAAAGGATTAGGCAGACATCTGACATCAAAGACAAGGTCTGATTCTATTGATGCTCCGTATTTGAATCCGAAAGATGTAACCTTTACTGCTATTGAATCGGAAATATTTTCAAGAAAAAGATTTCTTATCTGTTCTTTAAGCTGATTAGTTGAAAGATATGAAGTTTCAATATAATAATCAGCTATTTCACGGAGCTGTGAAAGCTGTCGTGATTCATAGCTTATAGCCTCCTGAAGATTTCCGTTGAATTTTTCAGCAAGAGGGTGTTTTCTTCTTGTTTCCTTATATCTTTTTATAAGGACTTCTTCCGTTGCATCTATAAAAACAACTTTTACATCAATATCATTTTCTTTTTTTATATTCTGCCACGCTTTAAGGATTTCAAGAAACATATCTCCGGAACGCATATCAACTGCAACAGCAACCTTGTTTATTGACTCCTTTGAATGACGGCATACATCAACAAATTTTGTTATCAGTGAGGGCGGAATATTATCAATGCAGTAATATCCTATATCCTCCATAACGTCCATTACTGCTGATTTTCCAGAACCCGACATTCCGGTTACGATAAGCAAATTCATGAAAATTCCTCCTTATAATTCCCCTATTATCAGCGGTTCAAGCTCAAGGGAATACCCTGTTTTTTCCTTTACAATAGTTTTAACCTTTTCACACAGTTCAATTACATCACTGCATGTTGCATTTCCTTTATTTATTACAAATCCGCAATGCTTTGTGCTTACTTCCGCATCACCGCAGGAAAGTCCTTTAAGACCGCACCGATCTATAAGCAGAGAGGCATAACTTCCCTGAGGTCTTTTGAATGTACTGCCTGCACTTGCATATTCAAGAGGCTGTTTTTCCCTGCGTCTGCCGATACATTCATTCATAGCGGATTTGATTTCTTCAGGATTTCCTTTTTTAAGACATAATGTTGCTGACAGTATTATTGATTTGTTTTCGGAAAAAATACTGTGCCTGTAAGAAAGTTTCATATCTTTCTTTAATATTGTGCAGATATTTCCGTTTTCATCAAGATACTGTGCTGATTCGATAATATCCGAAATTTCAGAACCATAAGCTCCCGCATTCATAAACAAAGCTCCGCCGATTGTTCCGGGGATACCATAAAGATTTTCCATTCCTGAAAGACCTTTTTTCTGAACCTCTGTGCATACAGCAGAAAGCCTTGCACCTGACTGACAGACTATTTTTTCTCCGTTTATCTCTATATCAGAAAAATCACTGCCGAAAAGAAGAACTATTCCGTTATATCCCTTATCAGAAACTATTATATTGCTTCCCTTTCCTATTACAGTATATCTGATACTGTTTTTCTTCAGAAAGGATACAAGACAGATTACTGATTTCACACTGTTTACGCTTATAAGGGCATCGCATTTTCCGCCTATTTTAAAAGTATTGTATTCTTTCAGACTGCACTCCGGTATAAAAGTGCAGTCAAGCTTAATGCAAAGGTCTGATAATTCTTTTATATATGTTAGCATTTTTATCTCCTTATGCGAGAATTAATTAAAAAGTATCATAGCTCTTGATTGTTTCCTTGCTGTCGGAATCCATTCCAAGACGGTCAAGAAGTTCCTGAGCAGCATTATATCCCATTTTTTTCTGTCTGTTGTTCATAGCAGCTACTTCAAGGATAACTGCAAGATTTCTGCCGGGCTTTACAGGTATTGTAAGGGACGGAATTTTTACTCCGAGAATTGAGATAAATTCTGTATCAACACCCATTCTGTCATAAATCTTTTCAGGGTCCCATTGTTCCATTTCAACTATAAGGTCAATTTTTTCAGTCATCTTGATAGCACCCATACCGAAAAGACGTCTTGCATTTATAATTCCTATGCCACGAAGTTCAAGAAAATGTCTGATATTATCAGGAGAACTTCCGACAAGGCTTATATTTGATACTTTCTTGATTTCAACGGCATCATCTGCAACAAGTCTGTGACCTCTTTTTACAAGTTCAATAGCTGTTTCACTTTTTCCTACACCGCTTTCACCTGTTATGAAAACACCTTCGCCATAGATTTCAATGAGAACGCCATGACGGGTAATTCTCGGAGCAAGATTAAGATTGAGAAATGCAATAAGACTTGCCATAAATGCAGATGTGCTTTCCTTTGAACGCAGAAGCGGAACTTCAAATTCCTTTGCAAATTCAAGCATTTCAGGGAAAGCAGGAAGTTCTCTTGCAATGATGAGAGCAGGAATTTTATATGACATAAGTGTTTTCAGTCTGTCATATCTTGTTTTTTCATCAAGTGTTGAAAGATAAGCAAATTCCATTTTTCCGACAATCTGTATTCTTTCGGGATTGAAATATTCATAAAATCCCATAAGCTGAAAGCCCGGTCTGTTTACTTCATTTTCCTCAACAAGTATTTTATCTGTTTCACCGGGGGTATATATTACCTCAAGTGAAAGTTCATCAATTATTTTTTTCAATGAAACATTAAATTTATCTGCCATAGAAATTCTCCTTTTAACTTATGCCGAAACATAAATTCAGTTTAATATAAATGATTTATAGTCAAGCTTTATAAGCTCTGACTTAATATCCGAAAAATCTTCCTCATAAAGATTATTTCCGCAAAGACGTATTATAACTTTGAATTTTTCCATATCCTTTTTGATAATACGCATAATTTTTTTTGCATCTGTGGCATAGTCACCTGAAAATTCGTATACTTTTCCGTCAGATGTTTCAATTGTGCCGAGTTCATCAAAATCTATTTTAACCACAAGCATAGCTGTTGAAAGAAGTTCAGGACGGAAAACTTCTTCATCACCGCTTAATATATCCGTTGCCGATACTTCAAGCATAGAAGGAACAGTATTCTTTACAGCAGTCTGATAAAGGTCATTTGCAAGTGTTACAAGAGCCGTATAGCGTCCGCTTTCTTCAACATCACCGCCTATATATTCAATATCGCTTTCACGAAACGGAGGAAATACTATATCAGCATAGATTATATTGTCAAATCCTGCAAGTGTTATTTCATCTGCAAGACTTTCAACATATTCAACAGCATCATATGAAAACGGATTAAGCCACGGCTTTCCGCCGTTATAGGGACTGTCATCAAGCCATATTGAACCGCTGTCAGCTATTCTGTATCCCGCATCAGGATATGACGAAGGATATATATTATCATCAAGAACGCTCATATATGCCATTGATTTAAGTCCTGATTCCTCTATAACTGATACTATTTCAGAAAGTTCAAGATATGAAACTATTGCTCCGGAATAGCTTGTTCCACGCACTTCTGAAGAATAATATATTTTTCCTCCTGAAAGCTTTAAGGGGACTACTGCATATTCAAATCCGGAATCCTTTATTTCTTCAAGCTCATATTCAAGAGAATCAGTATCATCAAGACTGCTCCGGCTTAAAAATGAACAATTATAGACCTTTTCCATATCTTCAAGAGAATCAGAACTGTTTCCGGAATCCTCACTTGTTCCGGAAGAAGCAGAACTGTTTCCGAGGGAAGAAATACTGCTGTCGCCTTTTTTCTGGGTATATCTCAGAATAGGTTCAGCAACGCTGTATCCGACAAATAAAAGTCCTCCCGTCAGAAAAACTGTAAGAGCTATATTTATAAAGCGTCCTCTGCCTTTTTTATAATATCTTTTTTCTTTTGTTTTATAAATTTTCCTTCCTCTGTTTTTAAATTTCATTTTATTATACTCCTAATACTGCTCTTATTTTAAAGTCCATACTGCCATTGATATAATCCCAAGATATACAAGCATTGCCGGAACACCTCTGAAAGATGCGGGAACTTTTGCACAGTTTAGTCTTTTATATGCCGAAGATACAAAGACAGATGCTATTATAAATCCGATTCCCGATTGTATACCGCAGGAAATATAATCTGAAATTCCTGTATTTTCAGGATTCTGATGAATAAGATAAAGAGTTCCCATTACTGCACAGTTGAATGCTGATATATGAATATATTTTCTTAATTTCAGATAAAGCTTTCTGCTTATCTTAAACAGAATAAAAAGGCTTGAAAGATAAATTATTCCTGTTATAAGAACATATGCAAAAAGCCGGAAATTTTCAAAATATCCGTTTAAAAATCTGTCTGCAAAATAAGCACCTGCCGAACCGAATGCTGTAAAAATGCAGATAATAAAAGCTGTTCCCATAAAACTGCGTTTATTTTTTGCAGATATAAACACAGTGCTTGTGCCGAGTGCCTGTGTAAAGATAAGATTTCCGGCAAGCTGTGAAAGAAAACTTACTATCAGAAACATTTTTTCTAATCCTTTCCGGCTGAACGGATTTTTCTGTAAATTCCGCACATTATTCCAAGAATTATAAAACCGCCGAAAGGCAGTCCTGCTCCCTCAATCGTCATACTGATATTCATTACTTTATTGTTTATAGTTCCGTATGCAATAAGCTCCCTCAAAGCTCCTGAAACAAGCATAACCACATCAAATCCGAGTATGTAAAAAACAAGATTTCCGATAAGCTCTCTGAATCCGAGTTTTAAAAAACGGTTCTGTGTCTGATAAACTATAAGTGAATTTACTGCTATAAGAGGAAAATATATTCCTGTCCGTTCAACAGACTGCGGATATATCATCATTGTAAGCTCACGCACAGGAACATAAAGCAATGAGCTTATTGCTGATATGCATATTACTCTTAAAGCATACGGGAATTTTTTCGGTATGAAGTACGCAAGAACATCAGAAAGAAATGTGATTACTGAAAAAGCATATACAAGAGCAAGCGAATCCCTGAATGATGTTGTGCATATTATCACAGGAGATATTATCATTCCTGCTGAAAGAACTGTATTATCTCTGAGAAGTCCGTCAGTAATATGAATTTTATTTTCCATCTGATTCACTCTTTTCTGTTTTTTCCTCTGAGGCATATCTGTCCGCTTTAAGCTGTATTGACTTAAAGAAAAGTGAAACAGGAGTCATTATAACAGATACTGCCGGAATCATATTTTCCTTTGCTGTTGTAAGAATTATTATATATGCTGTAACTGATATGAAAAGTCCATAGAAAAAGGCATAATAATTATTCAGCGGAGCAACTCTTTTATCTGATACTATGTATACTGATGAAAAAAGAAACATATTTGTTGCTATAATATATTTAAGTGAATCAGCTCTGCTTTCAGAAACCGGAACAGTAAATGCCATAAAAAGAAGTCCTGCTATAACACCGGTAAAAGCTCCGAATGATACAGCTTTTCTGAAAACAAGCACAACTGAAATAATTATAAGCAGAAGTATACTTACAGTTCCCACAGCTCCACGGAAATTTCCTATAAGCAAATCAAAATCAGATATATTTATATTTCCGGCATTGTTGAAATCATAGGAAAGCGAATGGGCAAGAACTGCGTTTTCAGCCGTAATGTCAAGTTTTTTTTCGGGCGAGGGATACATAAGAATTTCATTTCCCCACGATGTAAGAGCAAAAAGGTATCCGACTGCACAGGGCGAAAATATTATATTTTTACGTCCGCCGAAAAGATTTTTTCCGACAAGTACAGCAAAGGCACATGCAACAGCAGGGATTCTGAAATCAACTGATGCAGGCATCATAAGTGATATTGCAAGTCCGTCCGCAAGTGATATAAGGTCATCAGAAGTATATTTCTTTTTCATAAACCAAAGTGATAACCAGTCACATACAAATGATACTGCCATACAGATTCCTGCCATTATAAGCGTACGGATTCCGTAATAAAAATATGCCATAACCTCAAGCGAACCGAGTGTTATTATTATATCAGTACAGGAAAGAGTATATTTTTTATGAATACTCATCAGTCAACCGCTTTCCTCAGGTCATCAGCAGTTTGTTTAAGATTTTCAGCACGGAAAAGATAACTGCCTGATACAAGAACATTTGCACCTGCTTTTTTAACAATGGGTGCTGTCTTATCATCAATGCCACCGTCAACCTGAATATCAATATCAAGATTATTCTGCTGTGCATAACTGCGTACAGCTTTTATCTTATCTGACATATCAATAAATTTCTGACCGCCGAATCCGGGTTCTACCGTCATTACAAGAACCATATCAAGATATTTCATATAAGGGAAAACGCTTTCAGCAGGTGTATTGGGTTTCAGTGCGATTGCTCTTTTGACATGCGGAACTTTGTAAAGTTCTTCAATTGTTTCCATAGTGTCGCTTTCGCTCTCAATATGAAAAGTAATTATATCCGCACCGGCATCAGCAAAAGCTTTTATATATTTAAGCGGTCTGGTTATCATAAGATGAACATCAAGAGTCATTTCAGGCGGAAGTTTCTGAATACTTTTAAGAACAGGAATTCCGTATGAAATATTGTTTACGAAAATTCCGTCCATAACATCAAAATGAATCATATCTATTGAAGCTTTCTGAAGCTTTCGGATTTCTGATTCAAGATTAAGCAAATCAGCACTCAGAACAGAGGCTGAAACTTTATAATTATGCAAAGCTTTATCATTCCTTTAACTATAATATTATACATCTATTATTATATAATATTTATGCTGAAACGTCAATAACATCTAAAAAGTTTTTTCAGAAGTTTTTAAAGTATGCAGGAATTTTATAAGTTAAAAATAAAAAATATTTTTTGCCTATTTACAAATCGTTTTCCTTGTGATATAATAATATCACCGTTTACTTAGATGAGGGCTTGTCCTCGGATTGTTTTCACCCGTTTCTACGTTTGCGGAATATCAAATTTTATTATAAAGAGGTGCTTTTAAATGCTTCTTAAAGAAGAAAAAACTGCTGTTATCGAAGCTAACAGAACTCATGCAAACGACACTGGTTCTCCTGAAGTTCAGATTGCTATACTCACAAGAAGAATCAATGACCTTACTGAACATCTTAAAGTTCACAAGAAAGACCACCACTCAAGAAGAGGTCTTTTAAAGATGGTTGGTCACAGACGTAACCTTCTTAACTATCTCAAGAAGAAGGACATCAACAGATACCGTGCTGTTATCGAAAAGCTTGGTATCCGTAAGTAATTTTTTATCGTTGAAAAAGGCAGGGGTTTTTTCGCTTCTGCCTTTAGATGTTTTTTAATAATATAATAATATGCAGTAAACAAGCTTTTAGCATTAAGCTGTGATTTTATGCACTGTTATGAAATTACAGCTTATTGCTAAGGCTGTGACTGCGAATTTTACAGGAGGATATTATATGTTTGAAAATTACAGAACTTTCGAAACCACATATGCAGGCAGAAAGCTTATAGTTGAAACAGGTAAGACATGCGGTCTTTCAAATGGTTCATGCTGGGTTCGCTACGGTGAAACAGTTGTTATGGCTAATGTTACTGCAAGTCAGAAACCCCGTGAAGGCGTAGACTTCTTCCCTCTTTCAGTTGACTATGAAGAACGTCTTTATTCTATCGGAAAAATCCCCGGTTCTTTCACAAAACGTGAGGGCAAGCCTTCCGAAAAGGCTATCCTTACTTCCCGTATGGTTGACCGTCCTATCAGACCTCTTTTCCCTAAGGATATGAGAAATGATGTGTCTGTTGTTATGACTGTCCTTGCCGTTGACCCCGACAATTCTCCCGAAATCACCGGTATGATTGCTACTTCAATTGCTATTTCAATTTCCGATATTCCGTGGAACGGCCCTATTGCCGGTATATCAGTCGGTCTTGTTGACGGTGAAATTGTTCTCAATCCTAACGTTGAACAGCGTGCAAAATCCGACCTCAATCTTACTGTTGCCGGTTCTGCTGAAAAAATCGTTATGATTGAAGCAGGTGCTAATGAAGTTCCGGAAGATAAAATGCTTGAAGCTATTATGACAGGTCACGAAGAAATCAAAAAGCTTGTTGCATTTATCAGCGATATTCAGGCTCAGATTGGCAAGAAGAAGTTTGAATTTGAATCTCAGGAAGTTGACCACGATATGTTCGATGCAATTGAAGAATTTGCTTCCGAACGTGTTAAATTCGCTCTTGATACAAATGACAAGAATATACGTGAAGAAAGACTTGCTCCTATTGTTGATGATATTCACGCAAAATTCGATGAAGTATATCCTGAACAGATTCCTATGATTGATGAATGTATCTATAAACTTCAGAAAAAGATTGTAAGAAACTGGCTCTATGAAGGCAAACGTGTTGACGGCAGAGGAATAGACGAAATCCGTCCGCTTTCTGCTGAAGTAGGACTTCTTCCGAGAGTTCACGGTTCAGGTCTTTTCACAAGAGGTCAGACTCAGGTTCTCACAATCGCTACATTAGGCCCTGTAAGTGATGCACAGAAAATTGAAGGTCTTGATGAAGAAGATTCAAAACGCTATATGCACCACTACAATTTCCCTTCATATTCAGTAGGTGAAACAAAACCTTCAAGAGGCCCCGGCAGACGTGAAATCGGTCACGGTGCTCTGGCAGAAAGAGCTTTAGAGCCTGTTATTCCGCCTGTTGAAGAATTTCCTTATGCACTCAGACTTGTTTCAGAGGTACTTTCTTCAAACGGTTCAACATCACAGGGTTCAATCTGCGGTTCAACTCTTGCACTTATGGACGCAGGTGTTCCGATTAAAGCTCCTGTTGCAGGTATCTCATGCGGTCTTATAACACTTCCTGACAGCGATGACTTTATGACTATGGTTGATATTCAGGGACTTGAGGACTTCTTCGGCGATATGGACTTCAAGGTTGGCGGTACTCACAAGGGTATCACTGCTATTCAGGTTGATATAAAGGTTGACGGTCTTACTCCTGCTATCATCAAGGAAGCTTTTGAAAAGACAAGAAAAGCCCGTATTTATATACTTGATGAAATTATGCTCAAGGCTATTCCGGAATCAAGAGCATCTGTAAACAAGTATGCTCCGAAAATGAAACAGACTAAAATTCCTGTTGACAAAATCCGTGAAGTAATCGGTCAGGGCGGTAAGGTTATCCAGAAGATTTCCGCTGAATGTGATGTAAAAATCGACATAAGCGATGACGGAAACGTATTTATCAGCGGTATTGATGAAGATAACGTTAAAAAGGCTCTCCAGATTGTTCATACAATTGCAAATGACCCTGAAGTAGGTGCTATTTACAGAGGTAAGGTTGTAAGAATTATGAACTTCGGTGCTTTCGTTGAAATAGCTCCCGGAAAGGACGGGCTTGTTCATATTTCAAAGCTCGACAAGAACAGAGTTGAAAAGGTTGAAGATGTTGTTTCTGTCGGCGATGAAATTGTTGTAAAGGTTACTGATATTGACAATCAGGGCAGAATCAATCTTTCAAGAAAAGATGCTCTTGCTGAAATTGAAGCAAAGAAAAATTCATAAAATCAAACGGCGGATAATAAAAATTATCCGCCGTTTTTTTGTTTATAAAGATATATCAGAATTTCCGAATATAAGAACAGAATCAAGAATTATTTCTCCGCTTATTACAGTTACTCTTATTTTATGCTTATGATATGATATATTTTTCATTCTGTAAAAAGCCTGTCTGTAAAGAGTTCCGCCTACTTCAATGTTGCTGACTGAAACTTTTCTGCCGTCAACTTCTATATCAAGTTTTGCAAATTCAACAGTTCCGCAGAGTGCAAATCCGTATCCTGTATATTCAAGCTCAAATGATGTATATTCTCCCAGTTTAACATTAGTGCGGTTGCTGTATTTATAAGATGCATCTGCATCAGCATGTGCATCTCTTGTATAGCTTATATCTGATGACAAAGCATCAATTCTTCCTGCATATTCAACAGTTCCGCTTACAGCATTTACTTTCAGACTGCGGAATTTATTTTCATAGAATCCGCTTAGTATCGCAACACGTCCGCAGGGACAAAGTACGTTTTTTTCTTCAAAATCACCTATGAATTTATCATTGAGATAAATCATGTATATATTCGCAAGAGCAAGTATTTTTATCTTGTTCCAGCGTTTTTTATTGAGGTTATCAATGCTGAAAGATGAAACGATTTTGTCCATAAAACATATTTCAGCGTGACTGTCGGCATATATTTTTACAGAACAGCCACATTCTGCTGTATTTTCGCAGGCACAGGAAGAATCATAATGAACGCTCATTCCTGCATAGTTATCTCTTGAAGTGTTTACAAGGAAAAATTCCAGTTCTGCCGAATAGTTTACCCAAGAATCATCACCGAGAGAAGTAATCGGATTCGGAGTATCTCTGAAAACACTGTTTTCCGGAAGCATATCCTTTCTGACTTTCTGCTGAAGAACACTCCCTGATATTTCAAAACAGCCTCCCGAATCTGTGGTAAGCAACGGAGCATTTCCTCTTGTTTCAGCAAAAAATTCAGGATACAAAAAACTGTCCTTATACGGAAGTTCAAGACGTTTTTTCTTGAAAAGAGGTCTTTTAACCGTATCTGTTCCCTTTACAAATGAAGCATCAAGAGTTGTGAGAGTAAGAATTGAACCTGCTTTCACTTCAACATAGAGTCTGCTTTTGAAAGGTTTTTTCGCTGAAGTTTTCCTGAACCAGTTTGATGCATAATGATGTTCAAACTGAGGTGATTTTGTTTCGATAATATTGAATATTCTTTCGTCCATATTCAAGGCTGAAACATCTATGCTGTATCCTTTTGATTTTGAAGTATTGTTGCAGAATACTGCTGTTATTTCAGATTTGTTTTCAGGCATAAGAACAATACATTCTTCAGGAACGTTTTCAATAAAACGCCAGCCTTTTTCCGCAAATCTTGTAAAGTGCATAGTCATAAAGAAACTGCTGTTTATGCTGTAATATGCAGACCATGGCGAATTGGCAGTTATAAGCTGTGAGGGAAAATGACTTGTACCGTTATAAAATCCCGAAACAGCAGGGAAAAACTGATACATTGTCATTTTTTTTACTGAAAAGGCTTTTATTATTTCAGATGCCACATCTGTTATACTGTTTTTTCCTGAAATTCCGCTTGCATTGGAATTAATCGCAAACTTTGGAACGTTTCCTGACGGTCTGCCGTCACAGTACCATATTTCCTTGCTGTTATTTTCAAATGCATGTGCATTATTTCTGAAACTTATAACATCTGTTGATTTTCTGAATGCATCATTTTTCAGCATTTCTTCCATACAGTTTGAAGAAATTATTTTTATCTTTGAATAATCGTAAAATTTACGCTTTTCCGATTTAAGACGCTTTGAAAAATATATCAGCCATTCGGAATCTGAAATTTCCTCACCGTTTCTCTGGGGACTTATGTAATCAATTTTCATTCCGAGATTTTTAAATGCACTTTTTATTGTTTCAAGATACCATATATATCTTGCACGATACCCGTTTCGTTTACTTTCGGAAAAAGCATTCTTTACCCAGAAAGGTTCTCCGCAGTGCATAAGTTCAATTGTTATTTCCGGATTTACTTTCAGTGCATCTGAGGCAAAAATAAATCCTGAGCTGTTGAGAACATTGTTTTCACCGTCCTCATAACGCATAACTGAAGATTCTGTTCCTGATACTGAATTTACATCTGAACCGATTTCAATTCTTATATGCGAAAGCTCTGCACCGTATCCCTTTTTAAAAAGAAGATTCAGAATTTCATTGTATACTTCAGGGTGAAGCAATTTATAATCAAGCAGAAGTTTTGAAGAACCGCTTGCAGTTGTACAGCCCATTCCCCTGAAAAAAACATTCTGTTTCATATTCATTGAGGACGGATTGATTTCAAATTTCACTGTGTTTGCTCTTGCAACAGTTCTGCCTGCAAAATCACTGAGTCCTGTAATCATTCCCCAGCCTGCACCGAATGAAAAGTGCTTTGAATTTTTTTCAATTTCCATTTTGCCGTACTCCGTCAGATTTGATTGATATTTTCCGGTTCTGCAATCAGAAATTTTATTTTTTTACCCTCATCAGTAAACATCTTTTCATGCTCTGTGACAAAATTTTCAATATTTTTTTCACTGTGCAAATCCCATGTACTGAATTTTATTCTGAATCCTGCCTCACGAAAATATTCAAATGATTCCTCAAAAAGTTCATCATCATCAGTCTTGAACCAAAGTTCACCGTGAAGAATTTTTTTATAGTTAATAAGCTGTCTTGTATGAGTAAGACGGCGTTTTTTATGTTTCTTCTTAGGCCATGGATTACAGAAATTTATATATATTCTGTCTGCATGGTCATTTTCTCCGAAAGTTTCCTGAAACTGTTCTATATTCTGAATAAATATTTTTATATTGTCAGTATCTTTTCCGGCTTCCTGACAGCTCTGTTCAATTTTACGCTTTGCGAGAACGAGCATTTCACTTTTTATATCCATAGCAATGAAATTTACTTCGGGGTGACTCACAACAATCTGAGAAATAAACCCGCCTTTTCCACAGCCGAGTTCAATATATAAAGGTTTTGAATTATCCTCAAAAACAGTATTCCATTTATTTTTGTAATCCTGTGGATTCTGTATGCAGAACGGACATGCTTCAAGCTCAGGCTTTGCCCACGGTTTATGTCTTATTCTCATTTTAAATTCCTCCGTATAATTTACTGAATTTCAAAAAATTTCAAGGGCGAATGAAATAATCCGCCCTTTTATTTTATTTTATCTGTGCTTCAACAAGACTTCCGCCACAGTATTTTTCTCTGAGTCTGGGCTTTTCAATTTTGCCTGTCGGATTTCTCGGAACATCAGCAAATATTATTTTTCTCGGACGCTTATATCTTGGCAGTGAATTACAGAACTGCATTATTTCTTCATCAGTACAGCTGTAACCTTCTTTTATTTCGATTATGGCACATGAAATTTCTCCAAGACGTGCATCAGGAAGTCCTATAACTGCAACGTCCTTTACAGCCGAATGACTTCTGAGGAAATCTTCAATCTGTACAGGATATATATTTTCACCGCCCGAAATTATAACATCTTTTTTTCTGTCAACAAGATATATAAATCCGTCCTCATCAATACGAGCCATATCTCCTGTAAAAAGCCAGCCGTCACGAAGCACGGATTCAGTAGCCTCGGGGTCATGGTAATAGCATTTCATAACTCCCCTGCCCTTGACAGCAAGTTCTCCGACTTCACCCTGCGGAACTTCATTTCCTTCAGTATCGCAGACCTTAACCTGCCATTTATATCCCGCAACACCGATTGCTCCGACTTTATGTATATTTTCAACACCGAGATGAACACAGCCTGGGCCTATTGATTCAGAAAGTCCATAGTTTGTATCATACTGATGATTCGGGAACTTTTCTTTCCAGCGTTTTATAAGGCTCGGAGGAACAGGCTGAGCACCGATATGCATAAGTCGCCACTGGTCAAGCTTATAATCTTCAAGCTTTATATCACCTCTGTCAATGGCATCAAGAATATCCTGAGCCCACGGAACAAGAAGCCATACAATTGTACACTGTTCATCTGAAACAGCTTTTAAAATCCATTCGGGTTTTATTCCTCTGAGAAGAACGGCTCTGCTCCCTGAAATAAGACTGCCGAACCAGTGCATTTTAGCTCCCGTATGATAAAGAGGAGGAATGCAGAGGAAATTGTCATCTCTTGTCTGTGAATGGTGATTCTGTTCAGTTTCGCAGGCTGAAACAAGGCTCAGATGATTATGAAGAATAGCTTTCGGGAAACCTGTTGTACCTGATGAAAAATATATTGCTGAATCGTCATCATCAGTAATTTTAACATCAGGACGTTCTGTGCTGTATTTTGAAACAAGCTTTGAATAACTTTTTGCAAAAGTCGGACAGTCACAGCCTACAAATATTTTAAGGCGTATATCAGGTATAATATCACATATTGCTTCCATACGTCCGACAAATTCCTTGCCGAATACTATTGCACTCGATTCAGAGAGGTCAAGACAGTATTTTATTTCATCTGCTGTATATCTGTAATTAAGCGGAACGGCAACTGCTCCCGCCTTGAGTATTCCGAAATATACAGGAAGCCATTCAAGACAGTTCATAAGAAGAATTGCAACTTTTTCACCTTTTTTAATTCCTTTTGATATAAGCATATTGGCAAAGCGATTTGCAGTATCATCAAACTGTTTCCATGTAATTTCACGCTTATACTGTTCCATAGGCTCTGTCTGAATAAGTGAATATTCTTTCCATGTACTTTCAGCACCGTCAGGAATATCGGGATTTATTTCAGTAAGACAAATATCATTGCCGTATTTTTCGGCATTTTTTTCCAGAAAATCTGTAACAGGCATTTTTCTAACTCCGTTCAATTTTATATTTATAAATTATATTATAGCACATTTCATTTTTAATTACAAGTATTTAATCCGAAAATATCCCTGAAACAAGATGAATATTTATTTACAGTGATAAAATCGCAGAAAAGGGACTTGACAAAAGATAAAAAAGGTGATATATTAATTAGGTAACGTACAATTGTATTCCGCAGGCGGACATCTTGAACTGAAAAGAGTGTATTTTTTTATGAATGACAATTCAAAATTTATTGTTGTTGATTCTGCTGTACTGCCTGACGTTTTCAGAAAGGTTCTGGAGGTCAAAAAGCTTATGGCTAACAAAGGTGAAAAAAGCTTTGCCTCTGCCTGCAAACGTATAGGCATATCCAGAAGTGCTTATTACAAATATAAGGACAGCGTTTTTTCATATGAGGAAATGCTTGTTGAACGTATTGTTAATATATACGCCCTGCTGAAAGATGAACCGGGAGTTCTGTCAAGACTTATTGCGTTTTTTCACGAAATGAATGCAAATATACTTACAGTCAACCAGAATATCCCTGTTGACGGTGTTGCATCAGTAAATATGTCACTGAAACTTCAGGGAAATCTTAATCTGGATTCTGAAACACTGGACAGAATTTCAGAAGATGACGGCGTTGTGGAAATTAAAATTCTGTCTGCCAAATAAAATTACTTGAAAGGATTTACTTTATTATGTCAAAATTTGCTGTTTTAGGTCACGGAGTCGTTGGTTCAGGCGTTGTCGAGCTGTTTTATAAAAACAAGGAGAGTATCGAAAAAAAAGCCGGAACTCCTATGGACGTAAAATATATACTTGACCTCAGGGATTTTCCTGATTCCCCTTATGCTGATAAATTCACTAAGGATTTCAATGTAATTCTCAATGACGATGAAGTTACTGCCGTTGCAGAATGTATGGGCGGTGTTGAACCTGCTTTCACTTTTGTAAGCAAGTGCCTCGAAAAAGGAAAAAGCGTTGCTACTTCAAATAAAGAACTTGTTGCTGAAAAAGGTGATATTCTTCTTAAAATCGCAAAGGAACATAACTGCAATTTCTTCTTTGAAGCAAGCGTAGGCGGTGCTATTCCGATTATAAGACCTCTCCACAAGTGCCTCGCCGGAAACAAGATTACTGCTGTTGCCGGTATTCTTAACGGAACTACAAACTTCATTCTCAACAAGATGATTAATGATAAAATGAGCTTTGATGAAGCTCTTGCTCTTGCCCAGAAACTCGGATACGCTGAAAAAAATCCTGATGCCGATGTAAAGGGATTTGATGCCTGCCGTAAAATCTGCATTATATCATCACTTGTATTCGGAAAACACGTTTATCCAAAGAGCGTTTACACTCAGGGAATTGAAAATGTAAGCCTTAAAGATGTTGATACTGCAAATTCTCTCGGATATGCCGTAAAGCTTATTGCATCTGTAAAGGAAAGCGAAAACGATAAAATTATGCCTGCTGTAATGCCTATGCTCGTACCATACAGCAATCTTATGTCACATGTAGATGATGTATTCAATGCCTGCCTTGTAACAGGAAACGGATTTGATAAAATTCTTTTCTATGGCAGAGGTGCAGGAAAGTTCCCGACTGCAAGTGCCGTTCTCGGAGATGTTATTGACTGCGTAAAGCATAAAATTACAGTATTCTCACAGTCATGGGATTCATCTTCTGATGACAGCTTTATTGATTCAATAGACAACTTCAAGGCAAAATGGTATGTAAGAACTGATTCTGATACTGATATGTCAGCTTATAATATCGAAAATAAGATTGAATGTGACGGTGAAACATCTTATATTATTTCAGAAATCACATTTGCCGAGGCTAAAAAAATCAAAGCAAAAGCACTTTTTGCTGTTCTCAACTGATTTCTTCACCTTCCTTAATATACGGATAACTTTCTATGTAAAGTTATCCGTTTTTTTATTCTGTCATTGAATTATAAAATCCGTAATAAATATATAGTATAAAAATTACGGAGGGCTGATAATGATTTTCAGGAACAGAATTATAAAAGATACGGCAATACTTACGATAATGCAGTTAATTCTTGATACGGCTTCAATTCTTCTTAATGTGACAATAACAAAGCGTCTTGGAACTTCTGCAATGGGAATCGTATCGCTGACAGGTTCATTTATGATACTTGCAGGAATGGTTTCAAACGGAAATGCCTTTTTATGTACGAGCCGGCTTGTATCGGAGGAACGTGGCAGAGGTGACGGAAATCCCGATAAAGTTTTAAAATATGCATTTATGATGTGTACGGCTTTAAGCATATCAACAGCAGTTATACTGTTTTTATTCGGCGAGGGAATAAGTCTGAAATTCTTCAGTACTCCCGATATGAAAAAACCATTGTATTTTATAGCCTTTTCACTTCCGGTCGGAGCGTTTTCCTCATGTTTCAAGGGATATTTCAATGCAATGCGAAAGGTCAGCCTTACTGCAAGAGCAGATATAATTGAATTTGTTGTTAAATCATCTGTAATTGCACTGCTTGTATTTACTCTGAATAATCCCGGCAATGCACAGGTCTGCGAACTTATGACAGCCGGAATTGTATGCGGAAACTTTTCATCACTGATATATTTTACTATAATATTTTTCAGACGTGAAAAACATTATTCAGGAAAAGCATCAATCAGTTTTAAAAAATATATCCGTTATGCCCTTCCTATAATGTTCGGGAGCTGTATGACTTCTGCTCTCAGCAGTGCAAACGATTCACTTATCCCCATAACACTCAAACAGTATGGAAATTCTTTCAGGGAGGCTTTCAGTCAGTTCGGAATATTTGAGGCAATAGTTATCCCCTCTCTGTTTTTTCCGTCAGTAATACTCTGTTCGCTTTCGGGTATAGTTGTTACGGAATCCGCAAGAGAAAATGCATCAGGCAATAAAGAACGCATTATAAGCATTACAAAAAAGCTCATTCAGGGAACTTTAATGTTTTCCATTCCCATATCAGCAGTAATGATGCGTTTCGGAAAGGAAATAGGTATCCTTATGGGTGGCGGAGAACTTGCAGGAAAAATGATTACCATTATTGCACCTGTCGTTCCTTTTATATATCTTGAAATAATTCTTGAGGCTCTTATAAAAGGTCTGGGACTTCAGGGATTTTCTTCAATAAACTATATAGCTGAATATGCTGTAAGAATATCATCTGTTCTCATATTTGTACCACATTTCGGATTTTATGGAATAGTCATATCATACTATGCAAGCAACGTTATAGGCAACATTTCAAGGCTTATAAAAATTTTAAAGCATACCGGTGCAGGAGTAAATGTTCTGAAATATATTTTTCTGCCGGTTCTCTGTGCGTTTCTGACTATGAAAGGTTCTGAAATCGTAATGCGGACTTTCAGATTTTACGGAACATCGCTTATCCAGTTAATTTTATTTACTGCTGTATGGCTTGCAGGATATATTTTCATGATTTATGGCTGGAACGGTCAGAAACGTTGTGCATAATCTACAAAAATATATAATCATTATTGTGTTTAATATAGAAATTTTATAAATCTATTGAAAAATTATATTAAAAATGCTACAATGTTCAGGTAAACAAATATATTCACTTATTAAAACTCTACATACTATTAAGGAGATTTTTTCATATGAAAGATTACACTACTGAAAAAATAAGAAATATTGCATTAGCCGGTCACAACGGCTCAGGCAAAACTATGCTTGCAGAAGCCATTCTTTTCAAAACAGGTGCATCTGAAAGATTCGGAAAAACTTCAGAAGGCACTACTGTATGCGATTATGACAGCGAAGAAATCAAAAGAAAAATTTCTATTAATACTGCTCTCGCATCATGTGAATACAATGACATTAAAATAAATATCCTCGATACTCCCGGACTCTTTGATTTTGCAGGAGAAATGATTGAGGGCGTCCGTGCATCTGACAGCGTTTTAATCACTGTATCTGCAAAATCAGGTGTAAAGGTAGGCACTCAGAAAGCCTATGATGAAGCCATAAAGCAGGGCAAATCAAAAATGTTTGTAATTACAAAGACAGACGACAAGGACGCTAATTTCTTTAACGTTCTCACTCAGCTTAAAACTGTTTTCGGCCCTACTGTATGCCCTGTTGTCGTTCCTGTAATTCAGAACAGAGAAATCGTTTCATACATAAATCTTATAGAGATGAAAGCCTATAAGTATGATGAAAACGGCAACGCTGTTGAAACTGAAATGCCTGATGCTGAAACATCTGAAAAGCTTGAATACCGTATTGACGGTCTTATAGCTGCAATAAGTGAGGCTGTTGCTGAAACATCTGAAGAACTTATGGAAAAATTTTTCGAGGGCGAATCATTCACTCAGAAAGAACTTATTGACGGTATTCATGACGGAATGAACCGTGGAATTATAACTCCTGTTGTATGCACCTCCGCATCAACTCTTACCGGAATAGATATGCTCCTTAAAGAACTTGAACTTCTTGTCCCCTCCCCAGATGAAATTTATCCGACAGAGGCATTTGTTTCAAAAGATGAAATAAAGGAAATTCCATGCGATGCAAATGCACCTCTTTCAGCATTCGTATTCAAGACTGTTGCTGACCCGTTTGTCGGAAAAATGTCATTCATAAAAGTGGAATCAGGTGTTCTGAAAGCAAATACAGAAATAGTAAATTCAACAACAGGCTATCCTGAAAAAATCGGAAAACTTTATAATCTCTGCGGTAAAAAGCAGACTGAAGTTGATTCCGCTGTTGCAGGCGATATTGCTGTTGCAATAAAGATAAATGCAAAGACGGCTGAAACTCTTACTTCTGCTGACAGAAAAATTGAATTCGGCGAAATGATGTTCCCTGCTCCATGCTATTCAATGGCTGTATATGCTTCCGCACAGGGCGATGAGGCAAAAATTTCAGCCGGTATGCAAAGACTTCTTGAAGAAGACAAAACACTTTCCTACATTCAGAATGAGGATACAAAAGAACAGATTCTCAGCGGTCTTGGTGAACAGCATCTTGAAATCGCAGCTGCTAAACTCAAAGGAAAGTTCGGTGTTGATATAGTTCTTAAAGTTCCGAAAATTGCATACAAGGAAACTATAAGAAAGAAAGTAAAAGTTGAGGGCAAACACAAGAAACAGTCAGGCGGTCACGGTCAGTATGGTCATGTATGGATTGAATTTGAACCATGCATAAGCGATTCGCTTGTATTTGAAGAAAAAGTATTCGGCGGTGCAGTTCCTAAAAACTACTTCCCTGCTGTTCAGAAAGGACTTGAAGAAAGTATTAAAAAGGGCGTACTTGCCGGCTGTCC
The DNA here is from genome assembly GCA_934481385.1 of uncultured Oscillospiraceae bacterium. Lineage (GTDB taxonomy): Bacteria > Bacillota > Clostridia > Oscillospirales > Ruminococcaceae > Ruminococcus. The sequence continues at coordinate 140,738 of CAKSPD010000005.1, forward strand.
TGTTGTAGGTCTTAAAGCTATACTCGTTGACGGTTCATATCACCCTGTTGATTCTTCCGAAATGGCATTCAAAACGGCTGCATCAATAGCATACAAGGAGGGTATGCGTCAGGCTGACCCTGTACTCCTTGAACCATTCTCAGAGCTTAAAGTAATCATTCCTGATGAAAATACAGGCGATGTTATGGGCGAACTTAATAAAAGACGTGGCAGAGTTCTCGGAATGGAACCTGTATCACACGGATTTACTATGATTCAGGCAGAAGTTCCGGACAGAGAAATGCATGACTTTGCAATGTATCTCCGCCAGACTACAAGAGGAATGGGAAGTTTCTCACTCAACTTTGTAAGATATGAACATCTCCCTGCAAATCTTCTTTCAGAAGTAATTGCATCAGTAAGCAGAGATTAATAATTATTCCGGACAGAAAAAACAGTTTCTGTCCGGATTTTTATATATTATATCCAAAATATATACATATTATGGATAATTTACTTGTGCATAATATCGATTCTGTTTTTTTTCAAAAAAATGCTTGACATTTCAGAAAAGCTGTGATATAATATAATAGTCGTCAGGAGAGATGACAAAAACAAACCAAATAAAGCGTTGATAAATGGGAGCATAGCTCAGCTGGGAGAGCATCTGCCTTACAAGCAGAGGGTCATAGGTTCGAGTCCTATTGTTCCCACCATTTGGCCCGGTAGTTCAGTTGGTTAGAACGCTAGCCTGTCACGCTAGAGGTCGACGGTTCGAACCCGTTCCGGGTCGCCAAATTTTGCCTCTGTAGCTCAGTCGGTAGAGCAGGGGACTGAAAATCCCCGTGTCGATGGTTCGATTCCGTCCGGAGGCAC